>CAUUGH010000024.1:0-24655 GCA_963544755.1 uncultured Selenomonas sp. | reverse complement strand
TTCTCTACCCCCAGTTGAACTGGGGGATTTATCATGCCTATTCGGCGACCATAAAGGCGGTTCGCTGACTCAAAATGTCTGCGAACCGCCTTTATTTTTATAGACGCGTTATTTGAGTAGCTTTCTTTGCGTCATTAATAAGCCGGCAGATCCGGCTTGATGGCTGTTGCTTCTTTGTAGTCTTGCTTGGCTTCTGCAATTTGCCCCGACAAGTGATAAAGACCGCCGCGCCGATAGTAAAAGTCAGCATTTTTAGGCTCTAAGCGAAGAGCTGCCGTGTAGTCGGCAATAGCTTTTGCTTTTTCGCCCATCGTTGCAAAGACTGCTGCACGATTTCCCAAGAAGGCTGCTTTTTTCGGATTGAGCGCAATCGCTGTATCTAAGTCTGCTAAGGCTCCTTTTAGATCGCTTAGTTTTATTTTTTCAATCGCACGCAGATTGAGCAGATCCGCGTTTTGCGGCTCAATTAACAATGCTCGCTCAATATCTAAAAGTGCTTCTTCGTTTTGATCTAAAAGACGATAGGAAATGGCTCGCTCAATATATATTGGAAGAGCGTCTGTAGCGTTTTCCAAGGCGCGTGTATAGTCGGCGACTGCATCATTAAGCCGCTGACATACACGATAGCTGTTAGCACGTTTGAAGTAAAGGATCGATGCCTCTTCTTTTGGTACAATTTCTAAAAGATGCGTAAAATCTACAGCAGCTTCTTCGTATTTTCCCAATCGCTCCAAGCAAGAAGCGCGACAGTTCAATGCCCAGATATTTTCCTTTTGTAGTGCTAGCGCCGCCGTATAATCTGCCGCAGCGTCAGCAAAGGCTTCTTTTTGCTCTTTTGCCAGACCGCGCTCAATGTATGCTTGGGTCTTTATGATGTCGTCGGCTTTTTCAATAATCTGTGTATAGTCAGCAATAGCATCATCTAAACGCCCTAAGCGATAAAGCAAGGATGCCCGATAAAGCTGCGTTCCTGTCTCATCCGGCTGGAGCACGAGGGCTTTATTCATATGTGCAAGCGCCGCATTTTCGTCATTTTGAGCAAGCGCGGTAAGCCCCATTTCAAATTCAATGAGTGCATTTTGAGCATCAAAAGTCTTAGCCATGCGAAAATCTGCCTCTGAATCTTCGTAGCGTTCCATCTCGCGCAGCACAATACCGCGATTGACGAATGCTGTCGGATTTTCATTGTTTAGTTCAATAGCTTTCGTAAATTCGCTATAAGCTGCTTTTAAATCATTTTTTTGATAGCTGGCAATTCCTCGTTGAATAGCCATAAAATCAGGTGATTGTCCGGCGTTTTCTTCCGGTAGCGTTTTTTTGGGCACCGCTTTTTTAGGCTCTTGCAAGGCATTTGGATCTACTGCAAGTGTTTGTTCCGGTGTTTCTGGCAAAATAAGATCGCTCGTTTGCTCTTGTTCTTTTGACGCTACAGCCTCTTGCTCAGCATATTCTTCTTGCTCTTTTACAAATGCCGTAGGCTCTGCCGGTGTAAACGTGCCTACTGTGCGAGCTAGTGCATCATCTGCCAAAGATGCCGCCGAAGCATTGCCGCTTGCACAAACGGTGGCGATAAGCAGCAAAGTTCCAGCTATCTTTTTTATCTCTTTTTTCACAAAACCACCCCATAGTTTTTAATGAACCAGCTGCAAAAGCACGAAGATTATAAGCCCTAGTGCTGCGCCAACGATAGAGCCGTTCATGCGAATCCATAATAGATCAGGCTCTAGCTTGTCATAGACAAGATGATTTAGCTGTTCATCAGTTAGACGCGCAAGTGCGTCGCGCACTACGACTGCGATGATTTCTTGCGCTTTTAATGCTAAACGAGCCGCCATATCATAAAGAAGCTGCTTAAGTGCGCTTTTTATCTTCGCATCTTTGCCGATAAGTACAAGTACGCGCTGTAGTTCTTCGACCATGACAGCGGTAATTTTTTCGTGCAGCATGAAAGATACGGTATCTAATTTTTTTGTGTGCTGCGTCATAAAAAAGTGCTTTTGAAAGAGTGTAATACTTTTTTCGATCGCTTCTTCTAGCGGCAAACCTTGCAGCAGTTCATCGAGTATTTTTCTAAAAAACGCCAAAAAATCCGCATCTTTGGAGAGTTCTTCTGCTTTTTCATAGCATAGCGCAAGAATTTTTTGCTGTAGCGGTGAATCTTTTTTTGCCAGCTCGCTTAGATCCTCTAGAGCTTGCTGACGCACTAGGGTCATGATGTCAGGAATGTTCAAGACATTGGTAGATTTACCGATATTTAGAAAAAGACTGCTTAAAGTGCCCTTGGTATTTTCTTCGACATAGCTAGTTAGTAAAGACTCAACCTTTTGTGTAAATTCTGGCGCTGCAACCTTTTGAGAGAGAAATTTAGAAAGTTTGCCAACGAGTGCATGATCTTGCTCTTTGTCGCGCAGCCACTGACCTAGCAAAGTGAAGATTTCTGCCGGTTCTTTCTGCGCTAGTTCCAAGCGTATCTTAGCAGCAAGGGCTTTTGTCTGTTGCTTAAAGTCAATATGCCCAACATAGCAGCGCATATAATGTAAAGATGTAGCTACAATTTTTTCCTGTAGCGTCTTATCTCGCAAGACATCTAGCAGACGTGCAGCCAGATCGATATTTTTTAGTGCTTGAAAGAGCTTTTGACGCGAGAAAATTTCTCTTTGTACGAGCGTGACTGATGCCTCTACGAAAGCTTCGCGACGGCGCGGCAAAAGCGCCGTGTGCCAAGAAAAGCCAAGTGGCTTTCTAAAAAGCGCGGTCACGGCAAACCAATCGGCGATGCCGCCGACAAGTGCCGCATCAGCACAGGCGAGAAAGCCGCGTGCAAAAAGATTTGTCGGATAGACGAGTAGCAAAAAGAGCGCTGCAACGAAAATAACGGCGGTGGCAAAAAGCGTCTTATCTGCTCGGTTCCACGAACTCCAAAACATCAGCCCACCACCTTTTCTACAAAGTAGGTGACTAAAAAGAGCAGCATCCCGGCGATTCCCCCGACCAAAGAGCCATTGATGCGGATTATCTGCAAATCATCTTCTATGCGACTTTCGATAAAGGCTACAAGCTCGTCATCAGAAAAAGCTTCTAAATGCTCTTGAATCATTTGCGTGATCACTGCATGATGTTTGTAAAGCTCTGCTTCAAGAAATTTTTTGCACATGGCATCGCCGCGCCGCTGCAAACTCTCCTTTTCAATAAACTCATCGATCTTAGCATCTAAAAGCACGAAAAGCGGTTCACGCCAAAAAGGCTTTTCGCCTTTGATATTACGCTCAAGCCAGCTAGCAAGCTGCTCTAAAAGATCAATTTGCTCAAAATACCTTTCTTTGCATACGGCAAGTGCTTCTTTTAGGGAAGGATTTTCCCCTAACAAGCGGCAGCGTTCGCGAAAAGCTGTAAGTAAACGCCCATAGGCTTCTGCTTCTCCCTTTAATAAGTCGCTGATATAGTCATCTATGTGCTTTACGACAATGTCGCGCAGTCGCTCATCGCTTAAACCTAGCATCTGAATTGCCATTGCTCTTAGCGGTGCTTGTTGTTCGTAGTTTTCACGCACTTTACGGATATTTTCCAAAAGTATATCCTGCACATATACATCATGGAGTATACGGTGCGCGACGTTTAGTAACGCACGCAAAATGTAGGCGCTGTTTTTCTCCTCAGCAAGCATATCAAAAAAACGCAGCAGCATTTTTTCTAGTGGGAAGCCTTTTAGATTTTCGCATATAGCCGGATAGATGCGCTCGGCGATATGGGCGGTATCCATCGTTTTTGCCGCTAGTGAGAGTATGCTAAAGGCGATGTCTTTTAGCTTGTTGCGCCCGGCGCGATCTACAAGATAGCCGGAAAGCATATTTGCCATATCGATCTTTTGCACGACGCTCATGATGTTTGCTGCGCTCAAGAGATCGTTTGCTGTATAATCGACGAGCGCGTGCATGATACGCGTGCGATTTTTGCGTAAAATATCGGTGCGATACGCTATGCCCAGGGGCTTTTTGAAAATTGCCGTGACCGCAAACCAATCGGCAAGTCCGCCAATCGTTGAGGCAAGAAACGCCGCCTCTAAGAGATCCCAGAAAAAGCCGCTGCCAAGTAATGGCAAGACGGCAAGCGCACCGCCACTGCTAACTGCAAGCGCTGTCAGCGCCTTATACTTTTTTTGCAATAGCATAACAAATCTCCTCATGAGCCGTCTGCCGCGACAGTAGGTGCTAAAATGGTACGTTCTTTTGCCAGACGCTCCTTAGCGATTGCCAGCATCAGCTTGATGCGATTGAGTTGATTTACCTCTGACGATCCTGCATCACAGTCGATGGCTACGATATTTGCGCCTTTATAATCGCTTCGCAGACGATGGATTATGCCTTTACCTGTGATGTGGTTCGGCAAGCAGCCAAAAGGCTGCAAACAAACAACATTTTGTACGCCCTCACAGATGAGTTTTACCATTTCGCCTGTAAGAAACCAACCTTCGCCAGCCATGTTGCCTAGCGACACATACTGCTTGGCAAGTTTTGCTATTTCGCCAATTTTTTTCGGCGGCTCGAAGTGACGGCTGTTTTTCAGAGCTTTACGCAGGGGGCGGCGGAAAAATTCGACAAGGCTAATAAACATTTGCGAAAATATTTTATCCTTAAAAGTACCTGAAAAAAGCTCACGCTCAACGATAGCATCGTACGCCATATAAAGAAAAAAATCTGCAAAATCAGGCATGACGACTTCTGCGCCTTCTTCTATCAAGACTTTTTCAATCTGATTGTTCGCTACGGGATGATACTTTACTAAAATCTCACCAACAATGCCGACTTTCGGCTTCCAAAGTCCCTTGCTGAGCGGCAAAGCATCGAAGTCTTGCACCATCTGCTTGATGTTTCTTGAAAATTTGAAATAGCTGCCGTCCATGAGTTCTAAAATGCATTTTTTATGCCACACTTCGTAAAGATTTGCACTCGCGCCTTTTTCCTTTTCATAAGGCAAGGTAGCATTTTGCAATTTTTGCAAGAGATCGCCGTAAATAAATGCCTTGATAGCATCAATGAAGCAACTTTTACTTAGCGAAAAAGCATCCGTTTCCAGCCCTCGGCAGGCAAATACAGGCACCTTGGGATAGCCTGCATATTTTAATGCTTGGCGCATCAGCGCCATATAATTTGTCGCACGACATGGTCCACAGGTCTGAAACAGCAAGATCGATGTGTTGTCTATATCGTAGCTGCCTGTTTTAAGTGCAGCAAGCAACTGCCCAATGATAATGATCGCAGGATAGCACATATCGTTATTTACATAGCGCAGCCCGAGATCTATCGCCGCCTTATCCGGCAAAGGCGGCACGACTACATTGTAGCCATGCTTTTTAAGCACGGGGCGCACGAAACTAAAATGAATCGGTGCAAGCTGTGGTGCTAAAATCGTATGCTTACGGCGGCACTCTTTGGTAAAGTGCGGTCGCTCCGGCATAGTAGACGGCGTAAATGGCAGCTTCTTGCGGCGCGCCAAAGCGGCTAGCAGCGAACGCAGACGTATGCGCGCCGCGCCGAGGTTACTTACCTCGTCAAGTTTTATCATTGTGTAGATTTGCTTGCATCTTTCAAGGATCGACTGCACCTGTCCTGTAGTTATGGCATCAAGTCCGCAGCCAAAAGAGCTCAGCTGGATAAGCGTCAGATATTTATGCTCAGCGACAAAATGCGCTGCATGATAAAGACGCGCATGATAGCTCCACTGATTGACGATGTGAAGCCCTGCGCCTTGAACGGGCAAAGGATATACGCAATCTTCAGATAAGATGGCAAGCCCGTATGAGGCGATCATGTCTGATATGCCATGATGAATCTCAGGATCGATGTGGTATGGTCGCCCAACCAGCATAACAGCAGGCTGCTCTTTTTGCTCGATCTCTTGTAAGATAGCACGCCCGTAGTCGCACACGTCTTTTTTATAGCGCTCAAGCTCTTTATACGCTGCGGCTACTGCATCTTTTATTTCGCCCTTAGAGAGCTTTTCTCTTTCGCCAAGCTCTGCAAAAAGCCGCTCGACCATGCGTTTTTTATTGTCAAAAGGTAAAAATGGCTGCAAAAAGTCAATGTTTTTCTCACGCAAGATGTCCATGTTAGCACGGATGTTTTCTGCATAAGAGGCGACGACAGGACAATTATAGTGATGATCGCTTGGATGTTTTTCTTCTACGATATTATAAGGAATACACGGATAGAAAATCTTTCTTAGCCCCTTTTCTACCAGATCCATAATATGCCCATGCACGAGCTTTGCCGGATAACAAATAGAGTCCGACGGCACTGTCGCCATGCCCTTATAATAAAGTGATACTGAAGATTTTTCAGACAACACGACTTCATAGCCAAGCTGGGTGAAAAAGGTAAACCAAAATGGATAGTCCTCATACATGTTAAGACCACGCGTCAAACCGATCCTGCCACGCGGCGCACTTTCGCCCGTAAGCGGCTTGTAGTAGGAAAAAAGACGCTCGTACTTATAGTCGTAAATATTCGCCACTAACGGTGTCTTGCGCTTTTCTTTACCTATGCCGCGCTCACAGCGGTTGCCTGTGCAATATTTGCCGCCGTCGCCAAACTTTTGCATGGTGATCAGGCATTGATTGGTACAATGCTTGCAGCGATACGAACTCGTTGTGACGGAAAATTTTTCCAAAGCATCGGCAAAAAGCAGCGAAGAATGATCTTTTTCTTCTTCTTTAGCTAAAAGTGCTGCACCGTAAGCTCCCATTAGCCCGGAAATATCAGGACGCACAACATCACGCTCAATGAGCATTTCCAGTGAACGCAGTACCGCATCATTATAAAAAGTACCGCCCTGCACGACAATATGATCGCCAAGCTCTTTGACATCTTTAAGCTGCATGACCTTAAAAAGCATATTCTTAACAACGGAAACGGCAATACCTGCCGATATATCGCTGATCGCCGCGCCATCTTTTTGCGCCTGCTTGACCTTAGAATTCATAAAAACCGTACAACGCGTGCCAAGAGCAACAGGAGCCTTCGACGCTATCGCCTTAGCGGCAAAATCCCCTGCCGTCATATTGAGTCCTTGCGCGAAGTTTTCAATAAAAGAGCCGCAGCCAGCCGAGCACGCCTCATTGAGCGTGATGTTGCCGACGCTGCCATCTTTGACAAAGAAGCACTTCATGTCTTGTCCGCCGATGTCCATAACAAAGCTGACATTAGGACAAAACTCCTGCGCTGCACGCAAATGTGCAAATGTTTCAACCTCGCCGGCATCAGCATGAATCGCTGCCTTAACAATCGCCTCACCGTAGCCGGTTGTAAGCGAGGCTTTTATAAATGTGTCGCTGTTTAGCTTGCTATAGAGCTTTTTAAGCTCTTTTATGACGGTCATAAGCGGCGAGCCATGATTACTGCCGTAAGAGGTATAAAGAAGCTCGTGTTCTTTGCCGATCGCCGCAAGCTTCGTCGTCGTCGAGCCGGCATCAATACCGAGGTAAATAGGGCCTTTATAAGATGCCAGATCACCGCGCTTTACCTTCGCGCGGTCGTGGCGCACCTTAAACGCTTCGTAGTCTGCCGTACTTGCAAAAAGCACAAAATCTGTTTTGTGCGTCTTTTTTGATGCCACATCGCCTATCTTGTCGATGCTTTCTTCTAAATATCTTATGTCAATTACTTGTCTTTCCTCAGAAAGTGCTGCACCTAGCGCGACAAAGTAATTGCCATGTGGCGCAGCTACGATGTTTTCCGGCATAAGCCGCAGCGTTTGGATAAATCGCTTTTTAAGCACGGGCAAAAAGTGCAGCGGCCCACCAAGAAAAGCAACATTACCGGCAATCGGACGTCCTTGTGCAAGGTTGCCGATCGTCTGATTGACGACCGCTTGCAAAACGGAAAGGGCAATATCTGCCTTTTTTGCGCCATCGTTCATCAATGACTGTACGTCGGTCTTAGCAAAGACACCGCAGCGAGAAGCGATCGTATAGAGCCGCTGCCCTTTTTCGGCAAGCGCGTTTAGACCGTTTGCATCCGTTGCCAAAAGTGCTGCCATATGATCGATGAAAGAGCCTGTGCCGCCAGCACATACACCATTCATGCGCTGCTCAGGCGCATCGCCAAAATACGTCACCTTTGCATCTTCGCCGCCAAGTTCGATGACCGTATCCGTTTTGGGAATAAGCGATCTCACCGCCGCCGTACAAGCTATGACCTCTTGTACGAAAGGCAGCCCCACCTGCTTGGCGATGCCCATGCCTGAAGAGCCTGTCAGCGCAAAGGAAAATTTTGCCGCGCCAACGATTTTTTTAAGACTTGCCAGATTTTCCCCCAAAGACGCGCTGATCTCTGAAAAATGACGCGCATAATTTTTATACACGATATGCTTCTTTCGATCAAGAACAACCAATTTGATCGTCGTCGAACCAATATCTATCCCCACATCAAATATATAATTCATGAACTCACCGCCCGGAATATTTATATCCTGCAGGAACACTTTCAAAAAAATCAGGAAAAACTAAAACCTGTTTTATATTCTAACGCTTTTTTTTACAGGTTTCAAGGATTATTATAATCATAAGCTGCACAAGGCACACTAAAAAATACAAACAGTTGACGAAACCTCTTCTCTAGAGTAATATTGGAAAAGAATCATCGTTTTTACAGAAATGAATGAAGAAAGCTGGTGAGAAAATGGACGGCGATCACCCTAGTTTCATAAAAAATCTAAAAACCCTCGGAAGTTTCCTTTTTCTCATGCTCTTATAGCACTTGACAGAAGGCAGCTTCCACGAAAGGAGCTTGCCCATGCTCAAGATCTTCAAATCCCTTGAAAGCGGTCATTTACAGCCCTTGACTTTAAAAACGCTCGAAAAAGGTGCATGGATCAACATCATCAACCCCACGTCTTATGAACTAAAGGTCATCAGTAATCTCACAGATGTAGATCTAGACTTTCTGCGCGCTGCCCTAGATGACGAGGAGCGTTCTCATACGGATGTCGAGGACAATTCTATCATGGTCTTGACGAATGTTCCCGTCATGCGCGGACAAGATAGCTATGACACACTGCCGCTTGCCATCATCTTAACTGCAGACTACTTTGTCACCGTCTGCTTAGAAGATACACCTGTACTTTCTGAATTTAATGAAAACACTGCTAAAATCTTTCGCACCTTCAAAAAAACGCGTTTTCTCTTTCAGATTCTTTATAAATCTGCGACCTTTTATCTGCGCTGTCTGCGCCAGATCAGCAAACACTCGGACGAAATAGAATTAAACTTGCGTCGCTCCATGGAAAACAGCGACATCCTGCGGCTTTTAGAATTACAAAAGGGCTTGACCTATTTTAGCGCGGCACTGCGGTCAAATGGTGCCGTACTTGATAAACTTTTGCGCCTACGCTCAAACCATGCCCTAACGCCCATTATCAAGATCTATGAAGAAGATGAAGATCTTCTAGAAGATGTCATTATTGAAAATAAGCAGGCGCGTGAGATGGTAGAACTTTACAGCAAAATTCTTGCACGCATGGCAGATACATTTTCTTCTATCATCTCCAACAATCAAAACCTCGTGATGAAATTCCTCGCCGCCATGACGATCATCCTCGCCATTCCAACAGTCATAGCAAGTTTTTTTGGCATGAATGTACCTGTCCCCTTAGCAAATGACTCGACCGCATTTCTTTCCATAGCCCTTATCGCTGCCATCATCGCCGGAGCCTCCTCTTATATCCTTTGGCGCAAAAATATGTTTTAAAAAACGCTAGGAAAATGAGAGTGCCAGATTTTTACAGATGCGCTATAATAGATGGCTAAGGAAACACCGATAAAATGAAGTCGCCTAGATTTATGCAGATGGGTGGCTGCATTTATCATTGTTTCTTAAAATCTATAAGTAATTTTTTAGTATGACTTTTATATACAAAAAAGCCGCTGAATCAAAAGATTCAACGGCTTTTTTATGTTGATACCACTATGTCAATATGAAAAATTATATCCTTCTGATGCAACACATTCAATCTCAATTAAAGCATCTTTCGGCAGCCGCGCTACTTCGACACAAACACGCGCCGGTGGGCAAGAGGAAAAATATTTCGCATATACTGTATTCATTGCTGCAAAATCATCAATGTCTTTTAGGTAAACAGTAGTCTTTATGACATCTTCTAGTGAGCATTCATCGGCTTCTAAAACTGCCTTGAGATTTTCTAGCACGCGCTCAGTCTGTGCAGCGATGCCGCCTGTGACGATCTCTCCTGTTGTTGGATCTAGTGGTATTTGCCCTGATGCGAAGATAAAGCCGCCCGATGTGCGAATTGCCTGCGAATAAGGACCTATCGCCTGCGGCGCTTGATCTGTAGCTATTGCCTTTTTCATGCTGTAAGCACTCCTTTTTTTCGTAAAACTAAAAATACTCGCTTTATTCTTCTTCTTGGAGATCCGGACGCAACGCAATCGCGCCGCCTAAGTAAATGTGGCGAATCTCACTTTGCGGCTTTTCTGTATCTACGAGCAAGAGTGCTCTTATGCAGCGCGCTAAGCCATTTTCTATATCTGGCTCTAGCGTGTCAAAGAGCGGCACATTATCAAAGCCCTTCAAAAATCTCGCACCTGCAGCTGGAAAGGCAGCTTTTAGATCTGGCGTGCTAGAAAAAATAGCTGCGCCAATGTCTGCCGGTGCAATCTTATTCGTGCGGCACATACCCATTACCATGAGCTTTACTGCTTGGAATATATCGTCTTTAGTGTCTTTTTCTACAGTAATTGCACCTCTTATTCCACGCATGAAAATCCCTCCTATTCTACTCTATCGTCTCACTAAAAGAGCGCAGCACACAAAAATTTCATCAATGACCGCGCAAAATATTCCACAAAAGACGCGCCGAAAGCATGATCGCCGCCAAGTAGCCTAATACACCTAAGAAAGGGATCTCCATGATCTTAGGCGTCATTTGCGTCGTGCAAATTGTACTTGAGCCTAAAAGCAGCGCTGCGCTTAAAAGCGCGATTATAAGCTTATTTATCATCTTATTTAGTCTTGCTAGCGGTTCGTCTGCACCTGTAAGTTCAAGATTGACCTTCGCCTGTCCGCGCAGCGTCATTTTTAAGATGTCTGAAATCTGCTCGGGAAGCTGCAGCGATTTTCGCATGAGGATGTATGCCTCACGCTTTGCCTTGCTAGCTTCTTTACGCCAATCAAATTCTTTTTTAAAGGTCAAATCCATGCTATGCGCCAAAATTTCAACGAAATTGACCGTTGGGCAAATCAAACGCATGACACCTTCAATAGTCATGACACCTCGGCAAAACATACTGATGCCGGGCGCAATAGCGATGTGATGCATACGCAGTATATGTATTATTTGTCGCGAGAGCATACCCATTTCCAATGAGCGAAAATCCAGATCGCGATATTTTGCCATGATAGCCTCAACATCTTGATAAAGCCGCGCATGGTCAACGCGTTCTTGCGCTATGCCAAGCTCTAGCACCGCCGCCGTCATCTCAAAGGCATCTCGCTGTGCTAAAGCTAAAATTGCCTTGCGGATCGTCAGACGATCTTTGTTAGAAAGCCGCCCCATCATGCCTAAATCAAGCCAGACAATTTTATTTTCCTGTACGCAAATATTACCAGGATGCGGATCGGCATGAAAGTAGCCGTCTTCTACAAGCTGCTTGACATAATTTTCACCAAGCTTTTTACCGATACTTTCTATATCTATGCCGGCTTTTTTTAACGCCGCTACATCGTCTATTTGTATACCATCTACATATTCCATGACCAAAATATGCTGCGTCGTCAGATGGCGATATACTTTAGGGCAGCTAATAAAGGCGTCCTCTCTGTTTGCATGGCGAAACTCATCTATATGGTTCGCCTCCATGATGAAATCCATCTCCTGCTTGGCGATCGACCAAAGTTCATCAAGTACCAGGCTAAAATCAATGACATCAGATGTCGTCCCTAAGATCTTCAAGATGCTTGCCGCACGCTTCAAAAGCACGATGTCCTTACTCATGACATCATGCACACCCGGACGCTGCACCTTAATAACAACGCGCTCACCATCTAAAAGCACGGCGCGATGCACCTGCGCGATAGAAGCAGAGCCTAAGGCAACTTCGTCGATTGAGCAAAAGATGCGTGTAAAACGACACTTGTACTCTTGCTCGATGACTTTTTTAATGACAGAAAATGCTAAAGGCTTGGATTTTGTATGCAGCTTCATCAGCTCGTCACAGTATTCCTGCGGCAAAAAGTCTGAACGCATACTCATGATTTGTCCAAATTTCACGAAGGTAGAGCCTAGATCTTCAAGGATTAAGCGCAGCTTCTTAGGTGTTATGCCATGCATAATATCGTGTGTACGCAAGACTATAAGCATCTCACGCAAACGATTTGCCGATCCTTTATCTTCTTTTTGCCACGCTTTTTGGATAGTCTGCACGAGCATCGCATCACCTCCTACCCTAAAAGTGCTTTATGCGCCTTGCTGCTATAGCTGTAGTTTAGCCATTTTTGCCATATTTTTCTGCAAGCTGACAGCGCACTGCCTCATTTTCCAAAAATTCATCGTATGTCGTCACCCGATCTACTATGCCTTCCGGCGTGATGTCGATGATACGGTTAGCAATCGTTTGGATAAATTCATGATCGTGCGAGATAAAAAGCTCCGTGCCGGAAAATGCAATCAATCCATCGTTAAGTGCCGTGATGGATTCAAGATCAAGATGATTTGTCGGCTCATCTAAAAGCAGTACATTAGCACCTGAAAGCATCATGCGAGAAAGCATACAGCGCACGCGCTCGCCGCCTGAAAGCACCTTCGCCTGTTTTTGACTTTCTTCGCCTGAAAAAAGCATACGACCCAAAAAGCCGCGCACGAATGATTCATCCTGATCGCGAGAATACTGGCGCAGCCAGTCAACTAGGTTTAGATCGACATCATCAAAAAACTCGTTATTATCTTTAGGTAAATATGCCTGCGTCGTCGTCACACCCCATTTGAAGCTACCTGCATCGGCTTTCATATTGCCCATGAGAATTTCAAAAAGAGCTGTTTTTCCTAGCGAGTTTGGCCCTACGAAAGCAACTTTATCACCTTTTTTGAGGGTAAAGCTTACATCATTTAGCACTTTTTCGCCGTCAATCGTCTTGCTAAGTCCGCTTACCTGCAAAAGCTGATCGCCGGCTTCACGATCAGGGGAAAAGGCAATGTACGGATAGCGCCGTGATGACGGCTTGATGTCATCAAGCGTTATTTTTTCTAAGAGTTTCTTTCTAGACGTCGCCTGCTTCGATTTTGAGGCGTTGGCACTGAAACGCTGTATAAATGCTTGCAGTTCCTTGATCTTTTCTTCTTTTTTCTTGTTTTGATCTTTTGCCATCTGCAAAGCGAGCTGGCTAGACTTTAGCCAAAAATCATAGTTACCTGCATAGATCTGAATCGCGCCGAAATCCACATCGGCGATATAGGTACATACTTGATTCAGGAAATGGCGATCATGCGAAACGACAATGACCGTGTTTGGAAAGTCATCGAGGAAAGCTTCAAGCCAGTTAATCGAGTCTATATCAAGATGATTAGTCGGCTCATCTAAGAGCAAAATATCAGGGTTGCCAAAAAGCGCCTGCGCCAAGAGTACACGCACTTTTTCTTTATCCGTAAGATCTGCCATTTTCTTATGATGCTTAGACGGCTCAATACCAAGACCATTTAAAAGCCTTTCTGCCTCCGGCTCTGCATCCCAACCATTCATGTCGGCAAATTCTGCTTCTAATTCTGATGCTCGCATGCCATCGGCATCGGAGAAATCTTCTTTTTGATAAAGCGCGTCCTTTTCATCCATAATAGCTACCAGCTTTTCATGCCCAAGCATGACAGTGCGTAGCACCTCTACCTCGTCAAAGGCGTAATGATCCTGCTTTAGTACGGCAATACGCTCCCCCGGCGTTATGTCTACTGAGCCTTTAGATGGCTCTATATCGCCCGCCAGCACACGCAAAAAAGTGGATTTTCCAGCGCCATTTGCGCCGATAACACCGTAGCAGTTACCATGCGTAAACTTGATATTTACATCTTTAAACAACACGCGCTTACCAAATTGCAGTGTCAATCCGCTTGTACTAATCATAAAATTTAATCCTCAACCTTCTGCCATATATTTACAACTGTCCTCACTGGCGCAAGATGTCACTAAAAAGCTGTAGGATACTCTGCCCGTAGGTATGCCCGGGCACCGCCCAACGCCCGTTTAGATCCGTCCATTTATCAAGCGTAAGTGCGCCATACTTTGAACGCACCAGATCATAGCGCGGATCAATTAGCGGCGATACAGGGCGGCGCGTCGAAGCATACGCCAGGAGGTGCTGTATATGTGCGCGAACGCCAAGCTCTGACGAAGGAAAATAGGCACCCTTAACTGTCGTACTCGTCGTGCCTAAGCCGCAATAGTTATTCTGATCGGGCGTTACCGTGCCGCCATAGCGGAAAAATCCCGTTTCTTTTAGTGCCTGTGCAAAGGCGACATCAGGACGCACGCCTTCACGCGCACCTTCTTTGTAATAATAAGAAACCAATTCCTCCGGCGAAACGGCAATTTTCGGATAGGGATTGTTGCTTAAAAGATAATCAACACATTGTTGCTCAGTCGCCATCGCTACGCCCAAGATAGCATCCGCCGCGTATACTATTTCTTTATTAAATGCACCGGGCTTTTTTTCTAGCGTCGGTGGATTTAAGATGCTTTCGATTCGCTCAGAAAGCGGCTGCTGCTTTTTTTTATCATGTATCGGTATTTCCTGTGTAACACCTTGTTCGACACTTTGGCGCATTTCTACTTTCGTTTCTACCTGCGGATCATGAACACGTTTAGCTTCTGCCGCTAAGGGAAGTGAAAATGTAACCGCCCCTAACACAAATGTCGTTAAAACGACCTTACCTTGAAAAATATTACAAAAACTCAATGCCATTCCTCCTACAAAATCACAGTGAACCATATGCAAAATAAAAACGCCCCTGTAAGGAAAAATAAGAGCGGATGTATCATTTTGCCACGCCCTGCAAAAATTTCCAAAAACACATAAAAAAGCAGCCCTGCACCAAAACCTGCTGCTAGATTAAAAGAAAGTGGCGTCACTACGAGTACGGCAAAAAACGCTGTATGCTCCGACATCTCTTGCCAATCGAGCCGTAAACCCCGAAGCAAATGACAGCCCGAAAAGATAAACAGCGGCGAAAAAACCGCCGAAAAATCAAGCACAGCCGCCGCTACAGGCTCTATAAAAAGCAAGAAGAAGATCAAGCAAGCTGCCGCATAGGCGACAAAAGGCGTGTGCGCCCCGACACTGCGAGCAGCCGCCGACTCCTTTGCTAACGCAAGAGGTCCTGCCCCTAGTAAAGAAGCAGCAACATTTGCCAAAGCGATCACGAAAAATGTGCGCTTTGCTGCACTTTCGCCCAGCTCACCTTTTTTACCAAGTGCTGTAAATATAGCAAAAGAGTCAAATATAAAAATAAGCCACAACGTCAATATAACGCCCGAAAGTTCTAAAAGATAGCTGCTTTCTAGTGACCATGCCGCTAAATATGGCGCAGCAGGCAAGAGAAAAGGATCGTTAGGTAAAGCGAGAAAGCCTTCACCAAAAGCCAATACTATAGCTACGAAAGCACCCCAAAATGCTGCTTGATTAACGCCCATCGCCCAAAGTGCAAGTGCTGTAAAAAGCCCCACGAGTGAAACGAAAGCCGCCGGCTCAGAAAGACTGCCGAGCATCGTCACCGTCAGCGGTGAGCCTACTACGATCTTTGCCATCTGAAGTCCCATAAAGATGATGAGCAAGCCTATGCCGCCGCGCATCGCCTGCAAGATAGCCGCAGGCAGCGCCGTTAAAAGTATACGCCAAAGCGGCGACAGCACTGTAATAAAATAAAGGATCGCTGCCGTAAAAGAAGCCATCAGCACGCTTTGCCATGGCACGCCCCACGCGTAGATTACACCGTAGATAAGCCAAATATTTACCCCAAGCGCAGGCGCCACCACCAATGGCTGCTGCGCCAAAAGCCCCAAGAAAAGTGTCGCTGCAAAAGCTGCAATAAGTGTTGACGCATAAGCAGCGGCAAACGGCAGACCAACTTTTGCCCAAAGCATAGGCACGACAGCCAAAGATGCAAGAAGCAAAAGCACTGTAAGTGCGCCGCCCAAAACTTCTTGCCGCCACGAAGCACACTCCTTCTTTAACGAAGGAAAAGAAAAAATTTCTGCCAAGCCTCCTTTTTTAGGAGAAGTACGGATATGATCCATGCTTTCTTATTTCATTAATATCACCTAGTATATATTCTACCTATGAAAGTACAAGAGGTCAAGCCCAAAGGCAACAGTATGAAAGATCGATAGCGGCAAAACGCTTCTTTAGTACATATATGAAAACAGCCAGCGCACCCATATGCGCTGGCTGTTTTTCTTTGCACGCTGATTTATTTACTTACCGGCGAGTTTTTTATATCCTTCAATTCTTGCCCTTGCATCGCGTTCTGTCTTTTCAAAAAGTGCATCAGCAGCTTCGGGGAAGCTCCGCTTTAACGAGGCGTAGCGGACTTCACCTTGCAAAAATTCTTGGAATTTGCCAAAATCAGGCTCTTTAGAATCAAGTACAAAAGGATTCTTGTCCGTTTCAACGAGCAGCGGATTAAAGCGATAGTTTGCCCAGTAGCCGCAGGCATTAGCACGCTTTCCTTCTTCTTGACTGCAGCCCATGCCGATGCGGATGCCGTGATTGATGCACGGCGCATAAGCGATGATAAGCGACGGTCCATGATAGGCTTCGGCTTCTTTGATCGCTTTTAAGACTTGATTGTGATCTGCACCCATGTTAACCTGTGCAACATAGACATAGCCATAAGACATTGCCATCATGCCGAGATCTTTTTTCTTGGTTTTCTTACCTGTCGCGGCAAATTCTGCAATCGCCGCCGCAGGCGTAGCTTTTGATGCCTGCCCACCAGTATTTGAATAAACTTCCGTATCAAATACGAAGATGTTGACATCTTCTCCTGAAGCTAGCACATGATCGACACCACCGTAGCCAATGTCATATGCCCAACCGTCGCCGCCAAAGATCCACTGCGAACGCTTCACGAAGTAGTCACGAGCATCGTAAATGGCGTTCAAAAGCTCGTCGCTCTCCTTTTCCTTTGCAAGAAGTTCTGTCAGCTTGTCGGCGCGTTCTCGTGTTCCTTCGCCTTCTGCCATGTTGTCTTTCCAATCTTTCAAAGCAGCCTGCAGATCAGCACTGCCTTTTTTGTCAGCTAAAGCTGCATCAACATCTGCTGCAATGCGATCTCTTATCGCACGCACGCCTAGGAACATACCAAGACCAAATTCGGCGTTGTCTTCAAAAAGGGAATTTGCCCATGCAGGTCCATAGCCCTTTTCATTTGTCGTATACGGCATCGCCGGTGCGCTGCCACCCCAGATCGACGAGCAGCCGGTAGCATTTGAGATCATCATGCGATCACCGTAAAGCTGCGTGATGAGCTTTGCGTATGGCGTTTCGCCGCAGCCTGCACAAGCGCCGGAAAATTCCAAAAGCGGCTTTTCAAACTGCGACCCGATGACAGTATCTTTCTTCATCGGGTTTTGCTTCGTCTTGACCTTCTTTGGATCAACCGCATAGTCAAAGTATACCTGCGCTGCTTTTAGCTCATCATCAAGCGGCTTCATATCAAGAGCTTTTGCCGGGCAGACCTGCGCACAGTTGCCGCAGCCAAGGCAATCCATCGTAGAAACGGTGATTGTAAAGTTATAATTTTTGATAGACTTTACCTGCTTCCAAGGAAAGCCCACCGGCGCTGCATCTTTTTCCGCATCGGTCGTAAGTATGGGGCGAATCGTCGCGTGTGGGCAAACGTAAGAACATTTGTTGCAGCCGATGCACTTAGTAGCGTTCCACACGGGTACACTTATTGCCGTACCACGCTTTTCATACGCTGAGCCGCCAACCGGAAATGTACCATCTACCATATCCGCGCTAAAATGCGAAACCTTAAGATGATCGCCTTCTTGGCGGTTCATGATATTTTGAATATCCGTGATAAATGCCGGAATATCTTGTGCCTCGGTCTTTTCATCTGCGGCATCTGCCCAATCTAGCGGAACATTGACGCGATGGAGCGCATCAATCCCCTTGTCAATGGCGCCGTTATTCATATCGACGATGTTTTGTCCCTTACTGCCATAAGATGCAGCAACAGCATCTTTTAGGTATTTTACGGCTGTGTCAATGGGGATGATGTTCGCCAGCTTGAAAAACGCCGACTGCATGACCATGTTGAAGCGGCCGCCAAGCCCCAATTCTTTAGCAATATCAACAGCGTTGACCGTGTAAAATTCAATGTTATTCCTAGCAATGTAACGCTTCATGTAAGAAGGCAAGTGCTTTGAAAGATCTTCTTCATTCCAGACCGTATTAAGAAGGAATTTGCCGCCTTTTTTTAGACCTGCCAAAAGATCATACTTCGTCACATATGACTGCTGTGAGCAGGATATGAAATTGGCATTGTGAATGAGATACGGCGAATTGATCGGGGATTTTCCAAAGCGCAGATGCGACATCGTGATGCCGCCCGATTTCTTCGAGTCATAGGCAAAATATGCCTGTGCATACATATCGGTCTTATCGCCAATGATCTTGATTGCACTTTTATTTGCACCGACTGTACCATCAGAGCCAAGACCCCAAAACTTACAGGCGGTCGTTCCTTCAGGTGTAAGATCTACATCTTCCGGATAGTCGGCAAGCGACATATGCGTCACATCGTCTTCGATGGCGATCGTAAAGCCATGCTTGGGAGCATCTTTTTTAAGCTCTTCGTATACCGCAAGAACATGATCAGGTGTCGTGTCCTTGCCGCCAAGACCGTAGCGACCGCCGACGATGACAGGATTCATGTCGGAGTTATAAAACGCAGCTTTAACATCAAGATAAAGCGGTTCGCCAACAGCCCCCGGCTCTTTCGTACGGTCAAGTACGGCGATCTTTTTGATCGTCTTAGGTAAAGCCTTAAAGAAGTGTTCAAGTGAGAACGGACGATAAAGATGTACCGATAAAAGCCCAACCTTTTCGCCCTTAGAATTTAGATAATCCACCGCTTCGCCAGCCGTCTGACAGATAGAACCCATGGCAATGATGACGCGCTCGGCGTCTTTTGCACCGTAATAGTCAAAGAGATGATGCTCTCGCCCCGTGATCTTTGAAAGATCTGCCATCGCTTCTTCAACGAGTGCCGGAAGCGCCTCATAATACTTATTAGCGGCTTCTTGCGACTGGAAGTAGATGTCGGGGTTTTGCGCCGTACCGCGAACGACCGGATGATTCGGATTTAGCGCACGCGCACGAAATGCCTTCAAGGCATCTTGATCTACTAATTTTGCCAGATCCGCAAAGTCAATGACCTCTATCTTTTGGATCTCGTGCGATGTTCTAAAACCGTCAAAGAAATTGATAAACGGCACGCGACCTTTGATCGCAACAAGATGCGCGACAGCGGCAAGATCCATTACTTCTTGCACACTCGCCTCACACAGCATCGCACAGCCTGTCTGACGCGCTGACATGACATCTCGCTGATCTCCGAAAATATTGAGAGAAGAAGTCGCAATAGCACGGGCACTAACATGAAAGACACCCGGCAGCAGCTCACCTGCTATCTTGTAGAGGTTTGGAATCATCAGTAAAAAGCCCTGCGAAGCCGTATACGTCGTCGTAAGAGCACCTGCCTGCAACGAACCGTGTACCGCACCTGCAGCACCTGCTTCCGACTGCATCTCAATGACGCGCACCTTCTGACCGAAAATGTTTTTAGTACCCTTTGCAGCTAAAGCATCGACGTGCTCTGCCATCGGTGAAGACGGCGTGATCGGGTAGATGGCGGCAACATCGGTAAACGCGTAGGAAATATATCCGGCAGCCGTGTTGCCGTCCATGGTTTTCATTTTCTTACTCATGTTTTGAAATTCTCCCCTCTTTTATTAAAAGATACAAAACACATAAATGCAGGTAATACCCACTATGCCTATTATACACCGAACAATGCTTATTGTAAACTACACGCACAAACATACATTTTGCAAATATTGCGTAACATCCTTACATAAAAGGCGAATCACACTTTGGCGCCCTTTAAGGGCAAATCCTAAGCGGCTCTTTAATCGCTGCTTTTGAAAAAATAGATGCATAATAAGATGCATAATAATATATTGTATTTATTCTCTATTCGATATACAATATATACATAGAATCGAAAAACATGATTGTGCGCCACTCGCGCAGAAAGGTGGTAATATCATGCAGGCAACTGAAATAAAAAAAGGCATCTACTGGGTCGGCGCGATCGACTGGTCGATGCGTAGCTTCCACGGCTACGAAACAGGGCGCGGCTCAAGCTACAACGCCTACCTCATCCTCGACGAAAAAATCACGCTGATTGACACGGTGAAAGCACCGTTTAGCGATGAACTTATAGCACGCATCTCATCTGTAATCGATCCGGGTAAAATCGACATCATCGTCTCAAACCACGTCGAGCCGGATCACTCAGGTACTATCCCTGCGATGGTAAAGATTTGCCCTAAGGCGCAAATCTACACGAGCGATCCGAACGGCTTTAAGGGCTTGACCGCTCACTACGGCAAACTTTTCTACCACGGCGTCAAAGCCGGCGATACGCTTTCTCTCGGCAAGCGCACGCTCAAATTTGTGCCAACGCCCATGCTGCATTGGCCTGACAGCATGGTTACTTACTGCCCGGAGGAAAAAATCCTCTTTTCAAACGACGCCTTTGGCCAACACTTTGCCGCATCCAAGCTTTTTGACGATGAAGTCGACTTTGCCATTCTCATGGAAGAAGCCAAAAAATATTATGCCAATATCCTCATGCTCTACGGGCGCCAAGCGCAAACGGCTCTAAAAGCACTAGCCGGCATCGACATCGAGATGATCGCCACAGGACATGGAAGGCTCTGGCGCTCTCATATCCGCGACATCTTGGAAGCCTACCAAAAATGGAGTACAGGAGAGCTAGAGGATGCGGCAGTCGTCGTATTTGATTCAATGTGGCATTCAACAGAAAAGATGGCACGCACCATTGCCGAAGCTTTCGCCGAAAAGGGCATCCCCACCAAATACTATGACATCACTAAAAAGCATATGTCAGATGTCGTCGTCGATGTCCTCACAAGCCGCTACCTCGCCGTCGGTTCGCCTACCATCAACAATCAGATGATGCCGACCATCGCCGGCTTCCTCTGCTACCTCAAAGGGCTTGCGCCGAAAGGACGCGATGCTTTCGCCTTCGGCTCTTACGGTTGGGGCGGTCAAAGCATCAAGCTCATCGAAGATGAACTAAAAGCTGCCGGCTGTAACATCTGCCTCGACATGATCCGCATCGCGAATATCCCGAGCAAGGAACAGCTCGAAGACATCCGCGAGAAAGTCAAGGGGATAGAAACGAAGTAACGACACAAAAACGCTGCTGAAAGCATTTTCTCAGCAGCGTTTTTTTATGTTCTCTGTTAGTACAAACAGAACAAATTGCTCTCATATTTTAATATCGATCTCGGTTCATCAAGGTGTACCCACAACGACATTCTCCACAAAAATGCTGGCAATAGGTTGTATAGGGTTTCTGTGGTGTATGGCACCTACCCATAAACCCAGTAAACACAAGGCTTCACGCAAATAACAAGCGGCTTTTCAGCGTGAAGCCTTGTGAGAGATTATACAGGCGAATCATGGTTTTTGTAGGCAAATTGTAGACAAGCTACAGGGAAGCGCGATGCTTTCCTTTTTTTATTTCACCACTCGACGATGTTATACATCACACTCGCGCCGTGCATTCTCGCGCCGTCAAAGTGCATGAGCGCTTCAAAGCGTCCCTGCTCATAACCGACAGTGGCGTATGCTTTGCCGTCAACCATCGTCGCGCCCGCTTTCACGCGATGGTCTTTTCTCAAGTTCACCTTGTAGACATCGACTTTCTGCTTATCCGGCGGCAGCTCCTTGCCGTCTTTATCTTTCGTGATCGGCGTGACAACAGTGCGGTCAGACTTTTCACGCGCCGTGCGTGGCAACGTCGGATCGTCTGCCTCGATCTGCTTTTCAACCATCTGTGCCGCCCGCTCGACTGTCGGTGCGTTGACATAGTATGTCGCTGCAGGCGCACGCTCTCCTGCTTGTGCGGCGGCAAGCTCGCGGCGCAGTTCGTCGGCGTTCTTGCGCGAGATGTCGAGTTGCTGTTGCAGCGTTTTGGTGTATTGCGTCTGTTCCTGCGTGAGGGCAGCAGGCTTTTCCTGCTCTTGTTCATTTTGTTTTGCAAATTGTCGGCCAACTGCATAAGCAATACTGACAACAGTGATGATGAGTACAACAAGCAGGATGTTTTTATGCTTTGCAACTTGCATCATATCCCCTGCTCGTAGTCCGTCACACCTCGCGCAATCGCTCGGGCAAAGTCATCCTGATTGTCACGCAGCAGCGCCGCGTCGTCCTCGTTGTCGATAAAGGCAAGTTCTACGAGGACGGCAACGGCATCGGTATTACTTAAAACATACAAGCCGTTGACTCCGGGCTTTGCTCCCTTTGTGCCGCGATCTACGATATCGAGTGCATCTATGATCTGACTTTGGATGCAGCTTGCAAGTTCCTCTCCTGCGTGGCTTCCGGCGTAGTACCAGACTTCTGTGCCGTTTGCATCTCCGTTGCAGGCATTGCAGTGGATGCTTATAAAGACATCCGCATTACTTTCGTTGGCTGCCTCTGTAACAGCGTCGAGGTCGTCATGCTGCAGATTGCCAACAACCTCGATTCCTGCATTTACAAGATAATGCTCTACGAGATCGGCGACGCTCTTTACCACGTCGCTTTCTCTTAGACCGCAGCCGCAAGCTCCGGGGTCGGGATTGCCGTTCGGTGCGTGACCGGGGTTCAAAAATACTTTCATTTGTCATTTCTCCTTTCGGTTTCTACCAATTTCCCGCGTCCGATGTAGCCGATAAGCCCGGACGCGATGCTCATGCTGAGTTCATTGGTGCCGTATGCAATCGAGAGCAATAGACTAATGACCAGTCCGATGCTGACAATGGTTTCGGCATGGATGAAATTTTGCAAGGTTATCCCCCTTCTTTTTCAAATGGCAGATCCATGATTTCTTCGAGCGCGTGCGTCGCTGTGCCGTTGCCGCCGAGCGCGTGATAGGCGCAGTACATCTTGTTGATGTTATCCTTTTGTGCAGCATTGGCATATCCTCGCGCATGGAAGTAGATCGCCGACTGCACGATACGATCACGCAGGACGGCGAGTACGCCCATTCTTAGCGCCTCGGATTCGCGCTCTCTCACCGCCTCTCGCTCTTGCTCTATCCGCTCGCGCTCTTTTTCCGCTTCTTCACGTTTCTTGTCGCGTCTTTGCAAGCAATAAAGCAAGTAGGCGCATAGCGATGAGGCACCGACAGAGGCAAGCGTCAAAACGATCTGTGCGGTCATTTCTTCTTGCATATTTTCACCACCTTTCTTACAGACATAACAAAAGCCGCCAGAAAGCGGCTTCACAGGATAAACGCTTGTTTATTTCGTTTGCGCTTTTTCAGCTTCCAAACCAAAAAATCCTCCTCGATCTCTATCGCAGGGGCATCGCGCACGACGCGCATCGCTATCTCTAGCGGCTCAATCTCTGCCGCAGGGGCATCGCGCACGACACGCATCGCCTGCTCTAGCGGCTCAATCTCTGCTACAGGGGCGTCCCGTACGACGCGCATCGCTATCTCTAGTGGCTCAATCTCTGCCGCAGGGGCATCGCGCACGACACGCATCGCCTGCTCTAGTGGCTCAATCTCCATCGCAGGGGCGTCCCGTACGACACGCATCGCCTGCTCTAGCGGCTCAATCTCCACACCCGGGGCGTCTCTTGCCTTTCTGCGTCCGACATCTATTGACCCGATGTCTGTAGCTATATACTGCATGCGGATCACTCGATTCTCAGTAAAACAGCCTTGCCGGGGAATGGCGTTTCATATAAACCGTATGGCAATACGCAATGATACTTTGCGTGTTCTGTGACAAGCGTATCTCCCTGCAAAAGATTTGCAATAGGCGTTGTGTAGTATTTCACTGTCTTAATACCATCTAGTTTTCCTCTAAACCCTTCTTCATTCGAGCCATAATATATGGGAGATACCATATATTTTCTCGCAATATTTGGATCAACTGTGGGTAGTAAAGCGTATGTCGGCAAGAAATACACATCGTCTTTTATCCCTAAATCATCGGGACAATCGGTGATACACACCCTTTGATTGGTATTGGATGCAGCAAAAAGGACGCCTCTTGACTGTGATTCTGTGGTAAATCGTGTATCCGGCTCCCCTAAATAGGTAACAATCGGTTCGCATATATTACTTGCCGTGGGATATTCCAATACAATAATCAGCTTCCCTGCATCCACATAAATATAATAATCTAACGATGTTTCTTTACTAAACGCCTGTCCGCTTCCATAAATATGCCATGGTCGCCATGCTCTATTCGGCTTTGCAAATGTTCCGGGTTCGCCACTTGCCCCCGGCGTATACCACGTTTGCAGACGGTATGACATTGTGCTGTAATCAGTTGTCA
>CAUUGH010000023.1:0-24687 GCA_963544755.1 uncultured Selenomonas sp. | reverse complement strand
TGAACACTCACCTATCTACCCATTTGCGGACGATGGTCAATGTGGAAGTCGTTTCAGTTGAACAGCTCACTTACCAAGAGTTTCTGCAGTCTTTGAGCAATCCTAGCGTTATTGGTGTTATGGCGTTGCCGCCTTTGAAGGGCAACATTATTATGGAAATCAATACGGGCATCGCGTTTGCTTATATTGATCGCGTGTTCGGCGGCCTAGGTGAAAATTCTCTAAAACCGCGTATTCTCACAGAAATTGAAGAGGCGGTCATGCGTAAATTCATCGCGAAGGCGAGTGAGTTTTTCAAGGAATCTTGGGCAAATGTCATTGAGATCAATCCGATCCTTGAGGCAATTGAGGCAAACCCTGGCTTTGTACAGATTGTGCCGCCGAGTGACATGGTCATAATTGTCACCGTTCAGGTTAAGATTGGAGAAGTAGAAGGGTTTATGACGCTTTGCGTGCCATATCTGGTTTTAGAGCCTGTCATGTCGAAGCTTTCGACGTCGTTCTGGGTGGCAGCTTCCGTTGCAAAGGACAATAATCCAGAGAAGATACGTGCGCTTGAAAAGAAAATTCATAAGTCGCCGATTCCTTTGATTGTAGAACTTGGTACTATCGACATGACGATTCGTGAATTTTTGACATTAGGCTTCGGCGATGTGTTGCAGTTAGACACAAAAGTCAAGGATGAGTTAAAACTTTTTGTTGGGCAAAAGCCAAAATTCCTTTGTCGACCCGGTACACAGGGCAAGCGGTCGGCGGTCCAAATCACACACGTAACCTTTGAAGGAGATGAAGATACGGATGAGTGATGATTTAATTTCGCAAGAGGAAATTGATGCGTTATTAAACGGCAGCAGCGACAGCGCGGCAGAAGGCGATGCTGCGGCACCTGCAGAAAGTTCTCCATCTCAGGAAGGGGATGCTTTAACGGATATTGAGCGCGATGCACTCGGGGAAATAGGTAATATTTCCATGGGCAGTGCCGCCACAACACTTTCGGTGCTTTTAGGACACAAGGTTTCTATTACGACACCGGCAGTATCGGTTGATACATTAAGTGCCATAAAAGATCAATATCCGATGCCCTATCTTATCGTCGAAGTTGGCTATACCGTAGGTATTGACGGCAATAATGTATTGGCAATTCAGGCACAAGACGCTTCGATCATTGCCGATCTCATGATGGGTGGTGATGGCACAAATCCCACTACAGAACTCAATGAGATCCACATGAGTGCCGTCGGCGAATCAATGAATCAGATGATGGGTTCTGTCGCAACATCGCTATCGACGATGTTTAATAAGAAGATTGATATATCGCCACCGAAAGTCAATATGATTGATTTCGGTTCAGAAGATAAGGTCACGGAGATTATTTCTGCAGATGATCCGATTGCGAAGGTTTCGTTTCGCATGGAAGTAGATGGTCTTATCGACAGTGAGATTATGCAAATCCTGCCAATTCCTGTAGCGCGAGAAATGGTAGGGTATCTTTTGGAAAATGAAGCAGAGGAGGAAGAGCCAATGCCAGCACCAACGCCAGCACCGGCAGCAGTTCCGGCACAGGCAGCAGCGACTCCACCGCCGACAGCAGCAGCTCCGGCTTATGGTGTTTCGCCGTCGTCACATATGGCTGCAAATGTACCCGTGCAGCCGGCGATGTTTGCGCCGCTTTCTACGGCTCCAGTGCAGGTGAATGATGCGAACATCGGCTTGATTCTCGATGTGCCGCTGCAAGTAACCGTGGAGCTTGGTCGTACAAGAAAAACCATTAAGGATATATTAGAGCTTACTAATGGTTCCATTGTAGAACTTGATAAATTAGCAGGTGAACCTGTTGATATTATGGTTAACGGCAGATTCTTAGCGAAAGGGGAGGTTGTCGTTATTGACGAAAACTTTGGTATTCGCATTACGGACATTGTAAGCCCTGCAGAAAGAGCGCAGCAGTTGCAGTGAGTGTGTGTCTTACTAGACAAATTCGAGCGATTCATATACAATAGGGTGTATGATGTACTTTGTTACGTTGGAGATTGTGCCGTGTAGGCATAAGTGACTTTGGTACAGTCTGGTACGAGTGTATGAAATGCTTTCGCGCATTGAAAGCAGACAGTGATTCAAGTGAGGAGAGATAATTTATGGCAAGCAGAGTTTTAGTGGTAGATGATGCAGCATTCATGCGCATGATGGTTAAAGACATATTGTCAAAGAATGGCTACGAGGTTGTTGGTGAGGCAGAAAATGGCATGAAGGCATTGGAAAAGTATCAGGAGATGAAACCTGATCTCGTAACTATGGATATTACGATGCCGGAAATGGATGGTATTAGTGCGGTTAAAGAGATCCGTAAGGTTGATCCTAATGCAAAGATAGTCATGTGCAGTGCTATGGGACAACAAGCCATGGTTATTGAGGCTATTCAAGCTGGTGCGCGCGACTTCATCGTTAAACCGTTCCAAGCGGATCGTGTCCTTGAGGCTGTACGTAAAGCACTTAGCTGATGTATGAGAAAAAAGGTGTCGTTTGTTGTATTGTTTTTTCGCTTATCATTGCTCTTCTTTTTCCATCGCTCGGCATGGCTGCAGAAGGCGGAGGATATCTTTCTGGCTATGAAAATCAAGATCCTATACCTAATGGTACACCGGGTGTCTCGTGGTGGTCAACTGTTGCCTATATAGCAAGTCTCGTTGTTGTATTTCTTTTTGTCGCTGGTCTTGCTTATTATGTTTCCAAAATATTGGGAGGACGATTTGGTCGTGCAAGATCAGGTGGCAATGGGCGCGTTCTTGAATATCTGCCCCTGGGGTCTGGTCGTTCGGTATGTGTCGTTGAGTTAGTAGGAAAGTTTTTAATTCTTGGAGTAACTGACCATACGATTACTTTTTTGGGCGAGATTGATGACAAGTCAGAAGTAGAAGAGCTTTTAAAGGGGAAACTAGATAAAACTTCCTTGCCACTTTATGGTAGCGTGGATGGGTTTGAACGGCAGTTTGGTTCACTAGATCGGCTTGTAAAAAGGATACCGACTATATTTAAGAATGATGTATTTGGAAAGTAGAGGAGTTGTGAAGCACTGATGGAGAAGCGGCGAATACTGCTGGGGAGTCTCCTTTTTTGTTCCTTGCTATGCATGGTGCGAGAAGTTTTTGCAGCACCTCTGATCCCGAATCTAAATATCAATATCGGTGAAGCTGCTAGTACACAAGATGTGGCTGCATCGCTACAGGTTTTGGCTCTTTTGACAATTATTTCACTTGTGCCGTCTATCTTAATTATGACGACATCTTTTGTGCGTATTGTCGTTGTCATTGGCTTTTTGCGAAACGCCATGTCTACTCAGAATGTGCCGCCAAATCAAGTAGTACTTGCTTTGTCGCTTTTTTTGACGTTTTACATCATGCAGCCATATTGGACGGAAGCGAATCAACAAGGAATACAGCCGTATCTTGCAGGTCAACTTACACAAGAGCAAGCGATTGATAATACATTAGAACCTTTGCGCGAGTTTATGTTTCGACAGACGCGAGAGTCTGATTTGGCACTCTTTGTCAATCTCTCCAATGCTGAACGTCCACAATCTCAGGCAGATGTATCTACTATAACCTTGATTCCGGCATTCGTTATTAGTGAGTTAAAGACAGCGTTTCAGATCGGCTTTATGATCTATATCCCGTTCATTGTTATCGACATGATTGTGGCAAGCACTTTGATGTCGATGGGTATGATGATGTTGCCGCCTGTTATGATTTCGTTGCCGTTTAAGATACTGCTCTTTGTTATGGTGGATGGTTGGCATCTTCTTATTAAGTCACTTGTTGTCAGCTTTAAGTAGGAGGGGTGCGGATGTCTGGCGATCTTGTCATACAGATCGGACAGAACGCTCTTTGGATTGTTCTTTTGGTTTCTGCACCGATGTTGGGTCTTGGCTTGGCTGTAGGTCTTCTTGTGAGTGTATTTCAAGCTACTACATCGATACAAGAAGCCACGCTTGCTTTTATACCTAAGATTATCGCGGTCTTTGTCGCCATTTTGATTTTTGGGCCTTGGATGCTCAGTATTCTTGTGGAATATTTCACAAATGTTTTTGTGAATTTACCGCTTTATATCGGATGACAAGGAGAAATGTGCCGTGGATTTCTATACCCTGCTTCAAGGGCAGGTGGCAATTTACCTGCTTGTTTTAACGCGCATCACGGGGCTTTTCGTTGTTGCACCTTTTTTTGGAAGTTTGAACATCCCTGTTCATATTCGCGTTGGAGCTGCGGTTGTTTTTTCGTTCGTGCTATTTCCCGTGGTAGATAGTTATGGATCTGTAACGGCACCGGATAATGTATTTCTTTACGCTGGTGTGGTGGTAGGGGAGTTATTTGTTGGCTGGCTGATCGGCTTTGTAGCATATGTGATGTTTTCGACAATACATTTCGCCGGCAAAGTCATGGATATGCAGGTTGGCTTTGCGATGGTCAACGTGATGGATCCGACTTCCGGTCAGCAGATACCGCTTATCGGAAGTTTTCTTTATAATTTGGCAATTATAGTTTTTCTTGTTGTCAATGGACATCATATGTTGATAGCGGCTTTGTTTGAAAGTTTTCAATCCGTACCGCTTATGGGGCTATCGCCTGCGCCTACGTTGGCCGGCTTCATAGTAAACCTTGTCAACAGTGCTCTTGTAACGGGTATGAAATTGGCTATGCCCGTAACATTTTCCATACTTTTGACAAATGTCGGTCTTGGCATTCTTGCGCGTACGATGCCACAGTTAAATATTTTTGTCGTTGGCTTACCGCTTCAAATTGTCATTGGTATGTTTGCGTTGTCGATTTTGATGCCTTTTTATGTGTTATTCTTGGATGTGTTATTCAATGAAACCTATGCACAGATTGTCACTGCCCTCCGAGCAATACAATAGTGAGTCGTTAGATTTTATATTCGACCTTCAGCTTTTTGCAGGAGAAAAAACAGAAGAGCCTACGGCGAAACGCCGTAATGATGCACGCCAAAAAGGTCAGGTTGCAAGAAGTCAAGAACTTAGCGGTGCTTTTGTGCTTTTGGCGGGATTTTTCGTGATGCGAGCTCTTGGCAGTACGATTCTTACAGAAATAGAACAGTATACAGTCCATGTTTACGGACATATGAATCAGACAATTGATGCAGAAACAGTCATGCGACTAATCATTGATGGCATGATTATCTTAGCAAAGACGGCGTTTCCCGTGATGATTGCTATTTTGTTTATGGGATTAGCTATTAATTTTTACCAAGTGGGCTTTATGTTTACGACAGAGCCGCTTTCTTTCAAACTTGATAAACTCAATCCGATCACAGGTTTTGGGCGAATATTTTCAAAGCGTTCGCTTGTGGAACTTTTGAAATCCTTACTAAAGATTGCAATTATTGGAGCATTTCTCTATATTTATCTATCTGGAGAAATCATGCATATGCCGAAGTTCATATATTTTGATCTAAAGAGCAGTATGGCGCATATGGGTGATATTATTTTCTCGCTTGTGTTTCAGGTAATTATCGTTTACTTTGTTATGGCAGTTGTGGATTTTTCCTATCAGAAATGGCAGACAACGCAAGATCTCAAGATGAGTAAGCAAGACATTAAGGAAGAATTTAAGCAAACGGAAGGAGATCCACAGATTAAAGGCAAGATTCGTCAAAAACAGCAGCAGATGGCTATGAATCGCATGATGAAAGAAGTGCCGCAGGCAGATGTCATAATCACGAACCCGACACATTATGCGGTCGCTTTGAGATACAAAGCAGGTATGAAAGCACCAGAGGTTGTTGCTAAAGGACAAGATCTCGTCGCCCAGAAGATCAAGGATATTGCACGCGAAAACCGCGTGACAATCGTTGAAAATAAGCCCTTGGCACGGGCACTTTATGCGGCAGTGGATGTTGGAGGGAGTGTGCCGCCCGAACTTTACCAGGCGGTTGCTGAAGTACTTGCTTATGTCTACCGCTTGAAAAATAAGAAGTTTGCTTGAGGAAAATTTCCTTGGATATAGAGGAGCAAGAACAGTATGGCGATAGAAAAACCGATGCTTTCCAACGGCTTCATAACTAAATACAGTGACATCTTCATAGCTGTAGCGATAGTCACGATTGTCATTATGATGATCATTCCGTTGCCTACGGCTCTTCTTGATTTATTGATTTGTGTAAACATCACGCTTGCACTTGTCATTGTCATGGTGACGATTTATAATGTGGAAGCCTTAGATTTTTCTGTGTTCCCATCGTTGCTTCTTGTAACGACGCTATTTCGACTTGCACTCAATATATCGGCGACGAGGTTGATTTTGCTAAACGGCTATGCAGGCGATGTCATTATGGCGTTTGGCAATTTCGTTGTCGGAGGCAATGCACTTGTTGGTTTTATTATTTTTGTCATTCTTGTTATCATTCAGTTTATCGTCATCACGAAGGGCGCTGAGCGTGTTGCAGAAGTATCGGCGCGCTTTACGCTTGACGCTATGCCGGGTAAGCAGATGGCAATTGATGCGGACTTAAATCAAGGCGCAATTACAGATGCAGAGGCGAGCAAGCGGCGTTTGAAGATTCAACAAGAAGCTGACTTTTACGGTGCGATGGACGGTGCCTCAAAGTTTGTAAAGGGCGATGCTATCGCAGCTATCGTTATTATTATCATCAATATTACAGGTGGTTTTGTCATCGGTATGCTGACGCGCAATATGTCAGCGTTGCAAGCGTTGCAAAGCTATACACTCTTAACAGTAGGAGAAGGTCTTGTCAGCCAGATTCCGGCACTGATGATTTCGACAGCAACAGGCATTCTTGTCACGCGATCTGCATCTTCAAAAGGCAATCTCGGCGTGGATGTCGCTTTGCAGTTATTTGGTCGCAGTCGCATTTTTTACATCGTCAGCGGCGTGCTGTCATTTCTTGCTATAGTTCCCGGTATGCCAGGACTGCCTTTGGCTGCGCTTGCCGTTCTTTGCTTCATCATAGCACGTCGTTTGCATGGCTCTGAGAAGGTAGTTGAAGAATTGCCGGAAAAAAAGAAAGCAGACAAAGCGAAAGCAGATGCTACGAAGCCGGAAAATATTGTCAATCTCTTGCAGGTTGATCCAATGGAATTAGAAATTGGCTATAGCTTGATTCCGCTTGTTGATACAGGGCAAGGTGGCGATCTCCTAGAGCGCATCGTCATGATCCGAAGACAATGTGCATTAGAACTTGGTCTTGTTGTACCGACGATACGCATACGCGATAATATTCAGATTAAGCCGAATAATTATATTGTAAAACTAAAGGGGATAGAAACAGCACGCGGTGAACTTATGCTCGATCATTATCTTGCGATGAATTCAGGTACAGTCTTTGAAGAAGTGCCGGGTATTGAAACGACAGAACCGGCTTTCGGATTACCGGCTCTTTGGATAGCAGAAGATCAGCGTGAACAGGCAGAACTTAATGGCTATACGGTTGTCGATGCTGTGTCAGTGCTTGCAACACATTTAACAGAGGTTATCAAGGCTCATGCAGCAGAGATTCTTGGGCGTCAGGAAACGCAGAATCTTCTTGATAACTTAAAGAAAACGAATCCGGCTCTTGTTGATGAAGTTGTTCCGGAAACTCTTGCAGTTGGCGAAGTACAAAAAGTCTTGGCGAACCTATTGGCAGAACGTGTATCAATTCGTGATATGGAAACAATTCTTGAAGTTTTGTCTGATTATGGTCGTGCGACGAAAGATACAGACATACTTACTGAGTATGTGCGGCACGCACTTGCGCGTCAAATCTCACAACAGTATGTTCAAAATAACGTGTTGCCGTGTATCACACTTGACCCTGGGCTGGAAAATCACATCGCAGGGGCTGTGCAGCGCACGGAGCATGGCTCGTATGTGAGTCTTGATCCAGATACTATGCAGCGACTTTTGGCGTCGCTTAATGCGGAACTGCCTAAGCTTACAAACATGGGCTATGAACCGATAGTGCTTACAAGTCCTGCTGTGCGCACATATTTTAGGCAGTTGGTTGAGCGCTCGGTGCAAGGATTGGTTCTTCTCTCACATGCCGAGATTGAGCAGACAGTTGAACTTCAGATTCTTGGGACGGTGAGAATTTAATTGCGCATCAAGGTGTTCCAGGCTGCCACGATGAAGGAAGCCATGACTCAAGTGAAAGATGAGCTTGGTGACGACGCGGTGATCCTGCATACGAAAAAAATAAAAAAAGGTGGCATCCTTGGGTACGGTGCAAAGGAAATCTTCGAGGTGACAGCGGCTCTTGATGAGGTTCAGCGTCGTCCGCCTAAGAGGCATTCTGAGCGTTTGCCAACATTGACTGAGTTGCAAGCGCAGGAGACGGCAAAAGTAGCACAAAGTACAGTGCCGCTGCCCCGGGGATATGCTACATCTAGCCCTGCCTTACCGATGGCTGCGAAATCTGTTCCAACAGCAGAGCCTATGATAGAAGGGGCGCAGGCTGTTATGACAGATTTTGATATACAGTCTGCAGCTGTTTTACAGGCCGCACCAGTGTCATCTGCGTCCTTGCAGCCACAAGCACGTCCTTCGCAAAGCGTCGCGAAAAGTTATAAGATGGCAGGGACGGAAGCTGCTGTTATCGAAGCACAGCGACAGGCTAATGGCGTATCATCCACGGATATTTCGACAGAGCCGTTCATTTCGTCTTTTCCGTCTGAAAATACGCAACAAGAGCCTTTTTTGCCGATTGTTTCAGATGTAAAAGATGTAGATAATATAAAGCAGGTTCCTGTAAAAAAGGTGCGACGCAAAAAAAAGATACCTGTTAAGCAAAGGGAATGGCAGCCGCATATGGAAGGTGATAAGAGTGCTTTGGAAATAGTAGCAACGGATGATCTAGTCTTACAAAAACACAAGTACAAATCAATCGCCAGTGCAGCCGTGTCGAAAGAAGATTTACCGTATACAGAAAATGAAACATCTGGTAAAAATATTGAAGACTCTCAGAGAAAGACCATCGAAGCGCTGCAGAATGAACTTGCACAGATGAAAGCGATGCTTGTTCAAGTTGTAAGCAAAGATAAGACTTCTGAGGACGGAATGTCTTTACAGCAAGTATTAAAGCAGCAGGAGGTCGAGCAGGATATTATAGATGATGTCATACTCAAATTACCTGCTGAATCTATCTTGGCAGATAAGGACACGACACTTGCAGCAGAGGGTTTGACGAGATATATTGAAGACAATGTACAAATGGCAAATGGGCTAGAGATCAAGAATCGCAAGCGAAAGATTGCAGCCCTTTTAGGTCCTACAGGAGTTGGCAAGACGACGACGCTTGCGAAAATTGCTGCACAATGTGTGTTGGAAAAAGGCATCAGTACGGCGTTTATCACAGCTGATACCTACCGAATCTCAGCAGTCGAACAGTTAAAGACATACGCTGATATTTTAGGGCTTCCTATTGCTATTGTATATACGCCTGATGAACTAAAAGATGCCATACAAAAATTTCGCCAAAAGCAACTTATCCTTATTGATACAGCAGGACGCAGCCAGTATAATCGTCGTCAGATGGCAGAACTAAAAGATTTTCTTGCGGTAAATCAAAATATAGAAAAGTATCTCGTCTTGAGTGCTACGACGAAAAATGAGGACGCGAAAGACATCATGGATAAGTTTTCCGTATGTAAGCCTGACAAGGTGATTTTTACCAAGACTGATGAAACGAAGAGTCTTGGCATCATATTGAATATTTTGCGTAAGAAGGATATGCGACTTTCTTATCTGACAAACGGACAGAGCGTTCCAGACGATATCGTAGCGGCGGATGCAGGAAAACTTGCAAAACTTTTTTTGAGGTAGATGTATGCAGGATCAGGCAGCTAGTCTTAGAAAGCTCGTGGAAAATAAAAAGGATTCTGTCACAACGGATCTTGATCACGAGCAAGCAGACACCCAAACGGCGTTTTTACCAAGCCATACAGAGTCCACCTTATCAAAAGAAGGTGCGCGTATCATCGCTGTAACGAGCGGCAAGGGCGGTGTCGGCAAGTCAAACTTGACGGTAAATCTCGCACTTTCTTTTATCGCCGAAGGGAAAAAGGTGCTTGTTATTGATGCTGATCTTGGCATGGCGAATGTTGATGTTCTCCTTGGGACATCATCGAAGTATAACCTTTTGCACCTTTTAGATGATGATGTTCTGCTTGACGATGTGATTTTGAAAGGGCCATATGGACTTTGCTATATTTCTGGTGGCTCCGGTATGGAACAAGCCGGAGAGTTTACGTCTGCCGAGCGTGCTTTACTCGAAGAAAAACTCACAGGCTGCGGTGAGATGGCAGACATTATACTTGTTGATACGGGGGCCGGTCTTGGTAGAAATGTCCTCGACTTCATATTGGCATCTGACGAGGTGCTTTTAGTAACGACACCTGAACCGACGGCTCTGACCGATGCCTATGCCGTTATGAAAGCGTACAGTATGTATGCTGCAAAACCTAATATGCGTCTTGTTGTCAATCGTGTATACGATGAGACAGAAGGTCTGGAAGTAGCGAGAAAGTTGCGAAAAACAGCACAACAATTTCTTCATATAGAAGTTAACTGTTTGGGCGCGATCTATGAAGATCGCAGTATGATTCAAGCTGTACGTAAGCAAAAGCCGATTCTTGAAGCGTATCCAAACTCTCTTGCAGCGAAGTGTATCAAGGCGATTGCACGCGCAATCCTCTATGGAGAGAAAGTCTTTGTAAAAAAAGGTTGGAAGTCATTTCTGCAATATTTTCTTGATTTCACTCGATAAGAGGGGTGTTCACGATGACTGGCGATTTAATGGATGCAGCGGCTGTGTTGCAAATAGGGCAGAGAGTTGAATTTTATCTTGAGGATGACGATATAAGGTATATGAGCCGCATAGAGGATATTACCTCAGATTATTTGGTTGTTGCCATGCCGACAGACGAGAAAAGACGTCCGGTTATACCGGCTGTAGGAGAGCAGATTTATGGGCTTGCCATAGGTGAGACGTGTCGCTATCGGTTTTTTTCTGTGTTTCGAGGGAAAAAGCGTGATCCAATTCCTGTGTGGTTATTAAAAAAGCCGGACATTGTTGAGCGTCACCAAAAGCGTGGATTTGTGCGCGTGAATGTTCGTCTGCCGATTCAAGTGAGGATTATTGATACAGAGGGGCGTGAGGGCGATCTCATGCGTATTCATACCGTCGATGTAAGTGGGGGCGGCATTTCTTTTGACATATCGCATCGTGTCAAGATCAATAGCCGTGCAGCTATAGTGTTTCCGAATTTTCCAGGTATCGGTGTATTATCTCTCATGGCGCGTATTGTACGCTGTCAGCCGCTTGGATCACATGATAATGGCTGGCAGATAGGGGCAGACTTTCTTGAGCTTAATAGAGGGACAATGAATAAAATTATTCATTTTGTATTCAGTGAGCTGCGCCGTCAACTTACTTGGGATCCTGATAGTTTATGGCATAGTGAAAAGCAGGATTTTTAACAGTGGCGGCGAAGAGAAAGTAAAGATATAGTAATATTAGAATGGTTAATGTTAAAATGATGTAAGTCATTCGCGATTCGCGTTCTGCCTGGCTGCTACCAAGGCTCTTAGCGAAGGTTGCGGAGCAAATTGACAGGCTGCTGTGCCGTTTGAGAAAGTGTCGCTATAAGCGGTGATTCCGCAAACGGCAGCAGAAAAAACAGGGGGTTTTGAAATGGAAACAAATCAGTACATGGATATGTTTTTGGACGAGTCGCGCGAACATCTGCAGTCCTTGAACGATGGTTTATTGAGTCTTGAAAATGACCCAAATGAGGTGTCCGTTGTTAACGAAATTTTTCGTAACGCACATACGCTAAAAGGTATGTCGGCAACGATGGGGTTTAATAAGATTGCTGAACTTACACATGAGATGGAGGACGTTTTAGACCTCATTCGCAACAATCAACTCAAGGTGACAGAAGACATCATTGAAACCATATTTAAGTGCCTTGACTCCCTGCAAGAAATGATCGAAAATGTCGGTAATGGTGATCCAGAAGATCTTGTTGACGTGTCTGATCTTGTAGCGAAGCTCTCATCTATTTCTAAGGGCGAGCCGCAAGCAGCAGCTTCAGGTGAAGTGGCTGCTGATACTGAAACCAAGGAGCCTGTTAAAGAAGCATCCGTTGTTGCTCCTACAGCAGCTTACTTGATTGATTACACCGAAAATGATAAAGATGCGATGAAGGCGGCAAAGCAGGGCGGCATGGATGTATTTCATATCCATGTTCGTCTAGCAGATACTTGCCTTTTAAAAGCAGCTCGTACCTACATGGTTATGAATGCCCTTGACGATATTGGTGATGTCATCAAATCGGTTCCGCCGGCAGAAGACTTAGAAGCAGAAAAATTTGAACATGATTTTGATCTTGTACTCGTGACAACTGCTGACGCACATGCGGTAGCAGATGCTCTCAATCCTGTTTCGGAATTAGAAGAAGTAAAGGTTGAAGCAGTTGATCCTGATAATCTTGCGGTTGCGTCCGTAGCATCAAAACCTGCTGCAAAATCGTCAGCGGCTTCTACGCCTGCAGCAGTTTCGACAACTAAGCCTGTAGTAAAGCCGCCGGCTAAACAACCAGCAAAAGCGGCAGCTCCCAAAGTGCCGGCAAAGCCTGCGGCAGGTGCGGAAAAGAAGCATCATGCGAGTCAGTCCGTACGCGTTGACATTGAAAAACTTGATAATCTCATGAATCTCGTTGGCGAACTTGTCATCAATAAGGTTCGCCTTGAGCAGATTGGCACGACGAACCGTATGCCGGAATTGACAGAAACGCTAGAACAGATGGATCGCGTGACGACAGATTTGCAGAACGTCGTCATGAAGGTTCGTATGGTTCCTGTAAGTCAAGTTTTCAATCGCTTTCCGCGCATGGTTCGTGATATAGCTAAGGAGTTAAACAAGGACATAAATCTCACCGTTGAAGGTGAAGAAACTGAGCTTGATCGCACAGTTATCGACGAAATTGGCGATCCGTTGATGCATCTTTTGAGAAATTCGCTCGATCATGGTGTCGAGCATCCCGATGATCGTGAGAAAAAAGGCAAGCCGCGTACAGGTGAAGTTGGACTTATCGCGCGTCATGAAGGCAACAATGTTGTCATCATGGTTACGGATGATGGTGCCGGCATTGATGCTGAAAAGATTCGCGCTAAAGCCGTGGAAAAAGGGGTTTATACGCAAGAAGAAGTCGATGCGATGTCTGATGCGGATGCTGTGCGTATAATTTTTGCACCCGGTTTTTCGACGGCAGAACACATCACTGATATATCTGGTCGCGGTGTCGGCATGGATGTCGTACGTAGTAAGATTGAATCTTTAGGCGGTCATGTTGACGTCGAAACGAAAATAGATGAAGGATCTGTATTTAAGATTAAATTGCCGCTGACACTTGCTATCATTCAAGCATTGCTTGTGCGCGTACAAGAAGAAATGTATGCGATTCCGCTCGGTTCGATAGATAGTACGATCAATATCCATCCTGATGATATCAAGACGGTGCAAAATCAAGAAGTCATTGTACTACGTGGTCAGATTATTCCAATCATCAACCTCAGCAGTGCGCTTCAAGTACCGCGTACAAAAGAAGAAGATAACGATGACATCTTCGTTGTTGTTGTCTATGTTGGCGAAAGAAAAGCGGGCATCGTCGTTGATAATCTTATTGGTCAGCAAGAAATCGTCATCAAGACCCTCGGAAAACTCCTTTCCGGGCTTAAGATTTTCTCTGGAGCCACTGTACTCGGAGATGGCCGTGTCGCTTTGATTTTGGATGTCAGCACGGTCGTGCAGCAGTAAGGGGGAGGAGATAGCTATGGCTAAGGAAAAAAAGGCAGTTATGGAAGATGTCCAAGTAGCTGCATTTAAGCTATTAAAAGAAGAATATGGTGTTAACATCTTGAATGTGCAGGAGATCAAAGTCCTAACAGACATCACGCGCGTGCCTTTTGCACCTGACTATATAAAAGGTGTAATAAATCTGCGCGGTAGCGTGCTGCCCGTCATCGATCTCAAGCGGCGTATTGGTCTTGAGGATGCTCCCTATACGGATGCGACACGCATAATTATCATGAAAATTGGTGAGTTTTCTATTGGCATGATCGTCGATGCAGTGACCGAAGTGCTTACCATCTCTGGACAAGACATAAATGCAGCGAAAGATGTCAGCGATAATACGAGCAACCGCTTCGTAAGCAGCATTGGCAATATTGATGGTCGTTTGATTATCATGCTGAATCTTGATGAAATTGTTGACTTGCCGGATGATATGAAATAAGGTTCGAAGGATTTTCCTGTTAGATATGGCAGGTGAATATCTCTATCGGACATTCTAGTATGCTAGAGGTGCAGCTATGACGGAAGAAATTATTGACCTTTCTCCTGTGCAGCTTGATGTGCTGCGGGAAATAGGAAATGTTGGTGCGGGAAACTCTGCGACAGCCTTATCACAGCTGATTAATCGCCGCATTGACATGAACGTGCCGAAGGTTTCGGTTGTTCCTCTCGATGAGGTGCCAGATCTCGTCGGCGGTGCAGAAACCATTGTCGTAGGCGTTTTTTTGCGTGTTTACGGCAAGGCTCCGAGCAACATCTTGTTCCTTATGCCGCAAGATAGTGCGTTTTACCTCGTCGATGCTCTCATGGGCAAGGAGGCTGGTGAGACAACGCATCTTGATATGATGGCAGAATCTGCCTTGATGGAAATTGGCAATATTTTGGCAGGTGCCTATCTAAATGCCCTATATAGCTTCACGAACCTTTCGCTGATCCCATCTATTCCAGCACTTGCCATGGATATGGCTGGTGCGATTTTGAATGTCGTACTGGTACAGTTGGGGCAGATGGGCGATCATGCTATGGTCATTGAAACAGAATTTCTTGCAGAAGATGACGAACTACGCGGACACTTCTTTCTTGTGCCAGATCCAGGCTCCATGGAAATGATTCTTGCAGCAGTGGGGGTTGGATGATATGGCTGATATGTTACGCGTAGGAATCGCGGATTACAAAGTCGGCAAGGCTCCCCAGCAGATCATAAGCTATGGTCTTGGCTCGTGTATTGGCATATCACTCTACGATCCGCAGACGAAGGTAGGTGGGCTTTTGCACATCATGTTGCCTGATAGTACGCAGGCGAGGGCTCACGAAAATCATGCAAAGTTTGCCGATACAGGTATTCCTTTGATGCTTGGCGAAGTCTTAAAACTTGGTGCGGTGAAGAGTCGATTGGTTGCTAAGATCGCAGGTGGAGCACAGATGTTTTCATTTGCTAATGCCTCAGATGTCATGCGTGTGGGTCTTAGAAATGCCGAAGCCGTAAAAAAAGCTCTTGCTAAGGAAGGAATTCGCATCATCGCTGAGGATACTGGTGGGACTTACGGTCGCACAGTGCAGATTGATTTGGTGACTGGTGATTACAAGGTCAAGACGATTGATCGCGGCGAAAAGATTATTTAAGAGATAATGGAGGATAGGTCTTGTTTAAGATTAAAACAGCACTTGTCACGGGTGTCATAGCAGCTCTTATTGTTATCTTGAGTGCTATCTCTGCAGATATACGATTTTCCACAGCGATGGGCAGAAGCCTTGTAGTATTGTTTATCGTTGCTGGTCTTGTATACCTTATTGTCTTTTTCTTGGAAAAGAAGTTTCCGATGCTTTTTGCACAAGCAGATGAGTTAGAAATTCCAAGTGCGGAAAAGGAAAACGAGCTATCAATGGCGAATGATACAGATAGTGCGAGAGATGCGATGGATGTTGAAGAAGATGGGGAAGCGGCAAACGCTGCAAGTCAAGAACAAGATGTTGAGCCGCAAGTAATGGAAAACCCAAGCTCTACTGCTGCAATTTCCCAAGGAGAATGACTAGACGAGGAGGCGGTCTGATTAATGAAAAAAGCAGAATCCACCTCCACGGAAATGCAAGCTCTTTGGTCACTTTATCGTCGCACACGTGCGCCTGAGGTTCGTGACAGAATTGTAGAAAAGTATCTGCCGCTAGTCAATATAATCGCTGGGCGTGTTGTTGTCGGTTTACCTGCACATGTTGATCGTGACGATCTCGTTTCAAGCGGTTTTTTTGGTCTGCTTGATGCAATCGAGCGTTATGATATTGAGCGCGGTAATAAGTTTGAAACATATGGCGGCGTGCGTATTCGCGGTGCAATGCTTGATTATTTGCGTACGATGGACTGGATACCCGTATCGAAAAGACAGAAGATTCGACGCTATGAGCAGGCTGTTACAAATCTTGAGGGTCGCTTAGGGCGCTCGGCAACAGATGATGAACTTGCTGCTGAACTTAAAATATCAAAAAAAGAATTGCATGACTTAGTTTCACAAACAAATATTGCAACGGTCATGCCGCTAGAAGAATATGTGCGTACAGAGGCACCTTCTTCGCAGACAATCGACCCAGAAGAAAATGCTGAAAAAAACGAGCTGCGCGATACCTTGGCAGATGCCATCAATCAGCTGCCAGAAAAGGAGCGTACAGTCGTTTCGCTTTACTATTATGAAGAACTTACTCTAAAGGAAATTAGCCTCATCCTGCATCTTTCTGAGGCGAGAATTTCCCAGCTCCACACGAAGGCAGTTTTTCGACTCAGAGGCTTTTTGGCGAGATGGAAAATGAGTCTCATGGAATGAGGTAAAAAAAGGAGGCATATAGGGCATGAGTGAAAACGAACAAGAAAAGGACGCACCTGAAGCTGAAGGCGAAGAAATAATCTACAGTAAAATTAACGTACATATAAGTTCAGACAAGATGTTAGCGACTGTCGGTTTTGATCATACGGATGCAAATGCTAGTCCGACTGTGGAGATGATCAAAGATGCTTTAGCAGCAAAGGGCGTTGTATTTGGCTTAGATGAAAATGCCATAGAGCAAGGGGCAAAGGATGGGAAAGACTTTGAAGCAGCAATCGGGCAAGAGCCTGAGCATGGCAAGGATGCGTATTTGAAAAGAAGCTATGATCTTGGTGTAAAGGGGCGTCCTAAGACCGATGAGTATGGTCGTACAGATTATAAGGATATGAATCTTTTCGTCTTGGTCAAGCAAGGCGAACTTCTCGCAGAGCGAATTTTACAAACTGAAGGAACTCCAGGCACGAATGTACTTGGTAGTAAAGTGACACAAAAGAAAGGCAAAGGACTGGTTTTGAAGCCGGGTAGGAATGCTTCGATTCGTGATGAGAATTTTATCTATGCAGATATTGATGGGCAGATAGTTGATACGGGCAAAACTATCGGTGTAGATCCGCATCTTTTAATCAAGGGTGATGTGGGAGTCGGCACAGGAAATATTGAGTTTACGGGAGCTGTTTCCGTGCAAGGAAGTGTGGAGGCAGGCTTTGTTGTAAAGGCAACAGGCGATGTTGAAGTTGGCGGCATCGTTTCAGGCGCAAATGTAGAGGGCAATAATATTCTTATTAAGGGTGGCATCCAAGGCATGAATCGCGGTTTTATCAAGGCAAAAGGGATGATTATGGCTTTTTTTGCCGAAAATGCTGAACTAGAAGCTGGCAAGGATATACACATCGCTGATGTTATTTTGAACTCGAAAGTGCGTGCAGGAAAGAAGGTCAAGGTACTCGGTAAACGTGGACAAATTATGGGCGGCTTGACTTTTGCAGGTGAGGAAATCGAAGCGACGCAGATCGGCAATTTAGCGAACGTCGCGACGAAACTGGAAGTTGGCGTTAATCCTATGGTGCAATCTCAGTATAAGACCGTATGTCAAGAATATGGTGATACTAAAAAAAGGCTTGATGAGATTAAAAAAACGCTTGTGACTCTTGAAAAGATCGATATCAGCAAGTTGCCGCCTGCAAGGCAGGAGATGATCAAGAAATTAGGTAAGGGGCGCGAGCAGATAGAAGAACGTCTTGAGCAGCTTTTGGAAGAGATGGATGACCTTGAAGAAAAAATTAAAGCCATGAATAATGGTCGCATTCGTGCTGCAGATACTATTTATCCAGGTGTCAAGCTGAAGATCAATAACGTTATCAAGAATGTTCATAGCGAAGAAAAGCGTTGCACCTTGGGTGTCGAAGACGATCAGATTCGCACGAGTGCATATTGATCGGATAGTAATTTGAGTTTTTCATGTAAATCATGAGGACACATATACAGCGTAGATGCGTGAAGATGTGTGCCTGAATTTATCAGTGGTTTCCTAGATACGGTATTGAAATCATGTCAAGCTGCCTTGCAAGGTAGCTGAAAATATGTTCTGAGAGTTTATTTAGAATTGTTTGGAAAGGATGAGTGGGACGTATGGATGTAACCCCGATGAGTTTGCAGGCAATCGTACCGCGAACATCCGAAGCGACGCAGGTGCAGCACAATATGAACCAGCAGTCGGCACTGCAGCAGGATTTTCAGGCTGTGCGTGATAAGCAGGAAATGGTGCTGAAGCAGACACAGGTAAGGAAGAAGGATCAAGCTGAGGAGGAACGCATCAAAGATGATCCTGAGCATCGCAGGAAGCAGGGGCGTGGTAGGCGCGGCTCAAAAAATAATCGGCATACCGAAGTTGACGATGAAGAAGTGCTGACAGAAAGGCTCGCAGTTGATACGTTCCGTGGGCGCAATATTGATATATCGCTATAAAATTTTGAATATCAAGGGGCTGCCGCATAGTCAATCAGGCTTATGCGACAGCCCTATTTCTAAGGGAATACTATTTGCATGATATTTGTCAGATTGGTGGAGGTTGTTGTTTTTTAGGTAAACAATTAGAATAGCAATACGATGCAGAATATTGGTTGCTGTAGATAGAAAGCAAAATGTCTGTTAAGAAAGCGAGATTTTATCTTTAGTGATTTTTAGGGTGATTTCTAACGAGGCTGTATTTTTAAGATAGGAGAGCTGTAAGAAGTGATCACGGAAATTTTTGGTGCATTGATCTTTTTAGGGGTGGTGCTTGTCATTGTCATGCGCTGGCTTTTGCATAGGGGAAAAGGTAAAGCGCAAGAGTCCGTTGAGGTTTCTGCTAATCGTTTACGTTACGAAATTGAGCGCTCTGGAGATGCTGTAATTGGTAGGATGCAGATTCATGTTGAGCGTTTGGAACGTCTTTTGGCTGAGGTAAATGTGCAGAAAGCAGCACTTGATGAGCGTCTTGCTGCGTTGGCAGAATGGGAAAAAGTCTACGGCGCACAGTTGGGCGTTTTGCCGCAGCATATGTCGCTTGCTAAGGCGCAGCCGACTCAAAATACTGTAGTGCCTGTCAAAGCTGCACCGCCACCAACAAATACACAGCAAGTAACGTCCATGAAGGCACAGCAGCCTGTACAATCTGTAGCACATTCACGGACAGAAGATGGTACAAGTTTTCAAGCGGCATTGATGGAGCAGATGGCAGGAATTGCTGTTGGCAGTTCGATCAATTTACAGCTTACTCCTGAAAAAGGTATGCAAGAAGCGACCGCTTATGAGCATCAGATGACCAATGTAAAAGCTAGACAGAGTGAAAAAATACAGGTTGCTTCGATGTCGACATCTGTAAAGATGGATGTTGCGGCAGATGAAGAAATAACAGGTGAGGGATATGACTATGCAGAAGATGTTGCCTACGCAGGAGATGAGTTAGGAACTGAAGACATGGTCGAGAAAGAGACGGTGGATGAATATGTTGGAAAAGAGGATCTCTTTGAAGAAGACGTGCTACATTCTCCTGATAAAGAAGAAATAGAAGAAGCGCGTGCTGTATCGGCAGACTTGCTTTTGAATCGTCAACAAGAGCAGATACGCGCTTTCTTGCGTCAAGGTCTTAGTGTGGAGGAAATATCACAGCGCTTAGGCGTAGGAGTTAGTGCCGTTGAGCTCATGCGTCACATGGAAAAACGGCTACAGGCAGTAAAAGATAAAGCTAACCCTTCAAAATAAAAAAGGGGTCTGACAAAAATGCCAAACCCCACAGTATTTTGGTGCGACAGGAGGGATTTGAACCCCCGACCTACGGCTTAGAAGGCCGTTGCTCTATCCAACTGAGCTACTGACGCGATGGTCGGAGCAGCAGGATTTGAACCTGCGACCCCCTGGTCCCAAGCCAGGTGCTCTACCAAACTGAGCCATGCCCCGAAAACGCCGATACAGCATATATAATACTGCAACAAGGAAATTATAAAGGACGCTGTGCGCTTTGTCAAGGATTTATCAAAATAGAATTTTGTTTTGTGCCTTAACTAAGGAGATGATTAGGATGGATGAAAGATTTCATAGGCATATAGGCTATAAACTCCACGAGGGAGTTAAAACAGCCGGGACAGCTTTGAAGCTGGCAGCAAGCCTAGGTGTACTTGTTTCAGAAGGTATGACGCTTACTGTAGGTAAAGAGCGTGATGCCATTCTCATTGCGTGCTTTGGTACGACGTTTAAAGAAACGCGTGCAAAGACGATTGATGTTGTGGTAAAAGAGGTAGAGCAGGCATATCCAAATGTAAAGGTTATGCTTTCTTTTACTTCACATATTGTCATAAAGCGTGTGAAAAAAAATGAGGGGATTTCTTATCTAACGCCCGAAGAAGCTTTGCAACAGCTAAAAGAAGAGGGATATACACGCGTGGCGATGGTGTCGCTCGACATCATTCCTGGTATTGAGTATGATTATAAGAGAGCAGTTTTTTATGAATGTCAAGGTTGGTTTAGCAAAATGACGCTCGGTACGCCGCTAATGTATTGGCAGGGGCAGGAGCAAAAGCGTGATGATGTTGCAGATGTTATGGCCGCCGTGGCAGATGAATTGCCGTCTTGTGCAGCAGATGAAGCGGTGCTGCTCATGGCGCATGGTTCGCCGCATCCGGCAAATGCTTATTATGCTGTGATGCAGGATCGTTTGTCACAGATGGGATATCAAAGTGTATATATCTATAGCGTTGAAGGAAGGCCGCATTTAGATGATGTTTTGCCAAAGCTGCAAGCGGCAAATATTAAAAAGGTTACGCTTGTGCCGCTGATGTTTGTGGCAGGCGATCATGCGACGAATGATATGGCAGGTAAAGAGCCGGATTCGCACAAATCTATTTTAGAGCAGGAAGGTTTTTCTGTGCAGACTATTCTTCGCGGTATCGGTGAAAACGCTGCCATACGTAAGATTTTTGCCAGACATATAAAGGACGCCTATGAAGCCTTGTGTGATGAAAGTTAGAGTGAAATCTCTGCATCGTTTGACAGGCTTTGTGTTATCTGCGTTTTTTATTGTATTTTTTACAGGGAGATACTACCATGCTTTCTGATTTGCCGCAGCTTTCACGGCGCAGTTTTTTGCATATATCGTCGAAAGTGTTTATGGCTCTAGGACTTAGCAGCTTTTTTCTAAACTCTTGGGAAAAAGCATTTGCTGCCGATAGGTTAGAGGCGTTTTTTGTGCGTCAGATTATCACGGAAGATAGCCGTACTTCGCGAAAGATTGCTTGGGAGTCTACAGTAAGTGAAATAGATGCGGCAGTTGATTTGCAGAGGGCAGATGAAAGAGAGTTTTCTTCTTTTGCGGTGCGTGAAAAGGTCTTAAATGACGGCGGCGAGAAGTTTTTTTCTCATGAAGCACTTTTGACAGGGCTTTTGCCGGAAACTTCATATATGTATCGTTTGCGTACAGGTGATATAGCATCTTCGTGGTTTTCTTTGCATACGGCATCAGATAATGTGTTTAAGGCACTGATTTTTCCTGATTCACAGTGTTCAGACGGTTATCAGACATGGCGAAATGTTGCAGAAAATGCAGCGTCGCAGCATCAAGATGCTGATTTTTTTATCATGATGGGTGATCTGGTGGATAATGGGGAAGCTGCATATCAATGGCGGCAGTGGTTCAAGGGGGCTGAGGGGCTTATCTCGCGTATGCCATGTGCGCCTTTGATGGGAAACCATGAGGTGTATGATCTAAATTGGCAGTGTCGTCTGCCTTGGGGGTGGCTTGGCTATTTTCCAGTACCGCAAAATGACAGTTCGCGTTTTTCTGGTTGGTACTATTCTTTTGATTATGGCTCTTGTCATTTTGCTGTACTCAATACGCAGTGGGAGGAAGTCGAGCGGCTGCGATCGGGGCTTTTAGAAGAGCAAGTCGATTGGCTGCGTAGCGATTTGGCGGCAACTGGCAAGAAATGGAAGATCGTCTTAATGCATAAGGATATAATTGAGTATGATTATCCTGACTTAAACGATCTTGTAACGGGCGATATCAGTACGACGGGGCGCGTGCTTTTGCCTCTTTTTGATGAGCTGCACCCTGATGTAGTCTTGACAGCGCATCAGCATACATATAGGCGGCTTGGGCATATATTGCATTTTGCACCTAGTTCGGAGGGGCCTTTTTACATTGATACGGGAAATTGTGGCAACTGTTATTATGATGTGGCGCAAAATAAGCGTTTTGATCAAAAAATGCTCGTTCAGCCTGAGCGCGGTAATTATATGACGCTTACTGCTTCAAAGGATAGTTTGTGTTTTCAATGTTTCCTGCCCGATGGCAGTCTTGTCGATGAAGCGATTTTGAAGAAGTGACAAATGAAAATACTCCTATTCGGATCGTTTTATAATTCGCCGGGAGTTGTTAAAAATTTGCTAAATACACATAAAAACGGCACAGTGCTGACATTAGAGGCACTGCGCCGTTTTTTATTGCTTTTTAGTGCTTTAGACTTTTGACAAAGCTTTGCAGTTCGGCGACGATGTCGCGCACGCGTGAGATGTTGGCGGTAATTTCTTCGGTGGAAGCGGCTTGTTCTTCGCTGATGGCACCTGTAGATTCGATGGATTTGGAGATTTCTGTGACGGACTTATTCATGTCGGAGAGGGTTTCTTGGATTTTTTCTGTGGCTGTGCGCGATTGCTCGGCTAGTTTTCTGACTTCTTCTGCAACGACGGCAAAGCCTCTGCCTTGTTCACCGGCGCGTGCTGCTTCGATGGCGGCGTTTAGTCCTAGAAGATTTGTTTGTTGAGCTATATCGTTTATAAAGTCAATGACTTTGATCGTTTCTGCGTTGCGTTCTTGGAGTGTGCCTGCTTGAGAAACGGACTCTTGTCCTGTGCGCGCGAGTTCGCCCGCACTGTTGGCGACTTGTTCTATGGATTGGTAGATTATATCTCCTGCGCTGGCTATGCGATCGATATTTTCGGAAATTTTATTTAGTGTATCACTGATTTCATAACTAGAAGAAATTACGATGGGGACATCGCCGTTTGGACCGATGACGGGTACTGCCGTGATATAGACAGGTACTCCGTAAACTTTTGCATCAAGGGCGGAAGATGTTTTGCGACGTTCGTTAAATGCTTGTTGTACCATCGGTATATTACGCACGGAGTCGCCGGGAGCACTTTGGATTTTTAAGCGTTTTGCCGGTGCTACATCAAGGATGACTTCGGGCGAAGATATGACTAGTCGCGTATCTTCTGGTAAAACGGGATTTAGATAGGGAAGTACCAATTTGAAAGCATCAATAAGCTGTTCATTGGTTTGAATATTTTCCGGCAGTGCCATAAGGATGTTCCTCCTATAATCTGTCTTGCGTATTACATTCGGTATTTAAGAAACCACTGATAAATTCAGCATTTCCCTGAAAAACAAGAGTTTTGTCTTATTTAAGCTCGCTTACAAAGCGTTTCAAATTTTCTATGATGTCGCGCACTCTTGCTAGACTTGTTGTGATTTCCTCGGTGGAGGCAGCTTGTTCTTCGCTGATGGCACCTGTAGATTCGATGGATTTAGAGATTTCAAAGACGGCTTTGTTCATTTCTGAAAGTGTAGATTGAATCTTTTCTGTGGCTGTTCGCGATTGCTCTGCCATCTTGCGGACTTCGTCTGCGACGACGGCAAAGCCCTTGCCCTGCTCACCTGCACGCGCTGCCTCAATAGCGGCGTTTAGACCAAGAAGGTTCGTTTGTTGGGCAATGCCGTTGATGAAGTCAATGACTTTGATCGTTTCTGCGTTGCGCTCTTGTAAGATGGTAGCTTGTGAAACAGATTCTTGCCCCGATTTTGCCAACTCGTCGGCACTTTCTGCAACTTGTTCGACGGATGCGTGGATCGTTTGTACGGCGGCAGATATGCGCTCGATATTTTCAAAGACGGTTTCTGTAGCACTAGGGCGAAAGCCGGTACCTAAGACACCGATTACTTCGCCGTTTATGCCGAAGATAGGTGAGCAGACTGTTCGCATAGCAACACCGGCAACTGAGGCATCCATATCGACAAACGAGGTGCGCTTATTGTTTATGGCATCTTGAATGGATTTATGCTCAAGTAAGGAGTCGCCAACATTTACAGAAAGGGAAAAACCTTTGGCAGGGACATAAGCAAGGCATATTCTCCCGTCAGAGAGAACGGAGGCTATGTCGGCTTCTACTACGTCGTTTAGATATGGCAGCGCAGCCTTAAAGGCGTTCATTATGTCTTCATTTGTCTTGATGGTTTCTGGCAGAGCCATTAAAATTCCTCCTCAAACAATCGGGGAGATGCGGCCTTACGCCTGATTCGCTTGCGTTTGCACTACCCCTCCGGTTAATGAACCGATTTTTCAGTTTTTGCTCATTCTGAGGTTACATTCGATATAGGGAAAAAAATCCCTGCTTATAAAAAAGGGAAATTATATAAATATGATAAAAAATTTCATAAAATAGCTAAAAACAGGACTTTTCTACCGTGGTAATTTTA
>CAUUGH010000022.1:0-25006 GCA_963544755.1 uncultured Selenomonas sp. | reverse complement strand
GCACCGACAAAAGATATTATACACGATTGCCAAGCGGCGCGCAAGCATTATTTTTTACAAGCAACAAAGAAAGTCCACAAGGCGCAAAGTGATGAATTTGGTTTTGTAAGTAAGTGCGTGTAGATTACTTCTTGTCAAAGAGCATCATACCTGCGCTAAGATTATCGGAGATGTTAAACGGATAAATGTCCCGGAAACTTTATACCAGATGAAAGTCTCAAAAAATAATAATTATTTATTTTTTTAAAAAAAGTCTTGCAAAGCATCTTAGGATATGCTATCCTAAATACAGTAGGAAATACAGCCCAAGAAAGCAAGCGAAATCCATGCCAAAAATAAGGGGCGTTGTAAAAGAATAGATAGTCACGGTTTAGAATATGCCGTAAACTAAAAGATTCTTTTACGAACTATGGGTATTTTCGCCTGTAGATAGCGGCAAAGCTTCATCGCTGTCATGCCAGAGGTTATTCCTCAATGGGTAGTTAGCAAGGGGGTGGAACACCTTGCCAGGCAGGTTCCTATGTTCGTCTTGGTGCCTTAGTGTAGTATTTCCGTAACGGATAAAAGTATGATTTGCAGGCATTATCAGACGAATTTATGTCAATTCTCCATGGATGCTTGTTCGTAGAGTAAGTGATGCGATTGGCTGCGGCTTCCAAATAAGTGGGGATTGACGGTGTGCAGCTGAAAAGGTGCGAATCTTTTTCGATCGGTGTAAGTGGGGATGCTTGCTCCGGTTAGCCGCAAACGAAAGCCTTTGAGCCGCAAGGGTCTTTCATGAAGCTTCCTCCTAGCTCTTTTCCGACAGATCACAATTTATTTTGTACGGGAAAGAGCGGAGGATAGCGGTAAAGTCTCACGTTTGGTTGGTGGCGAAATTTCTCGCCACCTTTTTTTATTGGAAAACTATACGCAGTTTAGTCTACAAAAAGAAAGAAAATAGTTATGTTTTTCATAAAAATACTTGCAAAGAAATTGTGTATATGCTATCCTACAAGAGATAGGAAATACAACCCAAATTATACGAAACCATGCTTGTACCGGCAGGCGTTATGGAAGATGGCAGATACCACGGGAAAAGGTATTTGCATACATCATGTTCCATGAACATAGGATTTTTCGTATACGTGACACGATTCTTGTCATGGGGTATAGGAGGTTAGTCCTTCGCCGGACATCTTGACAGCTTGATAGTTGTTTCCGGTGCGCTTCCTATATTCGCTTGAGCAAAGCCGGAGCGTGCTCTAGAGGCATTGTCTAGTACATCAAGTCTCGCAGGTTTTGTCGGGCGGAGATATCGTCGTTTCTATCAGAGATATTTGTTTTTTGTATGTGTATGAACTGTAGTGATTTGACTGAAAAGAAGCGGACGAGATGCAGCTGAAAAGGCACAGACCTTTTTCGACCGGAGCGAAAATGTGCGTTCCGGTCAGCTGTACGCTTTTTGAACTAGAGTTTGTACAATCTGTTAAATTTTTTCTTGGATTTTCTTCTTGCATCTATTTTCTTGTTCCTTTTCGTTTTATGGTATATAATGAAAAAGGAACAAGAGGAGGGGCATCATGAATCTTAGAAAGACGATGTTGATTGGCGCGGTTTTATTTATGATTCTTGCAGCGGCAGCGTACAGCCTGCAAGGGTCTTTTGACTTTGACAGGCGTGTAAGTGAGCCGCGCATACTTGTGGCGTATTTTTCGCTTGCCGGGGAAAACTACGCTGTGGGACATGTCGAAAAGGGTAATACAGCACTTTTAGCAGAAATTATTGCCGAAGAAACAGGTGCAGATCTATTTGAAATAAAAACAAAAGAGCCATACCCTGAGCGTATCGTCGATGTATTAAGGGTAGCACGGCAAGAGCAAAAGGCAAATGTACGTCCTGAGTTGGCAAAAAATATCAATAACCTGGCAGATTACGATGTGATCTTTCTTGGTTATCCGATTTGGTGCAGTGATTTGCCGATGCCTGTCTATACGTTTTTGGAAATAAATGACTTTAAAGGAAAGATTATCATACCGTTTGTAACGTCCTTGACTGACAGTTTAACAGGTAATGAGAAGAATATTCCAAACCACGCCAAGGGCGCAAAGGTCTTAAATGGCATCGGCTTAGAAGGAAAATTTGTCCATGATACTCCAAGGCTTGTAAAGCCCATTGTAAATGAATGGCTAGAAAGAATCGACCTAAAGAATATCGGTAAGCACGACTATTAAGGAATATATGCAGATATTAAGCAATGAACGATACATAAATAGTTACAGACAAGAAAAAAGCTGATACAAGAACAAGTAAATGTTCGCGTATCAGCTTTTTTGTGTGGGATTTGTACTTTTTAAGGCGAGGCGCAAGTTTATAAAGTAATGGCAAAGGTAAGCGACTGGCATGAAGCAGCTTATTTTTGATGATTTTTAAGGAAGTTACCGATTCTTGCAAGGGCTTCGGAGATTTTGTCGATGGATGTAGCATAAGAGCAGCGGATGTGTCCCTTGCCGCTTTCGCCGAAAGCGCTGCCGCCGACGACAGCGATATGCTCTTTTAAAAGTAAGTTTTCAGCAAATTCTTCGTCTGTATAGCCGCTTGCGCTGATGTTCGGGAAGATGTAGAAGGCGCCTTTTGGCTCGAAGCACGACAGACCGAGCTTTAATAGCCCGTCGTAAATGAGACGGCGGCGGCGGTCGTACTCGGCAACCATCTTTTTCATGTACTTTTCGCCGTGGCGTAGTGCTTCTACGGCTGCTATTTGCGCGGTGATGGGGGCGCAGAGCATAGTATATTGGTGAATCTTCGTCATGGCAGCGATGAAGTCTTGATTTGCCAGTGCGTAGCCGATGCGCCAGCCAGTCATGGCATAGGCTTTAGAAAAGCCATTTAAGAGGATCGTGCGCTCTTTCATATCCGGCAGCGAAGAAAACGCCGTGTGCTTTATGCCGCCGTAGGTCAGATCGCCGTAAATCTCATCAGAGATGATGATAAGATCGTGTTTTTTGGCAAAAGCGGCGATCTTTAGAAGATCGTCTTTTGTCATGACGGCACCTGTCGGATTATTCGGGTAGCCGATGAGGAGTGCTTTTGTGCGTTTTGTCAGGTGAGGTGTAAGTTCTTCCGGCGTGATGCGAAAGTCATTTTTTAGATTTGTGGCGACAGCTACGACTTTACCGCCTGCAAACGTGACACAGGCTTGATAAGAAACGTAGCAAGGCTCTGGGATTAATACCTCATCGCCGGGTGATAAGATGGCGCGAAGAGCAATGTCTAAAGCCTCGCTGACACCGACAGTGATGAGGATTTCTTTTGTTGGCTCATAAGAAACACTATGCTCTTTTTTGTAAAGCGCGGCGATTTCTTCTCTAAGCTCGATCATGCCGCGATTCGCCGTGTAGGAGGTGTAGCCTTGTTCAAGTCCGTGGACGCAGCTTTCGCGGATTGACCAAGGTGTGATGAAGTCCGGCTCACCGACGCCTAAGGAGATGACATCTTCCATTTCGGCGGCGATGTCGAAGTATTTTCGTATGCCGGACGGAGCCACGGCAGAGATTGCAGGCGAGATGCGTTCTTTCCAATTCGTCATGGCGACACCACCAGTCGGCGATCTTTTTCTTTGTCGTCGATGATCGTGCCGTCTTTTTTGTAGGCCTTTAGCATGAAGTGGCTGCGCGTTTGCGTGACTCCTTCGATGGTAGAAAGGCGCGTTGCGACGAAGTTTGCGACCTCTTGCAGGGATTTTCCTTCGATGATTACTAAAAGGTCAAAGCTGCCGCTCATGAGATAGACGGTGCGTACCTCTTCAAAACGATAAATGCGCTCGGCGATGGCATCAAAGCCGACTTCGCGCTCGGGCGTTAGGTTTACTTCGATGATGGCGTTGACACTGTTGTCGCCAAATTTTTGCCAGTTGATCAAGGTGTTGTAGCTAAGGATGATTTTGTCTTGCTCAAGATCTTTAATTTCTTTTTCTACTTCGTATTCGCTTTTTTTTAGTACGGCGGCGATTTCGCCGACAGGTCGCCTTGCATCTTGCTCTAAGAGTTCTAAAAGTTCACGCATGATAATATTTCCCCTCTTCTTTGCAAATTCATATACTTGCAGAGTTTAGCCTTTCATCATATAATATAAACATGAAAATAATAGCATAGGATAAATGGCTAGATCAATCGCTTTTTTTTAAAAGCGAAGGGGGGTTGCTTATGATGACGGGCATCATCGGGGTGTCAAAAGATGAGCAGAGTGGCTACTCGCCGGCTTTAACGAAGGCGATTGCTTTTTTGCGTACGCAGGATTTTCAAAAGATGCCGGCAGGTCGCTTTGAGATCGAAGGCGACGAGATGTTCGCGCTGCTTTCTCGCTATACGACACGCCCACAGGCTAAGTGCATACCGGAGGCGCATCGACGGTTTGTTGATATTCAGTATGTGATCAATGGAGAAGAGTTTTTAGGTTGGTGTCCGTTGAGTCCTGATCTCTTGGTGCTAGAGCCATATGACCCAGCGAAGGATGTTATTTTTTACCGTGAGTTAATCCCTGAAAGCAGCATCTTACTAAAGGCAGGCAGCTATGTAGTACTATATCCTGATGATGTGCATCGTCCAGGGGTTTCGGTACTTGAGGAGTATCCGGCAGAAGTGACAAAAGTCGTCTTAAAGATAGATTTGAACTTAATGAAACAATGAATCTTGCTATGACTAGAGTGGGGATTTCGTAGAGAGGATGGCTTAGGGGCATGGGTGTACGGAGAATTTTTGTAGAAAAAAGGCAGGGGTATTTTGACATTCCGGCGCAGCAGCTTTGTGCCGATCTGATAGAGACATTTCATCTAGCGGCAGAGCTAAAGGCTGTACGCATTTTCATTCGCTATGATATAGAGGGTTTATCTGAAGAAGAATTTAAGGCAGTGCGTGATGTCGTTTTTTCTGAGCCGCCGGTTGATACGGTTTATGATGAGTGTTTGCCGGATTTTCCTGAGTCAAAGGCGTTTGCCGTTGAGTATTTGCCGGGGCAATATGATCAGCGAGCAGATTCAGCGGCGCAGTGCGTGCAGCTTGTGACGCAAAAAGAGCGCCCGACGATTCGCACGGCATTAGTCTATGTGGTTGTCGGCATGATCCCAAATGCAATCCTAGAAAAAATCAAGACGTATTGTATCAACAAGATCGAAAGCCGTGAGGCATCTATGATGAAGCCCTCGACGCTTAAAGAAACGTTTGAAGAGCCTGCCGATGTTGAAATTATTGAAGGTTTTTGCCGCATGGATGAAGAGACGCTAGGACGCTTTCATAAAGAGCGAGGCTTTTCTGTAAGCTTTGAGGATCTAAAGCTTTGCCAGAAATATTTTACGACGGTGGAAAAGCGCGATCCTACTATTACGGAGCTTCGTGTCGTTGATACATATTGGTCAGATCATTGCCGCCATAAGACATTTATGACGGTCGTTGACAAGGTAGATTTCGGCGCAGGTAAGTATACCGCCATGCTTGCACAGGCAATGAAGCTTTATCTTATATATCGTGAAAAGGTATATGTCGGCAAAAAAATTGATATTTCCCTAATGGATCTTGCTTGTATCGGCATGAAGTTTTTGCAAAAGCAGGGGCTTTTAGATGATTTGGATGTTTCAGAGGAGATAAATGCTTGCAGCATCGTTGTGTCAGTAGATGTTGATGGTAAAGAAGAAAACTGGCTCTTGATGTTTAAGAATGAAACGCACAATCATCCGACGGAAATAGAGCCTTTCGGTGGGGCTGCAACGTGCTTAGGCGGCGCGATCCGCGATCCGCTTTCAGGAAGAGCCTATGTCTATCAAGCTATGCGCGTAACAGGTGCAGGCGATCCACGCGAAAAGATCGAAGATACGCTTTTAGGAAAGCTGCCGCAAAAAAAGATCACGCAGGGTGCAGCGGCAGGCTTTAGTGCTTATGGCAATCAAGTTGGCATTGCAACAGGCGAAGTACATGAGGTATATCACGAAGGCTACAAGGCAAAGCGTATGGAAATCGGCGCAGTCATCGGCGCCGTGCCGCAAACAAATGTTGTGCGCCAAGTACCAGAGCCGGGCGATGTTATCTTATTAGTCGGCGGCAGAACGGGGCGTGACGGCTGTGGCGGCGCGACAGGTTCGTCTAAGGCACACACGAAGGTTTCTTTGACAACGGCGGAGACCGAGGTACAAAAGGGCGATCCGCCGACGGAACGCAAAATTCAGCGACTGTTTCGCCATCCTGAGGTGAGCCGCTTTATTAAGTGCTGCAATGATTTTGGCGCAGGAGGCGTCGCTATCGCCGTTGGCGAATTGGCATCATCTGTAGTAATAGATCTTGATGCGATCAAGAAAAAATATGAGGGGCTTGACGGTACGGAGCTTGCTATCTCCGAGTCGCAAGAACGCATGGCGGTTGTTATGCGCCCTGAGGCTGTGCCTGTTCTGGTAACCTTTGCCGATAGGGAAAATTTAGAAGCAACGCCTATAGCGCAAGTTACCGATACGGGCAGACTTGAGATGATCTGGCGTGGTAAGCGCATTGTAAGTCTAGCGCGTGTATTTTTAGATACGAACGGCGTCAAGCAACACATAAAAGTCCTGTTAAAATCGCCGGATGTAGCGACGAATTATTTGCGGCAGTTGCCGGCTGATATTGTTAAAAATCAGGGTAATCTTGCAGCGGCATGGCTTTCTAATCTCGCCGATCTAAACGTCGCGAGTCAAAAAGGGCTTGCTGAACGCTTTGATTCAACAGTTGGTGCAGGCACGGTCTTGATGCCGTTTGGCGGCAAAAATCAAATGTCGCCGGAGCAAGGTATGCTCGCAAAGATCCCTGTAAGATCCGGTGAAACAGATACGGCAACGGCGATGACCTTCGGCTTTGATCCGTATCTTTTAGAGTGGAGTCCGTTTCACGGTGCAGTCTATGCCATTGTTGAGGCTTTGACAAAACTAGCAGCGCTTGGCGCAAATGCAGCGACGGCGCGGCTTTCTTTGCAAGAATACTTTGAAAGCCTTGGCACATCTCCTCAAAAGTGGGGTATGCCTTTTGCGGCGCTTTTAGGTGCGCTTTGGGCGCAGCATGAACTGCGTGTACCTGCTATCGGCGGCAAAGACTCAATGTCAGGCACATTTGAAAACATCCATGTGCCGCCGACAGTCGTAGCCTTTGCCGTTAGCGTCATGAAAGCAAGTGAAGCTGTTTCTGCTGAATTTAAATATGCAAACAGCAAGGTTTATGCCATTGAAGCACCGCTTGATGCAAACGACTTGCCTGTATTTGCTGATCTGCGGCGCAATTTTGAGCGGATGCATACACTTGTGCAAAATCGCCGCGTATTTTCTGCTGCAAGCGTTGGTAGAGGTGGTATCGCAGCCACATTGACAAAAATGTGTCTTGGAAATGGTTTTGGTTTTAAGGCAGTGCAAGGCGCGATGGAGTTTGAAGATCTTTTCCGTCCCGCTTACGGCACCCTCATCATTGAGATAGGCGAGGCGGTCAACATAGCAGACGCGCTTTCAGGTGTCAAGTGTAAGCTCTTAGGACGCACGACGACGGCGCAAAGCATCGTTTGTAACGGCATGGTAAAGATGCTAGACGAACTACAAGCTGCATATACAGCACCGCTTGATGCGATCTTTCCGATAGCAGCAAAAAGTAGAGGCAAGACAGCTTCTGCCGCTGCGCCGTTTCGTCGTGGCGTGCGCCGGCGCTCTAGTGAGCGTTATGCTAAACCGCGCATTTTCATGCCTGTGTTTCCTGGCATAAATTGCGAATATGAAACAGCGCGTGCTTTTGAAAAAGCCGGCGGTGAAGTCGATACACTCGTCATACGAAACCTTACGCCCCAGTCTGTGGAAGAAACGGTACAGGCGATTGCCGACGGCATCGATCAAGCACAGATCCTCATGCTGCCGGGCGGCTTTTCCGGCGGCGACGAGCCGGATGGTTCTGGAAAATTTATCGCAGCGACGTTTAGAAATCCACGCATCGCCGATGCGATTATGAATCTTGCACAAAACCGTGAAGGCTTGATCTTAGGCATCTGTAACGGCTTTCAAGCACTTATTAAACTTGGACTTTTGCCCTACGGCAAAATCATGCCACAGGACTGGGATTCGCCGACACTTACACACAATGTGATCGGTAGACATGTTTCGTGTATGGTACAGACTCGTATCATGTCCAATCTTTCACCGTGGTTTAATAATGTATCAGTCGGTGACATTCATACAGTCGCCGTCTCACACAGTGAAGGACGCTTCATAGCAGATAAAGAAGTCATCGCAAAGCTGCGTATACGAGGGCAAATCGCCGCGCAGTATGTCGATGAGTCTGGCGAGCCGACGATGGAGTCGCCTTTTAATCCGAATGGCTCCGTTGAAGCTATAGAAGCGATCAGCAGCCCGGGTGGGCGTATCCTCGGCAAGATGGGACACTCTGAACGCGTCGGTGATAATATCGCCAAGAATGTGCCGGGAAATAAAGATCAAGAGCTATTTGAAGCTGGCGTACGCTTCTTTCGCTAAAAATAGCCATAAAAGCGCATAGTTTGGGGAATCGCTGATAAAATAAAGATGGGCGGCTAAATTTATCAGTGCTCCCCTTAGCAGTTATAAGATGGCGCATAAGCGGTTTTGCGTTTGTGTAGCATCTTTTTGTTAGGAGGAATCTTTATGAGACATTGCAGTATGCAAAATAGCCGTATCGTCATTAGTGAAGTCATGATGCCAAGTCAGGCAAATCCCAACGGCAACGTCCATGGCGGCGAGATCATGAAGCTCATGGACTCAGCAGCCTACGCGGCAGCGCGCCGCTATGCGCGTTCAAACGTCGTTACGGCGCGTGTTGACGAGCTGGAATTTCATCTGCCGATCCGTATCGGTGATCTGGTAGTCGTGACGGCAGATATAGTTTACGTTGGCAGCAGCTCGATGGAGATTGCCGTCAAAGTTATCGTTGAAGACCTTGACGAAACAAGTACGCCGCAGATTGGTCTTTCGGCATATTTTACCATGGTGGCGCTTGATCGAAACGCGCGGCCAAAAGCTGTGGCACCATTAGAGCTTGACACCGAAGAAGCGCGTGCCGCTTTTGAAGAAGGTAAGCGTCGCTATGAACAACACAAAGCGCGTAAGAAAAATAAAGCAGAGCTGTCTGTAGATTGTGACTGTACCGAAACAGCAGACGCTAAAAAATAGATAATAGGGCATGAAATATTATTTTCGTTTCCTTAAAGAAAAAGCAAAGGAGCGTTTCTTATTGCTGAAAAAATCTTACCCTTAAGGGGGGTTAGAAATGTTTGGTATGTCCATGGATATTGGAATTGACTTAGGAACGGCGAATGTGCTTGTTTTTGTCAAGGGTAAGGGCGTTGTTTTAAGAGAGCCATCAGTAGTAGCGATGGATCGAGATACCGGATCTATCTTGGCGATCGGCGAAGAAGCGCGTCGCATGATTGGGCGCACGCCAGGAAATATTGCGGCGATTCGTCCGCTGCGCGCCGGAGTTATCGCCGACTATGACATGACAGAGCGTATGATTCGTTTTTTTATTGAAAAAGTCACGGGCAAAAGCTTCGTCTTTCGGCCGCGTGTAATGATCTGCATACCTTCCGGCGTAACAACAGTGGAGCAGCGTGCTGTGCAAGAAGCAGCAGAGCAGGCGGGTGCGCGTTACTCGCAGCTTATAGAAGAGCCTTTAGCGGCAGCGTTAGGCGCCGGGCTAAATATTGAAGAGCCAAACGGTGCGATGATCGTCGATGTCGGCGGCGGTACGACAGATGTTGCCGTTATAAGTCTTGGCGGCATCGTCAACAGTGCAAGTCTGCGCCTTGCAGGAGACACATTTGATGCGACCATCATTTCTTATATCAAGCGCGAGTACAATCTAATGATTGGTGAACGTACCGCAGAAGAAATCAAGATCAATGTCGGTGCTGCTTTTTGCGGTGCGCGAGATCTTTCGACACAGGTGCGTGGGCGTGACCTTTTGTCTGGGCTGCCTAAAACGATCACAGTGACTTCAAAAGATGTGGCAGAAGCACTTGAAACACCGGTTTTGGGCATAGTGCAGTGCGTGAAAAAAGTGCTTGAAGAAACGCCGCCTGAACTTGCGGCAGATATTATTGATCGCGGTATCGTCATGACGGGCGGCGGTGCGCTTCTTTATGGGCTTGATGAGCTTTTGCGAAGAGAAACCGGCATTGCCGCAGCCCTAGCGGAAGAGCCTCTTTCGTGCGTGGCGCTTGGTACAGGAAAATCATTAGAATATCTTGGCATGACGGCAGAGCGTTTGAAGTTCTTGTCAAAATAAAACATTTGCCCCTTATTATTTTAGTAAAATTGTCGATAAATACTATAGAAAGAGCTTTGAGTATATTTCTGTAATTTTGCAGATGTTGATAAGGGGGATTTTTTATGTTGCGTGGCTTGTATGTTGCGGCAGCCGGCATGATCACAGAAACAAACCGCACGGATATGATCGCAAATAATCTCGCAAATGCGGCGACGACTGGCTACAAGCGAGATGAAGCGATTCATCAAGAATTTGCACCGATGCTTTTAAGACGTATTAATGATGCACAAGATGACGATGTGACCTCTTTTCGAGGCTTTCGCATAGAACAAGGACCGCCAAGGGTTGGTAAACTCGGGCTTGGTGCCTATACAGCAGAAATAGCTACCGATCATATGCAAGGCGCGATGACGGTGACGGGCAATACTTTTGATCTCGCTGTTGCAGGCGAGGGCTACTTTGCCATTCAAACACCCGAAGGCGTGCGTTACACGCGAGACGGCAGCTTTTACCGCCAGGCAAATGGCGCACTGGTTACGGCGCGTGGGCAAGCTGTGCTTAACACGCAGAATCAGCCGATTATTTTGCCGGATAGCATGAATATCACATTTGGCGCAAAAGGTGAGATCTTAGACGGAGCAAATATCATTGACAATTTGCAATTTGTGCAGTTTAATGATCGCCGCGCCGTCTTAAAGCAGGGTGATAACCTTTATCGTCCGCAAGAAGGAGCCGCACCGCAGGTAGCGACAGGAGATATTCAGCAAGGTATGTTAGAGAGGTCAAATGTTAATATTGCCAGCGAGATGGTGAATTTGATTCATAATTATCGTATATACGAAGCCGGTTCTAGAGCACTTGTAACGCAGGACGCAATGACGGAAAAAGCTGTAAACGATGTTGCCAGAACAAATTGATGGACGTGGGTATTTTTGAGTTAAAATAGTGGGGGAATTTGCATTATGATGAGAGCACTTTGGTCTGCAGCTTCCGGTATGAAGGCGCAGCAGGATAATATGGATGTCGTATCGCACAATGTTGCCAATGTCAATACATTTGGCGCAAAGAAAGTACGCGCTGAGTTTCAAGATTTGGTTTATCAAAATCTTCGTGCCGCCGGCGCACAAAGCGGTGCAGATTCGCAGTATCCGACGGGGCTTGCTATAGGTCTTGGCACGCGCACGGCAGCGACGCAGCGCATTTTTACGCAGGGTAATCTTCAGTCTTCGGGCAATCCGACTGATGTCGCCGTACAAGGCGAAGGCTTTTTCCGTATTGAGATGCCGGACGGCACGATCGCTTATACGCGCGACGGCTCTTTTAAACTTGATCAAAATCGCCGCCTTGTGACAACTGACGGCTATCCGTTAGCAGATGGCATCACGATTGATGCTAATGCGCCGAGTGATTCCATCGTCATCGCAGGTGACGGACAAGTATCTTGCAAGCCTGCAGGCGGCAACGTGACTGCGGTTGGTCAGATTACGCTTTCACGTTTTGTTAATCCGGCAGGTCTTTTTGCGATTGGCAAGAATCTTTTCCAAGAAACGGAGGCTTCTGGCGACGCTATTGACTCAAATCCGGGTGAAGATGGTGCCGGCACTTTAACACAGGGTGTCGTCGAGATGTCTAACATCCAGATCGTTGAAGAAATGGTCAATATGATCGTAGCGCAGCGAGCTTATGAAACGAACTCAAAGGCGATCACCACATCAGATTCGATGCTTGAGATCGCAAATTCCCTCAAGCGTTGATCTAGGATCTAAGATATGAAAGTTAAGGCGGCGGCAGCACTTTTACTAGTGTGCGTCGCCCTTTGCTGCATTTTTCCAAGCACAGTAAAGGCAGCGCGTTTTACACAGACGATTCGTGCTACGGAATTTGAGTACATGGCAGACGAAAAAATTGCCGTGCTCTTTCAGGATGTGGGCGATGAGCGTCGCCGTGAAGTGGTGCTGGTAAAGCCGCCGCGCGATATGAAGCTGCCGGCAGGAGAAATTTCACTTTCCGTGGAAGCTCCAATCGGGTTAGTTTACAATCGGCGTCTGCCGATCTGCATCTCGGTGCTGATAGATGGCAGGTTGTATCGTCGGGTGCTTTGCTATTATATGATACATATATATGATCATGTACTTGTCGCGGCACATAATATTTTTCCGGAAAAGCCGCTGACAGAAGAAGACATTCGGATCGAAGAGCGCGAGATAACCAAAGTGCGCGGACGCTGCCTGACCGAAAAGAGTGAAGCGGTAGGGCGCGTCGTTTCACGCATGGTGCAAGAAGGCGCGGTGCTTTCAGAAAATATATTAAAAGAGCCGCTTGTGATAACATCAGGAGCACCGGTGACGATTGTTTCGCATTATAATGGCGTTGAAGTGCGTGTGGCAGGCGTTGCACTTGGGCGCGGACGCGTAGGACAGAAGATTCGTGTAAAAAACGTAGCTTCACGCAAAGTGCTGATGGCGACGGTGGTTGACGATTCAACAGTTGAGATTGATTCTTGAGAAGGTGGCAGGATGAAAAATACTAAGAAATGGCAGTCTTTATTGCTCTGCGGCGTTTTTTGCGGCACGCTCTTGCTCACGTCGGCAGCATCGGCGGAATCTTTGTGGCTAGATGCGTCAGAAGGCACATCGTATGGCATTTTCGCTGATCGCAAGGCGAGAAATGTAGGCGACACATTGACAGTTGTCATTAGCGAAAAGACGACGGCGACACAGACAAAATCGCGCAAAAACGATAAATCCGCTTCGACTAAGCTAAATGTTGGTTCGGGTATCTTTGATTTTTTAACAGCAGCAACGGCCGGCGGCTCAGACAGTTGGAAGGCTGACGGCTCGGCAAAAGATACCAGTAACTTTAGCGGCAACATATCCGTGACCGTTGTCGAAGTACAGCCGAACGGCAACATGATTGTCGAGGGTACACAGTCTATTTGGCAGAACAAAGATGAGCATAAGATCACGCTGCGTGGTGTCGTGCGCCGTGACGATGTGGCATATGATAACACTGTTCCATCGACTAAGCTAGCAGATGCTACCGTGCGTTTTGACGGCAAAGGTCCTTTGAATGCCAAGCAGCGGCAGGGTATTCTCACACAGATACTGAATTTTCTGTTCTAGGAGGATGGCAGCTTTATGAAGAAGATTTTTGCGTGCTTTGCTGTGCTTATCTTCTTGCTTACAGCGAGTACGGCAGCTTTTGCCGAATCGGCTACGACGCGTATCAAGGACATCGCGAAGGTGCAGGGCGTGCGTTCAAATCAGCTTATGGGTTACGGGCTAGTTGTCGGCTTAAACGGCACGGGCGATTCAAATAAGACGCTTGAAACATTGCAATCTGTCGTTAATATGTTGCGCGAATACGGCGTGACGATCTCTAAGGCAGATCTAAAGACGAAGAATGTCGCAGCCGTCATGGTTACAGCGACCTTGCCGCCTTTTGTGCGCGAGGGCGACAACATTGACATCACAGTATCTTCCATTGGTGATGCGAAAAGTCTAGCCGGCGGTACGCTTTTGCAGACGCCGCTTCGTGCTGCTAATGGCATAGTCTACGCCGTAGGTCAGGGTGCTGTTGCAACAGGCGGCTTTTCAACAGGCTCAGGCGGCAACTCGCAGCAGAAGAACTTTCCTACAGTAGGCACGACGCCTGGTGGTGCTATCGTAGAGCAAAGTGTAGAAGATGCTGACATTGGCAGAAATGGCATCATGGCGCTTTCTCTAAATAAAGCAGATTTTACTACGGCAGCGCGTGTTGCACAGGCGATCAACTGGCAGTACGGTGCTATCGCACGCGCAGCAAACCCCGGACGCGTTGACATAGCCATACCTTCTTACTACCGCAGCAACATCGTTGATTTCGTTGCAAGTCTTGAAGATTTGCCTGTAACGCCTGATAATATCGCCAAAATCGTCGTAAACGAGCGCACAGGTACGATTGTCATGGGCGGCAACATCGCCGTCGATGAAGTTGCCATCACGCAGGGCGGCATCTCCATTAGCATCACGAAAGATCTTGACGTAAATCAGCCGCCGCCTTTTAGCCCGGGTACGACCGTCGTTGCAGACAATACAAAAGTCGATGCAAAAGAGCAAAAGGCAAGCTCCATCGTGCTGCCGGCGACAGCAAATGTTGGCGATGTAGTCGGCGCATTAAATTCTGTTGGTGCGACGGCGCAAAATATCATTTCCATCCTACAAGCGATGAAGGCATCAGGTGCGCTTCATGCAGAGCTAGAAATTATTTGATGAGGTGAAGGATATGCAGATTTCTGATTCTTTGCAGGTAAGTGCTTTTGCGGGCGGACGTTCATTATTAAGCTCGGCAGAAGCGACAAAGGCGCGAGCCGAAAGCTACGAATTTGACGAAAAATTAAAGGCGGCACAACAAGCGTTGATAGAAAATAAAACGCAAAAACAAGCGACAAATCAAGAAGAAGCAGCAGCAAACAAAAAGCTCATGGATGCCTGCAAAGGTTTTGAAACAATGTTTCTTGACATAATGTATCGCCAGATGCGCCAGACTGTTCCGAAAAATGGACTTTTTGGACACGATAACACGGATGATATTTTAGAATCTATGCGCGATACTGCCATGGTAGAAAAGATGGCAGACGCAGGTGGCATCGGTCTTGCTAAGACATTTTACGAGCAGTTGCAGCGCGATGCCCATGCTATCAAGGTAGAACGATAAATATAGAAAACGCTGATAAAATGAAGTCACTTAGGTTTGTGCAGATGCGTGAAGAGGGGTGGCTGAATTACCGGTTCCTATAAAAGCGAATTGCAAGAGCGACTCGCTTTTTGTTTCGCGGCAAACATTGAGGATGTATGCTCAGTCGCCCTGATAAAGCGACAAAGTTTGCTTATCGCCTGTTTTATGGCAGCTCTATCATAGAGCCGTGCTGCTTTATATATCTCCTCACGCCTTATATGAAACCTATAAATCGGTTCGCTCGCTTGGACTTTCATAGGAAAAAAGATTATTCTTAATGTTGGTATTTTCAATCAAATAAAAATATGTTATTATAAGTGAGGATAATGTATGCCTCTTAAGAAAAGGAGGAGAAGTTTGCTTTTTATGAAAAGCTTGGCTTTTTGCTAGCAGCGCTTTTGCGTCAAACGGCACGAAATGTGTCCAAAATATAATAATGCGGAAAATGGAAGCCGTAAGGCTGCGTGTGGGGAATTCGGTGCGAATCCGAAGCTGTTGTGCAACTGTATGGGGAGCTTTGTTGGCGCAAGTCTTTCACAAAGAGACAGCAAAGCGATAATCTAAGTCAGGGTGCCACCTATTTTCAAATTTGGTGTATTGCTTGCGCGATACAAGTATACATGGAATCTAAGAATAGAGGGCTTTTATAAAAAGTATTCCTTTAGCGAGAAACGTGTATCTTGTGTTGCGTTTTTTTGTGCGTATTATGCTAGAAAACACTTATTGCTGATAGAATACTGAAAAATAGGGAGGAATATATAAAGATGTTCAAGCGAAAAAAAAGGAGGCGTGCCAGGGCGGTTTCTGCGGCACTAGCTCTTTTTGTCGGCGCAGGGATGTTCGTTAGTTCCTATGCTGTATGTTGGGCGGCAGTGACGGACGGTGATGGTAAGGAGGTAGCGGAAACGCCTGATGTGGGCTATGCCGGTGAAGCGATTACCGATGCAGCCAGTAAAAAAGAGGTCAAGGGCAAGCAATTGACGCTTGATGCTGTAGTGCTAGATGGCACGTCATTTAAGGCGTTGCACGCTTACGGCGGCTATACCTTAGGAAGCGGCAAGGTGACGGGCAATAAACTTTTCATAAAAAACGGCTCACGCACATGGCGTCCGGTCGTAGGTGGCTTTTCTGCTAATGGCGATGCGGTAGATAATCTTGTAGAAATTAGCGGCGATACAAATGAATTTCGTAGACCGGGTGGACCTAATAAGCCGGAATACGTCTATGGCGGACATAGTAACAAGGGTAACGCCCTAGAAAATCGCATCACCATCGACGGCGGCAAATTTGACGTAGCTGTAGTGGGGGGGCGAGTCGAAGGCACAGGAAAAGCAGAAGGAAATATTGTCACGATCAAGAAAGGAGTGTTTCAGCAAGGCATTTATGGCGGTCAATCTGCAAAAGGCGCAGCGAACGGCAATACTGTAGATATTAGCAGCGATGGAGGAACGCTAGACATCGCCTATTCCATCACAGGCGGCAGAGCTGAAACGGTAGCGCACAAAAACACCGTTAAGATGCGTATAAAAAACAAGGATTTTACACTAGGTAATTATATTTACGGTGGCTATGCGTTTGGCAGTGCCAATCAAAACACTGTGGACTTGTGTGCCGGAAGTGGTGCAAAACTTACTCTTAAGCAAATTTACGGTAGTTTTGCTTTTAAGGAAGCTAACGCCAATAAGGTATTACTAGAAGCTGATGGCGGTGAGATCGTAGCGAAAGAGAATATAATCGGTGCTTATGGCTATGAATCTACTGTGGGTAATATCGTCGAATTGCGTGCTAAAAACGGCGGAAAACTTACCGCAACACAAGATGTATACGGTGCGTATGCAAATACACTTGCCAAAGATAATATCGTGCGGCTTTGTAATGCTACGGTTCTTGGCAAAGTGTACGGCGGCTATACGTCCGCTACAAAAGGTGTATCTAGCGGCAATACGCTAGAGGTTTATAGCGGCGCATCAAAAGCTACAGAGATTGCCAATGTGCAAAACCTGCATTTTTATCTGACAGACGATGCTAAAATTAACCACAATAAAAATAGCGGCTACAAGCCTATGCTAGAGCTTACAGGTAAAAAGCCGCTAGATTTGGAAAAATATACTATAGGTGTAGGTGTACTAAAGGCCGCCGAGCCGATACTAAAGCCGGGCGATCAGGTGAGCTTGCTGAAAGCTAAAACAATCACAGCTAAATCGCCGCTAGTCAATAAAAGGGGTAGCTTGAAGCAAGGAGTTACGTTAAAATATGACTTTGATCTAAATCTAAAAGATAACGAGCTATTTGCCACCATCAAAGAAGTGTCCGTACAAAAGTCTACCAAGTCTTTGGTAGAAACGCGTGCCGCGCTGACAGATTTCACGAATCGCAGCGCAAATATGCTAGCGGCAAAAGAAAGGGTGCCATGGCAAAAAAATCAAAAACAAGACGAAGCATATCCATTTTATTTGCAGCTAGATGCCGGTAATATGCGTACAGAAACAGGCTCTCATGTCAATACGAAAGGCTTTAATCTTGCTCTTGGTTGGGCGCGAGAGAAAAATCTGGCAGAAAGTAAGCTGATACTTTCTCCCTTTGTCGAATATGGGCGCGGCAATTATGACTCTTATCTTGATGACGGCACACATGGAAGCGGCAAAGTCGGCTACTTAGGCATCGGCGTATTAGTACGCAGTGAGCAGGTGGGCGGCTTTTGGTTAGAAGGTGCGCTTCATGGCGGCAGAGCGACGAGCGATTATCGCGGCAAATTAACAGATGAAGGCGAAACCGGCTATGACGGCTCTAATACATACTACGCCGCTCATCTTGGCATAGGACAAGACTTTACGAGGAAAAACGGCGATATATTAAGCCCTTATCTGCGCTATTTTTGGTCGCATCAAAACAGCATGGATGTAAGCTTAGACAGCGGCGATCCCTATCACTTTGCAAGCGTTGACTCAAAGCGTTTGCGCCTTGGTGTCGACTACTATCAAGGCGCAAAGACAGCGAATGGGATGTATGCCGCACTCGCGTGGGAATATGAGTTTAGTGGCGATGCGAACGCTAAAGGCTATGGCTTTGACATTCCCCAAAGCCCGACACTACACGGTGCTAGCGTCATGCTCCGGCTTGGCTTTAGCGTCGCACCGACAAAAGGCAGCATGAGTTATGATTTGCACATCACCGGCTGGCAAGGCGTAAGGCGCGGCATCAGTGGCGGTGCGAAGATGAATTGGGCATTTTGATTAAAGGAGGATTCTAGTTTATGTTTATGAAAAAACATATGAAAAGAAAGTTATCTTTTTTGATCACGTTGGCTCTATCTTGCGGGGGGGGATATTTGTCCGCAGGAGAAGGTGGCTTAGAGGCGTTCTCGTCGGTCTATGCCGCACATGATGTAACAATAGGTGCAGACGAAGATGTGAATAACGGCATAAACGGCACAGAAAAAACAAACAGCCTTACGGAAAACAATGTCACCGTGGGCGAAGATAGTAAGCCATACAAGCCGAGCGTTACGAATGGTGATGTGATCGCCGGCGGCGGTCACGATAAAACAGAGGATGTCAGTAATAATGTTCTTACGATCAAAGGCATCAGCGTAACGACGAGCGGCAGTGGAAAATATGGGCATATATACGGCGGCTTGAGCAAAGGGACTGTTAGCTATAACAGCGTGTTCTTTAAAAACGGCAAGACTACAGGTAAAATCTTTGGCGGACATAGCCTGCTAGACGGCAAGGTACTCGGCAACCACGTCACGATCGAAGGCGGCGATAAGATCATCGAGGTGCATGGCGGCAGCAGTGCCGGCAAAGGTGCTGTAGAAAGTAACCATGTCACGATCAAGGCTACAGCAAATGTTGATAATGTATATGGCGGCTATGTTCAAAATGCCCAAAATAGCAGCACAGTCAAGGGCAACTATGTGCAATTTGAAAATGGTACGGCAAGCAATGTCTACGGCGCATTTAGCCAAGGCAGCGGCGAGATGAAAGAAAACCATGTCGAATTTAAAAACGGTACAGTGGGCAGTCTGTATGGTGCTTTGCACAAGGGGAAAACGGGGGATGTCACAGGCAACCATGTCACGATCGAAGGCGGCACCGTGAACAATAACCTCAGCGGCGGCATTATCAACGACGGGTCGTATAATAAAGGAACAGTTTCGGGCAACCACGTCACGTTTAGCAATGCGACCGTGTCAGGGACGCTGTATGGCGGCTATACCGGCGGCGCAGGAGCCGTACGCCAAAATAAAGTTATTTTTAAAAGCGGCACAGCCGCTTCTGTTTACGGCGGTTATGCTACCGATGCCAGTGCTGGCGAAGTTACCCAAAATACTGTTGAACATCAAAATGGCAACGCCAATCTGGTAGTTGGCGGCTATACCGAAGGCACGGGCATAGTGCATGGCAACACTGTCACCGTTTCCGGCGGCAAAGTAAGGGCAGTGTACGGGGGACAGCGTAGCGGTCTTGACAGTGGCTCTGCCAAAAATAATAAAGTCAATATCACAGGCGGCGAGGTGACCGGCAACGTCTACGGTGCTAAGGCAGACGCCGGCGGCAAGACCACCAATAATACAGTCAACCTCGGCGACGAAGAAACAGGTATGAAGACAGGCACAGATCTCTCGGCAAGCAGCATCTATGGCGGCAATAAAGATGATGTGACAGGCAATGTATTAAACGTCAACGGTATAGATATTAGCATCAAAAAAGCAAGCAATTTTGAAAAGTATAATTTTAATTTAAACAACACTGTCAAGCACGGCAATACCATGCTGAAAATGACGGAAGGCTTTGGCGGCAAAACCGTCCAATGGAAAAATGTCACGCTAAATACAGAGCGTTGGAATAACGATAAAACGAAATACGGCATCAACAAAGTCACACTGATGCAATCAACCTCCGATATGACATTTTCTGCCTACGATGAACATAGCAACAAGGCGACACGGGGAGACTTTGAATATCATGTGCAGCTTCAGTCGCCGACAATGACAGGCACTACAGCCAAATCAAAGCAGGTGGATGCCTATGTCCATCGCTTTCAAAATGCGGATGCTACATACGACGGAACAGATTTTCCGGACCAGGATAAGATCTTAGGCGGCTATTCTAACCAAGGTAATACTACGAAAAATAACAAACTAAAGGTGACGACGCTGACTAAAGATTTGGAGGCTGTATATGGCGGCTACTCTGAATCAGCCAAAGGCGGCTCTCAAGATAACACCGTGACGGTGACAGGCACAGGCACGCGTAAAGTAAAAGCAGTTTTTGGCGGCAAATCACAGGCGACAGAAGATGATACAAAGCTAGAAAATAACCATGTCCTCTTTGAAGGTGGCACGGCAACCTTGGTATATGGTGCTTCTGTAGCTAACGGTGGTAGCGGTGTCAAATCTCGCGGCAATCACGTCACCTTCAAAAACGGCACAGCGACGGCAATCTTCGGTACGATGGTGGAAGATGCAAATAATCGACATATAGTCGAAAAAAATTACGTCGAATTTTCAGGCGGTACGGCAACAGATATATTTGGTGCTTATAATAAAGGTCTAGGTGAAGCTAAGGGAAACCATGCTACGGTGACGGGCGGCAAAGTGGATGATGGAGTCTACGGAGCAAAACATTCGGGTACGCTAGGTGCGCTCACCGAAAATAAAGCCACCGTCACAGGCGGTGAGGTAGGCGAAGTCTATGGAGCACAAACAGGCTCTGACAGTGTAGTAGGTACGGCAGGCGCACTTACAGGCAACAAGGCGACGGTGACAGGCGGCAAAGTGAAAAAAGCCTATGGTGCATCTATTGACCACGCCGATAATACGGCAGAAGCTACCGGAAACAGCGTCGAATATAGCGTCGCGACAGATCATGAAAGTGAGAAGTTGATTGGGGCGTATACTAAAGGAAAGGGTGCCTTAAAAAATAACAGTGCCATTGTCAAGAGCGGCAGGGCAAAAAATGTCTATGGAGCGTCTATAAATAACGCTGACCATACGGCAGAAGCTACCGGAAACAGCGTCGAATATAGCGGCGCGGCAGATTATGAAAGTGAGTTTTTGATTGGGGTACTTACTGTAGGCAAGAGCAGCGTAAAAAACAATAGCGTCACAGTTAAAGCCGGCAAGGCAAAATTTGTCTACGGCACATACATAAATAACGCAGACCATGCGGCAGAAGCTACCGGAAACAGCGTCGAATATAGCGGCGAGACAGATTATGAGAGTAAGACGTTGATCGGGGCTTATACCGATGGCAAAAGTGCCTTAAAAAATAACAGCGTCACATTTAAAGCCGGCAAGGCAAATGAAGTCTATGGAGCGTGGCATACCGGGGTGGCAGGTGCGCTCACGGGCAACAAGGTGACGGTGACAGGCGGTAAAGTGACACAAGCCTATGGCGCAAACATAACTAAGGCAGACCATGCGGCAGAAGCTACCGGAAACAGCGTCGAATATAGCGGCGCGGCAGATCATGAGAGTGAGTATTTGATTGGGGCGTATACTTTAGGCACGGGTGCCTTAAAAAGCAACAGCGTCACATTCAAAGCCGGCAAGGCGAAGAATGTTTATGGCGGCTTTATCAATGCTGCGACAAATAGCAGTGCTGCCAGCGGTAATTATGCCGTATATGAAAGCGGCAAGAGTGATACTGTCGCAGGGCTTTATAGCAGTGGCACAGGCGATGCACAAAATAACTATGTCACATTCAAGGGCGGCGAGGCGACAAAGGTCTATGGAGCGTGGCATACCGGGGTGGCAGGTGCGCTCACGGGCAACAAGGTGACGGTGACAGGCGGTAAAGTGACACAAGCCTATGGCGCAAACATAACTAAGGCAGACCATGCGGCAGAAGCTACCGGAAACAGCGTCGAATATAGCGGCGCGGCAGATCATGAGAGTGAGTATTTGATTGGGGCGTATACTTTAGGCACGGGTGCCTTAAAAAGCAACAGCGTCACATTCAAAGCCGGCAAGGCGAAGAATGTTTATGGCGGCTTTATCAATGCTGCGACAAATAGCAGTGCTGCCAGCGGTAATTATGCCGTATATGAAAGCGGCAAGAGTGATACTGTCGCAGGGCTTTATAGCAGTGGCACAGGCGATGCACAAAATAACTATGTCACATTCAAGGGCGGCGAGGCGACAAAGGTCTATGGAGCGTGGCATAACGGGGCGGCAGGTGCGCTCACGGGCAATAAGGTGACGGTGACAGGCGGTAAAGTGACACAAGCCTATGGCGGCTATAGAACAAGCATGGGCAAAGTAGAAGGAAATAAAGTCGATGTCACGGGTGGTGAAGTTAAAGATCTTTACGGCGGCTATATAGATAACGCTGCTAATGGCGCCGATGCCACGAAAAATGAAGTCACGGTGACAGGCGGCACAGTAACTGGCACAGTCTACGGCGCGAAAACGACGGGGATAGGCAAGACTACAGACAATATCGTAAATCTTGGCGATGGTGAAAAAGATCTGGCAGATGATACAGATCTCTCGGCAGCCGAGCTTTACGGCGGCAGCGGCGATGATACGACGGGCAATACGCTAAACGTCAAGGCGAAGAATATCACTGTCAAAAAGGTCGGTAAATTTGAGAAATATGTATTTCACTTAAATGGTACACTAACGGATGGCGCTACCTTGCTGAAGGTTAAAGAAGGCGGCTTGGGAAGCGGCGTGAAATGGAATAATATCACAGCCGATCTGAGCAAAGCATCGGCAGGGACATGGGAGAAGAATCAGCCGCAGGTAAATCTTACTTTAGTAGAAGCAGAAGATAATGACTTTACGGTTGCAGATTATACCGGGGAGAAATACCTTGGTGAATACGGTGACTATGAATGTGTCATGGATACCGCTAGCAAAACAAACGCGACGCGTAAGATCTTATTATCAGCAAACCGTTATCAAAATGCCGATTGGACATATACGGGTGCGACTAATAAGACAGAGATATGGGGCGGTCTTTCCGGTCATGGACACACGGCAAAGAGCAACAAACTCACGGTGGATGGGCTGACAAATGACGTAAGCGCTGCCTATGGCGGCTTGGTAAAGGGAAATAGCGGCGCTGCGACAGAAAATACCGTACAGATCAAAAACACCGGAGAGAAAAAGGTGACAGATGTCTACGGCGGCTATATAGATAAAGCAGCCAACGGCGGCGATGTCACGAAAAATACCGCTGAGATAAAAGGCGGCACGGTGACTAATGTCTATGGCGGTCATACGAAAGGCGCAGGTAACGCAGAGGAAAATACAGCTACGGTGACAGGCGGCAAGGTGACAGGCAATATCTACGGTGGCTATAGCAATAGTGGCAAGACCATCAAAAACACCGTAAATATTGGCGATGAAAACGGCAATATGGCAGCCGGCACGGATCTTTCAGAGAGCAGCATCTACGGCGGCAACTCTACAACTGATATGACGGGCAACACGCTAAATATTCGCGGTAAGGATATTACTGTCCAAAAAGCGCAGAACTTTGAAAATTATAATTTCCATCTGACGGACTCTCTTAAAGAGCGCGGCGATACCATGCTTACCTTCAAGGGAAATGAGGGCTTTGGCAATCAGACGGTTGATTGGAATAAATTTAACATCAACACTGATAAACTAAGCGCCGGAAAGACTTTTGGTGAAGTAACGCTTCTAAAGAGCGCGGCGGAAAACAAACTCAAATTTACAAACTACGCGCCAAAAGTTAGAACGGTAAATGGAGATTTTGAGTCTGTTTTGCGTACTAATACGAATACAGAAACGGCGACATCGGTTATATTAGCGTACAATCGTTTCCGTAACGGCAAGGTAGAAGCTACAGGATCTGATGCTAAAAATGAGATATTTGGCGGTATTTCCTATGGCGGCAATACGACAGAAAAGAATAAGGTCAAGGTAAATAGAAAAGGCGGCGTAATCGATCACGTCTACGGCGCAAAGACAGCAGGCACAGCAGGCGGCTCTAAGGAAAATGAGGTGTCTGTTGAAAATACCGGCACGGGAGAAGTAAAAAATGTCTACGGCGGCTATATCGAAAAATCAGCTAACGGCGGCGATGTCACGAAAAATACTGCGGAGATAAAAGGTGGCAAAGTAACAGGCAGTATCTACGGCGGCTATAGCAAAGGCACGGGCAAAGTAGAAGAAAATAAAGTAAATGTAACAGGCGGTGAAGTTAAAGATCTTTACGGCGGCTATGTAGATAACAACGCAAACAGTCAAAATCTCACGAAAAATGAAGTGACGGTGACAGGCGGCAAAGTAACGGGAGATATCTACGGCGCGAAAACGACGGGCAGCGGCAAGACCACGGGCAACACCGTAAATCTTGGCGATGAAAACGGCAAGATGGCAGCCGGCACGGATCTTTCGGCAAGCAGCATCTACGGCGGCAGCTCTAATGATACGGCAGGTAATACGCTAAACGTCAAAGCAAAAGATTTGACTATAAAAAAGGCGCGTAACTTTGAAAACTACAATTTCCACCTAAACGGCGAGATGAGAGATGGCGATACGATGCTTTCCTTTACGGAGGCAGGCGGCTTTGGCGGTAAAACCGTAGATTGGGATAAAGTTACGGTCGATGATAAAAAGATTGAAAAAAGCAACTTGCAGGGTGAGCATACGTTTACGCTCTTAAAGAGTCAAGCTAACGATCTGAAATTTTCTAGTGCGACGGCAAAAATGAAAACTGTCGGTGACTATGAAACGCGGCTTCGCACAAAAGGAGATACTACTTCGACTAGTGCCTTGCTTTTTGACATCAGCCGCTATCAAAATGGTACAGTAGATTATGACGGCTCGAAGGTAAAGGCGGAAACTTTCGGCGGTATTTCAAGAAACGGCAATACGGCAAAAGCAAATACGCTCACGGTAAAAAATACGCAGGCAGGTGGTCTTGACGCTGCTTATGGCGGCAAAAATGAAGGCACGGCAGGTGGCTCTAAGGAAAATAAGGTATCTGTTGAAAATACCGGCACGGGAGAAGTAAAAAATGTCTACGGCGGCTATATCG
>CAUUGH010000021.1:0-25604 GCA_963544755.1 uncultured Selenomonas sp. | reverse complement strand
ATTAGAATTATCCGTTCGTATAGTCTCAGATTCTCGGGGGGTATGCTGGAAATGAGTTTTAAGGAGATGGTGTTTTTAGCGGCTTCGCTTATCTTAACGGCTTGCGGCACTATTATCTTTTTTCGTGACTATGTTGTTGCTACGAGGGGTGTACAGGAAGATATAACCGATCTCAGCAGCCTTTATGAAGCAGAAGAAGAAATTGCTGCTGCAAAAGCAGCCTTGCAAAAAGGTGTAGAGCCTGTTGAAGTTGTGACTAGAGATAAGAAGCCACATATTGGCATTGTCATTGACGGCTTACCTGATCGAACCACGACAGCGCGATTTCTAGATGTCCTCAAAAAACATAATGTAAGTGCTGTTTTTTTTGTCGAAGGGCAAAATGCGGCCAATCAACCGGAAACGATTCAACTGATCCGTGAAGCAGGACAGGAAATTGGCAATTATACGTTCGTAGGAGCTGCTGCTGCACAAACATTGCCGCAGGATCGGCTGTTTTCAGAAGTTTGCCGCACACAAAGGATTATCGAGGTTCTCACCGCAAAAAAACCAAGGTTTTTTCGTGCTCCCAATACGGTCTATAGTGAAGATCTTTTGTGTGCGTTGCGAGCTGCAGGGATTGACTATGTGGTAAAGGAAAATGCACACTATGCACCTGGCTTTTTGCAAAATGAAGCCGGTGCTGTCGCTTATGCTAAACAGGTGCCGCAAGGCAGCATTATTGCGATCGACATTGTTGTACCCGTAGAACCGGTAGCGACCGATATGCATATCGAAAATTTGCAGCCTGCCATAGATAAACAACCGACCTTAACAGATAGACCGTTTCATGTAAAAGACAGGCAGCCAACTGTGACTGATAAGCCGGCAGAAGTAGATCTGTCCACGCAAGCAAATCCGTCCGCAGAGGTAAATCAGCCCGTTAAGCATCAGACAGAGCCTGTTGATGCAGCCGATGAACTTGACTGGTTGTTGACGGCTTTGAAAGGCATGGGAAAAGATCCCGGCAGCATTTTTGATTTTCGCAAGATCCGCTATGTTCCTGCGGCACCGCTAGAATCGGCAGCAGAAACAGAGCCGACAGCAGAAGAAGTGCCGATGAATTAAGTAGGTGAAGGTATGGCAGAGCATGAAACTCCTCTCAAGAATGAAAAACAACAAAATAAGAATGAAACACTTGAACGCAGTGAGAATGTAAATAAGCCGGCTAGTGCAGTCTCGGAAGATGACATTCTTTATACGATAAAAGGTGATCGCCGTTTGCTGTCTCATGTGCCTGATAGTACGGGAAAGCGAAGCAATCGCAGCCGCCGTGGGGCATCCGAAGGAATGGAATCTGATGACTATACGCTCTACGAGCAAGATGCAAAGAATGGGCAGCGCTATCTTGTTGACTATCCTGTAAAGATTCGAAGTGGCGGCAGGACATTAGCGGCACGAGCTGTAGACATTTCGACGACCGGTATACTAGTTCGCTTGGAAAAAGTTGAAAATGAGCCGGAAGTTGTGGTTGCAGGCGAGGTCAAGCTAACCTTTGAGATTACACCTGGGACAATGCCCGAAGGCTATGAGATGAAAGTCAAAAAGCTGCCGGCGACGGTCGTGCGGAGCTTTGGTCAAGCGTCGGACAGACTTTATGGCATCGAATTTAAGCAGTCGCTCGCTGAATATGCGAATAAGCGCAGACGGGGATATATGTTTGGCTTTGCTACATTTTTCCTCGGTGTTATTACTCTCATTATCTTACTTATGCGAACAGAGTCTGTTATTTATTTCAAGTTTAATCGTTGGATCTATCTCTACAGCATCATTGCAGCGACGTTTCTTCTTACACGTTATTTATTTGCGATGTTTTATAGGGCAGTTCCTATTGATCCACACTATACGCCAGGCGTTTCTATTATCGTGCCGTGCTTTGATGAAGAAGAATGGATTCAGCGCACGATTCATAGTTGTATCAATCAAGACTATCCGGTAGATAAACTTGAGGTTATTGTTGTCGATGATTGCTCTAACGACCGTTCGGCAGAGCGTGTACTAGAGATGATTGAACAGCTAAAAGCATCGGACACAAATGACGAAGCATATCGCGTTTCTGAGCGCATACGTTTTTTTAAGCAGCCGCAGAATATGGGAAAGCGCGATGCCATGGCGCGCGGTGCGAAGGAGGCAAGGCACGAGCTTCTTGTATTTGTAGATTCAGACAGTTTCCTCGATCCCTTTGCTATCCGCAATATTGTGCAGCCTTTTAAAGATAGAGAAATGGGTGGTGTATCGGGTCGCACGGATGTTGCAAATACTTATACGAACGCATTGACAAAGATGCAGGCGGTGCGTTACTCCATTGCTTTTCGCATCATGAAGGCGGCGGAGGGGTATTTCGATGCAGCGACTTGTCTTTCAGGTCCTTTATCTTGCTATCGCAAGGATCTTGTCCTAAAGTACATGGATGCATGGCTTAATCAGCGCTTTCTCGGTCAAAAGGCAACCTTTGGCGATGACCGCAGTATGACGAACTTCATCTTGCGTCACAATCGAACGACATATCAAGATACAGCTGTTTGCATGACGATTGTGCCTAGATCGTATCATGTCTTTTTGCGCCAGCAGATGCGCTGGAAACGCTCGTGGCTGCGCGAGTCTTTGATTGCAGCTCGCTATATGTGGAAAAAAGAGCCGTTCATGTCGCTTGGTTTTTATATGGGTGTTGTTGTTCCTATCGCTGCACCTGTCATCGTCTTATATAATTTACTTTATGTTCCGCTTATGCACCGTGTATTTCCGACAACATTTCTCGTCGGTATGCTCATGATGGCACTTCTCATGAGTATGGCGCAGCTTCTCATACGTCGCAGTACAACATGGATATATGCCATGTGGTTTTGTATTTACTATGAAGCAGTGCTTTTGTGGCAGATGCCTGTTGCATGGGTCACATTTTGGAAAACGACATGGGGTACGCGTATGACAGTCGCTGATATTGCTGAATTAAGTAAAAAGAAAAATAAGGAACAAAAGAAGATAGAAAGCCGTGATGCGATGGGAGATACCATGGGTAAGATAGCATGAAGCAGAATAAAAAACGTGTATTTGTGCGTCTTGGGCAGGTCTTGGAAAACGCACGATTACAGACTGAAAAAAAAGAGGTGCAGCAAAAATCTGCATCGGAGATGTCTATTTCTAAGCAAAATGCATCAAATATGTCGCCGTCTGCGCTAAACAATATGCCGCTAGGGCAGCCGCTTGCTGACAAGATGTCTATGGAGCAGCAAACGGTTGCTAAAGAAGCGGTAAATCCTGCACAAAAAGAGCAGCCTCAGCAGAATATGCAGGGCGCACCTTATATGCCTTATATGCAGATACCAATGTATATGCCGCCTTATATGCAGGTTGTGCAGCCGCAGCATGGGCAGCAGCAGCCGTTTGTGCAAACGATGCCTAATATGGCGAACGTGCCGGTTATGGTATGTGTACCTGATGCACAGGGGCGGCCACAGTGGGTACAGGCGATGCCAAGTATGCCGTTTGTGCAGCAGCCTATGCCACAGGCGCAGCAATTTGTGCAGCCGGCACCGTTTGTGCAGCCGCAAGGCGCACCGATGTCGCCGGATCTGTCGCAAGTATCGCAACAGCAGACAGATTTGCAGCAATCGTCGGTGGTAACGCAAGCATTACCGGTAGATCCTATAAAAGCACAAGAAGAAACTAAAGAGCCGCAAGCGGCAAAAGTTGAACCTGTAATAGCACAAGAAACAGCAGAAACAAAACAGCCGCAAGCATTATCGGCAGTTCCTATAAAAGCACAAGAAGAAACTAAAGAGCCGCAAGTGGCAAAAGTTGAACCTGTAACAGCACAAGAAACAGCAGAAACAAAACAGCCGCAAGCATTATCGGCAGATCCTATAAAAGCACAAGAAGAAACTAAAGAGCCGCAAGCGGCAAAAGTTGAATCTGTAACAGCACAAGAAACAGTAAAAACAAAATCGCTGCTAGATGTTGTTAAGACAAAGGAAGCATCGCTTGCTGTAGCGAAAACGGAAAATGAAGAAGGGATCGCCTCTTCGCAAAAGCCTGAAGTAATTGCTGATCCAGCTTTCACGCGCAAGAAGAATCGCATCAAGGCAGGACGTGTCATATTTGAGCTGCTCGTTTTAGCTGCAATAGGATTTATCCTCGTTGAGTTGTTTTTTACGTTCAAGACGTATGAACCATTTGCATCTGCAGCTGTAAGTGAAGAAGATCGAGGCTTTATTGCACTTTCGTATTTTGGTGTTGATCGAAATGGCGAGACATCGACGCTTATTGGCAAGGAACATTTGCGTAGGCAGCTTTCGGAATTGCGTGACCAAGGCTATGTGACGATCTCACAGCAAGATATTCTAGATTACTATCGTGACGGTAAGCCATTGCCGCCGCGTTCTCTTTTTCTCATGTTTGAAGATGGGCGTCGTGACACCGCGATATTTGCTCAAGAGATTATGGAAGATTTGAACTTCAAGGCGACGATAATGACCTACCCTGAAAAATTTGTCAAGGAGGATACGAATTTTCTCAGTCCTAAAGATTTGCGTGACTTAGAAAAAACGACATTTTGGGAGTTGGGTACGAATGGTTACAGACTTTCCTACATAAATGTTTTTGATCGTTATGGTGATTTTCTCGGTCAACTTGACCCGTTGCGCTTTAATATGGTACGAACCTATCTTGATCGCCGCTATAACCACTATTTGATGGACTACATACGCGACAAAGAGGGCGTACCGATAGAAAGTGAGCGTCAGATGGAGCGGCGCGTCACTTACGATTATAAGCGGCTTCGCGATATTTACCAAGAAGAGCTTGGTTATGTGCCGCAAGCGCACGTTTTGATGCATGCGAATACGGGAAGCTTTGGCAATAATCCGTATGTCAGCCTTGTTAACGAGCGTTGGATTAGAGAAATTTTTCCAATGAACTTCAACCGCGAAGGTTTCGTACTTAACAGGCGTGATAGCAGCCTTTACGATCTAACGCGTATGCAGCCGCAGCCTTATTGGTCAATAAATCACTTGATTATGCGTATCAATTACGATACGGATGGTGGTCTTTCCTTCGTTGATGGGCGCGAAGAAGGTCGCCGTGCATGGGAACTTAAGGAAGGTGCGCTTGAATGTTACGAAGAGGCGTTGATCTTAACGACTCTTCCCGAGGGCAACGCGCTCGCGCGTCTTGCCGGTATAGAGGATTTGCAAGATCTTCGCTTAGAAACTGAACTTGAAGGGAACGCTTTTGGTTCACAGCAGATTTTCCTGCGAAGTTCTGTTGACTTAAAGGATGCTGTTGGTGTTTTTTTGGTAAATGATCAGCTTGTTATAGAGGAATTAAAGGGTGGAGAAAAGCGCGAACTTTACCGAGAGAAGCTGCCCGTTATTCTTAAAGAAAAGATTCTTTCTGTTGATGAGGTACATCAAGCGGCAAAAGTAGGAGAAAACGAAGCTTTTGCACGCTATGCACCATCACCTGCCGCTGCCAACGAATACCTAGGACGCGCTAATAAAGAGCGTGAAAAGCATGTCGCCACGGTTGAAGATGGTGCAGAGCCTTACGAAGGTCGCGAAAGTTTCCAACGCCGCAGCAAGTGCAAATTGATAATTCACTTACGAGGGGATCGTTTGAGTGTCGAGGTTGATGGACACCTAGTGCCAGAAGACATCATTTTAACTCGTACAGAGAGCGGCAGCGTCTTTCTTGGTTCATCTTGGCAAGGAGAAGCGTGGAGTCAGCGCAATCTTGCCGATGATGTCTATGATGGTGTATTCAAAAAGGTAAGAATTTTATCAGAAACAGGAAAAGCAAGCGATGATGAAACAGTCCTATATTCAAGTGAATATAAAGGTATGGAAAAGATGCAGCACAGAGCCAAGGAAATCTGGGAGCGTGTCTTGCGTTGGTTCCTTAATTAGGCATAAGTAAGAAGGGCGCAAGGTGCATAAGCCTATGCGCCTTTTTTACGTTAAATTTAAAATGAGGGGGGTTGTTTAATGCGATGGTTGATGTTGGGATTGTTTCTTTTTACAGGATGTATTCTTGGCGGTTGTGTACAAGCAGAGCCTCTAAAGAGTGCGCCTCATACCCCTGTTACTTTTGCTACTTGGCAGGTGTATTGGGATGTAAAAAGCGGCGAGGATGATTATAGACTTATGCGCGACAAGCTAGATAAAGTCGCCATCTTCGCTGTGTGTTACGATGAAGATGATGTATTTTACATTCCCAAAGACTTGCAGACACTGATAAATTCGTATCGCATACGAAAGGTAGAACGCTACTTGACATTTACGAATGACATTGTGGGGAAAAAGCGCGTGGAAAAAGATAGAGAGCTTTTGCGTCGGATTCTTGCAAGTGATGAACGCATTGAAAAAGAAGCTAAGGCAATGGCAGATATGGCTGAAAAATTCGGTATGGAGGGTATCGAACTTGATTATGAGAATTTTTACAAAGATGAGGAGCTTTTGACACGCTATGTCACTTTTACAAAGAAACTTGCTGAAGTAGCTAAAGATCGCAAATTAAAATTGCGAATCGTGCTTGAGCCGTCGATGCCATACGATGTGGGACTGCCAGAAGACCCTGAGTATGTTGTGATGTTTTATAATCTTCATGGTCAGCACAGTGGGCCCGGGGCAAAGGCGGATCGTGAATTTATCGAAAAGACGTTAAAGAAGATGGCGGCTTTACCAACTAATCGGTCGGTGGCATTTGCGACGGGCGGTTGTCTTTGGCAAGATTATGGCTTCTTGGGATTTAAAAGTGGTGAAAAGCGTTTCATCAGTGAAAAAGAAGCGACGAATTTAGCAAAAAAGCACGACAAGAAGCCTGAGCGAGATGCAGAAAGTGCAGCACTTTATTTTACATTTTCGGCAGATGGGCATGATAATGAAGTCTGGTATGCCGACGCTGAAACATTAAACGCGTGGATTACATTGGCAGCAGAAAACGGCATTGAGTCTGTCAGCATCTGGCGGCTAGGAAGTAATGTTGATCTCGCTGCTGTGACTTGCAAATAGTTGCAGATTTTAAAAAGAAAGAGAAGGGAAAAGATCATGCGCGATTGGAAAATGAGAAAAAAAAGCGGCAAGAAGAGCACCCTTTGCGCCTTGACTATGATATTACTAAGTGCTTGCAGCGGTATGGCAGTCGCACATCCTGCAATGCAAGAAGAAACAGAGCGAGTAGCATTAGAGGCTGCTTTTGAGTCGTCAAAGATGGCGGCACTGGCTGGAACAGAAAGCTCAGAACATATAAAAGAGCATACGGAGCTTTTAGGTATGCTAGAGGATATGGAAAAAGAACAAGCTTTGAGCGAGATGGTTACAGAAGATGTAAGAAAGGAGAAAGAACAAGAATATGAATATGAATATGAAGAATATGAAGACTGTGAATATGAAGAAGATGAGGAGTGGAGTGCTTATGGTAAACTTCGCTTGGAAAATCAAGGGCGTCTTGCCGAAAGACAGCGCTTTATCTGCAGCACTAAGCCAGCCGTAATATTTACGTTTGGCGGCTTGTCGAAAGAAGAGCCGCTTTTGGAAATTTTAGAAGAAATGAATGCACAGAATATGCGCGGTACATTCTTTGTCACGGAACGCGAATTGCAGAGAAACAAAAGGAACATTGACTATGTCTGTGAGTACGGACAAGAACTCGGTATTGGTCTTAGACCGGAAGAAGGAGCAACTTTTGACGACTATTGCGCACAAATTGAGCGCATTCGTGATGAACTTGCAAATTATGGTGAAGATACAAATGTCGTAAGACAGATGGCAGGGGCGATATCTGACGAAGATGAAGCACTTATCAAAGAAGCCGTTTCAGCGATGGGCTGTATTCTCGTTGGACAAGGCTTTAATGCCGTGCAGTCAAAGCACAAGGACGCGCAGTCTGCAGAAGCAATCATGCCGGATCTCTTTGGACGTTGGACGACATCATTTAATCGCGGCGAGATCATCTATATGCGAATGGACTATTATACGAAGCCGTCGCTTGCAGTGGAGTTACTTCGTACATTGAAGGCTCAAAAGCTTGATAATATCGCTTATACAACGCACTCTTTGCCGGCAGAACGCGAAAAAGAGCTGGCAGCATCAGCTTATTCGGTTTCGTCCGTCCTTGACGTTTTAAGAGATACAGATCATCTTTATACATATCCTGTAGATGTGACAACATTGCCGGATGATATTCGTCCTTATACCACAGAGGAAAAATTAAGCGGCGAAGAGCTTACACAAGAGTTTTACAAGCGCTATGTCGGCGCTCCTGAGGTGGGTTCTGGAAATGCCAACCGTATGCTCGGCTTTTCACGCGAAGAAGTACGACGGGCGGATAAAACGGGGATCGTCAAGTCGGCAGCGGAAAATATGGTATTTTTCACCTTCGATGATTGGGGCAGTGATGACTCGATCAATCATTTGCTTGTTGTCTTAAAAAAACACAATGTTGCAGGAACTTTCTTCATCATTACGAAGAATATCCACAACAATCCGAATCTTGTACGCGCTATTGTAAGAAGCGGCAATGAGATCGGCAGTCATACAGAAACACATACGCCAATGTGTATTGAGAAACGGTATACAAAGCACGCGATCATGAATGAAGAAGAGTATGATTTTGATGTACGTACTTCCTATGAAAAGCTGGCATTGACGATGGGCGATATGAAGCTGCCTTCGGGGCGCTATGCGTTGACGCGCATCTTGCGTCCTCCGACACTTGCCATAAGCCGCATGGGCATCATGTGCATTTTTCGTAACGGCTTTAGCTACGTTGTAAACGGCAGCGGCAGTACAGAAGACTACGACGCTGTAACTATAGAATCGCTCGTTGGTATTTTGCATCGTCTAACACACGAAGATGATGGTTCAGTTAAGCGCGGTGCGGTTTTAGTCATGCACATGAGTGCGACAGCCATGCGTACGGCGCCGGCACTTGATATGCTATTGACCGCTAACGATCTTTTGCCGGAAGGACATCCGGGGAAATTTAAAGTTGGTCTTTTGGGCGACTATTTGGTAGATGATTACGATCAGAGAATGAAACAAGTGCCGCCTCTTAAAGGAAAAATAAAAAATCCGTTTTGATGCGATGTATTAAAAAACCACTGATAAATTTAGCTACCCATCTTCACACCTCTACGCTGTTTTTTTATCGACGACAAATCTAAGCGACTTTATTTTATCAGTGTTTCCTTAAAAAAGCTGTCACATAGAAAATGTGTGGCAGCTTTTTACTGTTTTAGACATAGCATACCAAATTTCTGAAATTTCTCTTGCATTTTCATTTAGCTGTAAGGTATACTGAATTTATGATAATAGCTGTCAGTTTGGATTGGGGTGAAGGTATGATTTACACTGTGACATTTAATCCATCTCTTGATTATATCCTGCGGCTTGCTGCGCTGGCAACAGGTGAGATCAATCGTGCGGCATATGAAAAGATTTTGCCCGGCGGCAAGGGGCTTAATGTGTCTATGGTCTTAAAAAATCTCGGCTGTGCGAGTCGTGCGTTGGGATTTGTGGCAGGTTTTACCGGAGAAGCTATACAAAATCAGTTCGAGAGTTTTGGTTGTAAGGCAGATTTTGTGCATCTTGGCGAAGGGTTTTCGCGTATCAATGTGAAAATCAAGGCAAAAGAAGAAACAGAGATCAACGGGCAAGGACCACGGATCGAAGAAGCAGCGCAGCAGATGCTGTTTCAAAAGCTAGATTGCTTGCAAAAAGGCGATACGCTCGTCTTGGCAGGCAGCATACCGAACACGCTGCCGGATGATATGTATGAGCGTATCATGGAGCGTTTGGCTGGGCGCGATATACGCATCATAGTTGATGCTGAGAAGGGGCTTCTTTTACGAGTGCTTAGGCATCGGCCTTGGCTTATAAAGCCGAATCATCGAGAGCTTGGTGAGATGTTTGAAAAAGAACTAAAGACGGCAGAAGAAATTTTGGCGTATGCGAGAAAGTTGCAGACAATGGGTGCGCTAAACGTCTTGATCTCGATGGCGGGCGATGGTGCTATCTTCTTGTCAGAAACTGGTGAATCTTTCCAAAGTCCGGCACCTGTAGGTACGCTAGTAAACTCTGTGGGCGCGGGCGATTCTATGGTGGCAGGCTTTTTGGCAGGATTTGAAGAATCGGGCGGCTCTTGGGAACGAGCATTTTTCATGGGTCTTGCCGCAGGCTCGGCATCTGCGTTTTCTGAAAATCTTGCGACTCGCTCAGAGGTCGAGGACTTGTTAAGGAAACTTTTATAAATTCAAACATATACCAAGGAAAGGAAAGGTAAATATGCGTATTAAGGATTTATTAAAGAGCGAGAGCATAGCACTTGGCAAAGCACCGCGAGATAAGGCCGATGCCATCGCTATTTTGACGGAATTGATGGCAAAGAGCGGCAACCTCATTGATAAGGCACAGTATGAAAAGGACATCTTAGCACGCGAGGCACAGGGTACGACAGGTCTAGGTGACGGTATCGCAACGCCGCACGCAAAGAGCACTGGCGTAAAAGCGCCGGGACTTGCAGCGATGACGGTACCGGTAGGGGTGGATTTTGAGGCGATGGACGAAAAGCCTTCGCGGCTCTTTTTTGCTATTGCTGCACCTGCTGAGGCAGATGACGTGCATCTTGAGGTTTTAAGTAAGTTAGCGACTATGATCATGGATCCTGACTTCAAAGAAGCCTTGATCGCAGCAAAATCTAAAGAGGAGTTTCTTTCGCTTATTGCTGCAAAGGAAGTTGATGAGGCAAAAAAGGCAGAGGACGCACCGACTTCTATAGATGCCCCAAAGAAGATACTTGCGGTAACAGCCTGCCCGACGGGTATCGCGCATACGTTTATGGCAGCAGAAAGCCTTGAGCAGCACGCTAAAAAGCGCGGTATCTTCATCAAAGTAGAAACTAACGGCTCAAGTGGCACGAAAAATTTGCTCACACCGCAAGAGATTGCTGAAGCTACCTGCATTATCGTCGCGGCAGATAAAAAAGTTGAGATGGCGCGTTTTGACGGCAAGCCTGTCATTCAAACGAAGGTTGCCGATGGCATCAACAAGGCAGATGCACTTATTGATGAAGCACTTTCAGGTAACGTGCCAATTTATCATCATGCAGGTGAAAAAGCAGCAGATGCCAAAAGCACATCAGACGATGAGAGTATAACGCGGCAGATTTACAAGCATTTGATGAATGGCGTATCGCATATGCTGCCGTTTGTCATCGGTGGCGGCATCTTGATCGCACTTGCGTTTCTTTTGGACACATTTGATCCCAAAAATCCCGGCAATTTCGGTTCGAATCTTTGGTACGCCAAAACCTTCATGGACATAGGTGCGATCTCCTTTGGCTTTATGCTGCCCGTACTTTCAGGATTCATCGCCATGAGCATAGCAGATAGACCGGGTCTTGCCGTCGGCTTTGTCGGCGGTGCTTTAGCGGCAAATAGCGGCGCAGGCTTTTTAGGAGCGCTCATCGCAGGGTTCGTTGCCGGCGGTATTGTAAACGCGCTAAAGAAAGTATTTGCAGATCTGCCCCACTCCTTAGAAGGCATCAAGCCTGTTTTGCTCTATCCGCTCCTAGGGGTATTTCTCGTGGGCATCATAATGCAATTTGTAATAAATCCGCCGGTTGCCGGCATAAATAACTGGATGATCGAGAGTTTAAGAAGCATGGATACATCAAGCCGCATCCTTATCGGTCTTTTGATGGGTGCGATGATGGCTGTTGATATGGGTGGCCCTATCAATAAAGCGGCATATGTCGTCGGTACCGGTATGCTCGTTTCAGGTGAATATGGCATCATGGCAGCGGTCATGGCTGGCGGTATGACACCGCCGATTGCCATTGCGCTAGCGACGACATTTTTTAAAAGCCGCTTTACAGAGCAGCAGAGAAAGTCAGGCGTTGTAAATTATATTATGGGACTTTCCTTCATCACTGAGGGTGCGATTCCCTTTGCAGCGGCAGATCCCTTACGCGTGATTCCTTCGTGCATCATCGGTTCGGCAACAGCCGGTGCATTGTCGATGTTTTTTGACTGCACACTTCGCGCACCGCATGGCGGTATTTTTGTCGTGCCGACGATTGGCAACCCACTTTTGTATCTTGTAGCGATTTTTACAGGCTCTCTTGTAAGTGCGCTTTGCCTTGGCATCATTAAAAAGAAAGTGATAGAATAATATGCTAGAATCTCCCGTGCGATTGCCGCACGATCATGGGCAGCAAAAGCTATTGCTGCCGCATATGCCGGATGTGGAAACGCTTACGATGGTGTCGGCAGCGATGAAGCAGCTTGGCGATGCGACACGGCTGCATATTTTTTGGTTTTTGTGTCACTATGAGGAATGTGTTATCAATATTGCCGCTTATATGCATATGTCAAGCCCTGCGATCTCGCATCATTTGCGACTTTTGAAAACGAGCGGTCTTATCATTTCGCGGCGTGAAGGAAAAGAGATGTATTACCGCGCAGCCGCGACACCGCTTGTTGAAGAGCTGCATCATACGATTGAAACCGTCGGGCGTATTTCGTGTCCGCGATAGAAAATAAAACAGGCGCAAGGCATTTTGCTTTGCGTCTTTTTCATGCAAGCAAAATGACGATGTGTCTAAAAGAAGATACTGAATATGAAGGAGGTACTTTAAGGTGAAGCCGAAGATTTTTATACTGACAACCGGCGGCACGATAGCTGGTAAAGCAGCGCAAAACGATGCACTTACAGGCTATCAGGCAGGGGTACTCGGCGCACGCGATCTTTTATCTGCCGTGCCTAATATATCAGATATTGCATCTATCGAAAGCGAAGAAATCGCAGCCATTGACAGCAAAGATATGACGGCAGCGATTTGGCTGCTGCTTGCCGAGCGCGTAAAAAAGCTGCTTTCAACGGATGCTACAGGCATCGTTATAACGCACGGTACAGATACGCTTGAAGAAACGGCGTATTTTTTACATCTTACGATAAAAAGTAAAAAACCTGTCGTCTTGACAGGAGCGATGCGCCCGGCGACGGCACTTTCTGCCGACGGGCCATTAAATCTTCTTGATGCCGTGCATCTTGCAGCAAGTCCTAAAGCCTACGGGCAGGGCGTGTTAGTCGTGTTGAACGGGGAAATTCACAGCGCACGCGACATTCAAAAAGTACACACGACAGCATTGCAGGCTTTTGCTAGCCCCGATGTCGGTATGCTTGGGCGCATGGAATTTGGAATGCCTCGTTTTCGTCGCTTTATACTTACGCGCCACACGGCGGCGAGCGAATTTGATATAAGTGCGCCGACACTTCCTTATGTGCCGATCCTCTATGGATACGCAGACGCAGACAGCCGTCTTGCCGCCGCTGCCATAAAGGGCGGCGCAGAGGGCATCGTCTGGGCTGGCGTTGGTAATGGCAGCATCCATGAAGCTGCTCTGCCGACACTTATTGGCGCTTCTCAGGCAGGTATACCGGTAGTGCGTGCAAGTCGCACAGGCAAAGGTGCAGTGCTTTTTGCAGAAAGTGTTTACCAACAAGCTGGCTTTATCGACGCAGATACACTAACACCGGCGAAGGCACGCATCTTGCTCGCGCTGGCACTTCTAAAAACAAAGAAGCATGAAGATATAAAGCGGATGTTCACGCAGTATTGATGTATAATCACGCTCTTACATGAAAAAGCGGCGAATAAGTCTTGTTCGACTACTGGAATAACTTTCGCTGATGCGGTATAATAAATGAAGGTTAATTTTTGTTCGATATGATATTCGGAGGGATAAGGTCCATGAGGGCTTATGAGTTGGCTGTTGTCTTTTGTATTTCGCCGTCAAAGGTTTGGCGCCGTGTAGTGGTGCCGGAAGAATTAACATTTTCTCAGCTTGCTTTTGTTTTTAATGTAGCTATGGGTCAGGATGAGAAAACATCGTTTTCTTTTTTGCTAGAGCATAAAAAAATTCTTATTACCGAATTACATATAGATCAGTTGCCACATGAAAAGCTTTTGGATGCCTCTAAGACGCAGATATATCAATATTTAGAGCAAGCAGGTTCTTTTGTCTATGTTTACGAAAATCGCAACGAGATGCGTTTTGATGTGCAATTAGAAAAAGTTATCGACAAGTGGCCGCAAAAGGCACCACAGGTGCTTTCGGGGGAGGGCGTATGTAGCGCGGTGTCTTTGCCGGAAACTACAGCAAGTGAGTCGGTAAGGGCTAGCGATTATGACTATGGTATTATCAATGACAAGCTGTCTTTGTGGTGCTGCATTACTCGGCGTCGTTATGAACGACGCACGTTACAAGAGATCTGCGAAGATATAAAAGCAGGCAAATACGGTTTTTTTGCCTATAAGAAAAATAATAATCTCGCCGACAAGCCGGTTGCTTCTCCCAAAGAGCGCAAGGCGTTCTTTGAGGATTTTTTACGCACTGGTATTCAGCAAGCAAAAAATAAAGAGCGTGTATTGCCGTCACTTCAAGAGATGTTGGCAGAATTTTCTAAGGATGAGATCTTGTCGATTGCCGAGCAAAAGGGTATGGATGTGCGCCACGGCATGAAAAAGCAGGACATCATCATGCGTTTGACGAAAGAAATGCTAAAGCCCTGCGTTATGAAAAATTATTTTTTGTGTCTGCATGATGAGGAAGTTTTATCTTTGCAGCATCTTCTTGCAGATCCGGATACGTTTGAAGAAAGAGCGATAAATAGCCTTGAAACGCTGGCTACGGCAAGCTATATAGCTGAAACACCAAGTCTTGACATTGTTATCGCTCGCGATGTAGCAGAGGGGTTTATTACTTTTGTCGCAGAAACAGAAGAAGACTTTACCATGCTGCGTCACTGCCGCACATGGCTGATTGATACTATTCTTGCAGCAAACAACCTTTATAGCGTGACACCGCTTGAGATCTTGAGTCGCATCTACAATCAAGGCGGTCTTGGCACGCTAACGCCGGCAGAAGTTAAAAAGGAGATGGCAAAGATTCCGCCGGAGTTGCTCGAAGGCTATTGGCACCGTGGCGATGTGTTTATAGCGGAGGGATTAGGCGAGGAAGAAATTCAGATGATCGTAGAGGCACAGGGCGATGGTGGCTATTATATCCCGGCTACAAAGGATATACCGCTTTTAGCACAGGGGCTGTTGCTTTCTAATCAGGAAGATAAAGAGGCATTGGCAAATTTTTTTTGTAAAACGCTTTCCTACGATAAAGAGGAAACAGCAGAGATCATGCAGCATATCCATTGGAGCTTTCTTGCCGGTGCGCCGGTTTCTTTCGTGCGCGATATGCTGAAAAATGAAGGCTATTTCGATGATTTGAAGAAAGAGCAGGATATTTTATTGCGCCGCCTCTTGAACCGCGTGCATGATAACACGCGCTCGGTAATAAACCGTGGCTTTACGGCAAATGAGATCAAAGAACAACGGCAAAAAGCACGCGCTGACAAGCAGGCAAGAAAGAAGGCAGCGCGTGAAAAGGTCGTTTTTTTGAAAGATAGGAATAAGGAGAAATTACATTGAGCAATTTGGATGTAGGTATCGTAGGTTTGCCAAATGTCGGCAAAAGCACGCTTTTTAATGCGATTACAAAAGTGGGTGCAGAGGCGGCAAATTATCCTTTTTGTACGATAGAGCCGAATGTTGGTGTCGTCGATGTACCTGATGCGCGTCTTTTGGTACTTCATGAGATGTATCAGTCGAAAAAGGTGACGCCGGCTTCTGTGCGCTTTGTTGATATTGCAGGGCTTGTTGCAGGTGCGTCTAAAGGAGAGGGGCTTGGCAACAAGTTTTTAGAGCATATCCGTCAAGTCGATGCTATCGCTCATGTTGTGCGCTGCTTTGAAGATGCGAATATCACGCACGTCCAAACGACGATTGATCCTGTAAGAGACATTGAGACTATCTTGACAGAGCTTTGTCTTGCAGATATTGAGGTAGTAGAAAAGCGCCTTGTAAAACTCGCTAAACTTGCTAAAAGCGGCAGCAAAGAAGCTAAGGAAGAAGAAGATGTGCTGCGTCGCGTCCGAGCTGCCCTAGAAGATGGCAAGGCGGCAAGAAGTCTTGCTTTGACAGAAGATGAATGTAAAAGTATCTGCGAAATGAATTTGCTTACGCTAAAGCCCATGCTCTATGTCGCTAATGTCGCCGAAGAAGATGCTGCAAAAGATGGCGAAGGAAATGACCATGTAGCTTTTGTGCGTAAATATGCAGCAAAAGAAGGTGCAGAGGTCGTTATCATTTCAGCACGTGTAGAGTCAGAGATCGCGGAATTAGATAAAGACGATGCAAAGGCATTTTTAAAAGAGCTTGGGCTTTATGAAAGCGGCTTAGATCGATTGATTAGGGCGGCATTTGACCTGTTGGGACTTTTGACATTTTTGACAGCAGGTGCTGATGAGTGCCGTGCATGGACGATTGTTTCAGGTACTACAGCACCCAAAGCGGCAGGCAAAATTCATTCAGACATCGAGCGCGGCTTTATTCGTGCTGAGATTGTAAATTACGAGGATCTAGTTGCCGCCGGCAGTATGGCAGCGGCGCGTGAAAAAGGGCAGGTGCGTCTTGAAGGTAAGGATTATGTAATGAAAGATGGCGATGTGACATACTTTAGATTTAGCGTTTAATGAGGCTTGCGGCGGCGATTTATCGGAGTCTCTCGTGCTTGACGATTTCGCGTGTCATCGGCATCGTCGCTTTACTGGTGCGCCGCAAGATAAAAATGCTTATAATGAAAGCTTTAGAAGTCAAGCTAAATCTCTTTGATGATACCACTTAAGAATCGGACGGGAAAAGTGACTGTGCCGCTTTGTACGACGGCTAACCTATGTCCTTAAAATTTACCAAGGGATAAGAAAGGAGTGTCGCTGTGAAGCTTTATGAAGTCGGCGACATCGTGTGCATGAAAAAGCGACACCCGTGCGGCAGCGATCTTTGGTGTGTCCTGCGTACGGGTACGGATTTTGCACTAAAGTGTGAAGGATGTGGACGCTTCGTACAGATTGGACGCGAAAAATTCCTACGCATGGTGCGTAGAGTTCAAGAAAAAACGAATGTTTGAGATATATTTTTGCTAGCAAAACAGGTTAAAAAGATTAGGCTGAATGTGAATGTATTCGTGCTTTCCAAGGGGGAAAGGGGGACGCATGGAAAACAGCAAGAAGGGACAAAATCGACCTTTTTCCGTTACCATGACGCCGGCTTCATTGGCGGAAAAGCAGCTGATCGCTATCGGTGCGTCAACGGGCGGTACAGAGGCGATTGCTACTATTATACGGGAACTTTTGCCGCCGCTGCCGCCGATTGTCATTGTGCAGCATATACCACCTATATTCAGCAATCATTTCGCGCATCGGCTCAACGCTATATCAAAACTCACTGTAAAAGAAGCCGAGCACGGAGAAATACTCAGATTCTCTACAGTCTATATTGCGCCGGGTGGTCAGCACATGAAGATAGAACGGCGTACGGGAAGGCTGGTAGTCGCTTGTATAAAGGGGGATCCTGTAAACTGGGTGCGCCCTTCTGCTGACGTGTTGTTTTTCTCCGTCGCTGAACTTGTCGGCGCTGGTGCGGTGGGCATCATTTTGACGGGCATGGGGGCAGATGGTGCAAAGGGACTATTTGCGATGCGAGAAAGTGGCGCTATGACGTTTGGTCAAGACGAAGCCTCATGTATCGTTTACGGTATGCCGCGCGCTGCTTTCGAGTTGGGCGCAGTTGAGCGTCAGATGCCGCTTCATGCGATAGCAGGTGCGATAAAACAAGCTGTGTGTGGGCGATAGGTAAAATAAAAACAGGCTATAAAAAGTCATCTGACTTTTTATAGCCTGTTTTTATTTAGAAATTTCATAGATATACAGATCGGCAGATGAATTTATCAGTGGTTTCTTAAAGTTGGAATTTCTTTACTTCTCCTTGCAGCGTTTGTGCTAGATCGGCAAGCGTTTGACTGGCATTTGCCATCTCCTGCATAGCGGCTGATTGCTCTTCGGTGGCGGCGGAGATAGTTTGTGTATCTTCTTGTGAATTATTGCTGATCTCTCGTACTTGACCCATAGCGTTTATCATTTCTTTGCTCGTGCGGCTTACTGTTTGCACGCCGTCAAAAGAGGTGCGGATCGTTTGCACTAGTTCGTCAAACTGCGCCGCGATGTCATCAAAAGCGGTGCCGGAGTCAGTTACAGCTTGAGTGCCTTTATTTACATTTTCACTTCCTGCCTGTATAGACTCTACAGCTTTTTTCGTATCTTGCTGCATGGCGACGATGCGCTCGGCTATGTCTTTGGCTGCAATTCCTGACTGCTCGGCCAGCTTTCTTACTTCTGTTGCAACAACGGCAAAGCCCTTTCCGGCCTCACCTGCGCGTGCCGCTTCGATAGCAGCGTTGAGGGCGAGGAGATTCGTCTGCTCGGCGATGCCGGAGATAGTTTCGACGATAGAGCCGATCTCGTTAGAGCGTTTGCCGAGAGTTTCGACAATCTCAGTCGATTCCTTCACCTGCTCGGCTATAGCGTTGATTTCTTTAACGGCATGGCGCACTTTGGATTGTCCGTCTGCGGTCACTTTATGGCTTTTTTGCGCTAAAGTCTGCATTAAGGCAGCACTTTTTTCTAGCATCTCGACGGTTTCTCCCATCGCCTGGGCCTGCATTGTAAGATTGTTGATCGTATCGGCAGACATAGCAGCACCTGCTGCCATATTAGTGGCATTTTCTGCGACCTGTGTGACAGATTGTGTCGTTTGACTGGCACTTGCCGTCAGTTGCTGTGAAGAAGCTGCGACGGCATCGGCAGAAGATGCGACATTTTTCAAGACATTTTTCAAGCGTGATTTCATGTCGTTGGCACTGTGAGAAAGCGCACCTAATTCATCGCTGCGGTTTGCAGGCAGGTCTTTAGCGCGCAGATCGCCTTTGGCGATTTGACCTAAAGCCTTGGTGAGAATTAGCAGTGGGCGAACTGTTCTGCCGATGATGATATAAGACACAAAGCTTAGTATGCCGCTTAATATTATGACAGCGATGATGCTTGAAAGCATAAAGCTATGGCGCACGTCGTCCATCGTTCGTACATCGACACCAAGAAAGACCATGCCGACATTTTGACCGGCAGCATTTTTTAAGGCGCTATAAGAGCTTATATAGTCATTTCCTAAGATAGTTGCGCGTCCGTCGTATGATTTGTCATTTTTTAACACGGCTTCAACTATGTGGCTTTCTGCTTTCGTGCCTATATTTCGCGTGCCTGATTCATTCTTTACATTAGTTGAGATGCGCGTGTCGCCGACGAAGAATGTCACGAAGCCGTGGCAGATATTGCCGAAAGTATCGACGATCTTTGTATCTTCATTCATATTATGCTCGCCTTTATAAAGTGCGCCATCTTTGACGTGCCACTCTCCCGGATAGTTAGAATCTATACTGTCGATCATGATCTGAAGATTTGACGTAGCTTGTGTTTGCAAAGCTGCATCAAAGCCGGCGTTCGCGCTGAACCAACCTAAAAGACCAATGACGCTGCAGGCGAAGATAATGCAGACATTAAATGCGATTACACTTTTTGTTTGTAAATTCATTATAAAAAACTCCTTTTTTGTAATGAAAACTTGCCGGAAAACTCCTACTAAAATGAAATGTGTTATCACTATTATTATAGTACTATTCTACCCCCCCCCATATTCCTTGAGACTAAAGTCTTGTTTTATTAAAACAAAACAAGAAAAAGACATCTTCACATGGAAGATGTCTTACAAAAAATAGATAGTAAAGCCAATATGTCTACTTACGACAGCAGCAGACTGTCACTTGTCATTTCGTTGCCTGCCGCTTTTTCAAAGAGAGAAAGCAAGTCGCGTATAGTAAGACGCGATTTTTCTTCACCTTGGACATCGACGAGGATTTTTCCTTCGTGCATCATGATAAGCCGATTGCCAAGACACAGTGCGTCTTTCATGTTGTGTGTGATCATGAGAGTCGTTAGGCGGCGTTTATTTACTATGTTTTTGGTGATGTCTAGGACTTTTTTTGCAGTTTTTGGATCAAGAGCTGCTGTGTGCTCGTCTAAAAGCAGCAATTTTGGCTCTGCCATGGTCGCCATGAGAAGCGTCAAGGCTTGGCGTTGTCCGCCGGAAAGCAGACCGACTTTAGATTCAAGTCGATCCTCTAGACCAAGATCTAGTTCTGCTAAAAGCTCTTGGAAGCGTTCGCGCTGCACTTTGGAAAAACTCCAGCAAAGTTTTGGCGTATGACCGCGGCGAGCGGCAATGGCAAGATTTTCCTCGATCATCATGTTAGCTGCGGTGCCGCGCATGGGATCTTGAAAGACGCGACCGATGTATTTGGCGCGTTTGTGCTCGGCCCATTTCGTGATGTCCGTATCTGCAATGACGATGCTGCCTTTATCGACGCGAAAGGTGCCGGCGATAGAGTTCATCAAGGTTGATTTTCCCGCGCCGTTGCCGCCGATAACTGTTACGAAATCACCGGGCGTAATGTGGAGCGTGACAGCGTTTAAGGCAAGTTTTTCTGTGATTGTACCGGGATTGAAGGTCTTGGTGATGTTTTTAATTTTAAGCATCAGCGAAGTCCCCCTTTTACCTGACGAAAATATGCCTGAATGAGCGGTAAAGAAAGCGCGAGTGCGACAAGAGCCGCTGTAAAGAGTTTGAGATCGTTTGGCGGCATACCTAACTCTAAGACGATAGCAATGACGGCACGATAGACTATAGAGCCGCCGATGACAGAGAAAAGACAGTTCTTGAAGCTGCGCGTACCGAAAAGCACTTCACCGATTATGACAGAAGCAAGCCCAATGACGATGGTGCCGACTCCCATGCCGACATCGGCAAACCCGTTCGCTTGGGCAACTAATGCGCCTGAGATGCCAACAAGACCGTTTGAGAGTAAAAGCCCTAGGATGATCGTCGTATCAGTATTGATGCCGTTCGCACGAATCATGTGCGGATTGTCACCTGTCGCACGGATAGCTGCGCCTAGCTCCGTGCCGAAAAAATAATAACAGGTGATGCCGATAGCAAAGACGATGAGAAAACCCATGGCAAGTATGGAAAGTTCGCGTGTAAGGCAGAAACTTTGCGCTTGTGTGAAGATGGTTGTTGTTTGAAGAAGCGGCAGATTTGCCTTGCCCATAATGCGAAGATTCACGGAGTAAAGGGCGATCATCGTCAGGATGCCGGCTAAAAGTGCGGGTATCTTTAGCTTCGTTGTCAAAAGTCCCGTAATGATGCCAGATAACATACCGGCGGCAAAGGCAGCTAAGATAGCGATGATAGGATAAACACCGACGGCAAGAAGGCTTGCCGCTGTCGCAGCGCCGAGGGGAAAGCTTCCCTCGACAGTTAAATCGGCAATATCTAGTACGCGAAAGGTCAGGTAAACGCCAAGGGCGAGGAGCGACCAAAGAAGCCCTTGAGAAATCGTTGGTATGATGAGATCCATAGAGAAATATTCTCCTTTTTGAAAAAGCAGCCGCAAGAAAAGCTCGCGGCTGTTTACTTAAATGGTGGTTACTCGAAAATCTGCGCGTCTTTTAAAATATCAGCAGGGATCTTGATGCCAAGCTGCTCGGCAGTTTTTTTATTGATGCTGACTTTAAGCTCTTTTGCCATCTCGATGGGCATATCCGCAGGCTTTTTCTTGCCCTCTAAAATATCGGCAGCCATATGCCCTGTTTGTACGCCAAGCTTGTAGTAGTCGATGCCATAAGTGGCAAGAGAACCAGCTTTTACCCAGTTATCTTCGCTGCAAAAAACAGGCTTATTTGCTTCATTTGTGATGGCAAGAAGCGTCGGCACAGCAGAAGCCATGACATTATCCGTTGGCTCAAAGAAAGCATCAACGCTGCCGATAAGACTATTTGCCGCCTGCTGAATGTCATTGACGGTCGATATAGTCGCCTGTTTTACGCTAAGACCACGACTTTCGGCATATTCGGTGATGATTTTTGCTTGCACCTCGGAGTTTATTTCGCTTGAACAGTAGATGATGCCGATAGTTTTGACCGTAGGGCATATTTTAAGCATGAGATCGATCTGCTCTTTGACGGGGCTAAGATCGCTCGTACCAGTGACATTGCTGCCGGGTTTTTCGTTTGAAGCGGCAAGTTTTGCGCCGACATAGTCTGTGATCGCCGTGCCGACGATGGGAATGTCAGGCGTGGCGTTCGCCATGCTCTGTGCGGCAGGTGTCGCTATGGCACAAACAAGTGTCATCTTAGAATTGACGAAGCGTTGTGCGATGTTTTGAAGGTTCGACTGATCCGCCTGTGCATTTTGGCGATCAATGGCGATGTTTTTTCCCTCCTCAAAGCCGCGTTCTTTTAGACCGGCGATAAAACCCTTATTCGCTGCATCAAGTGCGTCGTGTTCGACTATCTGCACGATGCCGATCTTTTTTTCTTTCGTGTCGGCACTTTGACTACAGCCGACAAAGCAAAGACTTGCAGTGAGAATGCAAAAGCCTATGGCGAGTGCTTTAAGCTTTTTTGAAATGTGCATGAAGATTCCGCCTTTCTGCTTTATGAAAATTGCTGTTTATTGCAATACTGATATTATACATGGTTACAAAGATAAATGCTATAGCTAGAAATACTATAGCAGTGTAAAAATCATGCTTTCGTGTAAGGGCGGCGCACTTTTGTCTGTAAAGTAAACAAAAGTGTATGCAGCTTGCCATGTAAAGTTTAAGAAATTTTGACGAATTGACAATTTGTTTCTCTTTATATATGATGTTACTAGGAAATAAAAAGAATGTGCTACGATGACATGAGTAGACGACATATCTTTTTATGTCCTGCAAGTGCAATGTGTGTACGATGGAGGTAATGTTGTATGTTTGGCATGAAAAAAGTCATGGCTGCTGCAAACGATGGGCAGAATTTGACGGCTGCGGTGCGTAGCCTTGTGCAGCGGCATGAGCAAAATCAGCTTTTTACAAAGGTCGAGGGGCAAGAACACTGGGTGACTGCGTTAAATGAGTTGATTGATAAAGTAAATGAAGAGATCGAGTATCAAAAGTTTCGTATTAGTACGATCAACGCTGCTGTTCACTCGGGGCTTTGGTACATGAAGATCAATAAAGATTTTAGTATCGCTTATGCAATTTGGTCCGATGAATTTCGCCGCATGGTTGGCTTTCGTGATGAAAGCGATTTTCCAAATACAGTCGAGGCGTGGAGTTCAAGACTGCATCAAGACGACGTAGACGCTACATTAGCCGCCTTTACGAAGTGTATCAAAGATTTAAGCGGCAATACGCCCTATGACGTAAATTATCGTATGCAGCTGCGCGATGGCAGCTACAAGTGGTTTCACGCCTCAGGTAACGTAGTGCGACACAAAAGTGGGCAGCCTAAAGAGATCATCGGTGTATTCGTAGATATTGACGACGAAGTAAACAACAAGGAGCGTCTTAAATACACTTTGCAGCGTTACGAAGCGATCGACAGCATCTTGTCAGAAGGCTCGTGGAATATGCGCGTGATCGGTGACGATCCGACGAATCCAAACAACGAATTTTGGTGGTCGGATCGCTTTCGCCAACTATTGGGCTATTCCGATACGACAGACTTTCCAAATAAGCTGAATTCGTGGTCTGATCGCCTGCACATAGAAGATAAAGAGCGCACGCTGCAGGCATTTCAGGCGCACATTATGGATCGAAGCGGCAGGACACCTTTTGATCTGGAGTATCGCCTGCAGACAAAAACAGGTGAATATCGTTGGTTTCGCGCTGTTGGAAAGACGATACGAAAGCCCGACGGCACACCTGTCTTGGTCGCAGGAGCTATTGAAGACATCACACTCCAAAAAAATAGTAAGGATGAATTTTATAAAGAATTAGGCACGATGATGGACGCTCTTTATGCTTCGATTGAAGACATCACAAAGAGCGTCAGCGAAACCACGGAGCGAACCTCAGAAATCTCAAGCGTGCAAGATGAGATCACGATAGCGGCAGATGACACACGAGAGCAGACTGAAAACACACTGAAAATGACAGAATTAATTATGAATATCTCAAAGCAGACGAACCTTCTAGCACTAAATGCCTCCATTGAAGCAGCGCGCGCGGGCGATGCCGGACGCGGCTTTTCTGTCGTCGCCGAAGAAGTGCGAAAGCTCGCAGACAGCAGCCAAGAAGCAGTAGGTAGGATCGTCGAAGCACTAGGATCGATGGAAAAAGCCTCAAGCAATATAAGCGAAAAGATAAAGTCCATAAACGTCCTCCTTGAAAGTCAAGCTGCCAACATGAAAGAAATTAACGCCGCTGTTGAAGAAGCTAAAGCGATGTCAAACAACATCGAGGAACTTTCTAAAAAAATATAAGTACCATCCTGTGGCATTGAATCTACCTTAGATATTCAATGCCACAATTTTTTAAGGGAAAAATAAAATAATCCGAGATTCTTTAACTTGTCAAAACCATTTATGTATTGTACAATATCATCATGATAACACTTTAATAAAGAAAAGGAGTGCATGATTTTGAAAAAGTTCTTATTGCTATGTTTGACGCTCATGTTCACTGTAGGTCTTATGACAGGCTGTGGAGGTGAAAAGGAAAAAGAAAAGCCCCAAAGCGACGTACCCAAGAAAATCGTCATCGGTCTTGACGATAACTATCCACCGATGGGCTTTCGTGACGAAAATAATGAAATAGTCGGCTTTGACATAGATTTAGCAAAAGAAGCTGCCAAGCATATGGGTATAGAAGTGGAGTTTAAGGCAATAGATTGGGCGAGCAAAGAAGCAGAGATCCAAAGTGGGCGCATAGATGCACTTTGGAACGGCTTAGAAATCACACAAGAGCGCAAGAAAAATCTCTTATTCTCAGATCCATATATGAATGTTCAGCAAATCATTTTTAAGCGAGTCGATGATGCAACGATCACAAAAGAAGAAGACCTCAAGGATAAAATCGTCGCAACGCAGAGCGGTTCAGGCACAGCGGAGGAGTATGTAGACAGTCATAAAGACGTGACCGGATACAAAGATGTAAAAAAATATGCAGACTACATAGCAGCCTTCATGGATCTGGAAAATGGTCGCATTGACGCGATCATCTGCGATGAAATAATCGGTCGCTATTATATGTCGAAGCATCCTGCCAAAATAGCTGCACTTGACGGACACGTAGGTCCTATGGCGCAATTTGGCGTCGCTTACCGTAAAGGCGATAGGATAATGAAAGAGAAGATGCAGAAAGTTCTTGATGAAATGCGAACTGACGGTACATTAGCAAACATCTCTACCAAGTGGTTTGGCAAGGACATCACGAAGCTGTAAAAATAAAGGGCTGTGCGCGAACTTGGTCGGCGCATAGCCCTTTATTTTTAAGGAAACACTGATAAAATGAAGCGGTAAATTTGCAAAGAAAAGGTGTTGACAAATGAAGTAACAGCCGTTAAAATATACTCTGTCAGTCAGCACGCAAATGTGCTGCAGATAGATCAAGCGGAAGTAGCTCAGTGGTAGAGCACCACCTTGCCAAGGTGGGGGTCGCGAGTTCGAGCCTCGTTTTCCGCTCCATATACGCGGAAGTAGCTCAGTGGTAGAGCACCACCTTGCCAAGGTGGGGGTCGCGA
>CAUUGH010000020.1:0-27884 GCA_963544755.1 uncultured Selenomonas sp. | reverse complement strand
AAAAGGAAACGCTCCAAGATCAAGAGGTCAAGGAGAAGGTCAAGAAGATTGCGGACAAGTTAGAACGCATCATGAATGATTGAATGGACGAAAAGGGAAGCAGGGCGGACTTGCCGCCGACCTGCAATATCCTTGTATACGGTAAGAAAAGGCGGTGTGGCGTATCGAAAAAAAGAAGATGGGCAGACCGACGACGAACCCACGCACGGGGCAGCTTCATGTGAGATTGTCTAAAAAAGAGCTTGCATTGCTGAATGAATGTGCCGAACGCATGAAGGTGACGCGCACCGAAGTTATCGCGCAAGGCATTGAGAAGGTGCATCGCGAGTTGAAAGAAGCAGAATAAAGAAAAGGCAGTTGCTTGGAATTTCCGAATAGCTGCCTTTTTGTATTGCGTAAAAATAAGCGAGGATGGTGGTGAGCGTGTAAAATGGCGAGAAAGGATTTAGTGCCGCTCAATGAATGAATAAAAGAAAATCACACAAAAAAGCGGTATTGCAAGCGGCGCAGCACGGACGCCAGTCGAAGAAATTCGCCTGTATAATCTTTCATAATCCATCACGTTGAAAAATCTTTTGTTATTCGCGTAAAACCTTGTAGTTACCTTCTTTATTGGTAGCTGCTATATACTGTAGAAAATTTATGCAGACTGTTGCCTGTGTTTTATCCCATTAATAGTGAAAATTTTATAAAAATCTGCTATACTATATGAGGTAAGTTTTGTGTTTTATGCTGTTTAAAAAAACAGCAAACGAGGTGTGAGATACATGAAGCGATTTCTGCGCTTTAGTGCAGTCTTTTTGATCAGCGTATTGCTGTTTTTTATCCCTGCGAGAAGTCTTTTTGCCATAGATCATGCTACGGTACTGCGTATAGGCTGCCCTGATGTATCTACTTTTGTGGATGGTTCGCCTGAACAGCTACTTTTTAATTATACAAAGCGTTATTTAGATGAGATAGCAAGAAGTACAGGCTGGCAATATGAATATGTGCCGATGGACGAAATGCAGGCGCGTTCGATGCTTCACCAAGAGCGCATCGACTTATATTTTCCGGCAGAATATCGAGAAGATGATCAGTTAGAGTTTTCTTATAGTGTGGATCATGCCTCTTATGCCATGCTTTGCTTTTATGTAAAAGAAAATTCTGATATAGCGACGAATAATACTTCGGTACTGGCCGGTAAAAAGGTAGGTATCTTAGACAGTAGGATTCATGAAGATCTTTTGATGCAATTTGTACGTGAACAGGGAATGTATGTTGATTTTGTCAAATATAAGACGATTGATGAACTTCATCAAGCACTTGCCGCAGGTGCAATAGATATTATTGCAGACAGTACGAATCATCGCTATGCTTGCGAGAAGATCTTGATGAATGTGGCAATTTTGCCGGCACGTTTTATCGCGATGAAAAAAAGAGATGGCTTGATTAAAAATATCAGCGATCATGTTTATTATACGGAAACAGTCAATCCAAGTTTTGAAACGCAGCTTGAAAAGCTCTTTATTGATCGTGCTAAGGCGCAGCTTGTGCGCTTTACCAAGAAGGAAAAAGAATATCTAGAGAATGAGCCTGTATTGCGTGTCGCTTATGTTAGCGGACACACGCCGTTTTTTGGCGAACGCTTAGAAAACGGCGTACCGGACGGTATTTATGCAAGTATTTTGCAGGTGATAGGGAAAAAGACAGGTTTAGAATTTCGCTTTGTGCGTGCTGTAGATAACGAGCACGCGATAAAGATGTTACGCTCAAATGAGGCGGATATTTTCTTTTGTATCTATAATAACCTGCCTTCGACGCATGATCTTTTTTTTACAGCGACATTTGCAGCAGAAGAATTTTCTTATGTCGTGCAGCGCGGTGTAAGCGATATTCCCATAGGAACAGCACGAGTTGCGCTGCCGCGTTGGTTTTATGGCGCTCGTACTTACTTAAATACGCAGCATCCGAACTGGCAGATAGTACCGCTAAATGAGCCTGCCGATTGTTTGCGTCTTTTAGATGAGGGCGGCTGTGATTTTGTACTTTTGCCATCGCTTTTCTTACAGCAAAGCAGCCTTTTATCGTTACATCCAAATCTCGTTGTCCTAGCAAGTCAATCGACGACATTGCCTGTCAGCATTGCGATCTCAGGTCAGCAATCGCGCATTTTGCAAACTGTTTTGACAAAAAGCATCTTAAAGGTCGATTCTCACCGCGTGCAAGAGATCATAAATGAGCATCTGACAGGACATTTGACGCTTACAGCCATTACGGCGCATTATCCCATGCAGACGGTGGTACTTACTGTTATATTGCTCTTATCTATCTTTGTGGCTTTATTCTTAGTCGAACGCTCGCGCACGCAAAGACGGCAGGCGGAGGCTTTGGTTGCGAAAAATAAAGAGTTAGAATTTGCAATAGAAGAGCAAAAGCGTTTGATAATCGCCCGTGATAATTATAAACAAGAAGCAGAACTTGACCCTTTGACAGGGCTTTTAAATAAAAAAGCGATCCAGTCGGCTTGTATTTCAATACTTAAAGATAACTTAAAAGACGCTACTTACCATGCACTGTTCATCATGGATTTAGATCATTTCAAAGAAATGAATGATACTTACGGTCATCAAGCCGGCGATGATGTATTGCGCCGCTTCGCGCAGGATATTCGTGCGATTTTTCGTCAGTCGGATTATATCGGACGTTTCGGCGGCGATGAATTTACTGTATTTATGCCGAATGTGACTAATTCTACTGCCATTGAGCGACATGCACGTCAGCTTATGACGGCGGCACAAGAGCTTGAAGTAAGAGATGATCGTTCACTTCTTTCTGTAAGTATCGGTATCGCACTTGCACCCCTGCACGGCAAAACATATGACGATCTTTTCCTTGCGGCAGACGCTGCACTTTATGATGTGAAGCGTATGGGACGAAATAATTGGAAAATATATGAAAAAGGAACTGAATGTGGTATACTTTGTAAGATAAACAATAATAAATGAAACGCTTATAAAATGGTCTTAGCCTATTATGGTTTACCAATATTTTCTAAACGCTTGAAATTTCTTGAAATAAATTCCTTTTAAGAAAGGAAATACTTATGGAAAAGAAGTCTTTGATGCTGATTGTCGATGCTGTAAAAGAGCAGCGTGCCATTCTTAAAGAGTTTTTCAATGAAGAATATGAAATCGTAGAAGCGACGAGCGGCGTTGAAATGATGCATCTGCTCGCTAAAAAGAGCATCGACATCATTTTGCTAGATCTAGAGATGCCGGAAGCCGATGGTCTTGAATTGCTTTTTGCGTTAAAAAAAGATGAACGCATCGCACCGATCCCCGTCGTCGTCACGACAAAAAGAAGTGAGCAAGCCGCCGTGGTACAAGCTATGGAGATGGGGGCAGCAGACTTTATTACGAAGCCCTACAACAAGACCATCGTGTTTTGCCGAGTAAAAAACGTCATGGCACGCATGGAAAACGAATGGCGAAAGCTAGAACAAGCGGCGCGTGAGCGACAATTAGTAGAAATGCGTCACTATCTTGAAATTGATGCTTTGACAGGGATATATAACCGCGAAACATTTTATGAAAAAACGCTTGAACTATTAAAGCAAAATCCTGCCACACACTACCATCTCCTTTATTTTGACATTCATTGTTTTAAAGTTATCAACGATCTTTTTCATATTGAAACAGGCAATCTGATCTTAAAGACAGCCGGCACATATTTTAAGACTGTTACAGAAGGCATCGGCATCGCAGGGCATATGGAGGCAGATCATTTTGTCATATGTATGCCGGAAAATATGATCGATATTGATATTTTGCTAGAGGGCATAGATAGTGCAATCTTTTCTTTGGGTATCAAAAATAATATTTTATTTTATGTAGGCATTTACCCCATAGTTGAGTTGCTTGTACCCATACACCAAATGTGTGATCGCGCACACATGGCGCTAAATACGGTTAAAGGTCTTTATCAAACACGCTATGCCTACTATGATAAAAAAATGCGCGATGTACTAATTCAAGAGCAAATGATGCTGCGTGAGATGGAATTTGCACTTGCCGAAAGGCAATTTTGCGTATACTATCAGCCGATCTACAGCATCAAAGAGGGGCGTGCCGTCAGCGCCGAAGCGCTCATGCGCTGGCGACATCCGCAGACAGGGCTTATCCCGCCGATGAGTTTTGTGCCGCTTTTTGAGAGAAATGGCTTTGTCGTACGTCTTGATCGCTTCGCTTGGGAAGAAGTCTGCTATTTGCTTGCAAATCGTATAAAAAATGGTCTTCCCGTCGTGCCGGTATCGGTAAATGTTTCACGGCTTAATTTTTACGACGGTGACTTTTGCGATACAGTCGTCAATCTTTTGAAAAAATATGATCTTGATCCTGCATTTTTACGCCTTGAAATTACAGAATCTGCCTATACAGAAAACCCCACGCAGCTTTTGAGCATCTTAAAAGATCTGCAAAAGATCGGGCTAAAAATACTCATGGACGATTTTGGCAGCGGTTATAGCTCACTTAATATGCTCAAAAATGTCGCTGTTGACATCTTAAAAATCGACATGGATTTTGTGCGAAACCTGGAAGACTCTAAGCGTGCGCCGACGATCTTAAAGCGCGTCGTCGAAATGGCACACGATCTTCATATGGGGGTGGTCGTCGAAGGTGTAGAAACTAAAAGACAGCTTGACTTTTTAGAGGGCATCGGCTGCGATAAGATTCAAGGCTATTATTTTGCAAGACCAATGCAAAAAGAGGATTTTACAACACTTTTAGAGAAAGAAGCATTAGGTAACCACTGATAAATTAAGCCACCTATCTTCACGCATCTACGCTTTTTTGCATCGTCGATAAATCGAGCGCAGGTACGCAAAATTAGGCGACTTCATTTTATAAGTGTTTCCATAGAGAAAAAATAAAGAGGTGATTTAGATGGCGAATATAACAAAGGAAAATTTTGGCGAATTAAGAAACGGTATGACGATCACGCGTTATACGCTAGAAAATAGTTGCGGCACGAAACTTGCTGTTTTAGACTATGGTGCGCGTGTGCAGTCGCTAATTGTAGCAGATCGCACAGGTAAAAGCATAGACGTAGTGCTTGGCTATGACACGTCAAGCGCCTATGAAGCAGATGATAAGTACCTTGGCGCGATCATCGGGCGTTCTGTTGGGCGCATCGCTTTTGGCGACCTTTTAATAGACGATGAAAAATACGTCCTTGAATGTAACGAAGGAAGAAACCACCTGCACGGCGGTTCTTTGGGCGGCTACGATAGAAAAGTCTGGGCTGCAAAAGAAAATAACGGTGCGCTTACAATGCACTATACGAGTCTTGCAGGTGAGGGCGGCTACCCGGGCGATCTAAAAATAGATGTAAAATACGAGCTATCAGAAAAAAATGAAGTCATCATATCCTATGTGGCAGAAACGAATAGCGATACCATCTGTAATTTGTCAAATCATACTTATTTTAACCTCGAAGGCTTCAATTCAGGCTCTGTGCTTGACCAACAGCTGCGTATCTTCGCCGAAAAATATACACCGACAGACAATGAGTTAATACCCGATGGGCGCATTTTACTCGTTGAAGAAACACCGCTTGATTTTCGTAAGATGAAAGAAATAGGCACAAAAATTGACGCACCATTTAGCCAGATGCGCTGGGCTGGCGGCTATGATCATAACTTCGTTCTTGATAAAACGCCGGCGCAAGAAGAAGCAAAGACACTCGGTCTGGGAGAAGATGCCGCTTGCCCCGTCGATTATCGCCAACTTCATAAGATGGCAGACGCCTATGCAGAAAAAACAGGCATCTATATGCGCTCTTATACGACGCAGCCGGGTATGCAATTTTACTCTGGCAACCAACTCGATGCAGTACTAAAGGGCAAAGACGGCGTAGTATTTACGCCGCGTGCAGGATTTGTATTAGCAGCACAATTTTACCCCGATGCTGTGCATCACACGAGCTTTCCGCAGCCACTTTTGCGTAAAGATCAAGTATGGTGTGCTAAAACGGTATTTGCCTTTGATGTTAAAAAGTAAGTAATAGAAAAAGCCGTGCAGTTGAAGTTGCGCGGCTTTTTTGGCTCTTTGTCAAATGCTTCAGCTAGCATCTAGTTGAGCAAGGGATAAAAATATCATGCCGTAAGAAGGAAAAAAAATGCTTTTTGCGAATATTAACAGTAGGAAAATACTGATAAATTAAGGAAACACTTATAAAATGAAGTCGCATCATGAGGTGAAAATATTGCAGCACATAAAGCCATGGGAAGAGTTGACGATACAAGACGACTATATGTTCAAACTAGTTATGAACATCAAACATATCTGCCTAAAACTGCTGCAAAACATTCTTGGCATAAGCATCAAAGACATAAAATACCTGGAAACAGAAAAAGCCATGGACGCACGCTATCAAGGAAAAGGCATACGAATGGATGTCTATGTACTAGACGATGCCAAAACAGTTTATAACATCGAAATGCAGATTCGTATGCCGGAAGGAACAAGCCTTTATAAACGCACACGCTACTATCAGTCGATGATAGACGCCGATCTTTTAGCAGCAGGAGCAGACTACGACGATTTGAATAAAACAATCATCATCTTTATCTGCCCCTTTGATCCCTTTGGCAAAGGTCGCTGCATCTACACATTTTGCAGCATCTGCGTAGAAGATAAAACGCTAGAACTAGCCGATGGCGCGACAAAAATATTCTTAAACAGCAAAGGCACAAAAAACGATGTAAACGAAAGCATCAAAGCCTTTTTAGACTATGTAAATGGCAAAAGCAATAACGATCCGCTTGTCATGGCAATAGACAAGGCGATTGAAAAAATTAAGCGAGAAAATGAAAAGAGGGTGAGCTACATGACCTTGGCGATGAAAATGATGGAAGAAAGGAAAGAAGGCTTCAAAGAAGGAAAAGCAAAAGGATTGGCGCTATCTATTGCTAATGTGATGAAAAATATGGGCGTATCTCTTGAACAGGCTATGGATGTATTGCAGATTCCGGCAGATGAGCGTGCAAAATATGCAGCACTGCTTCAAGGCTGAGCGGCAGGTTTTTGCCATCATCGCTTAATATATCGTAGTAAACTACATATTCCTAATCAGCCTGCGCCCTTCGGGCTTGACTTCTTGGATTTTCATAGTAAAACAAGACAAAAGTGCGCTACCCTTTCAAATGCTTTACAAAAGCCGCCTATCTTGCAGGTTGAAGCGAGATGGACGGCTTTTTGCGATATTTTAATAAAGCTGTGTTTTCCAATAGGCAAGATCGTGTTCATTTAATGGCAGATCGATGTTGTAGCCGTCATTGTAGCGGATTTTTACACGAATTTCACCAGCTTTTCTAAGGAGCGGCAAAAGTTGTGGCGATATGTTAAGGAAGAATTTGTTTGTGTTCTTTAAGGATGTTTCGGGGTGAAATTCTTTTAGGTCGTAGCTTGGCGGCTCTTGTTTGACGATAGCATCTATGTCCCATGCGTCGCCGTCGGCAGCGATGGTGACTAGCGGCTTGGGCTTTGCGCTGCTATAGCGGTAGTCCCACATGGTAAGGGTCGCACCTTCGATGCGGCCGCTTTCGTCGTAGGAGCCTTGAAAGTCGATTTTGCAGTAGCCTGAGAGGCTTTTGGCTGTGCGGTGATCACTCGTGTAGGTGTAACTAAAGCCGAATGTACCGCCGATGATGAGTAAAATACCGAGGTAGAGGAAGATTTTCATGTGGGCTGCTCCGTTCTGCTCACAGTGGCTGCTTTGGTAAAAGCGATTTTTTAGGAAAACAATGATAAAATGAAGTCGCCTATATTTGTGTAGATGCGCTGTATTTATCGAGAAGACAAACCGGAGGCGTAGCGGTGCTACGTCGAGGATTTGTTGACGATGAGAAAAGAGCGTAGATGCGTGAAGATAGGTGGCTGAATTTATCAGAGATTCCTTAAGTAAGCTTTTTGTTTTTTTACTATTATACTTTATCTGTTGCGTATTGTCATCACCGTTGCGTGTGCGCTTTTCCTGTGCTATAGTGATAGATATGATGTATCACGCTCTTTAGATGGTATTGACAAGATAAAGGAAGGAATGTGCTGATGGCTATACGCATGATTGTGACGGATATGGATGGGACGCTTTTAGATCCGCTAAATCGTATTCCTAAGGAGAATAAAATGGCGCTGCAAGAGGCGGCGGCACGCGGTATCCATGTGGTGATTGCCACGGGGCGTATGCATCGCTCGGCGCTGCCTTTAGCGAAGGAATTGGCCATTGAGGTACCGATCCTTTCTTGTAACGGCGCACTCTTAAAGATGGCGACAGGTGAAGATATTTTTTCATCTTGCATCGATCCTAAGATGGTGTGCGCGATGCTTGATTGTATGAAAGAGCGCGGTTGGTATGTGCAGCTTTATAGTGGCGAAAGACTTCTTTTCGCCGAGTATGATGATCGTTCGGCTGCTTATGAAAAAGCTGCCGGCATCAAAGGCGAGGTCGTTGGTTGGGACGGTCTTTATAAAAATAGTGACAAAATCAATAAGATGCTTTCTATCACGGCAGATGAAGATGAAACAGATGATCGCACCGGAGAGCTTTCTAAAGAATTTTTAGGCAAGCTAAAAGTCGTGCGTTCAAAGGATATATACATCGACATCATGGCTAGCGACGTATCAAAAGCCGCCGGCATCAGGCGGTTAGCGGCGATGTACTCTATAGCTATGAAAGAGGTGCTGGCGCTTGGCGACTCAGATAACGACAGCGAGATGCTTGCTGCGGCAGGTATTGGCGTCGCTATGACGACGGGGACAAAAGGCGCAAAAGAGGCGGCAGATTTTCTTGCAGACAATAAAACGGCAACCGGCGTAGCAAATGCCGTGCGTTCTTATGCACTTGGCGGCGAAGATATATGAGGGGGCTTTCATGGCAATTCGATTGATCGTGATGGATCTTGACGGCACACTTTTAAACTCAAAAAAAATCGTGTCAGATTACAGTAAGGACATACTTATACAGGCGATGGCTAAAGGTGTCGCCGTGACGATAGCGACGGGGCGTATGCTTCATTCGGCTCATTACTTTGGTAAAATGATCGCGGCAAATGCGCCGATCATCTCCTGTAACGGTGCTTTGGTACAGGCTTTAGATGCTAAGGAGCCGCTTTTTTTGCGTACGTTTTCGCCTGAAACGGTTGCAGAACTTTTAAGCTTTGCTAAAGAAAACGGTTGGTATGCCCAATGGTACAGCGCCAGCGAGGTTTACGCCGAAGATTTTCGCCCGGAGTATTTCACAGCTTATCGCACCGTACAGGGCTTTTTGGTGCATGAAGTCGGCGAGGATTTTACACCTTATACTAAAAATGTTGCACAGGTCGTTGTGCGCGATCTAGAAGGTAGCGTCGATCTTATAGCCGAGCGCATCCGCGAGCGTTTTAAAGGCCGCGCCGCGCCGCAGCAGTCTAAGGGCTATACGCTTGATATTACGCCGCATGGCATATCAAAGGCGGTAGGCATCGAGGCGATCTTAGAAGCGATGGACATTTTGCCCTCGGAGGTCATGGTTTGTGGTGACTCGGAAAATGATCTAAGTATGCTGCGCTTTGCAGGTACGAGCGTCGTTACGGCAAATGGGCAGGCAAAAGCAAAAGCGCTCGCGACATATATCGCACCAAGCTGCGATGAAGATGGCGTAGCTAAGGCGATAGAAGAAATCGTACTTTGCCGCAGCTAAGGGGTGGATATTTATGATGAAAGAAGGAGAATTTAGATTTATTATCGTAACCGGTCTTTCAGGCAGCGGCAAAACGCAGGCGTGCCGCTCTTTAGAAGATTTAGGCTATTTTGTAGTGGATAATTTGCCGCCTATGTTCATCTTGAAATTTGCCGAACTTTGCCGCCACTCAGGTGGTCATGTGCGCCGCGTGGTGCTTGTCGTAGATACACGCGGACGCGAATTTTTCGATACCTTCGTTCATGTATTAGATGAAATAGATCAAAAAAATACGCCCTATGAAATGATTTTCATGGACGCATCTGACGAGGCTATAATTCGCCGTTACAAGGAAACGCGCCGCCGGCATCCGATGGCGGCAAATGCACGCATTTCTGACGGCATAAAAAGAGAGCGTCGCCGTTTAGAACCCGTGCGAAACAAAGCAACGTACATTATTGACACATCTTCACTAAAAAAGTCAGAGCTAAAAGAAAAAATCACGCGCCTTTTTGCAAGCGAAACGAAAAACCACATGAGTATCAATGTTTTATCTTTCGGCTTTAAATTCGGGATGCCCTTAGATGCAGATATGGTTCTTGATGTGCGCTTTTTGCCTAATCCTTTTTATATAGAAGAGATGCGCCGCAAAAGCGGTGCGGTCAAAGAAGTTGCCGAATACATCAAAAAGTGGCCAGTAACACAGGAATTTGAAGAAAAATTAGATACGCTGCTAGACTTTTTAGTTCCCGAGTATATCAAGGAAGGTAAGCCGCAGTTGGTGATTGCTGTTGGCTGTACGGGCGGTATGCATAGAAGCGTCTACATCGCTTGTCATATATATCGTCTTTTGACGGCGCACGGCTTTTTAGTTGAAATAGAGCATCGCGATCTTATGAAAAACGATGTCGCCGAGCATCCGACAGAATTTTTATGAAAATCCAGGAAGGAAAGGTTCGATTTAAGTAATGCACTTATTGAAATGGCTGTATCCGGGTATGCACTTTAAACGCTGGATGCTTCTTTTTGCCGCAGGCGTCATGATGGTCAGCCTAGGGTTTGCCCTGATCTTTAACTATAAATATTTAGACATTATCGAAGAGGCGATCTTTCGCGCCGTCTACCTCTGGCGCGGCAGCTTTGACTATGTGATCACGACGATTGTCGGCGTCGTCATCATCGTCTTAGGGCTATCTTTGATGCTCCTGGCGACGCGCTTTGTCATTCGCTCCGTTATCAGCGTGATCTTACCTGACAATTCGGAAAATCTCGTAGACATCATCTATGAAAAGCGTCGGCTAGATAAAGGGCCGCAGATCACCGTCATTGGCGGCGGTCATGGGCTATCAGTACTTTTGCGCGGCATCAAGCGAGCGACGAGCAACGTGACGGCGGTCGTAACAGTCGCCGATGACGGTGGCTCGTCAGGTCGCTTAAGAGAAGAGCTTGGCATTATTGCACCAGGTGATCTGAGAAATTGTCTTGTGGCGCTTGCCGATACGGAGCCTTTGATGGAAAAGCTCTTTCAGTATCGCTTCCAAAGCGGCACAGAGTTAAAAGGTCATAGCTTCGGCAACCTTTTCATAGCCGCCATGGCAGAAGTCACGGGCGATATGGAAGAAGCATTAAAGCAGTCATCGAAGGTTTTAGCTGTCAAAGGTCGCGTGCTGCCGGCATCGACCGCCTATGTGCGCCTTGATGCCGTCATGGAAGACGGCACACTTGTGGAAGGTGAATCGCACATCCCTAAAGTACATAAACACATTCGACGAGTGAAACTTTTCCCCGAGCACGTCCGTCCGGTTGAATCAGCTCTAAAGGCAATAAGAGAAGCCGATGTCGTTATTTTAGGCCCTGGCAGCCTTTACACGAGCATCATGCCAAATCTGCTTGTCGATGGCGTAGCAGAAGCTTTAAGAAAAAGCCGCGCCCTTAAAATCTATATATGTAACGTACTTACACAGACTGGTGAAACTGATGATTATACCGCTTCCATGCACGCAAAAGCCATCTTATACCATGCAGGAAAAGGCACTATAGACTATATGCTAGTAAATGAAACGCCGCTTTCTAACGGCATGGCAAGAGCATTAAAAAAAGAAGGCGTAGCTCCTGTAGCCATCGACGAAGAAGCCATCAACGCGCTTGGCATCGGCGTCGTCAAAGCCGATCTCATAAGCGATGAAGATGTAGCGCGCCACGATGTCGGCAAGCTTACGCTAACATTGATGAAAATGGCGTATAAATTGCATCCTGCCATCGGTAAATGAAGGGAGAACCGCCATGGCGCAGCCATCATTTGCAGCGTCAGTAAAAAACGATCTGGCGCGTCCTGTTAGGCGCAAGGCGTGCTGTCTTATGGCCGAGCTTGCGGCGCTTTTTCGTATGGGTGCAGTCTTTACGCTAGAAAAAAAATGTGCCGTCGGCATTGCCTTTACAACAGAAAACGCAGCCGTTGCAAGAAAATTGCTCACGTTGTTAAAAGGTGTGGCAAGCGTTCATACAGAGCTTACAGTAAGTCGCTTGCGCCGTCTGCAAAAGGGCAATATCTACCGCGTATATGTGCCGGCATCAAAAGATGCAGCCGCGCTCTTAGAAAAGCTGGGCTTTATGCACGGTGCAGCGCTTACCATAGGTACAGATAAGGCGCTTCTTAAAAATGCCTGCTGCCTAGCAGCATACCTTCGCGGCGCTTTTTTAGGCGGCGGCAGCGTTAGCCGCCCTGAAGCAGGCTACCATTTGGAATTGACGACAGAAAGTTACTCTTTTGCAAAGCTGTTGTTTTCTCTTTTACACACCATGGGCTATCCGGCAGGGCTTACGGACAGAAAAGAAAGCTATATAGTTTATTTAAAAGAAAGCGATGCCATCATCGACTTTTTATCGCTTCTTGGCGCAGAAAAAGCAGCCGTTGCCTTTGAAGTCACAAGAAACGTCAAAGAAGTAAAAAACCAAGTCAATCGTCTGGTAAACTGCGAAACGGCAAACGTACAAAAATCCGTCGATGCCGCCGGCAGACAAATCGCGGCGATTCGCACGCTGTACGGAACCGAAAGCATCAAGCACCTTTCCAAAAGCCTCAAAGAAACGGCAGACATTCGCATAAAGCAGCCTACAGCGACCCTTGCCGAACTTGCCGATCTTCTTGGCATAAGTAAATCCGGCGTCAACCATCGCCTTAGAAAACTCGTCGCATTAGCAGATGTGCAAGAAAAAAATGAAAGGAGAAATCATCCTTGAAACGCATCGGGAAAATCGCAGCCATTCTTTTATTTCTTAGCGTGCTGCTGCTTTTTTTATACGCATGGCTAAAGCCCGCGCAAGGCGTACTCATCTTAGAGTATCACCATATAAACGATCAAATAGACGATGCTGATCCGCAGGCAGAACGCTACTTCGTATCAGCGGCAGATTTTGCCGCCCAGCTAGACTATTTGCAGGCAGCAGGCTACGAAACTATAACCATGCTAGAGTTTTCCAAAGCGGCGAAAGGTAAAGGAGAGCTTCCCGAAAAGCCCTTAATAATCACCTTTGACGACGGCTATCAGGATAACTACAGCGTAGCCTTGCCGCTTCTTGAAGAACGCGCCATGAAAGGCGAAGTCTATGTTGTCACAAACTTCATCGGCAAAAAAGGCTACCTCACTTGGGACGAGCTGCGCGATATGCAAAAGCGCGGCATTGAAATAGGCTGTCATAGCGCCGATCATATACCGCTTGTGGGCATTTCCCGTGCCGAGCAAGAAGATCAGGTGAGTATGTCAAAACTCCTGCTTGAATGGAATGGCATCAAAACAGTATTTAGCTTTTCTTATCCAAACGGCAGCAGTAACGATGAGATCGCAGAACTTTTGCGCGAAAGCAACTATTTGACCGCCGTCACAGGCGATACAGGGCTAAACACATTTCGCACCGACCCGATGTTTTTGCAGCGAGTCAATATCCCACGCCCACGCTTTGGCATGGCAGAATTTCGCCTGCGCCTGCTGAGGGCAAAAATATACAGCATCTTCGGCATCAAACAGCACATAGAACGCTAGGCAGGCATTAAAAGGAAAAGGAGTTTTAGAACAAATGAAACGATGGCAGGCAAAGATAGCCGCATACTTTTTTACAGTGCTTTCGAGCATCGGCATGAGTGAAATGTCGGCAGGAGCGCAAAGACACCACGATGCTGCATCTGATATGCGTGTTACGACAAATGAAGGAAAAAGTGTATACGAGCAGCAAGAAACACGGCTTTTAGGGCGAGGCTTTGCACAAGAAACGATAGAGCCATACAGCGTGCGGCTAAATTTTGGCGACGGTGTACCCGGCGCATTGCGCTCTAATGAAGTAGAGCGCAGTATGCGCCAGTGGCAAGTTGAAACAGAAGATAGCGGCGGCACCTTGCTCTTTTCCGATAGCCCCGAATACGTCAAAGAAAATGGCATCCTCTATGAAGATACCGTTTCCGGCGATGCGCGTATCCTTTATTATCATCTAAACCAAACAGATACGAGAAAAAAAGTCGCCGTCATTTTGCAAAATGAAAACAATACATCAGTTGTCGTCAATATCACAAGGGGCGGTGCGAGCCAACCTGGCAGCGACTATTTAAGCGTCGGCAAAAGTACGCAGCGCACTTACTTTCAAAAAAAGCGCAATGACGTACTATATGTGCAGCGCGGTGCAAAAATGCTCTTAGATCCGCAAATGAATCACGCGGTACTAGAGCCGGGGCATCTCGTCTATGGCGTTTACGACTTTTACGCGCAAAGCCCTGTTAAAGTCACCGTTCTCATGTATCCGGCGACCGCCGATCCGATAAAATTTCTCGCGCTTGCACATGTGCTGCCAAAAGACGAACACCGTTTGCGCGGCACCTTCTATGAAATGAACCGCGTACTTAAAGCAAAAACCTACAATCCCGATGAAGATGGTGTCGTCTACATCCCCATAGGCGATAACCGGCAAGATATTTTTAAAACAGGCATCGACGCGACAGACGGTAGTATTGTGACAAACATTGGTAACTACGGCATACTTTATCGCATAGAAATCCCAACGACAGGCAATAGGGCGACACAATTTTATCTAACGCCCCTAGGCGGCGTCTATGCAGGAGCTATGACAGTAGACTTTGGGCGCGGCATAAGTCTACTAGAAACCCCCGGCGGCAAAACCTTTTTTGGCGATGATATACCATCTGACAGTGATGCCGATCGCGCTGCGCGTCTTATAGGAAAAGATCGCCTAAAAGTTGCAGCCGAGCTATCAGATCTTGGCAGCTATCATAGCTCCGTACAACCGAGCTTCGAGCTATCACCACCGGGCGCATCGAACTTACCTGTACAAATCATCTTGATGCCGGCAGGAACATAAATAAAAAGCTGCTTTAAGAAGTAATTTACGCTTCTTAGAGCAGCTTTTATTATTCTACAACAATATCTTTAATGCCGTAATACTGACAAAGACCACCTTTTGTCACGCCGTTGTCAAAATCTACAAAAAACACATGACGAAGAGCGCGATTTTTTAGCTCAATAGGCTTCATGTAAGCTATCTCCTCACCATTTGCTGTAGCCTGCTCGACTATTATAAGCCGCAGAGCGTTTTCTTCTTGCATCCTTGCCGTGATATAAAGCGCGCTGATCATTGTAAACGCACTAATTGCCGCCGCAGCGCAAAAAAGCACGTTTTGCGCCCTTTTTTGCAAAAAATCCCAAACGAGCGCATCTCGTAATATAGCGCCGGCAGCTACTAAAATCATAGCGACAGAACTAAACGTCGCACGCGCTGGAAAGGTCGGTGCAGCGATCATGACGAAATTATTGAAAAATGCCAGCAGCAGCAAAAAAGCTCCGTAGCGTGCCGACACAAATGTTTGCAGCACCAAACGCTGCGGCACTGCCCGTATAGCAGCTAGCTGCTTTGCTGAAAAGCCTAGCGCACGCTTTAACAGGCTGTAGAAAAAGAAAATGCTCAGCCAATAAATAGCCATCTCCTCAAAACCTGCCATGACATTGGCAAAATGCTCAATCGTGCGCGGTTTATCAAGGCCTAGAGGATAAAGTACATGAGCGATCAGCCAGTCGCGCAGCGCATTAGCTGCAAAGCTTTCGTTAAAATAAGAAACTACAAGGAGTAAAATAAAAGCAAGTAAAAGCCCTCGAACTAAATCAAAGCGCCGTTGAAAATCTGCCGTTTGCTCGACGCTATCTACGCACTCAGTCAGATGTAGGCGATAAATGCGCCTTGCGACTAAAAATAGCAGCAATACAGGCAAAAGATAAAGCACCATCTCACCGTTAGCTGCAAACTGATTGCCGATATGCGTGAAAATGCCCTTGCCGCTACCTTGCGCGTCGTAGCGCACAAAATTGCCGGGGGCAGCGACGAGCAGCAGCAGCCCTAAAAGTGCGCCAAACGCGCCCGATGGCATCCAAAGCGGCAGCGCCTTTTTGCCAAAAGCTGTAAAAGAAAGCCAGCTTGTAAGTAAAAATACCGTTACAGCAAGATTTTCCACTGAGCAGCCGGCTAATAAACCAAGCAAAAACATCGGCAAAAAAAGCCAATTTCTTGGCTTTTTGCGCCCTTTTTGCAGCTCTTTTAGATAAAGATTGTACGGCAAAAGAAAAAGCGCGGCAAATACGCTTGTCCACAAATAAACAGTAGAGCCGCATTTCCAAACAGCCACTTCACCAAAATGTGGTAGCGAAAGCCAAGTTAAAATGCCTATGACGGCAAAAAGTCCTGGCTCTTGCCAAAATGCTAAATCGCGCCCGGCATGAATCGTCAGTAATATGACGAAAAAGAGGAACATCAAGGCGTTTACGACATCAAAAAGATCCTTGCCCATTAAGAGAAATACATCAAGAAAGAAAAACGCCACCATGCGCCCACCGTGCAATAAATAATGACGCTGCAAAGACTCTATGACATCAGAAAAAGAAGTGATATGGCGATTAGTTAGCCAGACGAGCGAGTATTCATAGTCGTCACGGTGTAGCGGCATAAAGTGATTGAGTGCGTACAGTAAAAGGAATATGCCGGTTGCTACGAATAAAGTTTTCAGGCACTTACGGTTCATTTTTGCTGCTTCCTCCCAGTGTTTGAAAATTTACCGTGTCTATTTGCTCCTCTTGCAGCGTTTGCAGCACTTTTTTAGATAAAAGTGCTTTAAACTCCGCTTCAAAATCATGCTGCCAGAAAGAGGCGCGAGCGATTTCTTCATTTGCCGTACCCGGGTGCATCATGATCTCGGTCGTACCTTTTTTCATGCGTCTTAGTAAAGTAACAAGCTCTTTTTCATCTAGCTCTTTACCTGCGACAATGCCTGCAAAATGATCAGGCACCAAAAGCCCTGCGCGTTTTGCCAAACGCACCATATTTTTTGCAAGGAGCAAAAGCCCTGCGCGGCCTACTAAAGATCCGACGCTGCTAAAGCCGCCAGTAAAGAGCGGTGCAAGCGGCGCACGCAGCGCAGGAATTTTTGCCTGTCGGCAAAGCTTAATGACGATTGCGGCGATGCCCGGCAGGACGTGCATATGTTGGTGACTATCTACATGATCAAGCGGCAAGGCTGCTGCTGCAAACTTTGCTAATTGGGCGCTAAGCTCTGATTGTACCTCTAAAAGCCGCACGCCGCCTTTGGCGTAATGTTTAAAAAACGCACCGTAATTTGGCAAGAACAGACCATTTTCATCGACGAGCGAAGAAATTTCAGCAGCCGGCAAAATAGGAACGCCATCTACCAGGGTAAAATGTATGCCAAGACCGAAATTTTTCAAACAGCGCACCCTTCTTGCCGCATCAAAAAAAGCCGTACCGCCTGCCATCAGCGTCGCCGAGCGCAGCACACCTTCTTTTGCGCCGCGCTCTACCGCTTCATTTATGCGTATATGTCGCCCGAAATCATCAGCATTGAAAATAACGCGCTTCAAGAGCTTCACATCCATTTCAAAATTTCTAAAAACACTCATGAAAAAGAGAGAGTCACGTTTTGTAACCCTCTCTTAGATAGGTGGCTGAATTTATCAGTGATCCTTAAACTATCAAATCAAGCATCGTCATCTGTAAGGGCGGCGCATCTATCAAAAAATATGACGGCAAAAAGGCAGGGAAACGCGCAAAAAAGTCGAATTAAGCAGATGATCCGCGCACGTCTTTTGCACGCTTTTGTCGCCGCTCTTGAAAAAAACGCTTCATAAGAGCGCTACACTCATCTTCTAAGACGCCGGCACGCACTTGGAGTCGGTGATTAAGCGACGGATGATTGACGATGTTAAAGAGCGATTCACAAGCGCCGGCTTTTGCATCAGGCGCACCGTAAACGAGGCGATCTATGCGGCTCATGACGAGTGCGCCGGCACACATCGGACAAGGCTCAATCGTGACATAAAGCGTAAGATCGAAAAGTCGCCAACGCCCAAGTAGTCTTGCCGCTTCTTGTAAAGCGATGATCTCAGCGTGCGCCGTGCCATCTTGAAAAGCTTCGCGCATATTGTGCGCCCTTGCTGTGATCGCGCCGTGCGCGTCAACGATCACCGCGCCTATCGGCACTTCACCGGCTATAAAAGCAGCCTTTGCTTCTTTTATAGCCTCTTTCATAAATCGCTCGTCATCAAGCATGAATCTGCTTTACCAATTCAGATAAATCCAGCATTTGCCGACCTTGATAAAAAAGTGACTGCGTAGCGCGGTTTACATCTAGCCGATAGGCTTGCGACGCTAGAGCAAGATCGTCTTTTTCGGCGTTCTTTTTGTCTTTTTCCAACGCTGAACTAAGCATACGCTTAAATTTTCCCTGCCTGCCCTCTTTACCGTCTTTTTCCTTACGGCGACGCACATCGTAGACGGCGCCCTTAATACGAGTGATCTTTTCAACTTTGTCAATCATGATGGACACCTCCTAAAGCCTGATGAACTTGCTGACGTTACAAATTTATCTTTTCTTATACCATTGTATCGTCAAAAAAAGCCGCGCTCTTAATGAAAAACGACAATATCTAGGAAAATCGTCTTGTTAAATTTCTCCAAGAAAGGAACAAACACATGGCAACATTACAACAGCAAAAGGCTGCAACAGATCGTAACAACCTATTGACATACCGCTTTTTGACAGCGGTTTTGCTCATCGTTTTTTTGCTCTGGCTTGCAGGTCTTAACTTCTTAGAGCCAAATCCCTATGCTCTTTATATCTTCACGGGGCTAATTTTAGCAGCAGTCACTTTAGTTGCAGCCGGTCACGCTAGAGTATCTAAAGCGACCTTAAAAAAACAGCCGGAAGAGCTTACATTTCTTAAAGAGCTTCCTGCGCCTTTTCAACTTTTTTCCCATGTCAGCATCGGCGTACGAACGACGTTTAGCGCTGTCATAGTTGGCGAAAAAGGCGTGTTTATCGTCGATGTCAAAACGCGCTCGGGCAAGATCGAGCCGACTTTAGGAAGCGACTGGATACGCCATAAAGTCACCAGCAAGGGTACACCGTACCGCGTGCCGATGAAAAATCCGCTACAGCAGCTAAAGCGCGACATCCGCGAACTACAGGCATATCTTGCCTCTTGTGGCGTGCGCCCGTGGATCGATGCTAGCATTTACTTTACACGCGCAGAGTTTACAGAAGAAGTCGAAGGCTGCTATACAAAAAGCGATGCCGTATTAGCGCATATCGAAAATTTTAACGACGATCATCTGCTGTCTGAAAAAGAGCAAGAAACGATCGCCGCAGCGCTTGCCGAACGTCAAACATTGCACTAAAAGTCCTAATAAGCGTATAAATTAGTATACATTTGTCGCTATCTGCGTTATTATATAGGCATTGGTAAAATAAAAGAAGAGGGGTAAAGACGCATGACGGAAATGGAGCAATATGTAAAAGACATCTTATCTGCCGTTACTAAAAAAGATCCGCAGGAAATAGAATATCAAAATGTCGTCAAAGAGGTTTTGACTTCTATCGTGCCGGTCTTAGAAGAGCATCCTGAATATAAGAAGCAAAAAATCTTAGAGCGCCTCGTCGAGCCGGAACGCATCGTCATGTTTCGTGTACCTTGGCAAGATGATTTAGGCGAGGTGCAGATAAACCGCGGCTACCGCGTGCAGGCAAATAGTGCCATCGGCACTTATAAGGGCGGTCTGCGCTTTCATCCGAGTGTTAATCTTTCTATCTTAAAATTCCTTGCTTTTGAGCAGACTTTCAAAAACTCTTTGACAGGGCTTCCTATCGGTGGTGCTAAAGGCGGCTCGGATTTTGATCCGAAAGGTAAAAGTGATGGCGAGATCATGCGCTTTTGCCAAAGTTTCATGACAGAGCTTTATCGTCATATCGGCTCGCTCGTCGATACGCCGGCAGGCGACATCGGCGTGGGTGCTCGCGAAATAGGCTATCTCTACGGACAATATAAGCGCATTGTAAATTCTTTCGATGCCGCAGTTTTGACAGGTAAAGGCTTAGGCTACGGCGGCAGCTTAGGAAGAAAGGAAGCTACAGGCTACGGTCTTTTATATTTTATGAAAGAAATGTTAGAAAGCCAAGGTCAAAGCCTCTTAGAAAAGAGCATTGTCATATCAGGAGCCGGCAACGTCGCTATCTATGCGATGCAAAAAGCGATCGCTTTTGGTGCTAAACCCGTTACTTGCTCTGATTCTAACGGCTATGTTTACGATCCGGCAGGAATTGATCTCGCGCTTGTTAAAGAGATAAAAGAAGTGCGCCGCGCACGCATCAAAGAATATGTAAAAAAACGGCCGCAGGCAGAATATCATGAAGGCTGCCAAGGCGTTTGGAACGTCAAATGTGACATTGCACTACCCTGCGCGACGCAGAGTGAACTTGATATAAAAGGGGCAAAGGCACTTGTTGCCAATGGTGTCTTAGCAGTCGGTGAAGGCGCAAATATGCCGACGACACTAGAAGCGACGCAATATCTTATGGCAAAAGGCGTGCTTTTCGCCCCCGCCAAAGCAGCAAATGCCGGCGGCGTTGCGGTTTCTGCGCTGGAGATGAGCCAAAACTCAGAACGCTTGCACTGGACATTTGCCCAAGTCGATGAACGGCTACATGACATAATGAAAAATATCTATCAAAAATCTAAAAAGAACGCTAAAGCCTATGGTAAAGACGGCGATCTCATCGCCGGCGCTAATATTACGGCATTTTTGCACATCGCACAAACTATGATCGCCCAAGGCATCTGCTAAAGTTAATTGCGCTAAGTCTAAAGGACGAAGGCGACGGGTCAGCGGCTTATAGGGGCAAAATTTTCAAAGGAGATGTTTTTCAGTATGAAAAGCGAACATTTACGGGGCATTTTCTATGCCCTGATCTTTGCTGTGCCTTCTTACATCCTCGGGCAATATTTTCTGATCATAGGAGGCCCCGTCTTTGGCATCATCTTAGGGATGCTGTTTGCGCGTCTAAAAAGACCCAAAGCCGTCGAGTCCGGCATAAGCTTTACGGGTAAAAAAATTTTACAATATGCTATCATCCTCTTGGGCTTTGAGATGAATCTATATCATGTGCTTGCGGTTGGTTCGCAGTCGCTCATCGTCATGGTATCGACACTTTTGACAGCGTTTATGGTAGCTTGGGGCGCAGGCAAGATCCTCTGCGTTGAAGCTAAGGCAAGGACGCTCATCGGCGCCGGCACGGCGATCTGCGGCGGCTCTGCCATTGCGGCAGTAGCCCCTGTCATCGGCGCAAAAGATAAAGACATCGTATTTTCCATTTCGACGATCTTTCTTTTTAACGTCCTTGCCGTTTTCATCTTCCCGTTTTTCGGACACTTTATGAACATGAGCGACATCGGCTTTGGTATGTGGGCGGGAACGGCGATAAATGACACCTCGTCTGTCGTCGCTGCCGGCTACTCTTATAGCAATGAGGCAGGTAGCTACGCGACCATCGTCAAGCTGACGCGTGCGCTTTGCATCGTGCCTGTCTGCCTTTTCTTCGCGCTTTTTGCCGCGCGTTCAAGAAAAAAAGATGATAAAAGCTTTAGCCTAAAGCGCGTCTTTCCCATGTTTATCCTCTGGTTTGTCGTCGCCTCTATCATCAATACGACGGGCATTTTGCCGGCTGGACTATCACACTTTTTAGGGCAGGTGGGAAAATTTGCCATCGTGCTGGCTATGTGCGCTATCGGGCTTAATACAGACTTTGGCGCCCTCTTAAAAAACGGTATGCGCCCCATTACCCTCGGTCTTTGCTGCTCTATCGCCGTTGCTGTCGTTTCACTTATCGTGCAGCAGTTTATTGGCATAGTCTAAAATGTAGTTTTCCTACAATAACATCAACAAAATTGAAAGCTCTGTGGATAATATTTACACATCGCCAAAAATCTTTGCTATCAAGGAAAAATAGAGAGTTTTCCACAGGATCTTGACAGATACCGCTAAAATGTGGATAAGACTGGGGATAACTTTAGAAAAGGCAAGGAAGGAGAGCCATATGGTATCTGAATGGGAAATACTAACGCGCCTTACGATCTCTTGTCTGCTCGGCGGCATCATCGGCTACGAAAGACAGTCGCGGCGAAAATCTGCAGGGCTTCGTACCAATCTGCTAGTATGCCTTGGCTCTTGTCTTATCATGATCATCTCAATTACCATCTATCAAAGCGTTGAAGGAAAGACCAATGCCGATCCAGCACGCCTGGCGGCGCAGGTCGTTTCCGGCATCGGCTTTTTAGGGGCCGGCGCCATCATGAAAGAAGGGCTTACCGTCACGGGGCTTACGACAGCGGCTTGTCTTTGGGTTGTCGCAGGCGTAGGTCTTGCAGTTGGCAGCGGTTACTATGTGGCGGCGTTTATCACGACGGGGCTAGTATTTGTGGCGCTAGGTGCGCTCTCGCGCATTGACGACTTGGTGCAAGGCGATCATCATATTTTGCTGACCGTCTTTACACGCGATCTGCCGGGGCAGATTGTCCGCATCAACGAATGTTTGGAATATATGAATTTTGTTGTGCATATCGTCAAAATGACACGCTCGGACGATAAAGAACAAGCCCTTACATTGGAATTTGAACTTTTTAACCCCCAAAAAGTAAAACGCATCGCGCTCGTCGAAGCCCTCGGGCACATCGAAGGTGTCACGGGCAGCAGCATTTCTTGAATATACATAGGATGCTCTAATATATATATAACTTATTAGACTAGAGAAAAAGAATTTGCTATAATGCTGTGGAAAGGCGACAGCTCCTTAGAGTTGTCAAAACCGTTTAATGTTCTATATTTATGAAAGGGTGTGGAAGTATTGAATCTATCTGTTCGCATCTTCATCGCGCTCGTTTTTGCGGTGTCCGTGGGACTTGCCGCCGGCGAGGAGAACATCGGCTTTATCAACTGGTGGATTGCACCTATCGGTACAATTTTCATCAACCTCATCAAAATGATGATCGTACCTGTCGTATTTTCATCACTTATCGTTGGTGTCACAAGCCTTGGCGACACCAAGACACTTGGACGTATCAGCGCCAAGGCCGTCGGCATTTATCTTTCGACGACGGCGATCGCCATCATCATCGGCTTTTCTGTCGCAGGTCTGTTTCATCCGGGCGTAGGGCTGTCACTAAGCGGCACGGCACCTGAAGTAAAAGAAGCACCGTCTATCATGCAGGTTCTGGTCAATATGATACCGACTAACCCCGTCGCTTCCATGGCAAAAGGCGACATATTGCCAGTTATCATCTTCGCGCTCTTTATCGGTGTTTCCATCGCGAAAGTCGGCGGTGAGCGCAGCACGCGGCTAATCAACTTTTTTGATGCCTGTGCCGAAGTTTGCTACAAAGCTATCGGCATGATCATGGACTTTGCACCCTATGGCGTATTCGCGCTTCTTTTGCCCGTCGTCGCCAAAAACGGGCCGAAGGTACTCTTGCCGCTGCTGTCCGTCATTATCTGCGCGTTTATAGGCAGCGTCATTCATGCGGTATTCGTCTATTCGACAATGGCGTCAGTCTTTGGCAAAATGAGTCCTATGAAATTCTTCCGCGGTATGCTAGAAGCAATGCTGCTTGCCTTTACCACCTGCTCAAGCTCAGGTACATTGCCTGTCAACATGAAAAACTGCGAAGAAAAACTCGGCGTTTCGCGTAAAATCACATCTTTTGTGCTGCCTTTAGGCGCGACTATCAATATGGACGGCACAGCACTTTATATGGGCGTTTGCTCACTTTTTATCGCCAACGTCTTTGGCATAGATGTCACCTTTCAACAGATGGCGATGATCGTCTTGACCGGTACGCTTGCATCTATCGGCACGGCAGGTGTGCCGGGCGCCGGTCTTATCATGCTCGCGATGGTCTTGCAGACAGCACAACTGCCCTTTGAAGGTCTGGCTTTAGTCGCAGGTATTGACCGCATCTTAGACATGATCCGCACCTGCCTCAACGTAACCGGTGACGGTGCTGTTTCTGTTGTAATTGCCGCCTCAGAAGGAGAACTTACCGCATCGAAATAGATAAAAAGAAGCTTTAGCGGCGACTTTTGAGGGGACGTAAGAAGGAGAAACCTATGTGCAACGCTTTGGTAAAAATCTTTGCAGGGCTATGCTTCTTCACATTTTTCATGATCTTAAATACCCCTGCGGTAAAAGCGGCAGACGATGTAAACGCATTGTCTGTAAAAGCCCCCCTAAGATCGGAAAAAGAGCCGCCTGTGCTTCTTTCGCCGCCGAAAGGACAGCGTCACATCGTACTGCTAAATCCCATCGCACCGCGATCTATGCCGCGCGCCGTCTTAGAAAGCATAAAAGATCGCATGGAAAGTGACTTTCATGTACCGCTTAACGACACACTAGAAGCCGTCACCTATGCAGACGCAGAAGAAGTGCTAGAAGCCATGGCGATCATTTACGGCGGCGACGGCAGCTTAAGTGAGCGCATAAGGACGGCGGCAGAAAAAACAAATGCTGACTATATCGCAGGTATTGCCGTCACAGATTACAAAGAATCGACCTACCTCAACTGGAAAGAAGAGCTTGTACTACATAGCTACGTCAGCTTGCACCTCGTCGGCTACGACCGCGTGCGAGATCTCGTTTTTGATCTGCCGGCTGTACGAAGCTATCACAGCAGCTACACTGTAAGCGGCACCGCACGCATACTCCTTTTCTTTGAAATCGACCGTCTTATGGATCAAGCAGACTTTCGTTCAACACTTTTTCCCATCTCCGCCTGGCTTGATAAACCGCGTGAAAAATCCTGAGCAAACTTTGTTTTAGGTAAATTCTCAATCGGTAAAAAAACGCTTGCATTTTTCGATGCTTTTTTGTATAATGTAGCTTGCTTACAGATGAAAGTCTGCAAGTAAAAACGCTCGGTTAGCTCAGTTGGTTAGAGTATCACATTGACATTGTGGGGGTCACTGGTTCGAATCCAGTACCGAGCACCATTTGTTTATTAAGCAGCCATCTTGCACATGGCTGCTTTTTTGTTTGAGGAAATGCTGCTAAAATAAAATTGCTAAGACTTGCACAGATGCGCTGCACTTATCGAGGAGCTAAACCGCAGGTGTAGCGCTGCTGCGCCGCCGATTTATCGACGAGGCGAAAAGCGCAGATGTGTAAAGCTAGGCGGCTTAATTTATCAGTGGTTCTTTAAGGAGGCAGAAAATATGACGCTTAGAAAAAAACTTTGTGCAGCCGTTCTTACGACTCTTTTAGCTATCACACCGCTTAGTCAAAAACCACCTGTCGAAGCGGCGACATTTAATCCCGTGCTTATCGGAATGTCAGTTATCGGCGGCTTTCTTGCCTATCAAGGTACCCTTACAGAAATGCTCGCCATCGGCAACAATGTTGACTACCAATTAAGCGGTCTGCGTCAAGATATGAAAGAGCATGGTGAAGATAAAGACGCACTAGATAAAGCTGTCGTCGATCACGTCATGGGGGAGCTTACTACAAAAGGTGAATACGCCCTTGCTATCAACTCGCTGCCCTTTTTGTGGCGCGTTAATAAAAATGCCAGCTTTAATGCCGCCTGCTACCCGACTGACTACATCACGGTAAATCGCGGCCTTGTACGCGCCTTACACCACGACGAAGACGAACTTGCCGCTATCTTAGGCCACGAGATGACACATGGCTTGCGTCAGCACAGTGCCAAAAACTATGCCAAAGCCGTCGCTGAATCTTACGCCGGCATCGCCGTCGGCTCGGTGGCAGATAACCTCGACTGGCAAAAACTCAATGCCATCGTTGGCTATGCCATTGCCAAAGATGTGACACTTCCTAGCGAGATCGAAGCCGATGAAGGCGGCTTTTATCTCATGACCACAGCAGGCTTTAACCCGGGCGGCGCACCTGCGGCTATGGCTCGCATGGCATACTATTTGACATATGAAACAAAAGACATTCAAGAGTATCACGATCCCTTTGAAAACCCTGATGCTCCCAACTATAATGATCATCCGGCAATGAAAGAGCGCGTTGAGCGTCTGGCCGCCATGATGAGCGACTACGGCATGGGCCATGTCAGCGTTGAAAACGGCGCTGATGTCTATATCGACGGCGAAAAACTTCTAAGCGCTGACTGGGACAGCGACTACAATAACACACAAGAAAATGCCTACCTCATCGCCGGCGCCATCGCCAAAGCCTTTCACGATCACAAAACATTTGCCGACTGGCAGTTTTTCACCGCGCCCAACGGACGCATCTGCTACTTAGACGAAAACCGCATCTACGAAAAGCTTAAAAAATTCGTCGCCCGTCAGCACCAAGAAGAACGCCTAAAAGCGCTGGTATATGCCGCCTATGCCGGCGATAAAGATCAAAAGATGCGCGAAAAAATCGCCGCCGCAGAAAAAGCTCGCAGCGACTATTGGCAAAAAATTCGCGAAAAAGCCCTAAACGCGCAAGGCGATCTCGTCAAGCAGCTTCGCTACAATGCTGATCGCTACAGTGATAACGCTATGGCAAAAGAAGCCCTCTTTCTCATGGAACGCGCCTTTGCTGCTAAAAATCCCGACAATATCGCAGAAAACTATGCGATCCGTGGTCGCGCCTATGCCGTCGCCGGCGACTACAGCGCTGCTATAGCCGATGTCGATCACGCCGTCGCGCTTGATGCAAAAAATATTTACAACTTCTTAAACCGTGCCGATGTTTACCGTATGATGGGCGAACGTGAAAAAGCTCTTGACGATCTTAAAACATCCGAACAGCTAGAAAAATCAAACCCCTTCATCTACAAAATGCGCGCTGAAATCTACGACGAAATGGGCGAAAAGAGTATGGCACTTGCCGCCTACAAAGACTATTGGCAATACGCGCCCAATGCTAAAGACATCCCCGACGAATATATGAAGGAGATCGATCCTGCTATCTATGAAAAGATCTGCAAAGAGCGCGAATAATCTCCTGCAAGCTGCTTTTGCTGCTGCAAAAATAAAAGGCTGGTGAGCATTTTCTCACTAGCCTTTTTATTTTGCCATTTAACGCGCGTATTGAAAATTGTTGTTAGCCTTGTAAAGATCGCACACAAAAACAGCTGCTTTGCAGATTTTTATGTGCCGCCTTGGTAGAGCTGTCGAGTCTATATTTTTAAAGTTTACACACTATGAGAGATTTATTTTTTGTTGCATAGTACAAAAATATGAAAAATGTCTTGCGGGGGGGGGACAAATGTGTTATTATAATAAAGACATAATATAGTAAAGGGCATTTATTATAATTGCATATCATTTTCACATAGTATGCAAATATTTACTTATATATTATATTGGTCAGCATTTTCTTCAATAAAATTTTGCCGTGTTGTTTTTTGCAAGATGTCCATGCGGTGATGGGGGGAGTTAGCTAGCGACATATGTTTGATGGACGGTTTTTAGGGATGGTTTTTTAGGGACGGTTGAAAGGATGGATCCGCGATGAATGGCTTGACTGTATCAAAAAAGATTATTTTATGTTTTTCCGTGCTGATCTTATTTTTCCTAGGTTTTGGTGCTTATGCAGGCTATTCCGGGAAGATACTAAATGATGCCTCAGATGATCTTATGCAAAATGCCGGAGCTTTTTCGATGGCATCAAAGCTTTCAGATAAAGTTAACGAGGTTAGGATTGTCGCTATTTTGTACGCGCTAGAGATAAATCCGGAAAAGCGTGCTAATTTGAAATCGCGCATGAATAAGGCTATTTCAGAGATGGAAGATCTATTCACGGAGTATGAAAAATTTCTCGCTTCTTGTACCTATAA
>CAUUGH010000019.1:0-28842 GCA_963544755.1 uncultured Selenomonas sp. | reverse complement strand
AGTACCTATTAGGAACTGTAAGTGTAAATAATCAAGTAATCGATATAATGACTCCTAATTATGACAGAATTATAGAACTCATTTGTGATAAATTGAAATTATCAACTACTTCAGGGTTTTCGGGGAATATGTATCAATCTTTTAACGATAATATACTAAAGCAACCTTATGACTTTTTTTCTAAGAACGTTCCTTTAGTGAGACTATTTAAACCACATGGATCTGTAAATTGGATAAAAAAGCATGGTAAGGAATATCAGATTAATGATTATAAGCTACTAAAAGATGACAAGCAATATATAGATATTATTACGCCAGGCAGTATGAAATATAAGTCAGGAATGATTAATAGTATTTTTAGATGTCATAGAGAAATTTTTAATGAATTGATAACAGATTCTAAGAAGAGTTTTTCTATATTTATTTATGGATATGGATTCAATGATCAGCATTTTAATACCGTCTTCGAAGACACTCAGAAGGATGTGGTTGTCTTGACAAGGACGATTAAAAAATCATTTTTAGATAGAGCAATGAAAAACGAAAACTGGACTTTATTTTATAAATATGAAGATAAAGAAGAAAATGCAGAAGAAGGAAATTATATGGTATATAAAGGCAAAAAATATAATATAAATAAGGAATTGTGGGATATAAATGTATTTTCAGAAACTTTTTTAGGATAGGAGGAAATTATGGAAGATATTCAAAATTATTTAAATCAAGAAGTTGGAGTTGTTCAAAATGTTGATACAAAGAAAGTATCTGTATCAGTAGAAAAGGAAGAAATTTTAAATAGGCTAAAAATAAATGATATAGTTGTTTTATCTGGAAATAATGCAGATGAAAAACTAATTGGAATAGTAACTAGGGTGAGCAAAAAGAGAATTGATATTGATGGAGAAGAAACTGAAGAACAAGAGTATTCATATAACTTTTGCAATATAACTTTAGTAGGTACATTTTATAAAAAATTGTCTTCAACTAAACAAAATATTTTCAAAAGAGCAGTGAATACTTATCCTGAAATCAATAGCAAAGTTTATTTGGCAGATGGTAAAGCTCTCTCTATTATTATGAACTCTCTTGAAAATGAGACATCTTCAGAAAAAAGATTAATCATTGGCAAATATGCAAGTAATAAAACTGTTGAAGCTATTTTGGATGGAAATAGATTTTTTCAAAGACATGCAACAATAGTAGGAAGTACTGGAAGTGGAAAATCTTTTACTGTAGCAAATATTCTTGAAAAAGCAAATGAGTTGAAGCTCGCTAATTTAATTGTTTTTGATTTGCATGGTGAATACAATGAATTAAGTTATGCTGAACAGATAAAAATTTGTGACTCTGAGGATGGGTTACATATTCCTCTGTGGTTTTTTAATTATGAGGAAATTCATTCTTTATTTATTGAATCTTCTGAAGGGACATCTACAAATCAAAGGGCAGCAGTAATTAAATATATTTTAGAGCATAAGAAAAGGTATCTTGAAGAAAATATGACTGAATTTTCATCTGAAATAATTACAGCAGATACGCCGATTCCTTTTTCAGCAAAAGGGTTAAAAGCATATTTAGAGGATGAAAATATAAATGAAGAAACAACAGGTGAAGTATATAAAACCGGAGATAAAAAAGGACAAAAAAAGACGAAACAAGGTCAATACTATGGGAAATTAACAAACCTTATCACGAGACTTCAGACAAAAATAGATGATAAAAAATATGGGTTTGTATTTAATGAAGATAATACTGTAAGAGCTGACTATCTGAAAGAATTTGTTGATAAAATAATGGGACTAGATAAAAAGATAAAAGTAATAGATTTATCAGAAGTCCCATCAGATATGTTACCTATAATAATAGGGATTGTTACAAGACTGGTATATGAAGTCCAATTTTGGATGTCGCCTAAAACAGATGAGACTAGGCATCCTATAGCCTTTATTTGCGATGAAGCACACTTATATATGCCGAGAGATACAACGAAATTGAAAGCGGTTGAGAATAAATCGCTGGAGATATTTGAAAAAATATCTAAAGAGGGGAGAAAATATGGTGTTTCATTGGTGATTGTTTCTCAAAGACCTGCGGAATTAAATTCTACTATAATATCTCAATGCAATAATATTATAAGTTTAAAAATTACGAATGATAGAGATAAATCAGCAGTAGCCACTATGTTAACTGATTCGTTGGTAGGATTGGTTGAAACATTACCAAATCTTGATGTTGGAGAATGTATTGTTATTGGAGATTCGATTAAGCTACCTACTAAAATTATTTTAGATAAACCTAAAGAAGAACCTAAAAGTTCAACTATTGATTTTTGGGATAGATGGATAGATGGAAAAGGTACAGTTTTCAATATTGATAAAGCAATTAAATGTATGATTAAACAGACAAGGTAAGAGGAGAAGAGAATATAGAAAACTACCTCTCCATCTCCTTACCCATATAAATTCCATAGTTCTTTCGTATTCGGTAAAGCTCATCCATAGTAGATTTTGAGGAAGAATACTCTTGCATAAGAGTATTCTTTTTTTCTTGTAATTTGTCAAGTTTATCTACAATATCCCTTGAATTTGGCATCTTGAAATAGGATTTTTTAAGCTCCGAAAGAGCATTTTCGTAGAGGGTAATCTGAGCTTTGTACTCCTCAAAAAATGCCTTATCAGACGGATTTGTCTTATATTCCTTGTAGTATTGCCTATATTTTTTTATGGCATGAACTCGTTCCATGGTGGCAGAAAGCTCCTGCATTTCCTTATCAATAGCCTTGATTTTATCTTGTAAATTTTGCCTTTCATCGGCTGCTTTTTGGATATACTCACTTTTCTTCTTCAGTTAGTTTAATTTCAAGTCATGCATTTCGTATTCTATTTGCCATAGGTAGTTCCTCCTTTGAATGTATTTCGGGTTTTTAGGGTTCTCCCTAACAAGTTAAAAAATGATTCATTGTTTCAGAACTGGAAGTTTTCGTTTCAAATCCTACTTTCTTTAGATCTGTTGCAATGGCTTCAGAAATATCTTTTAGCATAGCTTGTTCACTGGCACAAGAAATATTAACAGAAAGTTTAACACCGTCTTTTTCACGAATGCCATCGCCATCTTGAGCTTTCCAACCTGCTTTTTCAAGTAATTCTTTTGCCTTTTGTTCAGAATAAGAGTATGCCCCAGTATCTACATGACAATATGGTAAATTTTTATCTAATATAGAAGTTGCTTCTTGTTCTATATTGCCTAAAATATTTTTTCTTATAGACTCGGTATTTATGGCATGATTTACGGCTTTTCTAACTGAAATATCATTTAAAACAGTAGATTGAATTTTTATATCAAGGGCAATCGTCGCTTCATCTGCAATTATTATGTAGGGAGATAATGACAAAGCTAATATAATCATCAATCTTTGCAACATTCCTCCGCTTAGCTGAGAAGGAAAACTGTGAAAAATTCTGTGGACATCTTTCATTCCAAATTCGATTAGCATTTTCTCTAACATAGATAAAATCTCATTTTTGTGGAAGTTTTTGTGTATTTGTATTGATTCAATCATTTGCTTGCCTATTCTTGTCATAGGATCAAAGGCGACAATAGGATTTTGCATTATTAGTGCTATTTTATTTCCACGAATTAAATTTAATTTTTCTTCAGGTAAAGAAATGATGTTGTTATTTTCAAATATAATTTCACCGTTTATATAAAATGTTTTTTACTTAAAATGAAGGCACAGAAATACCTAATATGGTTATAACCTGAATAGATTTATCTATCAAAGTATATTTTTTGTACGCTGAAACTAAACTAAGAGGAATAGTAAGCACCGCAATAAAAAAAAGAGATACAATTACCAGTTTAACAGTGGCAAAAAGTTTATCTTTAATATCACTTAATACAGGATTTGATGTTTGATAGGATATTCCTAAATCACCAACCAATGCGTGTTGCAACCATTTTATATATTGAATAGGTGCGGATTTATCCAATCCTTTCTCTATACGAATATTTTCAATTTGTTCTTGGCTTGGATTACCATACAGATGATGTCCGATTGTTTCAGCAGAGTCAATGGAGTATATATTTGCCAGAAAAAAGGATATTATACTGATCATAAATAGCACTAAAACCAATCTGAAAAATTTATTTATGATTCTCAAAATAATCCCTCCTTAACTAAAAAAATGCGAGTTAGTCTAACTTAACTAACTCACATTTTACATTATTATTAGACTTATAAACAAGAGCTATTAGTTTCATTAAAAACGCTAAAAGTTCCTGTTTAACCGCTTAAAATAAGGATTTAAGAAGAGGTATAAGAACAATAAATTAAAATATTGTGATATATATAAAAAATATCATGATGCCATATATGCTATATATGGTGAATATTACGATATTCCATAGGACTCATCTTAAATGTTGATTTAAAAATTTTTGCGAAATGTCCTGCATTTTTGTATCCGACTTTTAGAGCGATATGATAAATCTTATCATCCGTATCCTGTAATAAAAGAAGAGCATAATTCATCCGCATTACTTTTAGATACTCGTAAACAGTTGTCCCATATACTTGTCTAAAAGCCATTTGGAAACGAGAACAACTCATATTAGCTATTTTAGATAATTCTTCAATAGAAGGATAGGATGAAAGATTATGTTTCATGAATGTAATAACTTTATTCAATGAACGCTTGTCTTTACGATCTAATTTTACAGAAATATGAGGACGATTTTTTTTCATTTCTATCGTGTTTGTTATAAGCGAAAGTATTTCAATTACCTTTCCTTCCATATATAAATTTCTGGTATTTCCAACAGCAGGGCAATCTTTTATTTGCTGAAAAACAAAATTTAATTCCGGGGAGTTGGGGTTTTCTGCAAGAAAGTCTAAAGCATCTTTTGAGGTCTCATAGGCATTACCAAATCTTTCTTCTAAAAATGAATCAAAGTATTTTTTTGTTATGATTACTTTTGTAAAGCAGGTTGGCTTGTTTGATTCACAAAAAGCATAGGCGCTTTTTCTTGTATTTGCATAACAACAAATGCCCTTATCTACTTGTTTCACTTTTTTTCCACCTACTTTGAAATAACTGGAATCTGTTTCAAATTGACTGATTTCAAAATATTCTTCTTCTATTTCAGATACCTTTTCAAAATTGTTACTTGGAATAAAGTCGGCAATAATAATTAGAAATTGATCGTGGAAATTCATTACTTGCACACTACCACAGCCATATTCGGTATTCATTCGGTAGAAATTATTACCTGAAGTTGGCTCTTCTTCTATTTTATAAAAATGCAAATTTTGTGGAAGCTCTTCGTAATATTCAATGACTGTTTTTTTCATGAAACACACCTCCTTATCATTATATTATCCTACCATAATTTAATATCATAATCAACCAAATTTATATCACGATATTTTTAATTATTGAACGAGAAAGACGATAAAAACGGCTTAAATAAAGGGATATATTGATATTTAGAGCGGATTATTTATAAAATGCAATATGTTGATTTATTTTTTTCTTTAGCATACCCTATTAGTGATAATAAACGATAAAGAGGTGAGAGAACATGGAAAGACGTGATGAGAAAAACATAAGTGTATTTTCATTGTTAAAATATGAAACGGTCAAAATTTTTATAGGTATATTGTTAGGGATATTCAGTGGAGTTTTATAATTTACACCCTATGTTATCTTGTATCAGATGATTTTATCTTTAATAGGTAAGACTCTGAGCATTCATATAGTATTGATGTGGTCATTAGTTATGGTTATATCGACCATCTTACAAAATATTTTGATGTCAGCAACAATGATATGTACTCATGTTGCAGCCTACAACATTGTGCATCGCTTAAAAATGGAAGCTTTGGAATATCTATCAAAAGTAAATTTAGGATTTTTTAACAATAAATCAACAGGAGAACTAAAAGCAGCGTTATTTGACGATATAGAAAAACTTGAGGTCTTTATAGCACATAATTTAGTTGAGATAATTCAGGCAATAGTAATTCCTGTTATAACGATTGTATTAATGTTTCGTATAACAAATCATTTTGCTGAATAAAGGAAAGATAGAAGAAATTGGAAATCATGCAGAATTATTTAAGAAAAAGGGTCATTATTACAAGATGATAACAAAACAAATAGAATCAAAAAAAGACTGATGAAGGGAGTATAAAGTGAACGATAAAGTAAAAATTATGAGTGAAGAAAATATAACAAAGGCACTTTTTAAACTTGGGATGCCAATGGTTATAAGTATGTTGGTGATGGCATTATATAATGTCGTGGATACATATTTTGTATCTGGTTTAGGAAAACAAGCAGTTGCTGCTGTATCCGTTGCGTTTCCTATTTCATTAATATTTTCCGGAATAGGTTTAACTTTTGGTGCGGGAGCAGGTTCATATATTTCTCGTTTGTTAGGAGGAAAAAATAAGAAAGAAGCAGATACTGTTGCAACGGTGTCAATGTTTTCAAGTGCTGTTATTGGTTTAACAGTAGGATTGATTTTACTTCTGTTTTTAACTGAAGTTCTAAAATTCATGGGTGCTATTCCTTCGATTATGGATATGGCAAAGATATATGCCGGTATATTTATCGCAAGTGCAATATTTAGCACAATAAATGTAACTTCAGGAAATATAGCAGTATCACAAGGAGCGGCTAAAGTTTCTTTGAAAGCAATGATTGTAGGTTCCGTACTTAATATGATTTTAGATCCAGTTTTTATTTATAAGCTTGATTTAGGTGTAAAAGGAGCCGCTATTGCGACTTTAATTTCCCAATTGGTAACAGGTTTAATGTATCTGTTTTATTTCAAAGGAAGGAAAAGTTTTCTTGAAATAAGACTAATTAATTTTAAGCCTACATCCGGTATCTATAAAGAAATTCTAAAAGTAGGAATTTCTATGTTTCTATTACAGGTTTTTTCAAGTATATCTATCAGTAAAATATCTTCGTCTGCATCATTATATGGAGAAGAAGCAATTGCAGCTATGGGAATAGTTCTCAGAATTATTACATTAGGAACAAATGTAGTGTTTGGATATATGAAAGGATTACAACCGTTAGCAGGTTTTAATTACGGAGCAAAAAATTATACAAGATTGGATGAGGCAATTAAATGCTGTATAAAATGGACTAATATTTTTTGCGTAGCTTGGACTATTATTATTTATATTTTTGCAACAAGCATATTATCGATATTTGGAACGGGCGAGGATGTTCTAAAAATTGCGGTTCCTGCATTAAGGGCAGGTGTAATAATGTTTGTTACATTTGGATTTCAATTTACTTACTCTACATTGTATCTTTCAATGGGTAAAGCTCTTGAGGGTGGATTTTTGAATATTTGTAGACAAGGAATCGTATTTATTCCTATAATTCTGTTTTTGCCCAAGTTTGTCGGATTAAACGGTGTTATATACGCTCAAGCTGTCTCAGATTTTATAACAACGCTTATAACAATACCATTTGCAATAAGTGTGCATAAAACAATAAGCAGAAAAAAGTATTCTGAAAAAGCATGAGTGATTTAATGCGTATTTTTAAAGGCGAGGGTGAAGAAAAATGGATTAAATAATGGAGGTAATTGCTATGTATTATTTAGGGTCTGTTATTCATATAGAAAAAAACAATAGACCTTTTTGATACTGGTAATTATAATAAAAAATCAAATTTAAAATATAGAGAAAGAGCAAGTTTCTTTCATTATAAGTATAAAGCAAAAGACTGTGACTGCATGAAAGAAAAGATTAGGGCATCAATTCTTGAAAACATTGTAGCTGAAGAAATAAGACTTTATACAGAGCGTTTTCTTGAACAAGAGCAAACGAGAACTATTGAGTGTAGGGTTCGAGAAAGTATTTGTGAAAGTTTGATAGAAAAAGAAAATTAGAAGCTGAAAAACAAAAGTTGCAGGTATCTAAAATGCAGCTTTATGAAAAGCATAAGCAGGGAGATAGATTTAATTGATTGGAAATTGGAAAAAAGATGTATCCAATACTTGACACAAAGGTGATTTTAGCGTAACCATATAATGAAAAAGACACTTGCGTATCTAGCAAGTGTCTTTTTTACTGCGCCCCTTATTCTTTCGCTAGAAATAGGTCGCGTCCGTGAGGATTCCACCTTCTTGAGCTGTCCACGAAAAAGGATTTATCGGCTCAAAAACCGTTCTCATCTAAACCATATTTTGACGTTTTTACCCATCCCTTCCTTCTTCGTGTCCCATATCCTTGGGTACAGTACAATCATCCATCTCAGCCATGATACATATACGGATACTTCCTTGCAAACCAGTCAATCCATAAAATATCCATATCCTCTAGCGACCGCTTTTTCAAATACTCGTCACGCCACCAAATATAGCCCTTCTCCAAAGCCTCTTCAATAACCTTGTTCTGCTCTTCTTCCGGTAGGCCATAGATGGGATTGCACATCCCATCAGACGTAGAATTGATCTTATTGCGGATCATCTTCAAGCCGCCTAGAGAAGAAAAATGCCAACCGCCATAGATCAGCGGATACTGATTGCGCCGCGAGCGCAGCCGCTGCATATCCTTAATCTGTCCATATTCCGCAAGAATCGAGCCGCACCAGTTCGAATCTCGCTGATAGTTGATGAAAAAATTATACATCGCCTGCTCGCATACCACAGGACTATGACGCAGAAATTCGCGTATGGACGAACGCTTTCCCACATAAGGCAAGGTGCGCAAAAAGCAGCGTGTATTGCGTGACAAGCCGCGCAGTCCCTGCCTTTCTGCCACACTTTCAAACGTAGAAAAAATATGTACTTCGCCCTTGCCCGCCTTTACTTGCCGCAGCAATTTAGGCGAGATAAACTCATCGACATCGGATAAAAGGATGATATCATCAGCCTTGCAGCCAGAAAGCGCACGCTTTATATAATTGCGCTGAAAAATCTCAATCGACCAGTCGCTATCATACGGCATTTCCTCTTCAATCGCCACATAGCGGATTTTCTTTTCATAGGGTGCAAAAAGCTCTTCATGTTTCGGGAAATTAAATGCCTTGGGTTTATTTTGGAATGTACGATTCCCCTCAACGATAACGAACGCATCAACGACATCGTAAAGCATCTTCAAGCGCCATTCAAGAAGCTCATATTCATTATAAAATGTAAAGCAATCGTAAATCGCCAAAACCTCACCGCCTCACCTTTCCATAGCACCGAGCAAAACCCTCGAAATCGTCCGCATCGCCGCAACCTCATAGAGCGCAGCCGCACGCTCTGATACAAGATCATCTTGCCGAGCAGTCACGCCCGGCAAAAGCTCCATGCGCACATCGTCTACATTACCCATAGCCTCGCGGCTGATCCAACAATCGTGATTGAACGCATACCGCGTTCCTTACGTCATGCTCCGCGCAATCGAAGTAAATGTACGAAAACTTTCCATAGACGACGTGAAACAGATCGATGCATCGTTTCGTCTTCGATCTCTTGGGGAAAGTGAAAAATATACAGTAGCGAAAAAAATATACGCTCACCAAGAAGATACTCAAAACTATCCTAAATGTCAAGTATACCGTTTGAAAATAGATTCGGATAGATCCATTACTATCACGGTACATAATACAAAAGATGAGCAATGCTGTTGTGTAAAAACACGATAAAAAGCCGCTCACCGTGCGACCAACACAACAAGCGACAAATACACGAAACCTCAAGCCAAACGCCACGAATATTTCACCGATACAACAAAGCTCATCTATGGTATAATTCCTTTGCAAGAAAACGCTAGACTTATCAGCGATTCTGCAAGAGAGATAGCAAGATGTTTGTCAGAACAGGAGGTCTTTATGAAAAAAGGGATTCAAAAAATCATCGGCGGCTTTTTCGCAGCAGCTTGGATTAGCTCTCTACCGCTAACCGCGTGGGCAGATGCCGTCATTTTGCACACGAATGATATACACTGCGGCGTCGCGCAAAACATCCATATCGCGGCAGTAACGCGCTACAAGCATGATCTACAGAAGGAAAATCCTGCTGTCATCCTCGTTGATGCCGGCGATGCTCTGCAGGGAGAGCCGCTCGGCAGTCTCTCGCGCGGTGCGGCGATCATTCGCATCATGAACAGCGCGGACTACGATTTTGCCATTCCCGGCAACCATGAGTACGATTTCGGCATGAAGCGCCTCCTTGAGCTTGCACCGCAGCTTAAATGCGGCTACTACTGCTGCAACTTCATCGACAAGAAAACGAATGAACCTGTATTTAAGACGCATAAAATCATCACGCTCGACGGCAAGAAAATCGCGCTCATCGGTGTGACAACGCCTGAGACCCTCATTTCGTCTTCACCAAAATCATTTCAGGATGAAAATGGAAAATTCATCTATGGTTTTCTTGAAGATGAAGACGGCTCGAAGCTTTATGCGGGGATTCAAAAGACCGTCGATGCAGCTCGCGCAGCAGGCGCCGAATACGTCGTTCTCGTCGCTCATCTAGGCACGAACGGTGCCGTTCCCATTTGGTCGAGCGGCGCTGTAGCGGCACATACGAACGGTATAGATGTCATCATCGACGGCCATTCGCACGAGCAATATACGCGCCTTGACAAGAACAAGGACGGTAAAGACGTCCTTATCGAGCAGACCGGCACGAAGATCGCGAGCGTCGGCAAGATCACCATCCACGATGACGGCACGATCACAGGTGAGCTCATCAAGGGTCTTACGGCGGTAGATGAAGACGTAAAGCGAATCGCCGATGAAGAACTCGCGCAGGTGGATGTGCAGCTATCTAAACCTGTTGGCACCGTAAACGTCGATCTTGTAACCGACATCGACGGCATACGCCGCGTGCGCAGCGGTGAGACGAACCTCGGCGACTTTGTCGCTGATGCGCTTCGTGCATCGGTTCATGCCGATGTGGCGATCGTCAATGGCGGCGGTTTTCGTAAGGCCATTGCTGCAGGCGAGGTGACGTATAAGACGCTCGCGACGATGTTCCCCTTTACGAACAACCTCGTCATGCGCAGTATCACCGGTCAACAGCTTCTTGATGCGCTCGAACTGGGCGCTGCAAAATATCCTGAAGAATCAGGCGGCTTTTTCCAAGTGTCGGGCATCACCTACACCATTGATGCGCGCGTGCCATCCTCCGTGGTTCAAAATGCACAGGGCAGCTTCGTGCGTGTCGACGGCGCTTATCGCGTCAAAGATGTCATGGTCGGCGGTGTGCCGCTTGATACGAGCGAGGACTATACTGTCGTCAGCAATTCCTACATCATGCGCTATGGCGGCAACGGCATGACGATGTTCGATGATGCGCCGCTTCTGCGCGATACGGCATTTTCCGATATCGACGCGATTGCCGATTACGTCAAAGCGCAGGGAGGCATCATCGGCGAGGGTTATGAAAATCCTGCCGGCTCAGGAAGAATCACGATTATCAAGTAAAAAAGCAAATAAAAGAAGAGAACCGAAATGCAACAGATTCATTCTATCATGTCAAAATACAAATAGAAACAACATTTTGCACAGATTTTTGCCGCACGAAACAGCTTTTAGCACGCTAAAACCAAGGAAACTAAAACAGATTAAAGATCTGGTGAATAACTATTCGCGCAAATTTTTCGGCTATAAGGCTGCAAATAATATGTATGCTGCTGTATTAAGATACCAAAGCTTGGCAAAGCGATGCGACAATTAAAATTGCAATCTTATGAACGGTTGACTAGTGCAATAATGTCGTTGACAATTACTCCCACTTTAGTGTAATATTAAAGAAGAATAGATAAGGACGTTTTGTCCTTGTCAGAAGGGTTAGAGTCAAAACGTGCATTTTATTGCGCGTACGACTGATTCGCCGCCGGGCAAAGCCGGGGGAAGGACTAGGGGGTATTTTGCAAATGGCAGTAAAAGTAGCGATCAATGGTTTCGGACGTATCGGCCGCCTTGCGTTTCGTCAGATGTTTGATGCAGAGGGCTATGAAGTCGTAGCGATCAACGATCTCACAGACCCCAAGATGCTCGCGCACCTCTTGAAGTATGATTCTACACAAGGTAAGTACGAATATGCCGATGAGGTCAAAGCAGGTGCAGATTTCATTACGGTCAGGGGCAAGAAGATCAACATTTATAAGGAAGCTGACGCTTCAAAGATTCCTTGGGGCAAGCATGATGTTGATGTGGTCTTAGAATGCACGGGCTTTTACACGTCGAAAGAAAAAGCTTCGGCGCATCTTGCTGCCGGCGCGAAGAAGGTTGTCATATCGGCTCCTGCCGGAAATGATTTGCCTACGATTGTCTTTAACGTCAACCATGATATTTTAAAGCCATCGGATAAGGTTATTTCAGCGGCTTCTTGCACAACAAACTGCCTTGCCCCGATGGCAAAGGGGCTAAACGATCTGGCGCCGATTAAAAGCGGTATCATGGCGACGATTCACGCCTACACAGGTGATCAAATGACCTTAGATGGTCCGCAAAGGAAGGGCGATCTGCGCCGCAGCCGTGCCGCTAGCGTCAACATCGTACCAAATTCGACGGGCGCAGCCAAGGCGATAGGTCTTGTCATTCCGGAATTAAAAGGCAAGCTCATCGGCGCCGCCCAACGCGTTCCGACGCCGACAGGCTCGACGACGCTTCTTTTTGCCGTAGTCGAGGGCGAAGTAACAGTCGAGCAGATAAATGCACAGATGAAAAAAGAAGCTACTGAGTCTTACGGTTACAACGAAGATGAGATCGTTTCAAGTGACATCATCGGTATGCGCTACGGTTCGCTCTTTGATGCGACGCAGACGATGGTAAGCCCCATTGGCGACGGCAATACACAGGTGCAGGTTGTTTCTTGGTACGACAACGAAAACAGCTACACGAGCCAGATGGTGCGCACCATTAAGTATTTTGCGGAATTAAAGTAAGCGCGGTCGGTAAAGTAATTGGGGATGTCCGTGTGTCTTTTTGAAAAAGAGCAGATGAAATAAAGTCCGTCCTATTTGTGCAGATTTATCTTCTTCATAGACAAAAAGACGTGCCAAGACGACGAAACTGAATGTATCTGTGCTTTTTAAGGAACCACTGCTAAAATTAGATCGCCTGGATTTTTGTATCTGCGCTGTATTTATCGACGAGGAAAAAAGAGCGTAAATGCGTGAAGACGGGCAGCTGAATTTATCAGTAGATCCCAAAAGACATCCGCCAAGTCAAGAGCCATGAGATCCGGTCGTAATCAGGTCGGATCTCATGGCTTTTACGGGAGAATTTTTATGAACAAAAAAACGATTAAAGATATTGATGTCAAGGGTAAGAAGGTTTTTGTGCGCGTCGATTACAACGTGCCGTTTGACGACAAAATGAACATCAGAAATGATACTCGCATGGTGCGTACGCTGCCGACGCTTAAGTATCTTTTAGACGGCGGTGCGGCTTTGATTATCGCCTGCCACATCGGCCGCCCGACGGAAAAGAAAGAAGAGCATTTTTCGACTAAACATCTGGTCAAACACCTTTCTGAGCTTTTGCAAAAAGAAATAAAGTGGGCATCGGACTGCGTTGGCACTGAAGCGATAAAAAAAGCGGCAGATTTAAAGCCGGGAGAGGTGCTTCTTTTAGAAAATCTGCGCTATCATAAGGAAGAAAAGAAGAACGATCCCACTTTTGCAAAACAGCTTGCTTTACTTGCAGACATCGCCGTTGACGATGCTTTTGGCGTAGCCCATCGCGCCCATGCTTCAAATGTCGGTATTGCCTCTAGCCTTGAGGTGGTCGCAGGTTTTCTCATGGAAAAGGAGATAAATTACATTGGCAAGACGCTTGAAGCGCCGGCGCATCCTTTTGTAGCTATCATCGGCGGTGCGAAAGTCTCCGATAAAATTGCTGTGATAAGCAATATGATCGAAAAGGTCGATACGATAATCATAGGCGGCGGCATGGCACACACGTTTGATGCGGCAAAAGGGCTTGCAGTAGGCGATTCGCTCTTTGAAAAGGACAAGATGGCTCTAGCGAAAGAATTGCTAGAAAAAGCAACAGCGAAGGGTGTCAAGGTCATTTTGCCGCTTGATGTCACGGTTGCCAATATGTTTCCGCTTGCTGACGAAAAGAAATTTGCCGCCGAGGGCAAATCAAAAGTCGTAGATGTTGACAAGGTAGAAGACGGCTGGCAGGCACTAGACAGCGGTCCTAAAACATCTGAGGCGTACGTTGAAGCCTTAAAGGGTGCCAAAACGATCATTTGGAATGGGCCTATGGGTGTCTTTGAATGTGATGCGTTTGCCAAGGGAACACTTGCGGTCGCTAAAGCAGTTGCCGATGCGACAAAAGCAGGCGCGACGAGCATCGTCGGCGGCGGCGACTCCATCGCGGCGCTTAAAAAGACGGGGCTTTCAGAAAATATTTCACACATTTCGACGGGCGGCGGTGCGACCCTTGAATTTCTTGAAGGCAAGGTGCTGCCCGGCATCGCGGCGATTGCCGAAAAGTAAAATGAAGTCGCCTAAATTTGTGCAGATGGGTGGCTGAATTTATCAGTAGTTCCCAAGAATTTCATAAAGGGGGAAAATCTATGGCAAGAAGACCGATCATCGCTGGCAACTGGAAGATGAACAACACGATCGCAGATGGCGTAGCGCTTGTCCAAGAGCTTATGCCGCTCGTAGCCGACGTAAAAGATGTCGATATTGTCGCTTGCCCGACGGCGACGGCACTTGCGGCAGTGGCAAAAGCTGTTGAAGGCTCTAATATCCACATTGGTGCGCAAAACGTGCATTGGGAAAAAAGTGGTGCTTATACGGGCGAGATCTCAACGGCGATGCTTAAAGAAATTGGCGTCTGCTATTGTATACTAGGTCACTCAGAACGCCGCGAATACTTTGGCGAGACAGACGAAGGTGTAAACCGACGCGCTAAGGCAGCTTTTGCAGCGGACATCGTGCCGATCATCTGCTGCGGCGAACCGCTTGAAATTCGCGAAGCAAATACCTATATTGACTTCGTGACGAAACAAATCAAGGCGGCACTTGACGGCTTTTCTGCCGCAGAAGCAGCAAAGCTGGTGATCGCCTATGAGCCTATCTGGGCGATCGGCACGGGCAAGACAGCGACCTTTGATCAAGCAGAAGAAGTCTGCGCCGCCATCCGCAAGACGATCGCCGATATATTCAATAAAGATGCAGCTGAAGGCATCCGCATCCAGTACGGCGGCAGCGTCAAACCCTCTACTATTGCCGGACTTATGAAAAAGCCCAATGTCGATGGTGCTCTCGTTGGTGGCGCCTCGCTCAAGGCAAAGGATTTCAGCGAGATAGTAAAGTTTTAACGCCATAGGAAAGGGGTAGATCTATGGCAACTTTAAAGCATACTCCGGTCGCGCTCATCATCATGGACGGCTGGGGCATCGGCGATGCAGACGACCCGACGAATGCTATCGCCGTGGGCAAGACGCCGGTCTTAGATGCGCTGACAGAAAAATACCCATGTGCCAAACTGCAGGCATCCGGTGAATATGTCGGTCTGCCGACCGGTCAGATGGGAAACTCTGAGGTCGGGCATACGAACATCGGCGCAGGTCGTATCATTTATCAAGAACTAACGCGCATTACGAAGGCTATTGCAGACGGCACATTCTTTGAAAACAAAGCGCTCCTCTTTGCCATAGACAGTGCTAGGCAAGCAGGCGGCGCACTGCACCTTTGCGGTCTTGTCTCGCCCGGCGGCGTACACAGCCATGAAAAGCACCTCTACGGACTTTTGGAAATGGCAAAACGTCAAAGCCTTACGAAAGTCTATATTCATGCCTTTCTTGATGGGCGCGACGTGGCGCCGACGAGCGCAGCCGGCTATCTTGCCGAGCTTGAAAAAAAATGCCGCGAAATTGGCATCGGCGTAGTAGCGACCATCTCAGGTCGCTACTACGCCATGGATCGCGACAAGCGTTGGGATCGTGTCGAAAAAGCCTATAATGCCATTGCACAGGGCGATGGCGTACAAAAAGCGACGGCAAAAGAAGCCATCGAAGAATCTTATGCGGCAAAAGTAACTGATGAGTTTGTTGTTCCTGCCGTCATTGGTGATTATTCCGGCATGACAAAAGGCGACGGTGTTATCTTCTTTAACTTTCGTCCCGATCGCGCACGCGAATTAACACACGCTTTCACCGATACGACTTTCGACGGTTTTAAGCGAATCGAAGGACTCGATCTCGCCTTTACGACGATGACACAGTACGAAGAAGGCATGAATGTCAAGATCGCCTACCCGCCCGAAAGCATCAAAAATACGCTAGGCTCCGTTATTGAGCAGCATGGCATGACACAGCTTCGCATCGCCGAAACAGAAAAATATGCACACGTCACCTTCTTTTTTAACGGTGGCATCGAAGAAGCCTACACAGGAGAAGATCGCATCCTCGTTCCCTCGCCGAAAGTTTCGACCTACGATTTGCAGCCGGAAATGAGTGCCGTTGAAGTAACTGACAAGGTAGTTGCAGCCATTGAATCCGGCAAATATGACTTCATCATCTTAAACTATGCAAACGGTGATATGGTCGGTCATACCGGCGTCATGAAAGCTGCCGTAAAAGCAGTAGAAACCGTCGATGCCTGCATTGGCCGCTTTGTCGAAGCTGCCAAGAAGATGGGCGTAGAAGTCTGCATCATTGCCGATCACGGCAACGCAGAGCGCATGGTTGATCATGAAACCAACGAGCCGTTTACAGCACACACGACAAATCCCGTGCCATTCATCTGTGTGTCAGATCGCGTAAAAACAGCACATGACGGTGCTCTTTGTGACATCGCGCCGACACTATTGACACTTGCAGGTCTTGACATTCCAGCCGAAATGACGGGTAAACCTCTTGTAGAATTTTAAGAAAACGCTCATAAATTAAAAACATCATAACTCATCCGTATAGTCAGCTTGTAGTTGATAAATCATCGGCATGATTTAAGGAAACACTGCTAAAATGAAGTCGCTTGGATTTGTGCAGATGCGTGAAGATAGGTGGCTGAATTTATCAGAGGTTCCTTGGTATTTTATAAAAAGGAGAATGATATACTATGAAAAAAATGATTTGGCAATCCTTTGCCGCTTTACTTGGTCTCCTGCTTACTTTGCTAGTTGCAGGCTGCGGACAAAAAGAAGCCCCCGAAGTCAGCATGGAATCATTTTGTAAAGCGCTGCTGCAAGAAGATAAAGACAGCATGAAGAAATTCGATATAAACGAAGGAGAAATTAAAAAAACCTTTATTGACGAATTTGTTCCTAGCTTCAACCAAGCTAGCGCAGGATTATTTTCTGATGAACAGGCACGTCAAATCGGCACGGCATTCTTTGATGCGTTAAAAAAATGTAACGTAAAAGCAAAGACCTTGAAAAAAGACGGTGACAAAGCGACGGTTGAATTAACCATTAATACGCTGGACACCAAGTCCTTTGACGTAGACACGATCAGTACAAAAGTGATGCAAGAAGCCGGCGCAGACGCTTCACCGCAGGTGCTGATGGATGCATTCATTAAGCATTTTATCAAAGCCATCAACGACTTTAAGACGGGCGGTACAAAAACATTTGAAGTAGAATGCACCTACAACAGTGATAAGGGCGTATGGCTGCCAAACGACGTGGCAAAAAGCGTTGAAAAGATTTTGGAAACAGCTGCAGGAGATTTGATGTAACTAACAAAAGGGACTGCGACAAAATGTGCAAGCATTTATCACAGTCCTCTTTTTTTGTTTCTTGATGGTGTGGGCAATTTGCATATTAGGCAAACCTGCCTGCAAAAGTATCTATATCCGCCCTCTTTGAAAAGCAGTTAGGCACTTGATGTTTCATGTATTTGTGCTAGAATGTTCACCTGACATACCGTATGCTCCGTCAGGTGTTGTTTTCTATCAAAAAACATTCTAGCAAAGCTACCCTTGCCCGTCCTTTTTGAGTATCCTATTTCATTTTACAACTAACCATGCAAAACTTAAGTAAACCATAAAATTATTTTCAGTTGACAAAATAATTTTATGATCGTATGATTATAAAAACTGTTTGAAAAAGTACGCGATTAAAGGAGGAGAAATCTTTAATGGGCAAAGCGTTGTTCATCACGGGAACCGGTACGGACATTGGCAAGACATATGTGACGGGTCTGATCGTCAAACGCTTGAAAGAGGCGGGTTTTTTCGCCGGCTACTATAAGGCGGCACTTTCCGGTGCAGAGCTGGCAGCTAACGGCGCATATTTACCGGGCGATGCGCTTTTCGTAAGCCGCATGGCAGGGATCGCGCCGACGGAAGCTATCGTATCTTATATATATCGAGATGCTGTATCGCCGCATCTGGCGGCTAAGATAGAAAATCGTCCGCTGGACTTTGAGAAAATCGAGCGCGATTTTTTAGCGGCAAAAGATCGTTTCGACTACTTGACAGTCGAAGGCAGCGGCGGCATTATCTGCCCCTTGCGCTGGGATAACAGTGAGCGAGTGGTACTAGACGATCTGATCGTGCGTCTTAGGCTTTCTGCTCTTGTCGTTGCCGATGCCGGTCTTGGCACGATCAATGCCGCCGTCTTGACCGCCGAGCATTTGAAGGCGCGTGCGATCCCTCTAAAGGGCTTTATCTTCAACCACTGGCAGGTAGGCAATCAAATGCACGAGGATAATAAAAAGATGGTCGAAGAAATGACGGGCGTGCCCGTCATTGCGTGTGTTTTGCAAGATGCCAAGGATTTGACGCTTGCAGCGGACGCACTTACTTTATTGTATGCGTAAACTTTTAGGACATAGGTTCAGTCCTCATGCAAAGTGGCAGGACTTATTGTCAGCGCCGCTTCTGACGACGGCATCAGCAAGGAGGCACGCCTTACATATGTCCGCACGCCTTACAAAAACCTTAATCAATCTCGCCTGTTTGGCTTGACTTCTTAGGGTTTTATGGCAAATAAAGAGCAAAGCAGAAAGGAAGATTTTATGCCAACTTTAGAAGAACGTGACCTCTTACATATATGGCATCCGTGCGCCCAAATGAAAGACTACGAAGAGCTTTTGCCCATTGTCATCGACCGAGCAAAGGGCGCGTGGCTCTACGATGTGCATGGCAACGCTTATCTTGACATCGTAAGTTCGTGGTGGGCAAATCTCTTAGGGCATACGAATGAAAAGATCAATCGACGCATCAAAGAGCAGCTTGACTCTTTAGAGCACGTCATATTTGCCAATTTCTCACACGAAGGTGCTATCAAATTAGCAGAGCGTCTTACACTGCTTTTGCCTGACGGTCTTACGAAATTTCATTTTAATGATAACGGCTCTTCTGCCGTTGAAGCCGCGCTGAAGATGGCGTTTCAATACTGCCAGCAAACAGGACGCGAAAAAAAGACGCGCTTTTTTTGTCTTTCCGAAGGCTATCATGGTGAAACGATCGGTGCGCTCTCCGTCGGCAGCATGGATCTGTATGCTAAGATGTATAAGCCGATGATGATGGATAATATCCATGTCGAAGCACCTGACTGCTATCGATGTCCGTTTGAAAAGACGCGTACAACCTGCGATGTAGAGTGCTTTTCCTACGCAGAAAAGGCATTTTTAGAGTATGCGGCAGAATGTGCGGCGATGATCGTCGAGCCGCTTTTGCAAGGAAGTGCCGGTATGCGCATCTACCCCGAGCGTTATCTAAAAAAGCTGCGAGCACTTTGCGATGAGTACGATGTGCTTTTGATCGCCGATGAGATAGCGACGGGCTTTGGCAGGACAGGAAAACTTTTCGCGACAGAAAAAGCAGGCATCTCGCCGGATCTGATGTGTCTTTCCAAAGGCTTGACAGGCGGCTATATGCCAATGTCTATAACTGTCGTCAAAGAAAAAATTTATGATGCCTTTTATGCAGATTGGAGCGAGGGCAAAGCATTCCTACATAGTCACACCTATGCAGGAAACCCATTAGGCTGCGCGGCAGCTTTAGCCGTCTTAGACATCTTTGAGGAAGAAAATATATTAAAAGAAGCCGAGCAAAATGCGTCATGGCTGACTTCGCGTATGCAAGAGGTATTTGCAAAAAGAAAGCACGTTGGCGAAATCCGCCACATAGGCTTGATACACGCCGTTGAATTAGTCGAAGATAAAGAGCAAAAGCGTCCCTTTGCTCTAAGTCGCCGCCTTGGCTACGAGATTTATCGCAAGGCATTGCAATACGGTCTTGTGCTGCGCCCTTTAGGAGATGTTCTTTATTTTAATCCGCCGCTAAATATTCAAAAAGACGATTTAGAATTTGCCATTTGCCACATGAAACAGGCACTAGATGACGTGCTTGGAACGTAAAAAACAAAAATTACACGCTGGTTGTCTGTAAATCGGACAAGCAACGTGTAATTTTTGTTTCCCTAAGATAGCCGGTAGGCTTTTTGATAGCTGCCATCTAAGATATGCTGCCACCATGGGCGATTTTCCAGATACCAAGTTATCGTGCGCTCCATGCCTTGCTCAAATTTCATCTCCGGCAGCCAGCCAAGCTCTTTATGTATTTTCATCGCATCAATCGCATAGCGGCGGTCATGCCCTTTTCGATCTTCGACATAAGTGATTAGACTTTCAGGCTTTTTTAGTGTTCGTAAGATGAACTTTACGACATCAATGTTAGCGTGTTCGTTATGTCCGCCGATGTTGTATACTTCGCCCGGTCGACCTTTTTTTAATATAAAGTCGATGGCGCGGCAATGATCTTCGACATAGAGCCAATCGCGCACATTCTTGCCATCGCCGTAGACCGGCAGCGGCTTATCAGCGAGTGCGTTTACGATCATATGTGGGATGAGTTTTTCCGGGAAGTGATATGGACCATAGTTATTTGAGCAACGCGAGATCGTAACAGGCAGCTTAAATGTGCGGCTGTAGGCAAGCACTAAAAGATCGGCACCTGCCTTTGATGCTGAATAGGGGCTAGAGGTATGAAGCGGCGTATCTTCAGTAAAAAGCAGATCCGGGCGATCAAGCGGCAAATCGCCATATACCTCGTCGGTTGATATTTGATGATAGCGCGAAATTTCGTATCGGCGGCAGGCATCTAAGAGGACGCTCGTACCTATGATATTGGTTTGTAGAAAAATCTCCGGTGTTTTAATTGAGCGATCTACATGGCTTTCTGCTGCAAAATTTACAACGACATCGGGCTTTTCTTTGGAAAATAGCGCGTATATTGCTTCTCGATCACAGATATTGCAGCGATGAAAGCAAAAACGCGGCTCTTTTTTAACTGCGTGCAAAGATTCATAATTGCCTGCATAAGTCAGCGCATCGACGCAAATGATCTCTATGTCAGGCTGCGTCCTTAACATATAGTAGATAAAATTACTGCCGATAAAGCCAGCACCACCGGTTACAAGATATTTCACGCCTTTTCCTCCCAAACAAAATTTAGCTCTGCTTCTCGCTCGGCAAGCGTCGGCGCTGTAGCGTCTTTTTCTGAAAGAACTGTCGGCGTGATCTCCCAGTTAATGCCGATTTTAGGATCTTGCCATGAAATATTGCCGTCACATTCGGGTGAATAGTAGTTATCTGCTTTATATTGTACTTCAACACAGTCTGTCAGCGTGATAAAACCGTGTGCAAAGCCGCGCGGAATAAGCAGTGTGCGCTTATTTGTCGCTGAAAGGCGCACGCCGACCCACTGCGCGTATTGCGGCGAGCCTTTTCTTATATCGACGGCTACATCTAAAATTTCGCCGCGCGTGCAGCGCAGGAGCTTTGCCTGTGCCATAGGATTTTTCTGATAGTGCAGACCTCGCAGTGTACCTTTTTGTGCGGAAAACGAGTGATTATCTTGTAAAAAATTATAAAATAGCCCTGCCTCTTCTAGCTTTTTACTTGACCAACTTTCCATAAACCAACCGCGAGCATCACCAAATACTGTCGGCTCCAACAAAAAAACATCGTTAAGCCGTGTTTTCATTACCTTCATTTATCCATTCTCCTAACCTTTTACCAGCTGCTCTAAATAGCGTCCGTAATCATTTTTTATCAACGGCTGTGCCAGGCGTAAAACCTGCTCTTCGTCGATATATCCCATGCGATAAGCGATCTCTTCGATACAGGCGATTTTAAGCCCTTGGCGATCTTGAATCGTTTCGACAAATGTCGCCGCCTGCAAAAGCGATTCATGCGTGCCGGTATCAAGCCACGCAAAACCGCGCCGCATCTTTTCTACATGAAGATCGCCGCGCTTTAAGTATGCCTTATTGACATCTGTGATCTCAAGCTCCCCACGCTTTGACGGGCGGACGGTTTTAGCTATTGCAACGACATCGTTATCGTAGAAATAAAGCCCTGTCACCGCATAGTTAGAACGCGCTACACTGGGCTTTTCCTCTAAGCTTACGGCTCTTCCTTGTGCATCAAATTCGACAACGCCATAGCGGTTTGGATCGCGTACATAGTAGGCAAATACGCTCGCGCCTGATTGTCGCTTCGTCGCATTTTGCAACAGCTTTGCAAGATCTGCGCCATAAAAGATATTATCGCCTAAGACGAGCGCACAGCCTGCTTGACCGATGAAATCCTCGCCGATGATGAATGCTTGTGCAAGCCCATCGGGGCTTTTTTGCACGGCATATGAGATGTTGATGCCCCACTGGCTGCCATCTCCTAGCATCTCAGAAAACATCTCTTGATCTCTTGGTGTCGTTATCAAAAGAATATCTTCTAGCCCTGCCAAGAGCAATGTGCTTAATGGATAATAGATCATAGGCTTATCAAAGATTGGCATAAGTTGCTTTGATATGACCTTAGTCAAAGGATAAAGCCGCGTGCCGGAGCCGCCTGCTAAGATAAGACCCTTTTTCTGCACGAAATCACCTCCTAAATGCTGCTTTTTTGCAAAGCCTTGCATCAATTACGCCGCCAAATCAAACTCATAAATTCGCCGTGTCGCTTATTTATCTCACGCGCTACGACGCTAACTATCGTATTGACGAGATCTGCTGAAAAGTTTTTCTGCGTCATCGGTACGCAGGCATCTAAAATAACAGATGTATCATGTGCAAGATAATACTTGAAGAGTTTATTGCCATTATTTAGCCGCATAATGAAATTTGTCACCTCGTAGGCATTTTCATCATTTAATGCCTTTGGCGCGAGATTAGCGCGTACAATCACATAGATCGTATCATCAAAAATAACCCCTAGCGGCACATATTGACCTTGTACCTCAACTGTTGAGCGAAAAATCACACTTTCATGCTCATCGCCAAGCTCTTCATGTTCAAAGCTATCAATCTTATGGCGCTTTAAATATCGCTTAAACTTTTCTGCTGCCTCTATCATAGACCTTCCTCCACACATAAGAGATTCATTATTGCTGTATTACTTCACTATTCCCCAAGGAAATACAAAAATCCTGCCAAAAGGAAGAATATTGCCATCTAGCTAATATAAAAAAGCAGCCCCACAAGGCTGCTTTTGCTCTTAGATGCACTTTTTTTACTTGACCACCATGACGGGAATTTTCGATTCTTCAATGACTTTTTGACTGACGCTGCCTATCAAAGCCCCCTTAAATAGCCCCAAACCACGGCTGCCCATGATGATCATATCACTTTTTTCCGATTCGGCAATCCTTAAGATAGCCTTTGATACATTTCCCGTTTCAACGTGACGTGTCGCGCACATACGTTCTGGTATCTTTTCCCAGATGCGGTCAAAGACGAGGTGACTCGGAATATCTTTGTTGATGTTACTTGCCACATAGACGAAATCAAGACTTGCCCCACAATTTTGCGCGAGATCAATCGCTTCATCTACAGCTTTGCAGCCGCTGACCGAACCATCAACCGGCACGAGAATCTTGTTGATGCTGCCCATAGTAAACACCTCCAAGCAAATATCTTTTTTCTCCCTGCTAATTATTTCTATATTAAAGCTTAAATTCCTTTTTTATTTTAGTATTTTTCTGAAAAAAGTTTTTAATATAAAGAGACGCCGTTGGTCGCAATGACCTGCTTATACCATGCAAATGACTTTTTCTTCCAACGCAGCAGCGTCCCTGTGCCATCGTTGTTGCGATCAACGTAGATAAAGCCGTAACGCTTTTTCATCTCGGCGGTACTAGCACTTACAAGATCGATCGGCGCCCATGTCAAATAGCCCATGAGATCAACGCCATCAGCTATTGCTTCACCTGCCGCTAAGATATGATCGCGCAGATAGTCGATGCGATAATCGTCTTTTACTGTCTTTTCGCCGTTTTCATCGTCTACTAGGACATCTTCTGCGCCTAGCCCGTTTTCTACGATAAAAAGCGGTTTTTGCCAGCGGTTCCAAAAGCGATTGAGTACATAGCGAAGTCCTTGCGGATCAATTTGCCAACCCCAAGAGGAAGCAGCAAGATAAGGATTTTTCTCACCTTCAATGATATTGCCCGTGCCGCTTGCTTTACCTATAGCACTCTTACAAAGACTTACATAATAACTAAAAGAAATAAAGTCAACAGTATTTTCTCTAAGCAGGCGTAAATCGTCCGGCGTCATTTCGATCTTTATGCCGCGTTCTTTGAAATAGCGTTTGATATAGCCAGGATAAACGCCACGAGCATGGACATCGCCGAAGAAATCATTTTTATTGCTCTCAAGCATCGTCGCGATCACATCTGTAGGCTTTGGCGTCAGCGGATAAAGCGGCATCGCCAGAATCATGCAGCCAACTAAAGCATCAGGCATCATCTCGCGTGCAAGCTTTGTCGCAAGCGCGGATGCTACAAGTTCATGGTGACACGCTTGATAAAGCGCGGACTCATCGAGCTTTTCGCGCGAGGTCAAGATGGCACCACTCATGAAGGGCGCGTGCAGGATGGAGTTTATTTCGTTAAAGGTCAGCCAATACTTAACTTTGCCGGAATAACGCGCAAAAAGCGTCCTTACATAGCGTTCGTAAAAGCTAATCATCTGCCTATTCGTCCAACCGTCATAGGTACGCGCAAGGTAAAGCGGCGTTTCATAATGCGAAATCGTCACCATCGGCTCAATGCCGTATTTATGGCAAGTAGCAAACAAATCGTCGTAAAACGCCAACCCCTGCTCATTCGGCTCTTTTTCATCGCCTTTTGGAAATATGCGACTCCAAGCGATAGAGGTGCGAAAGACCTTAAAGCCAAGTTCAGCAAAAAGCTTGATGTCCTCTTTGTAACGATGATAAAAGTCAATGCCAATGAGTTTTAGATTATCGGCAGTAGGCGTTTTTGTCGGCGTACCTTTAAGCCCTTTCGCTAGCACATCTTGTATACTCAGCCCTTTGCCGCCCTCAGCATAGGCTCCTTCACACTGATTTGCCGCTACAGCGCCGCCCCATAAGAAGTTTTTTGGAAACCGCATCGTTTCATATCCTTTTCGTTTGATCCTAAAAAAACCGCTGCCTAAGCAGCGGTTTTTTAGGATGTGCAGACAAAATGAAAAGCCTACTGCTTGGCACAGATGCTATTTGCACTTTTCATTTTGTATACATCAAGGAGCCGAGATCGCCTCGACTGGACAGCCTTCTGCACAGGCACCACACTCGACGCACTTTTCTGCATCGATCACATACTGCGAATCACTTTCCGTGATCGCCTCGACTGGACAGGTACCGGCGCAGGAGCCGCATGAAATGCACTCTGCACTTATTTTGTAAGCCATGTTTACACCTCCTTTCGCAGTCGCGCTGCAAGCACGATCTTTATTTTATCACCCTCTCGCCGTTGCCTTACGACATAGCAAGATTGCTCATCTACCGGAAAAAAGTCTTTTGTAGGGCGTGTCCATTCGATTTCATAAGAAAGAGCGAGCGCATCCAGTCGCTCTTTTGCTACTTGCCAAGATCTCCCCAAAACATCGACTTCTTCCATTAGACTTCCATGATTTCTTTTTCCTTGACGGTGCGTGCATCTTCTACTAATTTGATGTACTTATCGACAAGTTTTTGCATATCATCCTGCGCTTTTTTCGCCTCGTCTTCGGTTATTTCTTTCGCCTTTTCCAGTTTTTTAACTTGCTCATTTGCATCGCGGCGAATATTTCTTACGGCGACTTTAGCGTCCTCTGTTTTTTTATTAAGCGATTTTACAAGTTCTGTGCGTCGCTCTTGGGTAAGCTGTGGTATCAAAAGGCGCAGCGCGGCACCGTCAGAGTTTGGCGTAAGTGCAAGATCAGACTTCATGATCGCTTTTTCAATGTCGTGAAGTATAGTCTTTTCCCACGGTGTAATCATGAGCATACGCGGCTCCGGCACGCTTATCGTCGCGACCTGACTTACAGGCGTTGGCTGTCCATAGTAATCAACCAGCACGCGATCTAAAAGTGCAGGGGTCGCACGTCCGGCACGCAGTGAGCTAAAGTCACGGCGCAACGCTTCGATCGTCTTTTTCATACGATCTTCTTGCGCTTCAAAAATATCTTTGATCATGCTTCTTCTCCCCCTACTATCGTGCCAATGTTTTCACCTATGGCAGCCTTTAGGATGTTTTCATACTGATCAATGTTAAATACGACAATGGGAATTTTGTTATCCATGCAAAGACTAGTCGCTGTCGAATCCATGACGGCAAGACCACGGTTTAAGACCTCCATGTATGCAAGGCGGCTGAATTTTTTCGCCGCGGGATTTTTTCGAGGATCCGCGTCGTATACGCCATCTACGCCTTTTTTTGCCATTAAAACGACATCTGCCTCTATCTCGGCTGCACGAAGCGCCGCCGTCGTATCGGTGGAAAAGTATGGATTGCCGGTGCCGGCGGCTAAAATAACAACGCGCCCTTTTTCTAAGTCGCGCATCGCCTTGCGGCGGATGTAAGGTGCGGCAACTTGGCGCATATCAATGGCACTTTGTACGCGTGTGTCAACATCTAGATTTTCTAAGGAGCTTTGTAGGGCAAGCGAGTTCATGACCGTCGCTAACATACCCATATAGTCTGCCTGCGCACGCTCCATGCCCTTGTCGCTTCCGGAAAGACCGCGCCAGATATTGCCGCCGCCGATGACGACAGCGATGTCGATGCCACGCTCACGCACCTTTTTTATCTCAGATGCAATGGCATTGACAGTAGGCAAATCTATGCCAAATTTCTGCTTACCGGCGAGAGATTCGCCGCTTAGTTTGAGAACGACACGCTTATAACCGGTCATATTCAAAATGAACATCCCCCTTGCAGCACTCGTCTTTTCTCTTGCTTTTATCTCCATATTCGACGAAGTATGAAATAATCCTTTTATTTTCTTGCAGAATTACCTTTTTATTCGTTTAAAGAACCACTGATAAAATGAAGTCGCCCTAATTTTCGCAGATGGGAAGCTTAATTTATCAGTGGTTTTTTAAAAACGACAGGAAAAAGCTGCTGCATAAAACATCTAGCAAGATTTCTATACAGCAGCTTTTTTATTTGTTATTGCTTCCTTAGCCCTTGATCTGGGCAGCGACTTCCGCCGCAAAATCTTCTGAGCGTTTTTCAAGACCTTCGCCTAATTCAAAGCGCACGAAGCGTTCTACTTTGACAGAGCCTAAGATTTCTTTAACTGTCCTATCGGGATCTTTAACAAAAGGCTGCTCCAGCAGGCAGACTTCTTGATAGAATTTGTTGATGCGACCTTCTACCATGCGCTCTACAATCTTTTCTGGCTTACCTTCTTCTAAAGCTTGTGCACGCAAGACTTCTTTTTCATGCTCAAGATCTTTTGCTGCCACGCCGGCGCGGTCGACTGCTGTCGGCGATGATGCTGCGATGTGCATGGCAATGTCTTTGCCAAGTTTTGCCGCATCGCCTAAGAGATCAACAAGCACGCCGATCTTGCCGCCCATGTGAATGTAGCTGACGATAGAGCCAGAAGTGTTTTCGTAGCGCACAAAGCGGCGCAGCGAAATTTTCTCACCGATGCTTGCAACAGCTTCTGTAATCGTATCTTGTATAGTTTTGCCGTCAAGAACGCTCTCATTTAGCGCGTCCATATCGACGGGATTTGTATTTGCTATGTGTTTTACAATCTTATCGCAAAGCTGATGAAATTTTTCCGTGACAGCGACAAAATCTGTTTCACAATTTATCTCAACGAGTGCTGCAACTTTAGCATCATCTGCGACATAAGAAGCTACGGCACCTTCTGAGGCGATGCGACCTGCCTTTTTTTGCGCCTTGGCAATGCCCTTTTCACGCAGGTAATCGATCGCCTTAGTCATATTGCCGTCGGTTTCAGTCAGTGCCTTTTTGCAGTCCATCATGCCTGCGCCGGTACGCTCACGCAGCTCTTTGACCATCTTTGCGTCAATTTTTGCCATTTTGCGCCTCCTCATTTGCACCGGCTTCGCCTTGACGACCTTCGATGATGGCATTTGCCATAGCACTTGTCAAAAGACGCACGGCACGAATCGCATCGTCATTACCCGGGATCACGTAGTCAATTTCATCAGGATCACAGTTCGTATCGACGATTGCAACGATCGGGATATGAAGCTTTCTCGCTTCAGCGACGGCGATGCGTTCTTTTCTTGGATCAACAACAAAAAGTGCGCCGGGCAGACGATTCATTTCCTTGATGCCGCCTAAGAATTTTTCCAATTTCGTCATATCGTGACGAAGCTGCAATACTTCCTTTTTCGTCAAGACGTCAAATGTACCGTCTTCTTCCATACGCTCAAGATCCTTCAAGCGACGGATACTCTTTTGAATCGTCTGATAGTTAGTCAGCATACCGCCAAGCCAACGCTCATTTACATAAAACATATCAGCTTTTGTTGCTTCTTCTTTTACGGCATCTTGCGCTTGCTTTTTCGTGCCGACAAAGAGGACGCTTTTTCCTTCTGCCGCTACATTTCTTAAAAAAGTGTACGCTTCGTTGACCTTTCGTACGGTTT
>CAUUGH010000018.1:0-29912 GCA_963544755.1 uncultured Selenomonas sp. | reverse complement strand
TATGCAGGTCTTGCATGGGAATATGAATTTGACAGCGAAGCGCGAGCGACATATCAAGGCATATCGACGCCTAGTCCGTCGCTTGCAGGCGCAAGTGCGATGCTAGAGCTTGGCTATCATTTTGCACCGAAAAATAGTCATGTCAGCTACGATCTAAGTGTCAGCGGCTGGCGTGGCAAGCGCGAAGGCTTTGCAGGAATGTTTACCTTCAACTGGGAGATTTGATTTAAGCTTTAGGATTTAAGAAAATGCTGTAGTGCGATCTTTTCATCGCGCTGCGGCATTTTTATTTTTGCCGTAAAGATCTTCCCCCGATTGTTGAAAGTTTGTGTTATAATGATTTATCAGCTTGATTTTTTGAGAGGAGAAGGGCTTATGAGGAAAATAGCGGCGGCTTTGATCTTGGCTTTATTTTTATTTTTAGAAACGACTCCTCTGGTTTTAGCTGCCGAAGCTTTGCCGCAACAGCACCGGCAGGAGATAAAAGAGAAGCTTCTTACGGGTGTGCGTTTTGGTACGAGCGAAGAGTATGAGCGCGTTGTGTTAGATTTGACGACGCTTCCTGTTTATCAAGTTTATACAGAAAATGACGCTCAGAGGATCGTGATTTTCCTCGTGGGCGCACATACTAAGGGCATAGTGCCAAAGATCTCAGGCGATATGATCGATAGTATCCATGTTGCCGATGTGGCGCAGGGTATAAAGATTACAATAAATTTATATGCACCTGCAGCTTATGAGGTAAAGACGCTAAAGAATCCGACGCGCCTTTTTGTCGATGTGCAAAAAGAGTATGAGCGTATCACCGAAGAAGATCTTGCACCGGGCTTAAAACTTTCGACGCTAAAGCGCCTTGATGAGCGCGGACACTTGACGGGCTGGGTGCTAACGGCTGATCCAATGCGCTATCTAGCCGTGCCGGTGCTGGCAAAAGGCAAGGTTTTAGGCTGTGCTACGGTCAGTGAGATGGCTAAAATGGCGAAAGCCGTCGCTGCTATCAATGCATCTTATTTTGCTGCAAATGGTGATATTTTAGGGCTTTTGAAGATAGATGGTACAATCGTCGGTACGACCTATTTTCGCCGCAGCGCTGTGGGATTTGATAGTGTAGGCAAGGCATTTTTTGGGCCTGTTGAGTATAATGGTGAGGTGACGCTAGCAAGACGGACATTTCCTGTAGGGGGCGTAGATGCCGAGCGCGGCGCAGATAGTTTGGTAATATATAATCATTATTATGCCGCATCGACGCATACAAACGAATATGGGCAGGATTACATCATCAAGGGAGCTAGAGTCGCTTCTATTGGTGCGGCAAACGCGCCGATTCCGCAAGATGGGCTGGTTATTTCAGTGCATGGCAAGGCGCAGGAGTTTTTTTCTGCTGTAAAGGTTGGCGATGGCGTGCGACTTACCGAGCAAGTTGGTATGCCGTGGGATAATTTGCCGACGATCATCGGTGCAGGCCCTAGGCTCGTAAAAGATGGCGATTTGTATGTGACGGCTGTAGAAGAAGATTTTCCGCCTGATATTGCCAGAGGGCGTGCGCCGCGCACGGCGTTTGGCGTGACGGCAGAGGGAAAGTATTTGCTTGCAGTAGTCGATGGACGTCAGGCGCATAGTATCGGCTGCACATTGGAGGAGATGGCAGAGTTTATGATGCAGTTTGGCGCGGTTGATGCCATTAACTTTGACGGCGGCGGCTCTAGTGCGCTAGTCGTAGAAGGGCAATTACAAAATAGTCCCTCTGACGGACAAGAGCGTGCCGTTGGTTCGGCATTGGCACTTATATCGCGCTAAAATGGCGCGGTGTTTTAGCACGCGGTTGCTTCTTTGGGGAAAAATCCGCTATAATGGAGGGAAATGACATGAAAAGGTTGCTCATGACCATTTTTTTCGTAGGTATGATGCTCTTTGCTGTTCATGCGTTGACAGCGGGGACGCGGCTTGAAGCACAGGCAAGTATCGCCGGCACTGTTACATGGACGGTGCAGTCAGGAAGTGCTGTGCCTGTTGGAGGAGAGCTTGTGCGCGTGCGTACCTTGACGGGTGAGGTCGCCGCGGCGCGTGCAGAAGATGGCTGTCTTGTGCGCGAGGTACTCGTTGCGGTCGGTGACGACATTAAAGCCGGCGAGGTCGTTGCGCGTGTGGAAAAGCAGGATTTATAAACATTTTCTTTTTTATTGCATCGAATTTGTATGAGGTGATGTATTTGTGTAATTTCAAGAAAAAGATACTGGCACTTTGCCTTTCTCTGTCGCTTTCGGCAGGCTTGGCTTCGGCAGCATCTTTGTCGCCGACGATGCCGCTTTCAGAGGTTCATCCGGGCATGGAGGGAACGGCATATACAGTGGTTGATGAGTCAGGTGAAATTTTGCCGTTTCATGTCGAGATTGTCGGCACATACGATGAGGGTTCATCGACAAACCGCATCATGGCAAAGGCATCAGGCCCTGTTGTAGAACGTACGGGCGGCACGCTCCAAGGCATGAGCGGCAGCCCTGTATATATCGACGGTGCATTAGTCGGCGCACTTTCTGCAGGGATCAAGGGCATGAATCTTTATACGTTTTTTATCACGCCGATCGATGAGATGCTGCCAATATGGGATATGCCTGATTATAAGGCGGCTCATTTGAAAAAGGAGAAGAAAGAAAAGAAAGAAGCTAAAGAAGATGCTTTAGAAAATGCCGCAGAAAAGGCGGCTTTCGATAGCGATGAAAGTAAAGACGCAGAGACGACGCCAGAAGATGGTAAAAAGCAAAATAAGCCGGAAAAAGCATCGGCAGAGCCGCTCGATAATAGCTCTGAAACAGTAGACAAGGAGAAGTCTTCAAAGAAAGAACCAAAAGAAGAAGTAAATAAAGAGCCGGTACCGGAAGAAAAAGAGCAGCCGAAAGAGAAAAAAACGCCCCCAGCTAAAAAAGAGCAGACTGATAAAAATAAGCCGGCACCGGAAGAAAAAGATAATACACCAGATGAAAAGCCTGTCACACAAGAGGCAGATACTGCTTTTGAAAAAGAGGCTGAAACAAAAGAAAAGTCGGCGATTTACCTCGCCGGCTTTGGCAAAAATGCCAGATCCTATATGCAAGACAAGCTTTCTGCCATAGGGTTTAAGGCAGCAGAGATGCCTTCATTTGGCATACCTACGCCTGGCACGCACGTTGTCTATGATGCAGAGCTTTTGCCCGGCAGCGCCATCGGTGTCGCTGTTTCGTACGGTGATTTTTCCGTCGGCGCGACAGGTACGGTGACGGCAGTAGACGATAAGCGTGTACTTGCTTTTGGGCATCCTTTTTTACATAAAGGAAATGTCAACTATTTCATGACAGAAGCAAAGGTCGTAGGTACGATCAGCGGCCCTACAGACGGCATGAAGATAGCAAGCATCGGTAATATCATAGGGCGTATCAATCAAGATCGAGAAGCAGGTGTTGCAGGGATCTTAGGCTCTTTTCCTGAGAGCGTGCCGATGCGTGTGCGCGTAAAAGATGTGTCGCTTGGCTATGATCGAAAGTTTACCGCACAGATTGCTTACGATGAGGACTTTTTGCCGATTCTTGTGCCGGGCATCGCCTATGCGGCGATGAGTAAGACATCAGATACAGTCGGCGAGGCGACGGCAAGTCTAAAGTTTACGATCCGCACGACGGCAGGTGAAGACGGCAGGATCGAGCGGTCAAATATGTATTATAATATCGCAGATGTCGGGCAGGCTTCTGTCGGCGAGATAGCGCAGATGATAGCACTTCTTTGTCAGGATACTGACGAAGAAGCAGATGTGACCGCAGTCGATGTAGATATAGAGATGGAAAGCGTCAGAAAGACAGCTTCTTTGATTTCTGCTGTACCTGAAAAGCCTTCGGCAAAGCCCGGCGAAACGGTAAATTTACGCACGACTATAAAACCCTTCCGCAAAGAAAAAGAAGAAGTGATGATTCCTTATCATATATCAGAAACGCAGGCGCCGGGTGTCTTGAGTCTTGATGTTAGAGGCGGCGGCTTCATTCCTGTGACGACGACGCTTTTACAAAATGCCCTCGGCATCGACACGAGCGCTGAAGAAGATAAGACGCAGACGACGGCAGAAAAGGTCAAGCAATTTTTAGAACTTGGCAAAAATAATGAAATAATCGTCGCGCCGGCTATCGCCCCTCATGTACCGTCTTCTTCCGAGGAGAAAAAAGAAGTAAATAAGCGTCCGAAAAAGGCGGAAAAAAAGCCTAAACAGCAGAAAAAGCCCCAAAGACGCGTCGATCTCTTAGGTCAGGAGGCAAAAAAACAGGAAGAGTCGCTTGAAACGAAGTTTGAAACCGGCTATGTCATTGACAATGTGATTCATGCTTCACTTTTGATTGAGGAAGAGGATAAAAAATGATCATGCGGCTGTTGGAGAAAATCGGTGCTTTCGTACTCGGTATTTTTCAGTGGCTAGGCTCCGTCATTTTGCTCCTCGTCGCTACAATAAAAGAGCTGCGCGGTTCTTTGCGCTTTAAGCATATTTTCGTGCAGATGTCTAATCTAGGTGTCGATTCGCTTGCGATAGTTTCTTTGACGATGCTTTTTACGGGCATGGTCATGACGCTACAGATAGCTAATGAGTTCATCCGTTTCGGCGCTCAGTCAACGATAGGCGGCGTCATCGCTGTCGCTGTCGGCCGTGAGCTTTCTCCCGTACTTGTCGGTGTCGTCTGTGCCGGTCGCATAGGCGCTGCTATTACGGCAGAGATCAGCACGATGAAGGTCACGGAGCAAATAGATGCGCTTCGCGTCATGGCGATAAGCCCCGTTGGCTATCTCGTCGTGCCGCGTATGATCGCGTGTATGTGTATGGTGCCGCTTCTTACTGTTTTTGGCGATGTCATTGGTGTCTTAGGTGGCTACTTCGTCGCAACAAGGTATGCAGGCATCGCATCATATACATTTCTTCATTCGATCGAGGTATTTGCTGTAATACATGACATTTTGGGAGGGCTTATAAAAGCGGCTGTTTTTGGCATCGTCATAGCTATCTTAGGCTCGTGGTATGGGCTTTATGCACCGGAAGGGGCAGAGGGCGTTGGGCGTGCAACGACGAAAAGTGTAGTGGCGGCGATCATCGGCATTTTCTTTTTGAATGTGGTTCTTTCATTTTTGCTCTATTGATGTGCTTTTGTATGGGGTCAAGGTATGATACGAATAGAAGATGTAACAAAGACTTTTGCTGATCATGCGGTGGTGCGTGGTGTAAACTTAACGGTAGAGCGAGGTGAAACACTAGCTGTCATTGGCGGCTCCGGCTCCGGCAAAAGTACGCTTTTGCGTCTAATGATCGGCTTGATCCGTCCGACGACAGGTAAGATCTGGGTAGGCGATGAAGAGATCGCCAATATGCCTGAAGCTGCACTTGATAAGGTACGTCTAAAGATGGGCATGGTATTTCAATATTCGGCGCTTTTTGACTCTATGAGCGTGGGCGAAAACGTCGCCTTTGGTCTTAAAGAGCATACGAAACTTCAAGATGATGAGATAGCGCGTATCGTGCGTGAAAAGCTGCGGCTTGTGGGGCTAGATGGCAAAGAAAACATGATGCCGGGGGAGCTTTCAGGCGGCATGAAAAAGCGCGTGAGTCTTGCGCGCGCTATTGCCATAAATCCTGAGATTATCCTCTATGATGAGCCGAGTTCGGGGCTAGATCCTCTGACGACACAAAAGATTGATAATCTTATCCTTACGATGCAAAAAGAGCTTCGCGTGACAAGTATCGTCGTGACGCACGATTTGGCGAGTGCTTGCCATATCGCTGATCGCATCGCTATGCTCGCTGATGGTGAGCTTATCGCATTAGATACGGTCGAGCGTTTTAAGAAGCTAGAGGATCCGCGTGTACGAGCATTTTTTCAAGCGGTGGATATAGAAGAAAAGGAGGCTCGTTTATGACGGCAGAAGCGAAGGTGGGCGCGTTCACACTAGGTGCTGTCGCGCTTTTTACTATCGCTATAATGTATCTTGGCGGCTTTTCCTTTTCGACGAGTACAAGCTACACGCTTTATGTAGGCTTTACGCAGGTTGTCGGGCTGATGCCTGAAGCTGACGTGCGTTATGCGGGCGTTTTAGCTGGCAAGGTCAAAGAGATAGAGCCGGAAGGAACAGGTGTACGCGTGACGCTTTTGGTAAATAAAGACATTCACATTCCGCGCGATGCTCGCATTGCCTTGTCGGCAAACAGTGTCCTTGGCGATAAATTCATCCTCATCTCAGCGGCAGGATCGAAAAATACAGAATACTTAAAGGATGGCGATTTCGTCATTGGCACAGATGAAGTAAGCATTGATTCCGTACTTGATAACGTAAGTGAGGCGATTGAAGATGTTAAAGATTTGCTCCACTCCTTAAATGACATTCTTGGCAATCCGCGTCTAAAAGAGTCTGTTCTCGGCTCAGTAGAAAACGTGCGAGATATAACGGCGCATATTCGTGATGTGACTGCTGTGATGGGGAGCATCGCCAGGCAAAATGAGAGCAATATGCACGCGATGATGCAAGAGATGCAGACGATTTTGCTAAATCTTGCGGCGACGACAGAAAGTGTGAGGCAGATGGTAGATGATGTTGCAGATGGCGGCGCGACGGCGGCGAATCTGCGCTTGACACTTTTACATATCGCTCGTGCAAGTGAAAATATTCGGCAGGTGGCAGAAGAGCTGCACGAGGTCACAGGCGATCCTACGGTGCGAGAAGATTTAAAGACGACTATCCATCAAGCGCGTACCGTCACACAAAGAGCAAATGACACACTGGAAAATCTCAGCAGCATTGAAATGCAGCCTGCTATGGATATTCTTTATAGCGGCAAGGAGCGCGACTGGATCACTAATTTTCAGGTAGACATATCAAAAGAAGAAGAGCCGGAGCGGTTTCTTCGTGTAGGCATCGAGGACATCGGTGAAGAAAATGCCGTAGATCTTGAGGTCGGGCGCAAGGGGGGCAGACTTAGCGGACGCGCAGGGCTTATCGCCGGAGAAGCCGGCATCGGTCTTGACCTTAAGGCGAGTGATCGCTGGCATTTTTCTGCCGATGCTTACGATCCGAATGATTTTCGGCTGCGGCTTTCGGCGAAATACCGTCTGCATGAGGATACGTATTTAATGGGGCAATTTAGAGATTTAAACCGCAAAGATAATCGCGCTCTTTACTTCGGTCTGCATCAATCATTTTAGGAGGAATCATTTTGAAGCAGTCAAAAGTTTTTTCTAAGAAGCTCACTGCATTTTTGTTGAGCGGCATACTCTCATTAAGCCTTAACTATGTTTCTAAAGCTGAGGCACGCTCTTTTACACTGGCTGAAAGCGTGGAATTGGCTCTTGAAAACAATCGTTTGATAAAATCGTCTGTGATCGATGTGGATGCGGCAAATTGGGCGTATCATGAAGCACGGCGCACGGCAGGGCTAAGGCTCACGCTTTCGACGCAGGGCAATCGCGTAGGTGGTAGAGCCTATGCACGTTATCCGTCAGATTATTCTTATCAAAGCCGCGCCGAACTTTCATTTCCCCTTTATACGGGAGGGCGCATTGAAAACGGCATCAAGGCAGCGCGTTACAGCATAAATGCCGCCGATCTTGCACTAGAAGGCATGAAGCAGACAGTACGCTACCAGACGACAGGGCAGTATTTTAAGGCATTAGAATATAAAAATCTCATTCGGGTCGGCGAAACATCCGTCGCTAATTTGAAGGAGCATCTAGACAATGTAAATACACAGTATCGCGTAGGTACTGTGGCTAGATCTGATGTACTTGCCTCAGAAGTTGCTCTAGCAAACGCTGAACAAAGTCTTGTGAATGTGAAAAACACTTACGATATTACGATCACAGGGCTAAATAAGATCATCGGTCTGCCGTTAGAAACGGATCTGTTTTTGGTAGATGATCTGTCTTATCGAAAATACGATCTGCACCTTAAAGATTGTGTGGCATACGCACTTTCACATCGAGCGGACATTATTGCAGCAGATTATGCCGTGCGCCGAGCAAATGCCTCCTTAGAGATGGTGCGCGCCGGCTCCTTGCCGCAAGTCAGCGCGGCGGCTGTGCGTACCGTCGGCGGTGACAGCTGGTTTTCTAACAATGTAGATTCGGCAGATACTTGGTCAATAGGTATCAAGGCAAGCTGGGCGGCATTTGACAACAACGTGACGGCGGCGCAGGTAAATCAAAAGCGTGCGGCGATTCATAAGCTTCAGCAGACGGCAGAAGAAGTGCGTGAGCAGGTAGAGCTTGATGTGCAGACAGCTTACTTAAATCTTATGGCAGCAGAAAAGAATATTCATACGGCGAGCATTGCCGGTGAGCGTGCCATTGAGGACTTTAAGATAGCTCAAGTGCGTTATGCAGCCGGCGTCGGTACGAATCTTGATGTGACGGATGCCGATGAAAAGTTAGTCAGGGCGCAGACAAACTATTACGATGCGCTTTATAAATATAACGTCAGCAAGGCGGCACTTGATCGCGCCATGGGGCTGCCTGTTGATCTTGACACGGTGTCTTATCAGGCGAAGATCGATACTGAGTATTATCAGGCAGCCAAAGAGCAAGCTGAAATGGCACTTTACCATACGGAAAAAGCTGCCGAAAATATGGTTAGCGAGCAAAAAATGCTTGACGAAAAAAGTAAGCAGCGCACGAGTATGCCAGAAGGAACCATGATTCCTTTGACACAGGGCGCACCTGTTAAGACGGCGCCATAAGCTAAGGAACCACTGATAAATTAAGCCGCGCATCTTCACGCAGCTACGCTGTTTTCTCAGCGTCGATAAATCCTCGATTTGCACAGTGCATCGGTGCAACTTCATTTTATAAGTATTTCCTTAAAATAGTGCGGATAGAGTGCTGTCATTTTTAATCTAACTTTTAGATTTATAAACAATGAGGAGGAAGATCAGATGAAAAAAGGTCGCGGTGCATTGGCACTAGTTAGCATCGCGATCTTTTTTTCCGCGCTCATTTTCGCTGTGACAGCTTATGTAGAGCGTACGAATGTTTATGTAGAAGAAGTGGCGAAGCTGCTTTCTAAGCAAGCATCCGAGATGTTTGGCGTATCCGTTGCTATAGATAGCGTGCGCGTGGCATCTTTACACACTATCTGCATTGAGGGTATTCGTGTGCAGGATAATGTAGGACAAGAGATCGCAAGCGCCGTGTATGCTGAGGTGGAGTTTCGCCTTTTCGCCGCTTTAGCTTCTTCACCTGCCGCTGCTGTTTCGCGTGTGCATATCGTAGAGCCGCAGATTTTTCTAAAAAAACAAGAAGATGGTCGCTGGAATGTCGCAGATCTCATGCAAGATGACGTGCAAGCGAGTGATTTTCACGGTAAAGTAAGCGTACAAGATGGTAGGGCAAATATCGACTTAGACGGCAATGTGATCGCTTTAGCAGATCTTGCAGCAGTGTTTGATTTTGCAGACGATGCTTTAATCGCCGTCGAAGCAGAGGCAAAGAGCAAGGGAGCGCCGCTTCATGTAAAAGGGGATTTGTCGCAAACAAGGCAAGCGCTTGACATAATGGGAGAGCATATTGAAGCGATGGATTACATCGCTTTTTTGCCAAGCGGCACACTTTTAGAAGAGATAAAGCCGCAGGCGCTCCACATAGATGAAGCGAAAATACAGCTTGTAAGTGAAAAAGACGATACATCACTTACCGGCGAGGTGCGCTTTTCTAAGGCTAAAGCACTTGTATACGCTACAAAGGTAGAAGCATCGCAAGGGCTGTTGCTGTTTACAAAAAAAGAAGCGCGTGTATTTTTACGCGCTTTAGCTAACGATCAGCCGGCATCTATACATGGCAAGATAGCTTGGCAAGAAGAAGAGCCGACTTTTAATTTCGTCGTAGATTCGGCATCTTTTGATCCGTCGGCGATTTTGGAAAAAAGCCCGTTTGTAGGTAAGGTGCGCCTGTTAGCTTCCGTCTATGGTACAAAGAGCGACTTAAAGATCGATGGCAGCTTTGAAGCTGCAAAGGCGATGCTCTACGGTCAGCCGCTTACAGGCGTAAAAGTAAATGCACTCTTTGCAGACGGCTATCTGACGGCAAACGCTAGTTTAGAAGCTTTAGGCGGTACGGCGGAAGGACAGGGGATCTTTCGCGCGGCAGATGGTCTTTATAGCGCACACATCAAGGCGCAGGATTTAATAGGCGAGCAGATTGCAGCTTTGCTGCCGGTTGAAGAAATTTCCCTGCAAGGTAGCTGTGGCGCAGATGTCATGTTAGAGGGAAAAGGTACAGATGTTGACGGACTTTTGGTCTATGGCACCTTTATTGGCGAAGGGGCATTATTTCGCGGTGTAAAAATCGATCAATTTTCGACCTCTTTTTTTAAGCAAGATTCTAAGCTTCATTTAGATAATCTCCAGCTTTCTTTTACAGATGGTGGTGCCTTTGTTTTAGAAGGCGATGTAGAAAAAGAAGATCTTGATCTGCGTTTTTACGGCACGGCACTGCCGCTTTCACTTGTTGATAATTTCTTAGAAGATGCAAAAGGCTCAGGTACGCTGGAAATAGCAGGTACTATGCGCGGTGCGCCGGCAAATCCTTTGCTTGAAGCAGACGTTGAAGGCGCGGCTGGCAGCTTATTTAGCCAACCCTTTGACACTTTTCATGCCAGTGTGCATGGTAGAGCTGATAACGTCGTGATTGAGCGTTTTTTAGTAGAGCATGGCGGCAAAGAAACGTGGATCGCTGAGGGAAGCATTGGTTTTGTAGGCGATAGACATATTGATCTTAGAGTCGATGCCGTTAGCGCACGCATGGAAGATGTCGCAGCTTTTCTCGCACCTACGCTGCCGATTACGGGCAACGTAGATAATACTATTCGCTTTACAGGTACGCTTGACAATCCGTCGGCGGTCGGCTACATCCATTTTTATCGTGGCAGTTATGATGGCTATATTCTTTCCGGTATGGATGGTGACTATTATTTAGAAAACGGTGTTTTACGTTTGCAGGACTTTCATATTTTCTCGCCGCTCGTCGATGTGGATCTAAACGGCACGATCAGCAAAGAAAGTGTTCTTGATCTCTATGCTGATGTGCATGATGTGAGTTTTGATCGTTTAGCGAGCAAATTGCCGTATCCTGTCAGCGGACATGGTACATTTGCCGGACATATCGGCGGTACATTTGATACGCCGCAATTCGTCGGTGTATTAGATGCTAAGACGCTCCAATTTAATGGGCAAACCATCGAGGCTATGCATGGTGAAGTTAGAACGAGCGAGCATATGCTGCACCTAGAAAACATCGGCTTTGAGCAAAATGGCGGCAGCTACACGATGAAATGCCAGACAAATAGAAAAACGCAGGCACTCGATGGCATCTTGCGTGTGGAAAATGGCGATGTATATGCACTTCTTGCCATCTTGAATCTAAAAAATGAGATCTTAGAAGGTCGGCTCGATGGTACGATTAGCCTTGCTGGCACGTTGGAAAATCCACTGGTGGGGCTTAATGCCGTGGTCAAAGAAGGAAAAGCAAGTGGCTACGATATAAAAGATCTCGTATTTGATGTTAAACTTTCCGATCATGTGGTGACGATTAACGAGCTGCACGCTAGCCAAGGCGAAGGGGTATTTGCTGCTAAGGGAAAGATCCCCCTAGACGGTAAAGAGATGGACGCGCAATTTGCAGCGAACGGCATCGCCGCCGGTATGCTTACAAAAGCTGCAGGCGTTGTCGGCGATGTGCGCGGCACGCTTGATCTAGCCGTGCAATTTAGCGGTACAGTAGAAAAGCCGCAGGCAAATGCTTCTGTTGAAATGAAAAATGGTGGCATAGGTGTTTCGACGTTTGATGAGCTGACGGGGCTGCTTACTTTAACGGACGGCGTAATAAATATTCAGCAACTGATCATGCAGAAAAATGTCGGCGCACATACATACAGCGCGAGTGCTAAGGGCAAGATGCCCGTAAAAAGCTTGCTTGCGACTCCTGATGCATGGCTTGATGCCCCGGAGCAGCTCGATCTTACAGTATCACTTAATCACGCCGATCTCTCGCTCCTGCCGATTCTTTTGCCGTCCGTAGATTGGGCATTTGGTCAGACGAAAGGCAAGGTGCGTGTGACAGGAACACTTTTGCGACCACATTTTATGGGTGAGATCAGTTTGACAGACGGCGCATTAAAACTCAAGGAAATTCATATGCCGGTGACAGAGATGAATGCGCGTCTACGCTTTGGCGGCGCAAGCGTTTTCTTAGAAGACTGCACCGGCAAGATGGGAGAAGGCTCTTACAGCATCAAGGGTAAGACAGCGTTTTTAGGCGGCAGGTTAAAAGACTACGAGCTTTCTATAAAAGCAGACGATCTCGCCATCGTCAGTAACTTTTATAATGGTCCTTTAACGGCGCATTTTAGCATCGAAGAAGGCGAGATAGAAGGAAAAAATATACCAAAACTTACAGGGCAAATCGACATTCATCGTGCGACACTTTCCATTCCATCAATTCCAGACACCGAAGGCGAACTGCCAGAAATGCTTCTTGATGTTTCTTGCACACTAGGGGATCGTGTACGCTTTTTTAGCCCGTCGCTTTATGATATGCGTCTGGCCGGTTCTTTTCACTACGGTGGTACTACACAGCGCATCGTGCCGGCAGGTACAATCACCGTCGAGCGCGGTACGATCTCTTACAATAAGACACGCTTTACTATAAAAGATGGCGAGGCATACTTTAATCAACTCGGTTCATTCTTGCCAAGCCTTATCTTAGAGGCAGATGCACGCTTTGGCAAAATGCGTATCTTCTTGCACGCGAAAGGTCCTATCGGTGCCATGGATACGCGCCTTACATCCATGCCGGAGTTAAGCGAGGCGGAGATCTTGCGCCTGTTGACATTTCAAACTGCTGATCTAAAAAGTGAGCAAGCGCTCACCTCGCTTTTGAGCTTCGGACTATCTATGACGCTTCTTGGCGATCTAGAAGCTAATGTGCAAAATGCACTAGGTCTTGACGAGTTTAGTATTGCAGGTGAAGATGTGACAATAACGGATCAAGCAGGTACAAAATCTGGTGAAAGAGATCGACGCTTAGAATATAATCTCGAAATAGGCAAGTATCTAAACGATAAGATTATGCTGCGCTATAAGCAGGGCATTGGCAACAAAGGGCGCGAGTTCGGCGTGCGCTACGATTTCAACGACCGCATGAGCCTTTATTGGAACCGCGATGAAGATGCCAGATCCGTTGTCGGCTTAGAAGCGCGTTTGAAGTTTTGAACGATAGAAAAATGCTGAAGGATTGGCAAATTTTTGACAAAAGAATAGTATTTGTGCGTAGTCTTTGAAAAATCCATTATGTGTTAAAGAAAGGAATGATTTCGGTGAAAAAAATCAGGTTTTCGTTGCTTTTTGTATTCTTACTCTTCGTTTTACAAGTGACAGCTTTTGCTGCGCCCAATTTTTCCTTTGACTCCTACCGTTTAGACTTTGACTCAGGTCGCTGCATATTTGACGGTAATGTGCGTATCGTTGCTAATGGCTGCACCTTTCAAGCTGATCATGCAGAAGTTGACATCAAGACTGCACTTAAATATCTAAAAAATGGTACCTTCGACGCTAAAAGCGGTGTAAACTCGTCAGACTTTGAAGTCTGGTGCGAGGGTAATATCAGCGTCTTGCAAGAAGGCTTGAAGCTAACCGGCGATAGGGCGCATATCATCGGCAAGACGCACGAAGCCGCAGTCGATGGTAGCGTCCGACTTGAACGCCCTAAGTTTACGATTCAAGCAGATCGAGGGCTATTTAACTGGGATAGTCAAATAGCGCAATTTGACGACAATGTGAAAATTTGCCAAGGTAAGCGCGAAATTAAAGCAGAACACGCTTTTTATGATGTCGCTAAGGACGAGCTTTTATAAAGTATAAAAAAGGGCGAGGGATCTAAAGTCCCTCGCCCTTTTTTATCAAAATATCAAGCAAAATCTAAATATTTCTCGTCCATACCATAAGTTTCCATCACATAGTCAAGATCCTTGTCGCCGCGACCGCTGAGGTTTACCAGGATAGAGCCAGTATCCATCTGCTTGGCGCGGCGTATGGCGTAGGCGAGTGCGTGAGCACTTTCAAGCGCCGGGATGATGCCCTCAAAGCGAGATAGCTTGAAAAAAGCACCGAGGGCTTCTTCATCTGTTGCTGTATCGTAGCGAATACGTCCGACATCATGTAAAAATGCATGTTCAGGGCCAATGGCAGGATAGTCAAGACCACTAGCGACCGAATATACGGGGGCAGGTTCTCCTGACTCGTCTTTTAGCATGACGCTGTTGAAGCCGTGCATGATGCCTTCTTCACCATAGGATATGGAAGCTGCATGATCGCCGAGCGTTTTTCCAAGACCGAGCGGCTCGACGCCCACGATCTCTACAGGATCATCAAGGAATGGAATGAACATACCGATCGCGTTGCTGCCACCGCCAACGCAGGCTGTCACGACATCTGGCAAAAAGCCCGTCATTTTGTAAAATTGCTCGCGTGCTTCAATGCCGACGACTGTTTGAAAGTCACGCACCATCATGGGAAACGGATGTGGACCGAGTGCAGAGCCGATGCAATAGATGGTTTCTTGATAATTTTTCAAATAGTCTTCAAAAGCTGCATCGACTGCTTCCTTAAGCGTCTTTGCGCCGCGCGTTACAGAGACGACTTTTGCGCCAAGTACCTTCATGCGCGTCACATTCGGCGCTTGCTTTTTTATATCGACCTCGCCCATGTAGATCGTGCAGTCTAACCCAAAAAAGGCTGCTGCCGTCGCTAACGCTACGCCATGCTGGCCTGCACCTGTTTCTGCGATGATGCGCTTTTTGCCCATGAATTTTGCCAAAAGCCCTTCGCCCATGCAGTGATTTAGTTTGTGTGCGCCGGAGTGATTGAGATCCTCACGTTTTAGGTAAATCTGGCAGCTGCCGATCTTGCGCGAAAGCCGCTCACAGTGGTATACCGGCGTCGGACGACCTTGAAATTCACGGCGTATGCGACGAAGCTCGTTGATAAATTGTGAGCAGTGGCAGATTGTCAAATACGCTTTGTTGATTTCTTCAAAGGCAGGCACTAGCTCTTTTGGCAGATAAGCACCGCCGAACTTGCCAAAATATCCCTCCTTATTTGGATATTTCTTGAGATAACGCTTAAAATCCATCCATCTGCCTCACTTTATTTTATTTAATCGTTCAACTAGTGTTTCTAACTCTTCGTCACCGTCTAGGCAGCTCATGATGGGCTGCTCACCGAGCATAATGATATTGCCGTTGGCATAAGCATCTTCTTTTGCGTGATCATTATGATATGCCGCCGCTAAGTTACCTTGCACGAAATATGAGCGCTCTGCTCCGCTCATGTTTGCAATTTCTGCAGGCTCTACAAAACGCTTGCCTTTTATATAAACTGCACCGTCTTTGACCTCGACATGACCGCCGCTATATTCCTTGACACTTTGCATATACTTGTCACGACGTTCTTTATTTGTCGGATGATCAGACGGATCGAACATCTCGCTGATAAAATTCTGCGGATTGTTGCCTTGCTGCTCCATGAAGCGCTGCCAGACGGCACCGGCAGCACCCGGGTTGTAGCCGGCATCTGTGATGTATTTGAGCGCAAGCTCGTCGGCTTCCCACTCATGCTTTCTGCCAATCGACACGCGATTTATCTGTTTTACAACTGTATCTAGCACAACATTTCTAAGTAGCGACGCATTCGTCACATTAGCAAGCATCTGCTACATGGCTTTTCATGCCGTGCCCCATCTCATGACCTAAGACGACTGCGATTTCATCTTCGTTTTGCAAATAGTTAAAAAGTCCGCGATTGATCGACATTACATGACCGAGTGAACAAAACGCGTTGAAAGTATCCTCTTGATTGATGAACCATAAAAATGGCTTTTCCTTTATAGATGGATCGCTTTTGGCAATACCGGCCGACACGCGCTCTACGGCACGCGCACAAAGCTCTTCCCAAGGCGAATCTTCTTCAACGCCTAATTCATCTTGAAACATGAGAAAAAGCGTTTGCCTGCCTTCTTCCGTTTTGTCAAGCTCTTTAATCTGCTTTTCTGCTTCATCTTTTGCCATAAAACCGCCGACGACCGTGCCTATAACATCACCCCAGCCTGCTTCTGCAACTTTTGCAGGTGGCAGAGAAAAACTAGCGCCGAAAGTAAACATACAAGCAATAAGAGATGCAGTGACGCGCTTTTTCCAAGATTTCCTTTTCATAATTAAAACCTCCCTGTTGTCTTTTGGATACTATTTTGCCCCTATCTACGAAGTAGACATTTGTGCGTGCAAATTATTGCTTGTCGTCGGCGCTAAAAAGCCGATGGCAGCACCGCAGACAAGACGCTTTAGATCATCGGCACTTTCTGCAGAAATGATCGCATAGCTGCCACAATGGCTACATTCAAGCAAGACAGCGTTGCCGCATACCTGTGCGATAAATTCATGACTGCTGCAAGGACAGGCGACCTCGCCGGCTGCGGCAAAGTCATGCACACGATTGAGTGCTTCAAGCAAGAGCTGCTGCTTGCCGATGAAGTTTTTGCCGTCGGCAGGATGAATCTTTTCAAACGCCGCCTGATTGAATGCTAAAAACTCTTCAATATAGCGGCTGCTGCCAATATAGCCAAGCTCAAAGTGATCAAAGCCACAATATACCTTTTCAAGCCGCATATGCCTAAGTTCTGCCAGACTGTAACTAAATATATGCTCTTGGCCGCAAGCGACACAAGACACACGAATTTCCAAATGTCCGCGCTTTTGACGAAAAACCTCCGCTTGCTCATGTGAACAGCTCTCACAGCGGAGAAAAAAACGCTTTACTCCAGAAAAATATGGTATATTATGCACATGAATCTTGCCGCAGCGCTGGCAATAAAACGCTACAGAACAAACGACACTTCCGACCAGCATGGCAGACATTCACTCTCCTTGCCCAAGATTTACAAATCTCTGAACACTTCAATACTTCGGCGAATAAGGGAAAAATCCTTCTCGAACGCTTATATATTGTCATAAAATCAAAATTCTCGCTTTTTTGTGCTGTCCTTTTTCCTTGCACATTCACATTTCTTTTGATAAAATATATACGTTGTTTGCGGTCGTAGCTCAGTTGGATAGAGCATCTGCCTCCTAAGCAGGGGGTCGCGCGTTCGAATCGCGCCGATCGCACCATGAAAATTTAGCCTACACTTCTTTTGTGTAGGCTTTTTATCGTTTAGGCAAATATTTCTTGCGTTTTCATAGAAAAAATGATCGCACATCTGTCAAAAATCAGACATATGTGCGATCATTTTTATTTGTTTTTAAGCATCGTAGCCAGCGTGTGCCATGAAAGTACCGCACATTTGACACGCGCTGGCATCTGCGAGATGTTTTCAAGCGCAGCGGCTTCATCAAGCGATGCAAGCTCTTTTTCCGATAGCTTTTTGCCCTTGATCATTGAGATGAAAAGCTCGGTGAGATGGCGTGCCTCTGCTATGCTCTTGCCTTTTACCAAGTCGATCATCATTGATGTCGAAGCCTGCGAAATGGCGCAGCCGACACCTTTAAAAGCGGCATCTTTGATCTTGGTATCTTCGATGATTAGCTCTAGGGTGATATCATCGCCGCACGATGGATTGTGTCCGCGCTCTTTAATCGTCGCACCGGAAAGCTCATGCTTATGCTCTCTTGAGCGGCTATGCTCGGCGATTAGTTCCGTATAAATATCTGAAAGACTCATAGATGCATCACCTTTCTTACTTCTTTTAAAGCATCTAGCAAGCGATCAACGTCTGCCCTTTTATTGTAAAGATAAAAGCTCGCGCGACAGGCAGCATTTTGTCCTAGATACTTTAGCAAGGGTTGTGCACAGTGGTGACCTGCACGTACAGCGATGCCGAAAGAGTCTAAAATCGTCGCGACATCGTGCGGATGAACGTCCTTGACGTTAAAAGTAATGATGCCTGTCTTGAGGGCAGGATCTACATCGCAGCCATACATTTCAATCTCGGGCAAAGCGTGCAGCAAAGGCAGGGCGTAGCTTACCAGATCTTGCTCAATACGGCGCACTGTGTCAAAGCCCGTCTTTTCGAGGTATTCTATGGCGCTACGAAGCCCTGCCGCAGCGCCGACATTTTGCGTACCTGCCTCAAACTTTTGCGCTAGCTCGGCAAATGTCGTTTCCTGCTCTGTGACGTATTCGATCATGTCGCCACCGCGCAAAAAAGGCACCATTGCATCTAGTAAGGCTTCCTTGCCGTAGAGTACACCTATACCCATGGGAGAAAGCAGCTTATGCCCGGAGAACGCGAAAAAGTCACAGTCCATATCCTGCACGTCTACTGGCATATGCGCTGCACTTTGTGAACCATCTACTAAGATGACGGCACCGTTTTCATGTGCAACGGCAGCTATTTCCTTGACAGGGTTGATAATACCTAGGACATTTGACACTTCCGTGACGGCGACAATCTTCGTCTTTTTCGTTATCTTACGCTTTGCTTCTTCTACAGAAAGTCTGCCATCTTTTTCAAGGTACATATATTTTAGTGTCGCGCCCTTTGCTTTAGCCACCATTTGCCACGGCACGAGATTTGAATGATGCTCTGCTATAGATATGACGATCTCATCACCCGTACGCACATTCATAAGACCATAGCTGTAAGCGACGAGGTTTAGTGCTTCTGTCGCATTCTTCGTGAAGATGATCTCTTGTGGCAAACGAGCGTTAATGAAGGCGCGTGTAGCATTTCGTGTGTACTCGTAGATGTCCGTCGCTTCGACAGAAAGTGCATAAGCACCCCGATGAGGATTTGCATTGCTGTAACTGTAGTAGTCGCAGATAGCTTGGATGACCTCTTTCGGCTTTTGCGTCGTCGCGCTATTGTCAAGGTAGATAAGTGGCTGATTGTTCATCTTGTGCATGAGCAAGGGAAAATCTTTACAAATGTCCTCTTTAGTCCGCATCTTCGATTCTCCCTTCGATAAAGGCGGCAATTTCTTCTTGCAATGCTTCATCTTGGATGCGTGAAAGTACAGGAAATAGGTCGGCTTCAACGACAAGGCGACGCGCTTCGGCAAGGTCTAGCCCACGACTCATAAGGTAAAAAAGTTTCGCTTCATCCATCTTGCCGATGCTTACAGCGTGGTGTCCGTCAACATCGCCTTCACCGGAGAGCATCAAGGGAACAGAACGATTGCGAACGCCCGGCGAGAGAATGATAACGTCTTCTTTTTCGCGTCCGACAGAGCCTGCTGATCCTGTAACAAAGTCTAGCGTACCGCGAAAGATTTTCTGCGCCTCGTCCATCAACGCGCCCTTGACTTGCATTGTCGCATCTGTATGTGCGCCCCTTTGGCGTACGAGATAGTTAAAGTCAAACATTCTCTTTTTATCGGCGAAATAAAAGGAGGCTATATCTGCTGTAGCATTTACTCCCGCTAAATCAACTAAGAGTTTTGACACGATTTCTTTAGCACCGACCTCAATGATCGTGTAGGAAAAGTAGCCGCCTTCAGCAACGTGAATCTCGACATCGTCAGCGTGGTGTTTAGTTTCTTGTACAAGCTGCACTTTGACGAGTGTGAGCGCGGCGCCTTTTTCTATATGCGCTTTGATCTTTTCATGAGAGCTTTCTCGATAGATACAAACGACTTTTTTCTTCTTGCCTGCTTCTACATGGATTTCTTGGACTTTAGTTTTGGCAAGATCCGTAGGAAGCTTTGTGCCATTGACGCCAAGCCAACGCCATGTTTGCATAGGTATGGAGCTAAAAAGTTCTTGAGTTTGCATGATTTTCCCCTTCTTAACCCATCGTGCCTTCAAGCTCGATATTGACAAGGTTATTCATCTCAACGGCGTACTCTAAAGGTAATTCTTTCGCGATAGGTTCAACAAAACCACGCACGATCATCGCTCGCGCTTCATCTTCATCAATGCCGCGACTAGTCAGATAGTAGACTGCCTCGTCACTGATGCGTCCGATCTTTGCCTCATGCCCAATGTCTGCTTCATCACCTTCGATGTCCATGACGGGCAGCGTATCAGAGCGCGATATGCTGTCGAGCATCAAGGATTCGCAGTTTACCGAGCATTTAGTAAAGGGCGCATTTTTTGTGACTTTTACAGCACTCCTATAGATTGCGTTGCCACCTGCCTTTGAGATCGAGCGCGTGTTGATCGTCGCTGATGTAAAAGGTGCCGTATGAATGACGGTCGCACCGGTATCTAGTATCTGTCCTTTCGATGCAAATGTCACGCCTGTAAACTCGCATCGCGCTCTTTCGCCGCGTAGGATGCTACAAGGATATAGCATGGAAACGTGAGAGCCGAAAGAGCCGGAAACCCACTCGATCAAGCCGTCTTTTTCGACAAGAGCACGTTTCGTATTAAGGTTCATCATGTTGCGCGACCAGTTTTCGATAGTCGAATAGCGAAGCCGTGCCCCCTCCTTGACAAAAAGTTCAACGCAGCCGGCATGAAGATTCGTCACGTTGTACTTTGGCGCCGAGCAGCCTTCAATAAAGTGCAGATTAGCACCCTTTTCTACTATGATCAGCGTGTGTTCAAACTGTCCTGCACCCGGCGCATTGAGTCTAAAGTACGATTGCAGCGGAATATCCACATTGACACCCTCAGGTACATAGACAAAGGAGCCGCCTGACCAGACTGCGCCGTGTAACGCTGCAAATTTATGATCCTTAGGTGCTACGAGCTTCATGAAATATTTCTTGACAATATCTTCATATTCAATGAGTGCCGTTTCCATGTCAGTATAGATAACGCCCTGCTTTACAAGATTGTCTTGTATGCTGTGATAGACCACCTCCGAATCATACTGTGCGCCAACGCCGGCAAGCGATGTCTTTTCTGCTTCGGGTATACCTAAACGATCAAAAGTACCCTTGATATCATCGGGGACTTCCTGCCAGTTACCCGTCATTTTCGCATCGGGGCGTACATAGGTGACGATTTTAGCCATATCAAGCGCCGAAAGGTCAGGTCCCCAAGAGGGCAATGCCATCTTATTATAAGTATCAAGAGATTTTAGACGAAATTCAAGCATCCAGTCTGGATCGTGCTTTTGCTTTGCGATGTCTTTGATAATGTCCTTTGTCAGACCTTGCTGCGCTTTATAAATTGGTACATCGTAATTCTTAATGTCGTAAAGCGTGCGCTCGATGTCTTCTACGAAGGTTTTCTTCTTTGCCACCTTTGTCACCTCACTTTAGCGCAGTATCGTTGAGTATGCGAGAAAAGCCATGATGATTTACCTCGTCGATGAGAAAAGCTCCACCCTCCTTGACAATCCTGCCGCTAACGATGATATGTACGCGATCTACTTTGAGCTTTTCTAATATTTTTGAATTATGTGTGATGATAAGGCAGCTATTATCTGCTGTATGATATTTTTCTATCCCCGAAGAAACAATCTGCACGGCATCGACATCAAGCCCTGAGTCCGTTTCATCAAGCAGCGCAAGCTTCGGCGCAAGCATCAATAGCTGTAAGATCTCGTTGCGCTTCTTCTCACCGCCTGAAAAGCCTACATTCATGTAACGCTCGGCATAGGCTGGATCGATCTTTAGCTCTTGCATTGTTTTTTTTAGTTCTTTCTTAAAGGCTAGAATCTTGACTTTTTCCCCCGTAACTGCCTGTTTTGCTGTTCTTAGCATATTTTCTACAGTGATCCCCGGAATCTCTTCTGGTGTCTGAAACGATAGAAAAAGACCTTTTCTTGCACGCTCGAATGTCTTTATATCTAATAGGCTCTTACCTTCAAAAGAAATTTCGCCTGCCGTTACTTCGTACTTTGGATGCCCCATGATAACATTCATGAGTGTTGATTTTCCGGAACCATTCGGGCCTAAGATGACGTGTACTTCTCCCTTACGGATAGTCAAATCAAGATTTTTTAATATCGCTTTTCCCTCCACGCCTGCAAAAAGTCCTTTGATGTTTAGCAATACATCGGACATGATGATGCTCCTTTCTTGCGGCAACTAGCCGCCATGTAGCACTTAGACGTTTGTGCGTACAGCTCACCGTTATTTATGTTTCTCATTGTAGGTAGTTTCATTATAAATGTCAATCCTAAAACAAACCAGTCTTTATTGATACTATTTATCTAAAAGAAAAGCCGGCGCATGATCTTTTGCCATGCACCGACTGTTAAAAGCCGTCGTAACTTGCCAATCGAAAAACAGCACGCAGTCACCTCATTCAAGTGTCATGATCTTATGCTTCAAGACATAAATAAGTGCTTGCGTACGATCATTGACGTTTAGTTTTCTAAAAATATTTGTCAAATGGTTTTTGACCGTCTTTTCACTGACAAAAAGAGCTTGTGCTATATCTTGGTTACTAAAACCCTTCGCGATACACGATAAAACATCCATCTCACGCGAAGTCAAGCGCTCAGAGCGGCTCTCGCGCCACATCGTACGCGCCTTTTCGTTGATATTTTCATCTTCTGCAACACCGCCAAAAAGACGCTCTGCAAGCGATGGATAGACGAAAGCATTGCCCTCGTTGACAACGTGAATCGCCTTGATTAACATAGACGGCTCAACATCTTTCAAAAGATAGCCTAAGACACCGTTTTTCAAAAGTTCAAGCACATAATTATCGCTGTCATGGATGGTCAAAACTATGATCTTGGTCTTAGATCTAGCAGCTTGGAGCTGACAGGCCACTTCAAGACCGGAAAGCCCCGGCATATTGAGATCAAGAAGCAGCACATCCGGCTGTAGGACGAGCGTTCTTGCGAGCGTTTCTTGCCCATCTTCAGCCTCGCCGACAACTTCCAAATCGTCTTCAAAATTCAATACGCGCTTGACTCCCTGCCGCAGCAGAGCATGGTCGTCTGCGATCAAGATCTTGATTGTCATTGCCAAACATCCTTTCATTACTGCTCTATATCTGCCGTTCCTTCGACAGGAGAGGTTGTGTCATGCAAAATGTGTGCGGTCAAAAATATCATGATTTCCGAATCTGTTTTACTGCGTCGCACACTACGAAAAAAAGCCCCAAGTACAGGAAGATCACCTAAAAGCGGCACTTTCGCGAAGCTTCGTGACTCTTCGCTGCCGATAAGACCGCCAATCACCATGGTTTCACCGTCTTTTAAGCGCACGGTCGTATCTGCCGAACGCTCTTGGAACTTATATGCCTTAAGATCATCTACATAGACAGGTGAACTGACCTCCGTATGAACTGATGCCGTGATCTCACCATCTTCATGGATGCGCGGCGTATATCGTAAAATAATACCTGCCCTCTTATAAACTATCGAGGTCGTTACCGTCGAATTTGTCGTCCGCGTTTCAGGTACAGGCACAGAGCCGCCAATATTTATCACAGCTTCTCGCCCCTGCAATGTCACGATATTCGGACGCGCTAAAATCTCTGCCTTGCCATCTGTAACGAGTGCTGCGATCTTCGCCCTGTAATAAAATTCGTACGGCGTACCTGCAGGTGCTTTGCCAAAACGAATTACACCCGGCACTTCGCCGCCGATGCCGCGACGCTTTTCGTCGCCGCTCTTTTTTGAGTCCGTAGGAGCGTTAGGAAGAAAAGACCAATCCCAATCTACGCCGAGTTCTTTGGCAGCGTTCTTTTCTAAAGCAACGACGCGAGCTTCTAATGATACTTGCTGTGTCGGCACGTCAAGTGAATATAGTATATCTTGTGCGCGAGCTGCTTCTTCTTCTGAGCCGTAGAGCAACAAAACATTTGTCGCACGATCTGCCAACAGCCGCTCTCCCATTCGGTACAATGCCCCTTTGTTTGCAGCGTCGGTTCTTTTTTCATTATTCTCGTCAATTAAAAAAATTCCTGCTTCACCCAAAGATAATTTTACAGCGGCAAATACCGTATCTAGATCTGCATAGCGAACCGGCAGGACATACACACGATAAAAGGGAGCCGCCTCTTTTGCTGAACGCACGATAAAGACGTCCCCTTCACGTTGTATGATTAAATTTTTCACCTTGGCGATAAGATGCAGAGCCTCTTCTGGCTCGACATTTTTAAGACTCAAGCTGACGCGTCCCTCGACAGAATCATCTAAGATAAGATTGATGTCTGAAAGATGTGCTATGGAAGTTAGGAGCGTTACCACATCGCTTTCAAGCACCTCTACGGTTACGGGAGCTGCCGCAGCTGGCAATATGGGCAAAAGCCCAAACAAAGGGATGCACAAAAAGAGCTTCCACCATTTTCTCACGCACATCCCTCCTAAAAGACACCGCCGTGCCTTTTTCTTATTTTATCAAAACTGCTTTGTTTTTAAAAATGCTCAACTTGGCAGTGATAACGTGTACGACTTGCCATCTACCACAACAACGGCACTTTTTTCTGAAAGAGATTGTAACAATACGCCATCTCTTTCTTCTCCTTCCATAAGAAAAAAATTTTGCTCTCCGAAGGAAAACAGTACCACCGTACCGTTGCTGTTCGCTACCGTGCCATGCACCTTGGGCAAAACAGCAACGGCCTGTTCTGCTGTCTTAGTCTTTTGTCCCTCCTCAGCGCGAGTGCTGTCTACACCGCTTTTTTGCTGCAACTTTACTGTTGGTCGCTTCGCTTTGGCACGCACTTCACTATCAGTGCCGCCTACAGCGACGATCGCCGCTAATGCAGCCTGCTCTTCTTTATGCAGCAAACAAAATGGATCAGACACTTTCACATCGCCTTGTGCTTCTTTCATACCAATCGTTTCCTCATGTCGCACCGTTTCCGGCGCCTGTGCCAAAAGCGGCGCGATACGTGCCGCCGACTCTGGCTCTGTGCTGTCACTTAAAAACCAAGCAAGCGAAGCGATGAGGAGTATGATGAGGAAAAAGGTCGAACGATCATATAAACGGCTCTCTTTAGTTAAAGCAGATAGCTTTTTTGGCAGTTTGACAAACCATGAGTTGCTATATTTGTCGTTAATGATCCGATTGCCGCTAGTTTCTTCTAGCTCTTTTTCTTGCTCTATTTCCAACATTCTCCATCCCTCCCTTCAATAGATAAAACAACCCCACTTCTTCCTTGCCACGGAAAGCACCGATACATACAGCACGCCAATCTTGGGGCATCTTTTCGCCCATTTGAAAACATAAATCCTATATACTACGTAAGTTTATGTTTCTGATAGGACAAAAATCTGCACCGTTTTGACGGACATCACTAATATCAGCGATTTCCTAGAATCAGCAGAGTTGTTATTATTGCCTTACACCCAGAATTTTCTTATAAGCTTTTCCTTAAGGAAGCACTGATAAATTCAGTACTTTTCTTTTGGGGTATTTTTCCTGCTCTAACCGGGCCGGTAAATCCTACACATAGCCCCACTATGCATCTGGTCTACTTCCTTGTGTGAACGAAAAACCTTCACTAATCTGTCAGGCTTTATTTCACCCACGTTTTTTAAGCTCTTCTAATTTAGGCCCCATAATACGTTTATACGACTCAACGCCCGGCTGATTGAAAGCATCGACATCAGCAAGTTCACCTTCGTAGGCGATGCTTAACGCCAACAAATAGAGCAGCTCTCCTAAATGATAGGCGTTCATCTCCGGCAGCGAAAACAGCGCGTTAAAGCGTGCGTTCGACGTGAGTGCATCCGCGTTCGACTGACGTGCAGCTTCTAGTGCCGCGCCCATCGTCAGTCCGGAAATATCTGCTAACTTTTTTACATCGGGGAACTCATTTGGGATCACCAGATCGTTTTCCCACTTTTCTACACGGATAAATTGCACGATCTTGTTGCACTTTCCCTCCTGGTGCTGCTGCGTCTGTGCGTGCATATCTGTAGTCCCTACAGCAACAACAGGCGTTCTGCCGTAGTAAACTTTTTCACCTTCGCGGTTGCTTTCTTTGCCTAAAGACTCTGCTAAAAGCTGAACGTACCACTCGGCAACGGATTTCATATAGTCGGCATAGGGCATCATGACCTCAATGTCTCGGCCATACTTTTCAGCGGCAATAAATTTCAAGGCGGCATTAAGCATTGCCGGATTATGCCAGACATCATCTGTGCGGCACGCCTCGTCCATAGCTCTAGCCCCAGCGAGAAATGCATCAATGTCAAAGCCAACGCAAGCGGCGAGTGAAAGCCCCACCTCAGAGAAGATCGAAAAGCGTCCGCCTACGCCATCTGGTACGGCAAACGTTTTCCATCCATTGTCTTTTGCAAGTTTTTTAAGAAGTGTCGGCTGCTCTTCGTTCGGATCGGTAACAGCAACGACCTCAACTTCAATATTCGCATCGTCTTGCAACGCCTTATAGACAACCATGAAGTTTGACATCGTGTCAAGTGTGCCGCCAGATTTTGAGATCACGAGAAGTAGGACGTAAAGCGCACGCTGCCTATGACTTTTAGCGATCTTCGCCTGATTTTTAAGCGAGCCGATGAGATCGCCGGTGGCACGTGGGTCAATGTTGTTGCCGCTAAAATAGACCTTTGGAAAGCCGTCACGCTCGGCATCTAACTTTTCGTTCCAATAAGCACCGCACTTAACATCAAAAATCACCTTGTTGCCTAGGAAAGAACCGCCGATGCCGAGTGAAACAACAGCATCTGTATGATTTTTTACCTGCGTAGTCAACTCTTTTAGACGTGCAAGTGATGTCGGTGAGTTCAAATGTCCTGCCGCAATATACGGCAGCTGCGAGAAAAGCACCTTTTCAGGTGTGCCGTCCTTAGACACATGTCCTCGTACAACGCCTGTTGAGCGCATAACCTGCACGGCTTCATGCGCTTTTTGTAAGCGATCTGCCAATGCCTGCACATCCTCTTTCGTCACTTTTCCTTCGCCATATAGATTATCGTAGTCAAACAAAAAACCAGATTTTAACTTCAAACTCATAGATCATCAACCCCCACACTAAAACCGCCTCAAGGAAAAATGCACAAACGACTTTTATATGTAAACCTGCTGTTTACAGTATAACACAAATTCTAAAAAAGAGTAGCTTTTTTAGAAAATTACTAAAGCTACCTGTGATTTTTTAACTTTATCTTGCATCTTTGTCTATCTTTTGCTGCAACAACGGTCCTATTGTATGCACGAGATATGCCATGAATTCATCGCGTATCTCAGGACGCTTCAATGCCTGCTCGACTGTTGCTTCTAAAAAGCCTTCCTTATCGCCAATGTCGTAGCGTCGCCCCTCGAAGCGATAGGCATAAACTTTTTCTTGCTGTGCCAATTTACTAATAGCATCTGTCAACTGGAGTTCTTCGCCCACTTCCGGCATCGTACGTGCTAAAATATCAAACACTGCCGGCATCAGCACGTAGCGACCAAGTACCGCAAGACCAGACGGCGCACGCTCGACCTCCGGCTTTTCTACAAGATCGAGTGCTTGCCAGACGTTTGGCTTTATTTCACAAGGTCTTACTATGCCATAGCGCGATACTTGACGCTTTGGCACCTGCTGCACGCCTAGCACACTGGCACCGTAGTCTTTGTAAACATCGATAAGCTGTGCAAGGCACGGCACCTTAGCGTCTACGATGTCGTCGCCTAAAAGCACGGCAAACGGCTCGTCGCCGACAAATTGACGAGCGCAAAGCACGGCATGTCCAAGCCCTCTTGCTTCCTTTTGGCGAATGAAGTGAATCTGAATGTCTGAAATTTCTTCGATCATCTTGAGCATATCATACTTGCCCTGCTCTTTTAGTTGCTCTTCAAGCTCTAACGAGCGGTCAAAATGATCTTCTATTGAACGCTTATTGCGCCCTGTGATAATCAAAAGCTCTTCTATACCAGACGCTATGGCTTCTTCTACAATGAACTGGATCGCCGGCGTATCTACAATAGGCAGCATTTCCTTAGGCTGTGCTTTCGTCGCCGGTAAAAAGCGCGTACCAAACCCCGCAGCCGGGATTATCGCCTTGCGGATTTTTTGCCTTACCACAATCACCCTCGAATGACGGCAAGAAGTTCTTCCGTCTTTTCTCGCATAAGTTGTTCATCATGACGCGATTCCACGTTAAGGCGGATCACCGGCTCTGTGTTTGACATACGCAAATTAAAGCGCCATTTGTCAAATTCTATCGAAAGACCGTCAACTTTCGTTACCTTGCCTTTTTCGCCATAGATCGCTTCAACCTTTTGCATCACTTTATGAGCATCGGCGACTTTGCTGTTGACCTCGCCGGAGATCGGATAGCGCACCATACGCTCTATCATAAGCTCAGACAGTGGCTTATTTGCTGCACTCATCAGCTCTAGCACCAAGAGCCACGGAATCATGCCGCTGTCACAGTACGAAAAGTCGCGAAAATAATGATGTGCGCTCATCTCGCCGCCATATACCGCATTGACCTCGCGCATCTTGTCTTTGATAAAGGCATGACCGCTCTTGCACATTACAGCCTCACCGCCAAGTTCTTTTGCAATTTCAATAGTGTTCCATAAAAGACGCGGATCATAAATAACCTTTGCACCCTTGTTCTTTTTGAGGAACGCCTGAGCTAAGAACCCAACCATATAATAACCTTCGATAAAATCGCCCTTTTCATCAAAAAGGAAACAGCGATCAAAATCACCGTCCCAAGCGATGCCGACATCTGCGCCGGAATCTCTTACAACTTTTGCCGTTGCCTCGCGATTTTCAGGTAAAATCGGATTTGGTACACCGTTTGGAAAATTGCCATCCGGTTCGTTAAACACCTTTATCATCTCAAACGGCAAATGCTTTTCAAGCGCGTTAATAGCAGCACCTGCCGCACCGTTTCCTGCATTGACAACGATCTTAAACGGCTTTAACGCCTTGACATCAACATAGGTCAAGATGTGTTTTACATATTCATCAAGTACATCAACCTGCTCGATTTTTCCTAGTAAACGATCAAGCGGCTTAAAATCGCCATCTATCACAGCTTTTTCAATGTCCTTTAGCCCCGTATCGCTAGAAATAGGACGCGACTCTTTACGCACAAACTTCATGCCGTTGTAGTCTTTCGGGTTGTGGCTCGCCGTGATCATGATACCGCCATCTAGTCCATAGTGCGCCGTCGTAAAGTAAATCATCTCCGTACCGCACTGCCCAATGTCCATGACATCAGCACCCGCTTCTGTAAGTCCCTTTGCAAGTGCCTTGCGGATCGAAGGTCCTGAAAGACGAATATCATGCCCTATAGCTACCTTCTTTGCATGAAAGAGATCGACAAAAACCCGCCCGATGCGATAGGCAAGTTCTTCATTGACCTCATCTGGATAAATACCACGAATGTCATACGCTCCAAAACCTTTGTTGCTGATTTTCATAACTGCCACCTCTTTTTGCAAAACATACATTTTTCAACTGCGTTGCATGAAGTTATTGAAACATCTTATTACAGCTACATCTTCTTATCCTTGCTATATTTCTTTCTGGCAAGATGCATCATTTCCCTGCTTTGATATGAGAAAAATTTTATCAACATTTCTTCAACTCTTGCCATATCTTATGAAATACAAACTGATTTTAACTGTGATCTTTCTTTGATTAAGCTACTTTAAATATGACATCACTATGATATTTTAAACATTATAGAGCAACATATTTGTTACGATCACTCAAATTCAATAATTGCCATAGCATATTTGTTTCTTGAATTTTATATTAGTATCTTTTCAGTTTCTGTTTTCGGCTATTTTTATACCTGATTTTTCTACTTTTAGTTTTTTTAGTATCAAAACAGTATCAATGTTGATACTACAGTAGGAATGATTTTCTTTAGGTAAACATTATTCGTCCAATATCAATTTTCCCTTTTCGCTTTATCTTTTAGACGCTTCATTTGTTCTTTTTCTATCTGCTGAATACTTTTCTCCGGAACAGGCAAATCTTCCGGCATAGTGCCACCAATTTTTTCAATAGCACTTCTAACCTCTTTTCCTACGGAGTAGTGAACCTT
>CAUUGH010000017.1:0-29964 GCA_963544755.1 uncultured Selenomonas sp. | reverse complement strand
TTCTATTTCTTCCAAACGCTTATTTACAGCTATTTCTACACACGCCGGAACAAGTCCTGTCAAAGAGCCACGAAATTTTGCAATCTCTCTAACACCTGATGAGCTAACGAAAAAATAGCGTGGGTCGGTAAACAAAAATACCGTTTCAAGCTCCGGCGCGATATGCTTTAGCATCTGCTCTTGTTTTTGTTCGTACTCATAGTCGGTAAAAGAGCGCAAGCCGCGCACAATAACTGTCGCACCGATCTCGCGCATATATGTGGGCAAGAGTCCTGCAAAGGCATTAACACGCACGTTAGGAATGTGTCGGGTCGCTTCTTCTAAAAGCTCTACACGTTCTTTTACCGAAAAAAACGGTGTCTTACGAATGTTATGAAAAACGCCCACGATCAACTCATCAAACATACGTCCGGCACGCTCAAAAATATCAACATGACCGTTCGTCACAGGATCAAAGCTCCCGGAGCATACAGCCCTAAGCATCAAAAGCAGCCTCCTCGCTCTTGCTGTGAAAAAAGCACAGTCGCGTTGTCTTGCCATAGATCTCCTTGCGTGTGCAGCTAAGATTTTCTAGTGTCGGCAGCGTCACTTCTTCTGCGCTCTGCTCAACGATCATGCAGCCATCGGGCGTAAGCAGCCTTTTTTTATCCACTAAAGAAAGTGCCTTCTCCCAAAGCCCTTGTCGATATGGCGGATCGCAAAAAATCAAATCGAAGGAATATCCCTGCTTAAAAAGACGCTTCAATTCACTAAAGGCGTCGCTTCGTAAAATAACGGCACGCGAGAAAAGGCGCGTCTTGACGGCATTTTCTTTAATCAAAAATGCTGTCTTTTCATCTACAAAAATTGCCGATCTTGCTCCACGGCTAAGAGCCTCCAATCCAAGCGCACCCGTTCCCGCAAAAAGATCTAGGACTCGTGCTGCCTGAATATGGTGGGCTAGAATACTAAAAAGCGACTCTTTGATGCGATCTGCTGTCGGGCGCGTTCTTTCTCCCTTGAGTGTTTTCAAGCGACAACCACGCGCTGTACCTGCGATGATACGCATACTTTCACCTCGAAATCAACGAAGCACTCTATATATCTGTGCCTTTTCAATGATAACCTTTCATATTCTATCACATTTTTTTCATTTCGTGAACAGGGCTATGCTATAATGTCAAGGAAGCACTGATAAAATGCAATTGCCAAATTATTACAGATGTGTAAAGATGGGCGGCTGAGTTTATCAACGCTACCTTAAATTATATGGATGCTTTTAGGAGGATATTACTTGAAAAAACGACTTTTGTATCTATTTTTTCTCTCGCTTTTTGTGATTTTTTCCTACCACACTTTCTTGCACCCATCTTATGATGGTACGCCACTTGTCTTTGATCGCAAGGCGAATGGTCGCATCGTGCTTGTGCCGCTCGACACTAGACCGCCGTGCCGTCAGCTAGTAATTGATGCCGGTACCGTCTTTGGTACAAAAATTGATGCCCTTGCCTATGAAATAGCAGATTACTACACTATGCCGGGCGAAACAAAAGCGGCACAAGCATGGCTCCTTGAAAACATCCATGCAAGCGATGCTGCCATTATTTCCATCGATCAACTACTTTACGGCGGCTTGCTTGCAGCGCGTGAAGCTAAAAAGTCGCCCACGGAGATCGACTCTTTCATTGCCTATCTGCAAAAGCTTCATAAAGAGCATCCGAGTGTACCGCTCTATGCTTTTTCTATTCTGCCGCGCATGATACCGCCGGCGAGCATAGATGACTACTACGACAACAAATACATCCTCGCCTACTCGCGCCTTGCAGATCGCTACGCACTCTATGGCGATCCGCTTGATAAAGTAAAGATGCAAGAACTTGAAGCGAAAATCAGCCCACAAAGTCTAGCGCAATACCTCGCGCTTTTTGAACAAAATGAGCTTTTAACACGAGCACTCATCACTCTCGTCAAAGAAGGCACCCTAGAACGACTACTCATTGGGCAAGATGACGGCGAAATGTACAGCATTTCTAATATTGAAAAGCGTCGTCTGCAATTACTCTTAAAAGATGAACAGCTACCAACAGAAAAAGCTGCTATCGTCCATGGTGCTGACGAGCTTGCATTGACGCTCCTAGCTGCTATTTCTGCAAAAAAAAACGACTACCAACCTAAAATATATCTTGACTGGGACGATAAAGAAACGCCTCATGAAATTCTTCCCTTTATGGCTATTTCTCTTTATGAAACGGCTATAGAAAAAATCACTCTTTTTGGCGGCATATGTAAAGAAAATGCCGCTGAAGCTAATTTCGTGCTGTTCATCCATGCAGGCTCAGAAAAAAACCTCGCCTTGCAACGAAAAAGTATCGAGCGCATCGAAAAATACCTTACAGCAGGTACGCCTGTCGCACTCGTCGATCTAAGCCGCCACTTTGCCGCCGAAGAAACGCTGCTGCCACTTCTCATTGAGCGTGCTTCACCCATCGAAGGACTGCTCTCTTATGCCGGTTGGAACACAGCTAGTAACTCTGTAGGTACAGCACTCGCAGAAGCAATACTTTTTAGTGCCGCACAAAAAACCGCTGTAACGCGAGATGAGATTATCGCACTTTACGCTGCAAATCTCAAACTTCTCAATAATCGTTTCTTAGAGGACTATTTCTATCTAAAGGATGTCATCACTCTCGTCAATACAGGGATTAAAAAATTCGGTACGAAAAATGTTTACGATCTAGATCTTTCGCATGACTATCTAACAGCGACGGCGATGCTGAAAAAGGCAATGCATGAGCGTCTGCAAACTTTCAAAAGCAGCAAAGCCTGCCGACGCCCCTTTTGTATATCTTTGCCATGTGGCGAAAGTATAGAGCTTTCTGTAAAAGATCTCCAAGCTGACATGAGTTTTCCTTGGCCGCGCACCTTCGAGATTTATTTGGAAACAACGCCATTTATTAGCGTGCATTAAAAATAAAAAGCCCTCTCGTCAAAGCGGAAGGGCTTTTTATTTTTAATTTTATTTTTTGCCGCAATCAATCGCGTCCAAACTTATCTTTCAAAATGACATCATGCGAGCCGCCCTCGACGATACTTGTCGAAGATACAAGCGTGATCTTTGCCTTGTCGCGCAGTTCACTTAAAGTAAGCGCACCACAGTTACACATCGTCGAGCGGATTTTACTAAGTGATATGTGAATGTTGTCGCGCAAAGATCCTGCATAGGGAACGTAAGAATCAACTCCTTCTTCAAAAGACAGCTTGCGATCACCGCCCAAGTCGTAGCGCTGCCAGTTGCGCGCACGGTTTGAACCTTCGCCCCAATATTCCTTATAATAGGTGCCATTGACTTTGACCTTGTCTGTCGGGCTTTCGTCAAAACGCGAAAAGTATCGACCAAGCATCATAAAGTCTGCACCCATTGCCAACGCAAGCGTCATGTGATAATCATGCACGATGCCGCCATCTGAGCAAACGGGTATATAGATGCCGGTTTCTTTGAAATATTCGTCGCGTGCGCGGCAAACGTCAATGACGGCTGTTGCTTGACCGCGACCTATACCTTTCGTTTCACGCGTGATACAGATAGAGCCGCCACCGATGCCGACCTTGATGAAATCTGCACCTGCATCTGCCAGAAAACGAAATCCCTCGCCGTCTACAATGTTTCCTGCACCGACTTTAACGTCTTCGCCAAATTCTTTATGGATATAGGTAAGCGTCTTTTTTTGCCATTCTGAATAGCCCTCAGACGAGTCTATACACAAGACATCTGCACCCGCTTCTAAAAGTGCCGGCACGCGCTCGGCATAATCGCGCGTGTTGATACCGGCACCGACTATATAGCGTTTATATTCGTCTATAAGTTCAAGCTCATGTTCTTTATTGTCTGTATAATCTTTACGAAACACCATGTAACGAAGACGCTGTTTTTCGTCGATCAAAGGCAGCATATTAAGCTTATGCTCCCAGATGAGATCGTTTGCCTGTGGCAGCGTAAGATTCGCGTCGGCGTAGATAAGACGCTCGAACGGCGTCATAAAGTCCTTAGCTTGCATATCAAGGCTCATGCGTGTCACGCGATAGTCTCGACTCGTGACGATGCCCAAGAGTTTGCCGTTTGGCGTGCCATCTTCTGTTACTGCCATAGTCGAGTGTCCTGTTGCGTCCTTTAGTGTCAAAATTTCAGCAAGCGTAGTCGTCGGCTTGATGTTAGAATCGCTGCTAACAAAGCCTGATTTATAGTTTTTAACGTGTGCGATCATTGCCGCTTCCTGCTTAGGTGTCTGTGAGCCGTAGATGAAGGAAATCCCTCCCTCGCGCGCTAAGGCGATCGCCATTTTGTCATTTGACACCGCCTGCATGATCGCCGAAGTCATTGGAATATTCATCTTGAGTTTCGGTTCTTCACCACGACGAAATTTAACAAGCGGCGTTTCTAGAGAAACATTTGCCGGCACGCACTTTTCCGAGGAGTACCCGGGCACGAGCAAGTATTCACCAAAGGTATGCGATGGTTCTTTGAAATAGTATGCCAATTAAACCCCTCATTTCTCGTAGCAGGAAAAGTATTATTCGACAGTAACAGACTTTGCTAAATTTCGCGGCTTATCAACATCACAGCCACGCGTGATGGCAGCGTAGTAGGCAAGAAGCTGCAAAGGTACCACAGCAAGCAGCGGTATCAAAAGTTCGTCTGTCGCAGGTACATAGATGACGTGATCTACATATTTTGCCAGTTGCTCATCTCCAGAAGCTGCAATACCAATGACGACAGCTTCTCTTGCTTTGACCTCCTTGATGTTCGACAGCGTTTTTTCGTAGACACTTTTTTGCGTCGCAAGGGCTATGACAGGCACGCCTTCAACGATGAGTGCGAGTGTGCCATGCTTTAGCTCACCGGCTGCGTAAGCTTCTGCGTGAATGTAGGAAATTTCCTTCAGTTTCAAAGAGCCTTCAAGTGCAACATGATAGTCTAGTCCGCGACCGATGAAAAATACGTCCTCATTGAAGCCATACTGCTTTGCAAATGTTTTGATCGGTTCAACATCGCTTAAAGTTTCGCTGATCTCAACAGGAATTTTGCTAAGTGCTGTAACAAGAGCTTCGCTGCGCTCATTTTTTAGTGTTCCTTTGAGATTTGCCATGTATAGGGCAAGCATGAACATCAAAATGAGCTGCGTCGTGTATGCTTTCGTAGAAGCAACAGCGATCTCAGGACCTGCCCAAGTATATAACACCTGCGCCGCTTCACGTGCGATAGAAGAGCCGACGACGTTTGTTATCGCAAGAGTCTTTGCACCAAGACGCTTCGCTTCCTTTAAGGCGGCGAGTGTATCGCTCGTTTCACCGGACTGACTGACGACAATCATCAAAGTGTTTTCATCAATGAGCGGCGAACGATAGCGAAATTCGGATGCGACATCGACTTCAACGGCGATACGCGCAAGTTTTTCTATATAATATTTGCCGACAAGCCCTGCATGATACGCCGTACCGCAGGCTACTATATATATCTTATTAAAAGAGTCAAGAAATTCTTTACTCCAACACAACTCATCCATGACGATATGTTTGCCGTCCTTAGTAAGGCGCGGCGACATCGTGTCGCGTACCGCCTTTGGCTGCTCGTGGATTTCCTTTAGCATGAAATGCTCGTAACCGCCCTTTTCTGCTGCCTCGGCATTCCAGTTGACCTCAAAGACTTTCTTTGTAATAGCTTCGCCACGATGATTCGTCATATGTACGCTATCTGACTTTACTACAGCCATTTCGCCATCGTTGATGATGTAAGTGCGCCGCGTACGCGAGATGATAGCAGGAATGTCTGAAGCAATGAAATTTTCCCCCTCGCCAAGTCCAATAACAAGTGGGTTGTCCTGCTTCGTGCAAATCAGACGATCTGGGTGTTCGCGTGACATGAACACGAGCGCGTAGGAGCCTTCAATACGCGACAGCACCTCGCGCACCGCTGCTTCAAAGTCGCCATTATAAACTTCTTCTAAAAGATGTGCGACGACTTCCGTATCTGTTTCCGAGCGGAAGGTATGCCCCTTTTTAAGCAAATATTCTTTTAGCGACAGATAGTTTTCAATGATGCCATTATGCACGATGGCAAAATTACCGGCACAATCCATATGTGGATGTGCGTTTATATCTGACGGTCGTCCGTGCGTCGCCCAGCGCGTATGACCAATGCCGATTCTGCCTTCAGGCTCTTTACCTTCAATGATACGCGTAAGTTCAGCAAGGCGGCCTACGCATTTTTCTATGTGAATTTTCTCCTTATTCAAAACGGCAATCCCCGACGAATCATAGCCGCGATACTCAAGTTTCGTCAAGCCTTCAACAAGAAATGGCGTCGCCTGACGCTTACCGACATAACCAACGATGCCACACATAGGCAAAAACCTCCTAAGTTTCCGACAGGCAAAACACCTGCCTTAGCATATTCTTTTTTGTTTCTGCCCATCTTATCAACTGTCTTATCTCCCTTGTTACCAAGGGGCTTTACAGGTTTTTACGACCGATGCAGCCGAGAGGCATCCGCTGAATGTTCGACAACCTCTTCCTCGTCTTCTCTGTAGAAATTCTACGAGATCTAGCGCTAAGGCAAAAGCCTTTTTGCTTTTCTCTATGCTCCTTCTTATCACCGCAGCTGGCAGAATACTGCTCTTATTTAGCGTAAAGACAGCCTTACTATCTTTACACTGCATGATATTTTCGCCATTTTAATTTATATATCCTAATTTGTCAATAGGCTTCATGCGACATCTTAACGGAAATAAAATAAAGCTAGCGTACAAAGCTAAACCATGCTTCGTGCGCTAGCTTACCCATAACATTTCTTCTAAACTTACCAAATTTTTCCGGCAAGAAACCAGAAACGACCGCGATCTAGCTTGGGGCTTTCGCTCGCGCCTAGACCAATGCGACGAGCGTAGTCGATACGCGCAAACCAATCCGGTGCATTATAAGAAAGACCTAGCCCCCAACCCTTGAGAGTCGTTTTTACGCCACCAAATGAACTGCGTCCGGCATCAAAATAAGTACTCGCGACTAATCCCGGCACATCTGTATAATATCGCAGCTCAACCGTGCCTAAAATACCGCTGTCACCAGTGCCAGCACCCTGTGGATAGGCACGCACAGCATTAGCACCACCAAGATACATCTGCTCGGAACTGTCAAGCTTTTTCGATGCTTTCTGCCCTGCGATCTTGACCATGACATCTGCTTGAGAGCCTAGCTGCTGTACGGCACTGACTTTTGCCTCTACCTTCTCAAAATTCCCCTCCGTACCGCCAAGCATCGCCAGTCTTTTTGCATATGCCGAATCTGCCATAAGTCTGCCGGCTGTCAGTGTAAAACTGTAGTTTAGCATCAGACCATTTTTTCTGTCACGCCAGAAACCTTCAATGCCGCCATGGATATTGTAAGAATGTTTCTCACTATCTGCAATGCCTTTGAAAGAATCAATATCATCTTTGAGTTTTCGATAATCATAACCGTAGGTGACAGCCAATTTTTCGTCGCTCGTATGATAGATGGGGCGACTGCCGTAAATGCTTATCGTATCTGCCGTACCGTGCATCCCCAAGTTTCGCAACGCTCCGCCTACCTCATAATCCATGCGGCTATAACCGACGCCAAGCGACGTACCACCTCGACCAACGAGCGTTTCAAAGTTTACATAATAGTTATGCAGTGACTTATTAGACAGCAACGCACCAATGTTGACCTTCGAGCCCATATCGTCTACGTTGTAGATCGCGTGCTGCACACCATAACGGTAGCGACCTGTAGATGTACTGCCGTAATTTTCAGCATAAACGATCGTAGCAGATGGCTTGCCGTCTTCTATATGCACCGTCACGTCACTTAGGCCAAACGACTTGCCGGCACTTAGCATACCAACGGCGCGTGCGCCGCTAAAATCACTAATCGTATAAAGAGCTGTTTCTAAATCTCTACTTTCAATGATCTTGCCTTTTTTCAGCCCTGCCAAAAAACCTGCTGCTGCCGTATCTTTAAAGCGGCTATTGTTATCAAGCTTTACATCGCCGTAGCGCCCAGGAATGACTTTAATGATGACATTGCCATCGTCTGACTTTTGTGCCGGCAGATAAGCGGCAGCTGCCGGATAACCGTGGCTGCGGCAATATGCTGTAATCTGATCTTGTAAATCGTTTAGATTGGCAAGTGATGTTTCTTTACCAATACGCTCTAGCAAAATATCACGAATCTCCTCATGATTTAGCTTGATCTCATCTTCAACATCTAACTGTATATTCTTTACGAGAAACTTCACATCACTCGTTGCTTGATTCTTTTTCATGTTATTTTCTAAATCCGCCTGTGCTTCGGGCATCTTGCCCTCAATGTCCTGTCCGGGCTTTGAAAGAGATGACACTGCATATACCGGCATCGTCACTGTCGTCGCAAAAAGCCCCAAGAGCACCGCCCTTGTCAAAGTATGGTGCAACTTGTTTTTCATACCAATAATCTCCCTTGCTATAAAATTCATCTAAAGAAACGCTGCTAAAATGAAGTTGCCCAAATACACTGTGCCTATCGAGGAGATAAACCACAAACGTAGCAGTGCAACGTCCTTGATTTGTCGACGATGCGAAAAAAGCGTAGATGCGTGACTGAATTTATCAGTGGTTACTTAAAGATCGGACACATTGTGCATCCAGCATTTTTATAAAAGCATCGCTTATTAGACGCACTTCAATACAACATCCCCACGCTCTCTCTTCGACATACACCTTTTAAAATCCTGCTATTTGTGCGATTTTTTGCATAAAGCTACTTTATTGACACAAATTTTCTCATGGTGTACGATGTTACATATTATATATGATAAAAAATTACCTTGCAGGAGGAGAATGAATGAGCATACACGAAGAATGTGGCGTATTCGGCATCTTTTCCCCAAAATCCACGAGCGTCGCCGCTATGACATACTACGGACTTTATGCGCTGCAGCATCGTGGGCAGGAAAGCTGCGGCATCACTGTTGGCGATAATGGCGTATTTTTCTCGCACAAAGATCTAGGACTCGTCAACGATGTTTTCTCGCGTGAAGTCCTCGCTCGCTTTCCTAACGGCACAATGTCTATCGGCCATGTGCGCTATGGCACGGCGAGTGCAACGAACCGCCGCAACTGTCAGCCGCTCGCTATCAATCACCAAAAAGGCAAGATGGCACTTGCAAACAACGGCAGCCTTAGCAATGCCGACGTGCTACGCGATAGGCTAGAGCTTACAGGCGCAATCTTTCATACTACTATTGATTCAGAGATCATTGCCTATCTCATCACGCAGGCGCGGCTTACGACACCTTCGATTGAAGATGCTATAAGTCAAGCGATGAACTCCTTAGAAGGTGCTTACTCCCTTTGTCTTATGTCAAATACCAAGCTCGTCGCCGTGCGTGACCCACAGGGCTTTCGCCCGCTTTGCTATGGTAAAATGCCAGACTCTACATTTGTCATCGCCTCCGAAAGCTGTGCGCTAAATGCTGTCGGCGCAAGCTTTGAGCGCGATCTTCTCCCCGGTGAAATTCTCGTCTTTACCAAAGACGGCATAATAAGCCGCCTAGAACACTGTAATAAGAAGCCGCGCAAATCCTGCGTCTTTGAATACATTTATTTTGCCCGTCCGGACTCTATCATCGACGGCGTATCCATTCATCAAGCGAGAACACGCGCCGGTGAAATTCTCGCCGCCTGCCACCCTGTAGATGCTGATGTCGTCATTGGCGTACCCGACTCAGGGCTTGACGCAGCACTTGGCTACAGCCACGCATCTAACATACCTTATGGCATAGGACTTATTAAAAATAAATACATCGGGCGCACCTTTATCGTACCCGGGCAGGAAAACCGTGTTGATAGAGTGCGTATCAAACTAAACCCCATCGCCAAAACTGTTTACGGCAAAAAAGTCGTGCTGATCGACGACTCCATAGTACGCGGCACGACGAGTAAACGCATCACGGATCTCATTCGTAAAGCAGGCGCAAAAGAAATTCATCTGCGTATTTCAGCACCCCCCTTCCTGCACCCGTGTTACTACGGCACTGACATCGACTCTACCGAAAACCTCGTCGCTGCAAAGCATACGCTAGAAGAAATTGCTCAGATCGTCGGTGCCGACACTCTTGGCTATCTGCCCATCGCCTCGCTTCCTGCACTTTCCGGCGGCATCTCTTGCTGTGATGCTTGCTTTAGCGGCAGATATCCAACTAATGTTCCTGAAAAAAATAAAGAAAACACTGATAAACATATGCCACACTTTTCTTAACTCTTCAAAAAGCCATCAAAAAAGCCTCTTAGCGTCGAGCTTTTTGCTCGACGCTAAGAGGCTTTTTATTTTTTCGCTCCTTTTATTTATCGTGCAAAATTTTTACGGCAAGTTCCGCGTTTTGAAAAGATAGCTTTCTTAGATTTTGCAAAAATGCAGCGTTTTTTTCGCAGGAGTCTTTACGATTGTTCCACTTGTTGCGTACTTTAGCTATGAGTTTTTCAGCTTCGATATTTTCTATCTCTGCGGCAGGTGTCTCACCGATAGAATCTAAGAAACGGTCAATCTTCGGGTCGTAGGATATGCCGACAAGCGGTACGCCCATGACGGCTGCAAAGATTAAGGCATGTAAACGAATGGAAATCAAAAGATCCATATTGCCGACTAGTGAAAGAATTTCTGCCGTAGAAAATTCGCCGTCTAAGACGATAGCTTCTTTTTTCATCATGGCAGCTATCTTTTCTGCTGTCTTGACATCCTCCGGGTACTGCATGGGTAAAAAAACAATATTGGCATCAAAATCAGCAGCGATGCAATCGGCAGCTTCTGCCAACACTTTTTTATAGCACTGCCAGCCCTTCCACTCACGCACAGAAATACCAATAAGCACTCTGGTGTCCGTCACGCCGTTCCACTCTAAGACCTGCCGACCTGCATCTTTCGACACGGGATGTATGGCAAGTACAGGGTCAGCGGTCACGGTGATCGGTGGGCGAAAGATGCCAAGATCTGCAAGCTCTGCCAGAGATCCATGATCGCGCACAGTGATAAGACGCACGCGATTACCGAGAAAGCGCATCATGGTACGCGCCCAAAAGCCTTCAATAGGGCCAATGCCCTGCGCGTAGAGCATGACAGGACGACGAGCGAAAAAAGCGAGGACGATAACAGCCATGTAGTAATAAAGGCTTCGACGGCTCGTGACATTTTGCAGCAAACTGCCGCCTCCCGATACGAAGAGATCGGCAGAGCGCAAAGCCTTCCATATTTTAGAAAACGAGAGCCAAGAAATTGCCTCGACGCCATGTCGGCGCTTCGTATCGGGAGGATTCGCTGAAATCACCTTGATATTCGTTTGTGGGTCTAGTTCGGACAGTACCTCGATCATCGCAGCGAGCATGGCTTCGTCGCCGGCATTTTTCGAGCCGTAATATCCAGATACCACGATGTTGCTCATTCCTTTGAGAAACGCTCCTTTGCCGAAGATAAAATCCTTTGTCCAAGATGCACGAATACCATCAAAAGCGCACCGATGCCACAGCCTAATACGATACCACCGATGCCACGCACAAAGGACATATAAATAGGTGTTCGCATATGTGCAAAAGTTTCCACCATTGATCCCTGACCAATCGTCGCGACGAGTACGAGTGCAAAAAACAGCATAGTCGGCCACTTACGGCACCACGCAAGGACAGCTAGCATAAAGGCCGGATGTCCGATCATAAGCTCTTTAGAGCGAGGTCGTGCATAAAATGCCTGCTCTAAAATAGCGCGAAATTTTATTTCAAGACCTAAAACAGGCATACCTGATGTGTGACCAGAGCGTGCGACAAATACAATGCCTGCTAATGCTACGAGCACAAAGAGCAATAGCGACTTTAGTTTTACAGGCATATCAAGAATCTTTCCAAGCTGCACGAGTGCGCCTTCACCTTCTGCCATCTTACCATCGAAAACATCATAACGCGCCAAAAAAGCGATGGCGACGAGTATAATGGGCAACACGAACGTCAGCTTGATACCGCGATAGATATTAAACTCTAAAAAATACTCGACATCGGCGAGTGCTCCTGAAAGATAAGCTGCACCGATGTAAGAAAGTGCGCCTGTCACGAAAAGGGCGACAGCCGCCGTGCTGATGATACGCCAAAAAGATACCTGCACAGCAGGCTCCATGGTGCGAATACGATCAAGCTGCCATATCACAGCAAGCGCCGGGAAAAGGTTTGCACTCAAAAAAGCTGCCAAAAGACGCATCTTCGCACCGTTACCCATGAGGATAGGTGCAGCAAAGACAACAGCTAGCACTACAAAGAGTGCATAAAGCGTCCTTCGTCGCAGACGATGCGTGATGAGCGATAGGTAAAGCACGGCTGCCGCCGCCACACCGAGCATGAGCAAGGCACGCAAAGGACGCGGCGCATACCAACTTTCAAACGTCCCCGCCGGACCGAGCGTGAAGCCATGCGCTTTTACAGCTTCTGCCGTTTTTTTGATATAGTGCATATTCGTTTCAAAAAGCGTCATGCCAGGAGCAGGCTTTTCATAGATACGCAGCAGGTTAATGCGAATGTTGCGCTCCATGTCCGTGTTTGCCCAACGATCAACTGCTGTTTCTATCTTGAGTTTTGGCTGTTCATCCTTAGGAATGGCATAAAGACGCGCAACATGATCATAGCCGATGCCCTTAGAGATTTCTATAAGCCCATCCTGCTTGTAAAACTGTAGCTGCGTCGTATCTTCAATAAGACCTAAGACAAAGTTGCGCTCTTTGAAGCGGTCGATTGTCGTCTGCAGAGATTGAGGTGCGCCAAGCATCTGCGAGCCGGAAAACACGATTTCCGATATACGAAAATCTTCCAAACGCCGAAACACGACATCGACATCATCGGTCGTACAGCCAAGATAATTCGTAGGCCGTGCAAGCACAAAAAAGCCTGCCGCGTTGACTTTTTGCATCTCATCTGTCGGCATACCAAGTTCCATCTTGAGAAAAGTTTCGTAGTTTGCTTTGATAATGAGGATTTCTTCCCCGTTTACCACATGGACACTCACGCGTGTAGCACCTAAGCGGCGCAGCAAGTCCTCTTTGACTTCCCTGTAGGTATGTGCATCGTGTCCGATGATACACACATCAGAGCCTTTTATCGTACCATTTTCAATAAGAGTTCGCCAATCGACATCGGTTAGGCTGCCGGCATGATAACGGGCGATAAGTTCACTTCCAGCTATCGCCATCGCCTTGCCGCTTGCGTTTAGCTTCTTGAAGGTCGTTTCATAGACAGCAAGCGAGGTGATCCCTGCATCTTTTGCCGCCGCTAACACCTCAGCTAACGGTTTGCCCTCATATTCAGCAAGCTGTAGCAAATCTTCGTAACCGATAGCAAGATCTACCTGCTTGTTTACTTCTTCTGCACGCCAACGTGCGACATCAATGAGGAGCGCTGCAAGAAGTCCGACGAAGATGAAGGCTATAAGCACCTTATTATATTGAAATTGCTTCATGAACCCTTACTCCTCATATCCTCTTAGCAAAAAGCGCACGACAATGGCATCTGCTCGATGTTCAACGCTTTCGATACGCGTCTTTTGCGGCAATTTATCAATCTTTGTGATTAAGACGTCGTCAAAAAAATCTCCAATGTTCGCCTTGCCAAGCAAGGCATTTTGTATATCTAGCTGTGTAACATGAAAATATAATGCTCGTGCATCTTCTACGATCTTACCTTCTAGCGTGACATCTGCCATGCGACCGAAGATTTTTACCTCTGCCGTCGCGTGTATGCCTTCTTCGTCGATCGTAACCTTGATATTGTCCAACGAATCAATACGCTTTACTAAAAGATCGCGCAAGGCATTTGCCGAAACCGTTCCCGTAAGCCTTAAATCATCGGCAAAGAGAAGATAAAGGTGCCGATCAAAGAAAAGTTCTTTAGCTGATAAGCGCACGCCGCTTCCCGTAAGCTGCACACGCTCCATTAGCAGATCGCCGATACGAAGCCCTTTTGCGTCCATCGTTACGGCATCGATCTGACCAAAAATCAACAAAATGCTTGGCGTGGTTTGTAGTGTCACCTCAACACTCGTCGCACCGCGATCTTTTATCATGTTTTCTGCCGTCTGTCGCATCAAAAAGGGCAAAAACGTTTCACTAAAAATGAAAAGCAACGCCAAGATACTCGCCAAACTCATCCACAGCTTACGCAAAATCTCACCTTAAATCTCATAATTTGCCTTCGCCGCCAAAAATGCTTCGATGAAAGCATCAATATCACCGTCCATGACCGCCTGCACATTACCAGTTTCCATCCCTGTGCGCATATCCTTGACCATCGTGTATGGCTGAAAGACATAGGAACGAATCTGGCTGCCCCACTCGATCTTTTGCTGATCGCCTTCTAGTTTTTGAATCTCAGCATCTTTTTTTTCTTGCTCAAGCTCAAAAAGTTTAGCTCGCAGCATCTTTAAGCACTGCTCACGGTTTTGAAGCTGCGAGCGCTCATTTTGACACTGTACGACAATACCGGTCGGCAGATGCGTCATGCGTACGGCAGAGGATGTTTTGTTGATGTGCTGACCGCCGGCTCCCGACGCGCGGTAGGTGTCAACGCGCACATCTGCCATATTGATGGCAACTTCAACGGCATCGTCAATTTCCGGCATGATGTCACAAGCTGAAAACGACGTATGACGGCGTGCATTTGCATCAAAAGGCGAGATGCGTACAAGACGATGTACTCCTTTTTCAGACTTCAAATAGCCGTAAGCATTGTGTCCATTGATAAAAAGTGTCACGCTCTTTACGCCGGCTTCATCGCCCGGCAAAAGATCCGCCGTGACGACTGAAAAGCCATGACGCTCTGCCCAACGACCGTACATACGAAGAAGCATCTGTGTCCAATCCTGCGCCTCCGTGCCGCCTGCCCCTGCGTGCAGCGTTAGAATCGCGTTGTTTGCATCATAAGGCTCGGAAAGCAGCACTTCTAGTTCTAATTCTCGTACAGCAGCCTTGATGGCTGCAAATTCTTTTTGCACCTCTATCTCAATGCTCGTATCGTTTTCTTCCATCGCCAGCTCAAGAAGTATCTTTGTATCCTCTGTTTTAGCGACGATCTCCTTATATTTATCAACGCTTCCTTTGAATATAGCAATTTCTCGCTGGATCTTTTGTGCTTCTTCCACGTTGTCCCAGAAAGTTGGTTCTGCCATTTTATATTCAAGTTCGGCTATTTTTTCTTCTTTTCCTGCGACGTCAAAGTGAATCCCCCATTTCCTTGAGTTTTACCTGCATCGCCAAAATTTCCGGCTTCCAATCTTCGAGCATCTTATCACATCCCTTTAGAAAATTTTCCTGCAAAAGCCAATTATAGATTCCTACCACAGCAATTTTTATACTTTTTACCGCTGCCACAAGGGCAAGGGTCGTTGCGTCCGATGTCATTTTTGTTGCGTTTGGGTCTTTTTTTCGCCTCGGCGGCATCGGAGTCTTCACCGTGCGAAGCTCTAGCTGTCTGTAGGCGATCTTGAAGCTGCTGCTGCTCTTTGGTCACAATGCTCACGCGATACATGAGTTTAGCGATGTCAGTCTGAATCGACGCTTCCATAGCTTCAAACATATCAAGTGCTTCGATCTTATACTCGACGAGAGGATTTCTCTGCCCATACGCACGCAAATTGATACCCTCGCGCAGCATATCCATGCGATCTAGATGCTCCACCCAATGATTGTCTACGACACGCAGCATGACGACTTTTTCAAGCTCACGCATATTTTCCTCGCCGAAAAGCTGTTCACGCGCCGCATATGCTTCTTGTGCCGTTTTCTTGAGCGTTTCTTCTAATTCATCGCGGCTCATCGCCTCAAGTTCTTCTTTTTTAAGTTTTCCTTCGGGAGCATAAATCTTTTCTGCGTCCTCGACTAACCCTTCTAATGTCCATTCCTCAGGGTAAAGTTTCGCGTTCGCATACTGATCTAACTGGCTTTCGATAATCTTGTCTAGCATGAAAAATACATTTTCTTTTAGATCTTCGCCTCTTAAAATCTTGCGGCGTTCTTTATAGATGACCTCACGCTGCTGGTTCATGACATCATCATACTCAAGAACGTGCTTTCTTATGTCAAAATTTCTCGCTTCAACCTTCTTTTGTGCGCGTTCAATCGAGCGTGTGATTAGCTTATGTTCGATCGGCTCATTTTCATCCATGCCAAGTCTATCCATGATAGACGCGATATTATCCGCTGCAAAAAGACGCAAAAGATCATCTTCAAGCGACAGGTAAAATTTTGATTGTCCGCGATCACCTTGACGGCCCGCACGACCGCGCAGCTGATTGTCAATACGCCGCGACTCGTGACGCTCCGTGCCGAGAATGTAAAGCCCTCCTAGATCTTGCACGCCTTCGCCAAGTTGGATGTCTGTGCCGCGCCCTGCCATATTTGTCGCTATAGTTACTGCGCCCTTTTGCCCTGCATCCTTGATGATTTCCGCTTCTTTTTCATGGTACTTAGCATTTAGTACATTATGCTCGACACCGTGCTTTTTTAAGATGGCACTTAGTTCTTCCGACTGCGTGATTGATGTCGTGCCAATAAGTATCGGCTGACCCTTCTTATGGATCTCTTCGACAGCTCTGCCGACGGCACGATACTTTGCACGCTTCGTCTTATAGATGGCATCCGGTTCGTCGATACGCTGCACCGGTCGATTAGTTGGCACAACGACGACAGGAAGATTATAAATTTTAAGAAATTCATCTTCTTCGGTCTTTGCCGTACCTGTCATGCCACCGAGTTTTTTATACATACGAAAATAATTTTGGAAAGTAATTGATGCTAATGTCTGGCTTTGACGCTGAATCTTTACACCTTCTTTTGCCTCAATGGCTTGGTGTAGACCATCTGAATAGCGCCGACCGACCATAAGACGTCCGGTAAATTCATCGACTATGATAATTTCGTCATCACGCACAACATAGTCACGATCACGCTTCATCAGTGCCTTAGCACGAAGTGCCGCCGTAAAGCAATGCGAAAGTTCAATATTTTCAGGTGCGTAAAGATTTTTAATGCCGACGATGCGCTCTACCTTCAAGACAGCTTCATCTGATGGTGCGACCGTCTTTTGCTTTTCATCAAGCTGATAGTCTTCACCTTCTTTAAGCTGCGCGACGGCACGCGCCATGACAGCATACATCTCTGTTGACTTTTGCCCGGGTCCTGAGATGATAAGCGGCGTTCGCGCCTCATCAACTAGAATCGAGTCCACTTCATCTACGATAGCATAGTGAAGATCACGCTGCACCATCTGCTGTGGGTGAATCACCATGTTATCACGCAAATAATCAAAGCCAAATTCATTATTTGTGCCAAACGTGACATCAGAGGCATAAGCTAACTTTCTTTCTGGAAAATCCATATCGTGCGCGATAAGTCCGACAGAAAGTCCTAAAAAGCGATAAACTCGTCCCATCCACTCGCTATCTCGGCGTGCAAGATAATCGTTGACCGTGACCATATGCACGCCTTTTCCCACTAGCGCGTTTAGATAAACAGGCAGCGTCGCAACCAGCGTCTTACCTTCGCCAGTACGCATCTCGGCAATTTTGCCTTCGTGAAGGCAAACCCCACCGATCATCTGCACGTCAAAATGGCGCATACCGAGGACGCGCCGCGATGCTTCGCGTACGACGGCAAAAGCCTCAGGAAGCATCTTATCCAGGCTTTCACCGTTTTCTAATTGCTCTTTAAACTTTACCGTGTGTCTTGAAAGTGCATCGTCACTTAAACTTTCAAGCGACTTTTCATGATCGTTTATCAGATCGACCACAGCGCGTATACGCTTAATTTCCTTTTCGTTGTTATCTCCTAAAAATCGTTTTATAAATCCGAGCAATCTATATCACTCCTCACATCCGTAAAGAAGCCTAGTTAACTAATCTACACTCTCATGGCTTGTCCTCTTGAGGTCTCATGAGCATAATAGTTTATATCTATTTTATCCTTACTGATTCTAGCAGACAATAGCCCATAAGTCAAAACTTCCTCATATAAAGTACAAATCATAATGACGTCTAGCAACCTATGATAACTAACATCGTGCTTTACTTTCGATCACTAACACGAAGCACAGGCTCTTTACTTTCTAAAAGCGCACTTTGATCTATATCTTTATCAAGCAAAGAAAGCGCGCAGCTATCATGGCTTTTCACATCACTTTTTTCTTCATCTGTTAGAGCGTCCGCCTCATCTTCTGTCAGCGGCAAACTAGTAATGCGCCACGAACAAAGGCTGCCATTCGTTGGTTCGACGGTAATTATAAGTCGCTTCTTTTTATCTTGCGGATTTTCATAAATATAGCAAACATCGCCGTCTAAAAATGTGCGCTGTTTCTTACCGAATGTCGTTTGAATCTTATACGCCGTCGCGCCATGGCGCACACCGGCACGCGCCTTATAGTAAGCATCGCGCACTAAAATATCTACGACTTGCCCCGTAGCGACAGCAACGCCAACTTCATATCCCTTAGAAAATACATAATAGCGCACAAGGACATCCCAAACGACGCGCTCTTTATGAAAATCAGGCTTTCCAAACACTGCTAGCATCTGTTCTTTTGTAGCATCGAGCGCGATGCCTTTTACTTCAAAATCGGCAGGCTCCAAAAAACCTTGCGCCTGCGCCGCTTGGGGCAGCGCGAAAAAAATCAACAGCAAGCATACTATTGTCACACTCTTAGTAAACCGCATTTTTACACCTTCTTTTTACACGCGAAACTTTTCCTTGATTTTATAACACGAATGAGATGTTGTCAAAAATAAGCGTGCATTAATGTATACACTTTTCACTAGCAACAGCAAAGGAAAAAGCTCTGCATTTTCATAGAAAGAGTTCCTAATGCGAGTATGTTTGTGCTATACTGTTCGTAGCATGAGCATCTATATATTAAAAATTGGCAGATGCCTTCTTGCTTACATGAAATAATACGAGGAGGCAAGAGGATGAATCTTTGGTTTACAGAAAAGCATACGAAAAACGCAGGCTTTTCCATCAAGGTCGAGCGACAGCTTTACTCGGCAAAGAGCGAGTTTCAACGCATCGACATCTTTAAGTCGCCGGAGTTTGGACGCTTTTTGACAATCGACGGCTACATGATGCTAACGGAAAAAGACGAATTCATCTATCACGAGATGATCGTGCATATACCGATGTGCGTCAATCCGGATGCCAAAAGCGTTCTCGTTATCGGCGGCGGCGACGGCGGCACGGTGCGAGAGCTTTTGCGCTACGAAAGCATTGAGCGCATCGATCTTGTAGAGATTGATGAAATGGTCGTCGAGGCGTGTAGGGCGCATCTACCGCAGACGGCGGCGTGCCTTTCAGATCCACGCATCCGCTTTTTCTTTGAAGATGGTCTGCGATTTATTCGTAAGCCCAAAGACGAGTACGATTTGATTCTCGTAGATTCTACCGACCCATTCGGTCCTGGTGAAGGGCTTTTCACAAAAGAGTTCTACGGCAACTGCTTTAAGGCACTAAAAGCAAACGGCATCATGGTAAATCAGCACGAAAGCCCCTTTTATGAAGAAGACGCCTACGCCATGCAGCGCGCTCACAGGCGCATTGTCGAGTCATTTCCCATCAGCCGCGTTTATCAGGCGCATATCCCGACGTACCCATCCGGGCATTGGCTCTTTGGCTTCGCCTCAAAAAAGCTCTCTCCCGTCGATGGCGTAGATTTTCAGCGTTGGCAAAAGCTCGACATTAAGACGCGTTATTATAACACGAAGCTGCACATCGGTGCCTTTGCCTTGCCAACGTATGTAGAGGAGATGCTGCGCGATGTTAAAAGATAATGTGGAAAATTTCCTAGGCTGCAACACTTCATACGAAAAGTCGCGCATCGTCCTTTTTGGCGCACCCTTCGACTCGACGACTTCATTTCGCCCCGGCACGCGCTTTGCAAGCCGCACGATGCGCTCAGAGTCTTATGGGCTTGAAACATACAGTCCATACCTAGACCTTGATATGGCAGAAACTCGCGTCTTTGACGGCGGTGAATTAGAGCTTTGCTTTGGCGATACTGTACGCGCTTTAGGGCAGATCGAAGACTTTACACATGATTTGCTAAAAGACGACAAAAAGCCCTTCATGATCGGTGGCGAGCACCTCGTAACGTTGCCCGTCGTGCGTGCGCTTGCCAAGCGCTATAGCGATCTTCACATCGTGCATTTCGACGCACATACAGACCTTAGAAATGATTATTTAGGTGCAAAACTATCGCACGCGACGGTCATGCGCCGCGCTTGGGACATCTTAGGCGACGGGCGCATTTACCAATTCGGCATCAGAAGCGGCGAACGTGCGGAATTTATCTTTGCAAAAAAGCACACGCATCTGCAACGCTTTGACTTTACGGGGCTTGAGTGGAGTCTTGCTGATCTTATGGGAAAGCCAGTCTACTTGACACTAGATCTAGACGTACTAGACCCTAGCGTACTTTCCGGTACCGGCACGCCGGAGCCTGGCGGCGTAAGCTTTTTAGAGCTTTTGCGAGCGCTTAGAAAGACGCTGCGTCTTAACAATATCGTCGGCTGCGACATGGTAGAGCTTTCGCCTCACTACGACGCAAGCGGCGCTTCAACGGCTGTAGCGTTAAAGCTTCTTAGAGAAATGCTGCTCGCGTGGGAAGAGCCGGCGATTCGTGGTGCTACAATTATCTGATAGACGCTAGCCATATTTTTATATTTAGAAGTTGACTACGAGGAGGAAATAACATGGGAAAGGCTTTGATCATCGGTGCAGGCGGCGTTTCTAGCGTCGCCGTACACAAGTGCTGCCAAAACAGCGATGTTTTTGAAGAAATCTGCATCGCAAGCCGCACGAAAGCAAAATGCGACGCACTAAAAGAAAAGCTTGCCGACTCTAAGACGAAGATTCAAACAGCATCGGTAGATGCAAACAATGTAGAAGAACTCATCGCCCTCATTGAGCGCGAAAAGCCAGATGTCTTACTAAACCTTGCGCTGCCGTATCAAGATCTGAGCATCATGGATGCGTGCCTTGCGACAAAAACACACTACATCGACACGGCAAACTACGAGCCGGAGGATACGGCAAAGTTCGAGTACAAGTGGCAATGGGCGTATGATGATCGCTTCAAAAAAGCAGGCATCACGGCACTTCTCGGCTCAGGCTTTGATCCGGGTGTCACCGGTGTCTTTTCTGCTTACGCCTTAAAGCATCACTTCGACGAGATCAACTACATCGACATTCTCGACTGCAACGCAGGTGATCACGGCTATCCCTTCGCGACGAACTTTAACCCAGAGATCAACATCCGCGAGGTTTCAGCAAAGGGCAGCTATTGGGAAAATGGCAAGTGGGTCGAAACGGAGCCGATGGAAATTAAGCGCGTCTACAACTTCCCCGAGATCGGTGAAAAGGATATGTACCTATTGCATCATGAGGAGTTAGAATCGCTTGCATTAAATATCCCCGGCATCCGTCGCATCCGCTTTTTCATGACGTTTAGCGAAAGCTACCTGCGCCACCTCAAGTGCTTGGAAAACGTCGGCATGACCTCGATTGAGCCGATCAATTTCGAGGGCAAGAAAATCATTCCGCTGCAATTTCTAAAGGCACTACTTCCCGATCCTGCAAGCCTAGGAGCAAGGACAAAGGGCAAAACGAACATCGGCTGCATCTTTTGCGGCAAAAAAGACGGTAAAGATAAGACCTACTACCTATATAACGTCTGCGATCACGAAGCGTGCTACAAAGAAGTCGGCTCACAGGCGGTTTCTTATACAACAGGCGTGCCGGCGATGATCGGCGCCATGCTCGTGATGAACGGCACATGGCAAGGTGCCGGGGTATATAACATCGAGCAATTCGATCCTGACCCATTCATGGCAGCACTAAAGCGTTGGGGTCTGCCGTGGCAGGAGAGCTTTTCACCGGAGCTTGTCGATTGATGGCTGAGGAAGCATTTGACAAATACAAGATCTATGCGCCAGTTTTCAACGCCGTACCGACGCCATCCTACGTCGTTATAGAAGATCTTCTTTGTAAAAATCTCGCCATACTACGCGACCTGCAGCAGACGACGGGCGCGCGGATACTCCTCGCACAAAAAGCATTTTCGATGTTTTTCTTCTATCCGCTCATCACCGACTACCTCGCAGGTGCAGCGGCAAGCGGTCTTTTTGAAGCGCGTCTTGCACACGAAGAAATGCCCGAGAAGGAAAATCATGTCTTTTCGCCGGCATTTACAACTGCCGATATGAAAAAGATCGTCAAAATCGCCGATCATATCATCTTTAACTCCTTTACGCAGTGGAAAAAATACGCCACACTCGCCTTACAATACGGCTGTATCTGCGGTATACGCATCAACCCTGAACACTCAACGCAAAAGCACGCGATATACGACCCCTGCTCACCCGGCTCACGTCTTGGTGTCAAGTGCAGCGATTTTCAGCACGAAAAGCTTGAAGGTTTGACAGGACTACACTTTCACACGCTTTGTGAGCAGGGAGCAGAACCATTAGCCCAAACGCTAGAAGTCATTGAAAAGAAGTTTGGCGCATGGCTGCCAACGATGAAGTGGATCAACTTTGGCGGTGGACACCATATCACGCGTGAAGGTTACAACATCGAGCTATTAAAGCAATGCATCAAGAAAATGCAAAAAAAATATGGTCTGCAAGTCTACATGGAGCCTGGCGAAGCGATCGCACTTGATACCGGCTTTCTCGTTGCCGAGGTGCTAGAAATAGTAAAAAACGATACGCCTGTCGCCATCTTAGACACATCGGCGGCTTGCCATATGCCGGATGTTATCGAAATGCCGTATAGACCGCCCGTCCTAGGCGCAAGCGAGCCGGGGAAAAAACCATTCACCTACACCCTCGCAGGTCCAACGTGTCTTGCAGGCGATGTGATCGGCACATATTCCTTTGATGCACCGCTTGCAATTGGCAGCCGCATTGTCTTAGGCGACATGGCGATCTATACGATGGTGAAGAACAACACCTTCAACGGTATGCCGCTTCCTGCTATTGTCGCCGCCAATGCAAAAGGCGCATGGCAGATCGTGCGCCGCTTTAGCTACGAAGATTTTAAAATGCGACTATCGTAAACACATATTCATGCTATGCTGTATTTGAAGAAACAATGATACATTTAGCCGACAATCGTAGCACATATATACTATGAAAATCTAGGCGGCTTCATTTTATCAGCATTTGCCTAAAAATTAACGAAAGTAGAGAGAAAAATGGCAGACATCATCGCAAAAAATCTGCACTCTATCATCAACGACATCCTTGCCGACTACAAAAAAGAGCGCATAATCGACAAGATGGACGTTTTTTGTCGCCCTGACAAAAAATCAGTCATCGAAATTCTCAACAAGCTAGTACGAATTGTTTTTCCGGGCTATTTTAAAGACGAGCATTATCGTTTTTATAGCGTCGAAAACAATATAACGATGCTCATGGAAGACGTGGCATATCTTTTAAATAAGCAAATCGCCATAGCCTTGCCCTGTAAATGCGTAAAATCGCCGACACCAGACAATTTCAACGAACGCGCCCAAGAAATCACGCTGGCATTTTTCCGCACTATACCTAAAATTCGCACCTTCATCGAATTAGATGTACACGCCGCTTTTGCAGGCGATCCGGCAGCAGCAAGTGAATCGGAGATCATCTACTCTTATCCGGGGCTCTACGCGATCTGCGTACATCGCATCGCACACTCGCTATATGAACTATCCGTTCCTGTAATACCGCGCATCCTATCAGAGCACGCCCATAGCTGCACAGGCGTTGACATTCATCCGGGCGCAAAGATCGGCAAAAGCTTCTTCATCGATCACGCGACAGGTGTCGTCATCGGTGAAACGACGGAAATAGGCGATCATGTAAAGATCTATCAAGGCGTGACCTTAGGTGCGCTTTCCACAAAAGGCGGCCGCTCCTTGAAGGACAAGAAACGCCATCCGACAATCGAGGACTATGTAACGATTTACTCAGGTGCCTCGATCCTTGGCGGCAAGACCGTCATTGGCAAAGGCGCGATCATCGGCGGCAACGCCTTTATCACAAAGTCGGTCGCACCGGGTACACAAATCAGCATAAAGAACCAAGAACTACGCTGTGATAAATCAAGCGAGGCGACAGAGCGCGTCGATTTTGAATGGGAAGCACCATGACTTTGCTAAATATAAATAGTGAAAAGGCGGCGTAAATTGCCGCCTTTTTTGTTGTGCAAATCCTTGTAAATTTATAAGACAAAAAAATCAGAATTTTTGTCTTGTACGGGGGGGCAAACGTGATATAATGCTAAACAAATATTAGGAGGACAGGACGTTTCTATTTAAATTAGGTGATGGTATCGTTTGTAGTTACTCAAGAAAGGATGATGTTTATGACGCCTCGACGCGTAGGAGCAATATGTCTGGTTCTTGGAATTGTAATCCCACCTCTATTCCCGATTTTAGAGCCGGTTGCTGCTATTTGCTTTCTAATTACATTCATAATGAAAGAATAACTAACACTCCTATATGTTTTTCATAAAAACTATTGACAAGGGATGTACTGAGTGCTATCATAATAAACGAAGTTCATGAGAATATAAAAACTTCATATTGATTGGGTTAGGTGTCGCAAGACTTAATAGGGAATCCGGTCGATGCCGGAGCGGTCCCGCCACTGTAACAGCGAGCGAATCTGCATGATGTCACTGGGGAGTTTTCCTTGGGAAGGCGCAGAGGAGCGATGACCTGGAGCCAGGAGAACTGCCTAGCTGACAATCACCGTTTGACCTGCGAGTGATGGGGAAGGGGATTATTGCGCAACGCAATGAATCCCGGCTGAAGGCCGGGTTTTCTTTTGTAGTGCCTCCCCTCCGAAACCCCTTCCCCTTCGCGGGCAAAGGGGATCAATTTCGGCGGAGAGTTTTCCCTGCGGCTTGGGCTACAGGGGAAAGCATTGCTCATATATTATTTCCGATCCAGTTCTCTTTTGCTGCTCTGCAGCGACTCCGGGCGTGCAAGCTCGGAGTTTCCTTTCTAAAGACCGACATTCGACGTGATGTATTGACATCAGTTACGAAGTCTGCCATAATTTGAGAGAAGCGTCCTTTTGAGATGCTTCTCCATGTATTTATTTTCTGATTTTCAAAGGAGAGATATTGAAATGAAGAGGAATTTCAAGAAGATGCTCGCCCTTTCGCTAGCTTGCGGCGCAGTATTCGCTTTCACTACACCATCTGCTGACGCTTCTTATATGCTCAGCGATGAAGTAAAAGATGCAACACCTGCACTATTAGAGGCAACACAGGTCGGTGCTCTTTGCTATAATAATCCTCAAATGAAAAACCTGCCAAACAAAGATGCCATCCTTGTAATGAGTTTTGGCACGACTTTTAAAGATTCACGGGAAAAGACGATTGAAGCTACTGTAAAATCTATTCAAGGGGCGCATCCGAATGTAAAAGTAGTGATGGCTTTTACATCGCATATCATCATCGACCGCATCAAAGAAAATGAGGGCATCGCCATCCCGACGCCGGAAATGGCTCTACAGCAACTCAAAAAAGAAGGCTATACACGCGTTGCTCTCTGCTCTCTTGACATCATTCCGGGTGTAGAATACTCTTATAAAAAGGCGATTTTCAACGAGTACAAACATGACTTCAAAAAGATGACGTTTGGCACATCGCTCATGTACTGGCAGGGTCAAGAAGAGCAAAATGATGATGTTGAAGAAGTACTCTCAGCCATTTCGACGCAATTTCCCGATGTAGCAAATGATGAAGCTATCCTACTTATGGCGCATGGCACGCCCCATCCTGCCAATGCTTACTACAGTGTTATTCAAGCGGTCATAAACCGTATGGAACTTAAAAACACCTACATCTACACGGTTGAGGGTTGGCCGAATCTTGAAACAATCATCCCCGAGCTTAAAGCAAAAGGCATCAAAAAAGTCACACTCATGCCCATGATGATGGTCGCAGGTGATCATGCGAGCAACGACATGGCAGGTGACGAACCGGATTCGCACAAATCCATCTTAATGCAAGAAGGCTTCAAGGTCAAAACATATCTCCATGGTCTTGGTGAAAATAAACTCATCCGTGGACTTTTCACAGATCGTGCAAACGAAGCGTGGAATCTACTCCAAGGTAAGTAAGCCACACGCTCTTATGTGTAAATTTACCAATGTAAAAATAAAAGTATCTTGCTCTTTTCATACAAAAATGCCGCTTGGAGAAGCCAAGCGGCATTTTTGTATGAAAAGAGCTTTATAAAAACGCTATTTAATAAACAATTCCTTAAATATGAAAAAAATTCATCATCCTCATTGCAAGTTTTTTTGGCTCAGCATCCTTATTTTGCAAAAGGTAGGCGAGTGAGCCGACGAAGAAAAAAGAGGAGATGGGAATAAAACGGCTGCCTTTTTTGAAATTTCCCCATACAAGAAGCTTTTGAAACAGCATCTCTATATCTGTACGTCTAGCTCCATATCGCTTTAGAACACGCCGCAACCGCCAATCAGATATACAGTATGCGTAGATTGCGTCAATCAGTGCAGGATCACTAAGATGATCAATGTACTCGTTGATAAGTATATGGATGCGTGTTGAGCGACGAAGAGATCGTCGCATTTGCGTAAGAAAGAAAATTGTAAGAAAGACAAGACATAAGATGAGAACGAGATTTATCATAAAAATCCTCCTCATATAATTAGGGAACCACTGATAAATTAAGCCATCCCATCTTCACGCACCTAGGCGACTGCATTTTTTCCCATTTCCTTAAAAAGTGCAGCAAAACACCAGTTCATCACTTGCAGAAAGCTTCGTACAGGCATTATCGGTTGATAAGTGCCTACATAAGCCGCTTACCACTGCAAGCACTTCGTAAAAGCCTACACTTATTTTCTACTCATCCCTTAGCTTCAATCGTCGCGCCACCTAAAAGACGATCACCTGCATAAAAAACCACCGACTGCCCGGGAGTAATCGCTCGCTGTGGCTTTGAAAAAAACACTTTGATAACATCTTGTTTCAAAGGCACAACCCGTGCTTTAGACTCATTGCTACCATAACGAATCTTAGCACTAACAGCGATCTCCTCTTTCGGCGGCGCAATCAACCAATGTACATCTTTCGCTAAGAGAGTCGACGCATAGACCCCTTCGCTCCATCCGACTATTACACGATTGTTTTCTTTATCTAATGAAGTAACATAAAGCGGCTTTGCTGCTGCAATCCCAAGCCCTTTGCGCTGCCCAATCGTATAAAAAGGAAGCCCCCTATGTTGTCCAAGCACTTTCCCACACTCATCGACAATATCACCTGCTTGAAACCCCTGTGGTCTTTTTTTTGACAAATAATCCTTATAGTCATCATTCGGAATAAAACAAATTTCCTGACTGTCTGCCTTATCTGCTATGGGCAAAGAAAATTTTTGAGCAAGTGCTCTTGTTTCAATCTTTTGATATTTTCCCAATGGGAAAAGAATATGTGGCAATATTTCAAGCGGAAGTCGATAGAGTACATACGATTGATCTTTATATTTATCCCTACCCTTTTTCAACGCAAAAGAACAATCTTTTTGTTTTTCAATACGAACATAATGCCCTGTGGCAAGAAAGTCTGCTCCCATTTCCCTAATCATAGAAAAAAGTATGCCAAACTTTAAAAAACGATTGCACATCACACACGGATTCGGTGTCCGTGCCGCTAAATATTCTTCCAAAAAATATGAAATGACTTTCTTAGAAAAATGTGTACGAAAATCTATAACAATATGTTCTATACCAAGAAAATTTGCCATCTGCCTTGCATCCTTCACCTCATTTGACATACCGTTTACATCACGGCTGTCATCTGCAAGAAGCATGGTTATACCAAAGACGGCATACCCCTGCTCCCTCAAGAGTGCTGCACAAAGGGAGCTATCTACCCCCCCACTCATCGCTACGGCAACTTTCTTCCCTTTTATCATCGCCTACCTCCTCAAAACAGCTTTGACTTATCTGCTTGCACATATCAACAAACCGTACATATATTGAAGTGATAAACTAAAACTCTACACTAAGGAAGTAGAACCTAGACGCTGCTTGTAGTATTATGCACACAAGATAATAGGCAACAGACAGTTCATCTCCCTGATACGACAGTACCGAGATGTCAACCAACTTCCACCGTAAAAAGTAATGTGCAGCCATTGTGCGTTTGCCAAAAAAATCCAAGCCGGTTCCCATATTACAGACGATTAAAATAAACTTATCGCATTTCGTACAATGTTGATACTCTATTTTCTTGACCATGGGTAACATGGTAATTTAATTCTACTATCTTGTCAATATGGTATCTGCAAGGAAATTGAAAAAGCTTACTTTGTATATTAAAGGAAAAGAAAAGGCTAGAAACCTTAGCAACGAAGGATTCTAGCCTTGATTTATGTTCCATGGTCATGGTAAACTACACGCACACATTACTTTTTATAGATAAAAGTGCGCCACCCTTAGCATGAAACATAATAGATTGATACTTTAAAGGAGATGCTTCATGTATACTATTGGCATCATCGCAGAATACAACCCATTTCATAACGGTCATATCTACCAAATCAAGACCATACGAGCACAATACCCCAAAGCACGCATCATTGCTCTTATGAGCGGCAGCTTTACGCAACGCGGCTGCCCTGCCATTATTGACAAGTGGCAACGTGCAAAGTACGCCATACTTAGCGGCGTAGATCTCGTTCTTGAGCTTCCAACTGTTTTTGCAGTACGCAGCGCACAAGATTTTGCACGCGGTGGCATATCGCTGCTCACACGTCTAGGTATAGCAGATGGACTCGCCTTTAGTGCTGAAAGCAATCCGTCTGTACTAAAACACATAGCAGCTTTTATAGATACCGGCAAGGTTCAAGAAAAACTACATAGTTATATTCGTGAAGGCAAATCCTATGCTGCTGCACTAAGTTGTGCTCTTGCCAAAATCAGTGGCGCAAAAGAAGATATAATAAAACAACCAAATAATATTCTCGCAATCGAATACCTACGCACTTTGCAAAGAAATAATTCTTCCATTAAGCCTTTGATTTTACAAAGATTCGGTGCAGACCACCATGATAAAGATCTACATGAACACTATGCCAGTGCCAGCGCTATACGCCATGAAATGCAAAAATTCATGCCGCGCAGAGAGCGTCTTGTCCAAGTTCTTCCTACAAATATTGTTGACAGCTTGCTTTACGCACACAAAGAGCAATTGCTTCCTAAGATAGATTTGCTCTTACGACCACTTCTAATTCAGCTCGAAAAGGAAAGAGAAACCAACATAAAAGAAATTTATAGTATCAATGAAGGCTTAGAAAACAGACTCCTATATGCTGCTTCTTATTGTCAGAGTATGGAAGAAATGCTCACTTTATGCTGTAGCCGACGTTATCCAAGAAGCCGCATACAACGTCTTATCATCTATCTATTGCTACAGCTTCGCCAAGAAGATATTCATATATTTGATGAAGCTGGTGTACTTTACGCTCGCATACTTTCTTTTAATCGCACAGGAAAAGATATGCTTCATGAAATAAAACGAACAGATACCATTCCACTCGTAAGCAAGATAAGTCCTTTCTTAAAGCATACAATATCAGAATCCTCTCAACAAAAAAATACACTATTGGCAAATATGCTTAAAATAGATGTTCGCGCCACTGAATTAAGACGTCTTGTTTTGCCGAAAATCAACGCTCGTGGTGAAGATTTCCGGCAATCACCTATATTTATCAAGCAAATACCATAATATACACACAAAAATAACTGTTGCACGAAGCAAAATACGCTTCATGCAACAGTTATTTTTGTATAAACCAGCAGCTTTCTATCCTCCCAGGTCGTCTCCAACCAAGTACTTTCGACGTA
>CAUUGH010000016.1:0-31852 GCA_963544755.1 uncultured Selenomonas sp. | reverse complement strand
ATCGTAAACGCGCTGTTTTATTTCGTTTGTGACGTGCGGAATTACCTGCACCGTTTTGCCGAGATAGTCGCCGCGCCGCTCTTTCGTCAGTACGTTATCATATACTTTGCCGGCTGTTATGTTGGAATTTTTCGTAAGACTGATGTCTATAAAACGCTCGTAATGACCGAGATCTAGATCTGTTTCTGCGCCGTCATCCGTGACAAAGACCTCACCATGCTGATATGGACTCATTGTGCCGGGATCGATGTTGATATAAGGATCGAATTTTTGAATCGTGACCTTGATGCCGCGATTTTTCAAAAGACATCCCAAAGAAGCCGCCGTAATGCCCTTGCCGAGAGATGAAACGACGCCGCCTGTAACAAAAATATACTTTGCCATATTTCCCTCCTGCTTTGTCAAAAGATCTATTCTTCTTGAATACCTTCTAGCAGTTTTTCGCGGCGGCGCGAGGTCTTAGAGCCGGAAGATGCACCTGTTCTTGTGGTATGAGTACGCTTTACTTCCGGCGGCTTCCATTCCGTAAGACCCCATTTTCCTTCGCCTTCGTAGTGAAAGCGACTGTCCATGTTGATGAGGGTATAGACTTCTGAAATAGCATAGGCTAGTGATTGCACGGGCTTTCGCTTCTTGTCGATAACTTCTAAGACTAGATCCTTGTAGTAGAGTGCTTCGTTTTTTTTTGTCAAAATGGCATATGCCACGTCTGTTTCTGAACGCTTATCGTAATCTATATTTTCCAAAGTTTGAATCTCCTTTTTATTACATTTTATCCGGTGCAGATATGCCAAGAATATTTAATGCATGACGCAAGACATTTGCAGTGACTTCAACTAGCGCAAGCCGCGCACTTGCAAGCTGAAACTCTTCACCTATGATGCGGCAGCGATTGTAAAAGCTGTGGAAAAGCCCTGCCGTATCGTAGGCAAAACGTGCGATGCGATGCGGCGCACGTTCTTTTGCCGCACGCTCTATTTCTTCTTTATAGCCTTCTATTTTTTTTATAAGGGAAAGTTCTGTTTCATCGACGAGCTTGGAAAAATCCGGCGCATCACCGGTTGTTAAGCCTTCTTCTTTTGCTTGACGGCAGATGCTTGCTATGCGTGCGTGTGCGTATTGGATGTAGTAGACGGGGTTTTCGTTGGATTTGGATTTGGCAAGGTCTAGATCAAAGTCTAGTTGACTGTCTAAAGAACGCGCAAGGAAGAAGTAACGCGCTGCATCTTTGCCGACTTCTTCGATAAGTTCTGCAAGCGTCACGCTTTTACCTGTGCGCTTTGACATTTTTACGAGTTCGCCGTTTCGATATAGACTGACCATCTGAAGGAGCAGCACCTCAAGGCGTGTTCGGTCGTAGCCAAGCGCCTGCATTGCTGCCTTGATGCGACAGACATAGCCGTGGTGATCAGCACCCCAGATATTGATGAGGTGCGAAAAGCCTCGTTCAAATTTGCTTTGATGATAGGCAATATCTGCTGCCAGATAGGTCGGCACGCCGTTATCTCGTATGACGACGCGATCTTTGTCATCGCCGTAAGCTGTCGAGCGCAGCCACAAAGCACCATTTGCTTCGTAAACGTCGCCTTTTTCCTTGAGCGTTTGATAAGCGTCATGTACTTTTGCAGGATATAGCGTGCGCTCGCTAAACCATTCGTCAAAGGTCACATTAAAAGCAGCAAGATGCTCTTTTAAACGCGCCAACTTTTCTTTTAAGGCGATTTCCTTAAAGGCTGCCAGACGCTCTTTTTCACTTAGCGACAGGTAGCGATCACCTGCTTCTTCTATGATGCTTTTTGCCGTATCTATGATGTCTTTGCCGCGATAACCTGCTGTAGGAAATATTACTTCTTGACCTAAAAGTTCTAGGTAGCGTGCATTAACTGATGCCGCGAGGTTTTCGATTTGCTCTCCTGCATCGTTTATATAGTACTCGCTGTGTACTATATAGCCTGCCGCACGCAGGAGATTTACAAGCGCACTGCCGACTGCTGCACCGCGCCCGTGTCCAACGTGCAAAAGTCCTGTTGGATTTGCGCTTACGTATTCGACTATGATAGGCGCAGATTGTTTTTGTGCCGGATAAAATGCCGCTTCACCTTGTTTATAAAGCGTGTGCAGCATATCGTAGCGTACAGTTTCGTTTAGATAAAAATTGATAAAACCAGGACCTGCGATCTCGCTGTGATCGAGCCAGTCGCCTTTAATGCGCGAGGTAATTTCTTCGGCAATTTTGCGTGGATTCATGCGAAAAACACGCGCCGACTGCATGGCAAAATTCGTTGAAAAGTCGCCGAAGCGTTTTTCCGGCGGCACTTCAAGGGCGATGTCGGCAAGTTCTGCTGCAGAAAATACGCCGTCGGCGATTGCACACTCTGCCGCCTTTTGAATTGCCGTTCGTAGCGTTTCCTTGATACCCAAAAAGAATCCTCCTTAGACTTTTTCTCTAATTAATGCAGTTTTTGAAGCTCCGATGAGTCTGCTCTGACTTCGATGTGCAGCTTGTTTGCTGATTGCCATGTACCATTGATGTGTAGATCATATGCTACATCTATACTGCCGGAAACAGAGCCATAAGTAATATCAAGACGCTGCGTCAAAACGCAAAGGTCTAGATCGCCAAATGGCGTGCGATAGCTAGAACAGCTTTCTAACTGTGGCGAAAATTGCTGCTCTTGCTCAAAGGCACCGCGCCGTGTCAGAGTCAAAGAATTTGCCGCAATTTTCAACGTGGTTATAGCCGGTGCTTCTTCTTGCAGTGAAGCATCTTCGTAGATAATATAGTGTTGGCCATGGCGGTAATAATGCTCACCTAAAACGGTCATTTCAATGCAGCTGCTTTCTCCTGCTGCATCTGTTTGTTCTCCTTTGACTTTTACGATCACTTTGTTCACGCTGTCGCTCCTTTTTTGATTATTGCCTTGCTTTGTCTTTTGCTTTATCTATTGTATTTTATCAGTGGTTTTCTTAGCCAGCAGGTAAATTATTTGCCATAGGCGACGATGGCGGCGCATCAGTATAGCGTTCTATCGTTTCTTTTGCCTTTGGGTACCACTCTAAAAGCTCTTCACGCTGAAAGACACGGATTTTTGCCGCATCTAAGGCAGGAACCGCCATGCAGCTGATAAATGAATAGTCTGTATGGTCGATATTTTCTGCCGCAAAAATCTGCCCTCTAGGAATTAAGATCATCGGCATAGCTTTTCCGTGCGTACCTAATTCAAAGGTGTGGACTGTGCCATCGACGAAAAGCAGCGTCATCTTCATGCCGCAGCCTTCGTGAAAGTACCATATTTCATCGCAGTCTAATGATTGAAAGCGCAAATTTTGTGCACCGGCCAGCAAGAAGTAGCTGCTGTTTGCCGCAGGGCGGCTGATGGCTTCTGCTGTTTGAGTCGGCGATGTATAAATCCAACGGTAGGCACCGTTATTTGGATCGCCTAGGAGTCTGAATTTTTGCATGATATCTTTGATACGTGCCGCTGCATTAGTCGAAAGTTGCACATTTTCAACATATGTTTGCGGCATCACTTGCTCTAGTGGCACAGGCTCTAGCACTGATTCTGCAAGATCTACGGTTGGCGATGGCTCTTTTGGAAAAATTTCTGTTTTGGCATTTGGCATAGCCCCTGCTGCAAGAGCTGCCTCCATTGCCGCTTCATCTATCGCCGCATTTTCAACATTAGCATGACTTACGGTATTTTGCGCCGCAGCCGTTGAAATTGTGGCGCAGGGTAATAGCGAAAATGCAGCGGCTAAAAGCCAAGCCGCATTTTTTCCATATTGCACGCATAAACCTCCTCTAAGAAAAAGCACAAAATACAGCAAGGAACATATAGCATCCAGCAGCTTGCTGAAAATGTCGCAAGGAAAAAGCGGCGCTATATGTATCCTTTATTTCTTCTGCTCACTTTTTCAGTAAAAGATCCACAATTTCGCTGCGCTTTCGCTCATCTTCTAAAACTTCTGTTTGCTTTTTCTGCTTTAAAAAGTCGCCTTCTTTATCTTTGACACCTTTTATCTGATCGCCGATCGGACAGCTGACGATTCCTTCTTTTATTAGTTTTTGAATCAAATCAACCATATCGCCGTAGCCTTCTTTGATACGCCTTTCGATGCTAATATGTGTAAAATCAACGCAGCCGGGGCGATCTGAGAAGTCCGGGCGCGGAAAAAGCTCGTAAATCTTTGCATCTGGGTATAATTTTTGCTGCACAGAGCTTTTTTGTGACAAATGCAGCACGAAGATTAAGCGCACACCTGCTTCATAGACGGGAAAAAGCGGCGACAGATCGGTAAAGCTTCCTTCCCAAAGAACAACGCCGCTTGAAAAACGAAGCTTATCATAAAGAATTGGCAGTGCGTTTGTCGCGGTCAAGAGTAGCTGACGCATTTTTTCCGGATAGCGGAGAAGATCATAATAGCTTGCCTCAAAGGTCGGAAACTTCGTCGCAGCGATAAAGATGTGTTCGATATTTTTACGGATTTGCGATACATCAATGTGTTCTGCAAGAAATTCTTTAAAGCTCTTTTCATCAAACAGCCCATGACTAAAAAGTGTGAGAAATTTCTCAAATGACATTCCGGTAAGTCCGCTGGTCAAAAGGATGTCATAGATTTCTTTTAGTTTCGTCAGTGCTACATTGGAAATATTAAGTTTTGCAGCATTTTGCCATATCTTGGCGGCTTTTTCATAGCCGGCGTTTGCAAACATCATCGCGTTTAATGCGCCAAATGACGTTCCTGCGACGACGCTTACAGCCGTCTCTAATTCATAGCTTCGCAATGCTTTCCACGCGCCTAGCTGATAGGCGCTGTTGCTGTTGCCGCCGGCAAAGACTATGCCAATTTTCTCCATAATCATCGCCTCCGGCTATTTTTTCTCAAAGCGCGCCCGGCAGCCGACGCCGTCGCCATAGCCGACACCGACAAGTGCCGCTTCGCCGTTTTTTTCCGCCACCTTGACATTTTTCCATGCAGCATTTACAAAAACCTCGATCTCATCACCTAAAGCAAGCGGCTGCAAATGTTCTTCGCCGTCTGCAAAATAACGTATGGCATAATGATCCTTTTGCCAAAGGATATTTCCTTCCATGATATTACTCCTTTCTTACTGAGCGTTTCCCTACATACAGTGATTTTGCAAAAGCTCTTCTACCTTTTTTAAACAATCTTTCTTCTTACAGTCAAAAATTTCACCTGAGCTTCGTACTTTTATCTCAACGGTATCTTCTTCGATAGCTTTTGCCCCTACAGTGATGCGAAGCGGATAGCCTATGAGGTCGGCATCTTTAAATTTTACGCCTGCTCTATCTTTTCGATCATCAAAGACAGCATCAATTCCTGCGCTAAGAAGTGCTTGATAAATTTCTTCGCCAAGTAGTTTTTGCTCAGGCGACTTTATGTTGACGGCAATGACGATGACCTCGTAGGGCGCGATAGCCCGCGGCCAGATGATGCCATGCTCGTCGTTATGTTGTTCGATGGCAGCTGCCATAGTTCTGCCGACACCGATGCCGTAGCAGCCCATGAAAAGCGATTTTTCCTTGCCGTTTTCATCAAGAAAGGTCGCGCCGAGCGACTTACTGTACTTAGTGCCGAGTTTAAACACCTGCCCTGCTTCGATGCCGCGCGTGATCTCGATCGGCGCATTACATTGCGGACAAGGGTCACCTGCTTTTATGAGGCGTATATCTTTAGTGATGACAGCGGTAAAGTCACGCGCGGGATTTACGCCTGTGTAGTGCATATCGACTTCATTAGCGCCTGCAATACAATTTTTCATATTCATAACCGTGCTGTCAACGACGATTTTCGTACTCTTTTTGATGCCAATAGGACTCATGAAGCCGGCTACAGCACCAGCCGCTTGTATCGCTGCTTCGTCTGCTTTTTGAAGCTCGAAAGCACCGATGGTGTTTTGCAGCTTTACTTCATTTACTTCATGATCGCCGCGCACCAAAGCCAGTACAAGCGTGGCATTTTCGTCTTGGAAAGCGACCGCTTTGATTGTTTTTTCAAGTGGTGCGTGCAGATAGTTTGCCACAAGTTCGATGGTTTTACAATTAGGTGTTTTAACTTTTTTTAAGGGCTGCGCTTCTTCTGCGTCCTTTGCAAGCGGCAAAAGTTCTGCCTTTTCTACGTTTGCAGCATAGCCGCACGCCGTGCAGCAGGCGATCTCTGACTCGCCGGCTGCGGCAAGCACTGTAAATTCATGTGTATGATTGCCGCCTATGGCACCTGCATCTGCTTCGACAGGACGAAATTTTAAGCCGCAGCGCGTGAAGATATTCGTATAGGCATCATACATTTTTTGATAAGAAATATTTGCACTTTCTTCGTCTTTGTCGAATGAGTATAGATCTTTCATGATAAACTCGCGGCTTCTCATAAGACCAAAGCGTGGGCGAATTTCATCGCGATATTTGTTTTGTATCTGGTACAATAAAAGCGGTAGTTGCTTATAAGAGCGCACTTCGTCGCGTACGAGCGTCGTTATCATTTCCTCGTGCGTAGGCCCTAAGCAAAAAGCGCGACCGTGGCAGTCTTGCAGACGAAACATCTCCGAGCCGAAAACGCTCCAACGCCCCGACTCTTGCCAAATTTCTGCCGGCTGCATTATTGGCATACAAAGCTCTTGCCCACCGGCATTATCCATCTCCTCACGGATAATTTGCTCGATCTTTTTGATCGTGCGCCATGCAAGCGGCAGATATGTATAAACGCCGCCCGCTGCCTTACGGATCATGCCTGCACGCAGCATGAGCCGGTGACTTTTGATCTCAGCATCGGACGGCATTTCGCGCAAGGTCGGCGCGTATAAATTTGATGTAAGCAACGAAAAACTCCTCCTTATTTGAAAAATCGCATCTAAGGAACCACTGATAAATTTAGCTGCCCATCTGCGCATATCTACGCCCTTTTTCGCCGCCGACAAATCCTCGATCAATACGGCGCATCTGGGCAAATCCGGGCAATTTCATTTTAGCAGTGTCTTTTTAATCTTCCTCTTTTGTCAAAATATTGTCGATCTCAAGGAATAATTCCTCGACAAGCTCTGCTTCTTTTACTTGACGGACGATCTTTCCTTTGCGAAAGATAAGCCCGACACCCTTGCCGCCCGCGATACCGACATCGGCATTTTTCGCTTCGCCAGGGCCATTGACGACACAGCCCATGACGGCGACTTGAATGGGGCGAGTTATGCCGCTTAGTCTTTTTTCTACACGCTCGGCGATGCTTGGCAGATCGATTGCTGTTCTGCCGCACGTCGGACAAGAGATAAGCGTAGGGCCAAAATCTCTAAGTCCCAAGGATTTTAAGATCTCACGAGCAACGCGCACCTCGACTAATGGATCACCTGTCAAAGATACGCGAAAGGTATCGCCAATGCCTTCAGCTAAGAGCGCACCGATGCCGACAGCTGATTTTACTATGCCGGAGCGCACCGTACCTGCCTCTGTGATGCCAAGATGCAAGGGATAGTCGCATCGCTTGCTCATCAGGCGATACGCTGCTAGCGTCAAGGGTACATCATGCGCCTTGAGGGAAATTTTCATATCGTGAAAATCCTGTGCTTTGAGGATATTTATATGCTCTAAAGCAGATTCGACTAAAGCTTTTGGCGTGACAGCGCCATATTTTTTCAAAAGACGTTTATCTAAAGATCCTGCATTTACGCCGATGCGAATTGGTACGTCACGTTCTTTCGCCGCCGCTACGACGCGGCGCACGTTTTCTACAGCACCGATATTTCCGGGGTTTAAGCGAAGAGCGTCGATGCCTTGCTCGATCGCTTTAAGTGCTAGTCTATAGTCAAAATGAATATCAGCGACAAGCGGCACGCTAACACGCGCCTTTATAGCACCGATGCTTGCCGCTGCCTCTTTATCCGGCACGGCGATACGCACGATGTCGCAGCCTGCGCTAGAAAGTGCGTTTATTTGTGCGACAGTCGCCGCTATATCTTGCGTCTTGGTATTTGTCATGGATTGCACGGAGATAGGTGCGCCGCCGCCTATGGCAACTGAGCCTATATGAATTTGCCGCGTGATTTTCCTTTGCATGATGGCTCCTTAGCTGCCTACAAAGATACGCATGATGTCGTTTTTCGTCGCGTAGAGCATCAATAGTACCAATAGCGATATGCCAAACATTTGCGCGTAGTGCATCGTTTTTCCGGAAAGCGGCTTACCGCGCACCGCTTCAATGACAAGCACCATAAAGTGTCCGCCGTCAAGTGCCGGAATGGGCAGTAAGTTGATGATCGCAAGGTTTAGACTTAAAAGAGCTGTAAGCGTCAAAAGCGGTACGAAGCCGATTTGTGCCGCTTCGCCGGCTATTTGTGCGACACCTAATGGACCTGCAAGATCTGCTTGCTGCGTGCCTGTAAAGATTTGAGCGAGCATTGACAGCATCATCGTAAGCGTTGTAGTCGTACGCGAAAAAGCCATTACGATCGAGTCAAAAAAGCCAGGCATATATGTCGTTACCGAGGCACTAACGCCAATCAAGGAGCGTTTTTCTTGTGCATTGTAGGAAGGGGTAACATTTGCTGTTTGCATTTTTCCTTCACGCTCGTATTCGATGTATAAAACTTTGCCATCGGCATCTTTTATTAGTGCGATGATGTCTTGCCACGTGTTAACGGGTGTACCTTCGATAGATATGATACGATCACCGGCAAGAAGCCCCGCTTGAGCGGCAGGATGCCCAGCTACTACAGTACCAAGTACAGGCTCTGGTGATGGTGTCGAAACACCTGAAAAAAAGAAGATGCCGAAAAAAATAAAGATCGGTAAGATAAGATTCATAAAAGAGCCGGCGAGGATCACGATCATGCGTGCGGCGATGGACTTTTCACAATAGCCGCGCTCACCTGCCGTGTTATTTGCAGGCTCCATGCCGGAGATGTCGTTAAAGCCGCCTAAGGGTAGTGCGCGTAAAGAATACTCCGTTTCGCCGTGCTTATACTTAAAAAGACAAGGACCAAAGCCGATAGCAAAGCGCTCAACACACATATCCGTGAGCTTTGCCGCAGCAAAGTGTCCTAGTTCATGCACCAAGACGAGGATGCCAAATACAAAAATAGCACCAAGAAGTGTTAAGACCATTTTAACCCCCTATTTTCTGCAAAAAATCTTGTGCCACGCGACGGGCGTCACTGTCTGCGGCGAAAAGATCGTCAAGCGTTGGTATGTGCTTGCTGCTGTAAGATTTTTCCATCGTTTTTTCAATGATTGTATAGATGTCTAGGAAATGGATCTTGCCTTTAAGAAATGCCGCGACAGCGATTTCGTTTGCTGCATTAAATACGCATGGCAGCGTGCCGCCAGATCGTCCTGCCTCATAGGCGAGGGATAGCCCGCGAAAAGTTTTCATATCCGGCTTTTCAAAAGAAAGATTTGAAAGATCAGCAAAATCAAGCCGTTTAAAATTAGACGGCTGACGCAGCGGATATGTCAAGGCGTACTGTATCGGTAAACGCATATCGGTAGGCCCTATCTGCGCTATAATGGCACCGTCTGTAAAGCCGACCATCGAGTGAATGATACTCTCTTTATGCACGATAACTTCGATGGCATCATACGCTACATCATAGAGCCAATGCGCTTCAATGACTTCAAGCCCCTTGTTGATGAGCGTCGCTGAGTCAATCGTGATCTTCTTGCCCATCTGCCAAGTCGGATGCGTAAGACACTCCTTAACGGTCGCTTTTTTTAGTGCGTCTACTGTCTTTGCGCGAAAAGGACCGCCCGAAGCTGTTAGAATAATTCGCTCGACGCACCTTTTTTCCTCGCCTTGCAAACATTGAAAGATCGCTGAGTGTTCACTGTCCACCGGTAAGATAGCAGCGCCCATTTCACGCGCTTTTGACATTATCAGCGCACCTGCAACGACGAGCGTTTCTTTATTTGCAAGCGCGACGTCCTTCTTTTTTTCCAGAGCTTTCATCGTCGGCTCAAGACCTGCAAATCCCGTCATGCTCGTAACAACGATGTCTGCTGTAGGATGTGCCGCCGCCTCAATGAAAGCTCTTTTGCCACCTTCGATATGCGTCTTGCCTTTGTAGCGCGCTTTTAGTCTTGCCGCTGCCTTATCATCCGATAAAACGGCTAAATCGGGCGAAAGTAGATCTATTTGCTTTTCTAAAAGTTCATCGTTCGTATTTGCCGCCAATACACAAACAGCAAAAAGATCTCGGTGAGATAGCACCACATCGACTGTTTGCTGTCCGATGGAGCCGGTTGATCCCAAAATTGCGAGCTGTTTCATTCTTAAACCCCTGCCAAGTTGAGGAACCACTGGCAAATTCAGCCACTTATCTGCACACATCTAGGCGACTTCATTTTATCAGTGTTTCCTTAAAAATTTGAATAAAATAATAAACCAACGGCGCGGTAACCATCGCGCTGTCAAAGCGATCTAAGACACCGCCATGCCCGGGGATGAGACGCCCTGAGTCCTTGATGCCGGTATAACGCTTAATGACAGACTCTAAAAGATCGCCGGCTGTTGCCATAAGCGCTATCAGCGCTCCAAGCAGTGCTGATAGCGGCACGGAAAGCGAAAGAACCTTTGCTAGTGCTGCAACTACTGCTGTCGTGCCAATAAGACTGCCAAAAAACCCTTCTAATGTCTTTTTCGGGCTAATTGCAGGATATAAGGTGTGTTTACCCAATAAAGAGCCGACAAAATAAGCGAACGTATCACTAGACCATGTACCTAAAAACATTATCCAAAGAAAGACGCAGCCAAATGTCATATCGCCGACAGGCGTCGCTACGATAATATCTTGCGCGAAAAAGCGCAGCATGATCAGATGCGAAAAGCCAAGACCGATGTAAAAGATGCCGGTGATAGAAAAGCACGCTTGGTCAACGTCGAAATTTTGCCGACAAAACACCGCTTGCATGAGGACTAAAAGCGCGACAAACGTCAAGATAGCGACGAGCCATACACTATCCCAAAGCCAAGCGGCAGTACCTAAAAGTGAAATCGAAACGAACCCTACCAATCTTGAAAGCGGCTTTCCCACGCGCTCAAATGCCGAAACATATTCGTACCATGCAGCAAAGGAAAGCAAAATGGCAAAGGCGGCATAAATAAAGCCGCCTTTCATAATGACCAAAGACGCAAGTATTATGCCGATTATAGCTGAGATAATCCTTGTAAGCAAATCATGTCCTCCTTTACATCTTGATAGCACCAAAGCGACGTTCGCGCCTTGCATAGTTTCGGATCGCCTCTAAAAAACACGCCGGCTTAAAATCCGGCCAATTAGTATCCGTGAACCAAAACTCTGCATATGCTGCCTGCCAAAGCAAGAAATTGCTAAGACGCATATCGCCGCTCGTGCGGATCAAAAGATCGACGGGGGGCAATTCTCTTGTATCAAGTGCAGCTGTAAAAAGCTCCGGCGTAATCTCTTCGGGTGATAGCGTACCATTTTGCACCTTTTTAGCCAAGTTCTGTATTGTGCGACAAATTTCATCTTGCCCACCATAATTGACAGCTACGCAAAAATTCACGCCCGTATTATTCTTCATAAGATTTTCGGCGTGACGAATGCGGCGTCTAAGTTCACAAGAAAGCTCTTCGACACGCCCAATAAAGCGGATGCGTACATTCTTTTCGTGCATTTCCTGCTCTTCTTTATCTAGGTACTCAGAAAAAAGGTGCATGAGAAAATCCACCTCGTTAAGGGGTCTTTTCCAATTCTCCGTCGAAAAAGCGTAGACCGTCAGCACCTCAAGGTGCAAATCAATCGCCGTATCTAAAACATCGTGCAGTGTACCGACACCTGCGCGATGCCCAACCGTACGCAAAAAACCTTTTCCCGTCGCCCAGCGTCCGTTGCCATCCATGATGATGGCGACATGGCGCGGCAGCCGTGAGCGATCAATATCGGCAAGCGTCGTTTCATTTTTTGCAAAAGACGACTTACCCAAAAGTTTCTTCCACATAGTTCTCCCCTAACAAGCCCCTGGCTTTTCAACGATGGTTCTTCGGCTGCAAAAACTTCATAAAGTCATTATAACATGGAAGTAAAAGCATATCTATAGTGTATTTTCTAAGAAGCATGGATAAAATGAAGGCTGTCTGCTTGCGATGACTGCAAAACCACCTTCTTAAAGAGGAATCGAACAGCAAATGCAGCGAAAACAGCAAAAATATCTTGAAAATATCTTTTCTTTTTGCAGGACGAAACTACGAAAAAGCAGTATAATCTATTGTAGAGAAGTAAAAACATTCCATGACAAGGAAAGGATGACAAGATGATGCGCAAAGAACATGATTTTTTAGGTGAACTTGATGTGCCGGATGAGGTATATTATGGCGTGCAAACATTGCGTGCGATGGAAAATTTTAATATCACAGGCAGCACGCTCGACGTAGATTTTATAAAAGCATTAGCTAAGGTAAAAAAGGCAGCGGCTCAGGCGAACATGGAAACGAGAAGGCTGGATAAGCGTATCGGCGATGCACTCGTCCAGGCGGCAGAAGAGATCATAGACGGTAAGTTTATCGATCAATTCCCCGTCGATCCGATCCAAGGTGGTGCAGGTACGTCGGTCAATATGAATATGAACGAGGTCTTATCAAATCGCGCACTTGAAATTATCGGTGAAGAAAAAGGTCGCTATGACATCATCTCGCCGAACAACCATGCTAACATGGCACAGTCCACGAATGATGCTTTTCCGACGGCGATCAAGGTTTGCTTGACGCATAAGGGGCATAAGTTGACGGCGGCTCTTAACTATTTGGCAGCAGAGCTTGAAAAAAAAGCTAGCGAATACAAGGACATCTTGAAGATGGGGCGCACGCATTTGCAAGATGCCGTACCTATCACGCTCGGTCAAGAGATGGGTGCGTACGCATCTGCCGTGCGCCGCGGCATTAAGCGCATCGAATGGGCAATAGACAGCATCCGTTTCATCAATATGGGAGGGACTGCGGTCGGCACGGGACTTAACGCTGAGCCGCTTTATATCAAGGTAGTTGCACAAAAATTACAGGAGATCACGGGCGAAAGCTTTGAAACGGCAGCAAATATCATCGACGCGACAAATAACACGGATGGTTTCGTCGATGTTTCGGCGTCGCTAAAAAATACTGCGCTCGTACTTATTAAGATGGCGAATGATTTTCGCCTTATGGCGTCTGGCCCTCGCTGCGGATTAAATGAGCTAAACCTTCCCAAGCGTCAACCTGGATCTTCTATCATGCCGGGCAAGGTCAATCCTGTCATTGCCGAGGTCCTTGATCAAGCGTGCTATCAAGTCATCGGCAACGATCTCGCTGTGTCTTTGGGCGTAGAAAACGGACAGTTTGAACTAAATGTCATGGAGCCTATTATGGCTTACAATCTTTTTAACTCGATGAACTATATGACAAATGCCGTGCGTACCTTCGTAGATAAGCTGCTCATCGATCTGACGCCGAACCGCGAACAATGCCAGATGTGGCTAGATAGGAGCGTCGGCGTCGTTACCGCGCTTTTACCTCACATCGGCTACGAACAATCAGCGCTGCTTGCCAAAGAAGCCTATACGAATAATAGACCAATACGCGAGGTTATATTAGAAAAGAAACTTTTGACCGAAGCGCAGCTAGATCACATCATGTCGCCTGCTCAGATGACGCAGCCGGGCATCACACACGAATAAAAACAAAAAAATCCTCCCGTTCGTAGATTTTACTCTGCGATGGGAGGTTTTTTGTTAAGGAAACGCTGATAAAATGAAGTTGCCCGGATTTGTATGGCGTAGATATGTGAAGATGAGCGGCTGAATTTATCAGTGGTTTTTTAAGTCACTTGTAAACTTTCAGGACATATGTTCAGCCGTCATGCAGATTTTATGAGGTTTGTACGATTTTACTAAAGTCAGCAACTTCAAGCAAAAGTTCCTTGATGCCATATAAGAGTGCTAGACGGTTGTATCGCACGTCTTTATCGTCTGTCATTACCATAACAGTGTCGAAAAATGCGTTGATCGGCTCGGCGAGATCTTTTAAAGCATCTATTACGCCATCGTAGTCTTGTGCATCTAGCAGGCTTTTTGCGCCACTTTTAGCAGATGTGTAGGCAGTCATCAGCTCTTTTTCTGCTGCTTCTATAAAGAGTGTTTCTGAAATAGCGATGGCTTTTTCTTTTGCCGTAATATTTGCCACGCGCAAAAAAGCTTGCAAAGAAGCTGCCATGTCAGGTGTGGCAAGGTTTTTTGCGATGGCTTTTGCAGCTAGCATGACGCGGCGCACATCGTCGATGTTTTCTAAGACGGCATCGGCAATGTCATAGCGTATGCCTTCTTCTGACAGTACATTTTTAAGACGCAGGCGCATGAAATCGGCGATGTCTTTTTGCATTTTTTCGCGCACGTTAAAATCTTTTATGTTTAGTAAATCCATCGTCCAAGCGATAAGCTCGTAAAGAGATATGCTAATATCGGCGGCAATGATGCTTTGTACCATGCCGAGTGCCTGGCGGCGAAGCGCGAAGGGATCTTGCGAACCTGTCGGTATGAGTCCGCGGCTAAAAGTTGAAACGATATTATCCATTTTGTCGGCAAGACTTACGATTAGCCCCGTGCGCGTCTTTGGCAATGCATCGCCGGCAAAACGTGGTCTATAATGCTCATCTATGGCAAGCGATACATCTGCGCTCTCGCCGTCAAGACGTGCGTATTCCTTGCCCATGATGCCTTGAAGTTCTGTAAATTCTGTGACCATGCCCGTTACCAGATCTGCTTTAGAAAGGCGTGCTGCACGCTCTGCCGCTTTTTTCTCTTCGTTATTTGCGCCGATTTTAGCTGCGATCTTGCCTGCTAATTTTTCCAGGCGCAGCGATTTATCGTAAACGCTCCCTAAGCCTTCTTGAAATACGACGGTTTTTAGTTTTTCCAAGTGCTCTTCTAAGCGTTTTTTTCGATCCTCATCGAAAAAAAACTGTGCGTCGGCAAGGCGTGCGCGAAGTACACGCTCGTTGCCGTGCTGTACCGTCGCCAGATGCTCTTTAGAGCCGTTTCGCACCGTAAGAAAACGCGCTAACAGCTCGCCGTTTGTAGTCTTAACAGGGAAATAGCGCTGATGATCGCGCATCGGCGTGATGATGGCAGCAGGCGGCAAAGCGAGATATTTTTTATCAAAGCTGCCGGAAAGCACCGTCGGATATTCGACCAGGTAGAGCACTTCTTCTAAAAGATTCGCCGTTATTTCTGCCACAGCGCCGTGCGCCTTTGCCGCTTCGATGAGGCCTTCTTCGATCATGGCCTTACGCCGCATAGGATCGACGATGATAAAAGCCTTTTCGCACGCTTCTTCATAATGTGCGGCATCTTTTATTATAAAACTCCCCGTGCCAAAGAAGCGATGTCCGCACGACGCATTGCCGCTTTTTACACGCGCTAAGGAAAAAGGCACGATCATATCACCGTAGAGCGCGACCAGCCAGCGCAAGGGGCGTATAAAGCGAAAGTCCAGATCGCCCCAACGCATACTGCTCGGCAAGGATAAACCGCAGATGAGTGCCGGCAGCATACTTTTTAGTACCTTTTGCGTGCTTTCGCCAGCTTCTTGCACGAGTGCATAGACGTAGCCCTCTTTTGTCACGAGATCTTGCGTTTTAACCCCCTGACCGCGTGCAAAGCCTATCGCCGCTTTCGTCGGCTTACCTGCCTTATCAAATGCTATCTGCACAGAAGGGCCGCGCTTTTCTTCTTTTATATCCTCTTGCTTTTCTGCCAGAGATTCAACTATGAGCGCTAGACGGCGCGGTGTGCCGAGCGTCTTTATGGCACCATGTATAAGGCGCAATTCTTTTAATGCTTTCTTTGCGTTTTCGCCTAATTCTTTTAGCATACCCGGCATTATATGTGCAGGGATCTCTTCTGTGCCAATCTCTAGCAATAAATCTTTGCTCATGCGCTCACCTCCGTTTTTAGCATCGGATAGCCCAATGCCTCACGCTGCTTTAGATAGCATTGGGCGCAGAGTCTTGCGAGCTTTCGCACGCGCCCGATGAACGCTGTACGCTCCGAAACGCTGATCGCGCCGCGTGCATCCAAGAGATTAAACGCGTGCGAACACTTTAAAACATAGTCGTAGGCAGGATGGACAAAACCGCTTTTAATAACGCACACGGCTTCTTTTTCATACTGATCAAAGAGTGCAAAAAGCAGCGTTTCATCCGATAAGTCAAAGGAATATGCTGACTGCTCGACCTCATTTTGATGAAATACATCGCCGTAAGTATAGTTGTCCGTCCATAAAATATCAAATACATTTTCCACGCCTTGAATATACATGGCAAGACGCTCCAACCCATAGGTAATCTCTGAAGAAACCGGCTTTACATCCACACTGCCGACTTGCTGAAAATAGGTAAACTGCGTGATCTCCATGCCGTCTAGCCAAACTTCCCAGCCAAGCCCCCAAGCACCCAAAGTCGGCGACTCCCAGTTATCTTCGACAAAGCGAATGTCATGATGCCTTGGCTTAATGCCCAAACGCTCCAAACTCTCTAAGTAAAGCTCTTGAATATTGTCAGGCGATGGCTTCATGATGACTTGAAACTGATGATGCTGATACAAGCGATTCGGGTTATCCCCATAGCGTCCGTCAGACGGGCGGCGCGAAGGCTCTACATAAGCTACATTCCAAGGCTCCGGTCCTAAGACGCGCAAAAAGGTCGCTGGATTCATCGTACCTGCGCCCTTTTCCACATCATACGGCTGCGTCAAGATACAGCCCTGCTCACTCCAAAACTTCTGCAAAGCGAGGATGATCTCTTGAAACTTCAAACTGAACAACTCCTTCTCTTGCGTACGAGTTATTTTCATCGCGTCGCACGGTTTGTGCGCTCTCATGATGCGAAGCTTTTTCCGGTAATCTCAAGCGATATGATGCCGAGCGTTTGCAAGAGGATGTCCATTTGCACGAACAATTCACTCATGACGCTCAAAAACGAACACCTCACCGTTCTGCTCCATGCGCCCTATCATTCTGCCACCGTTCGAAAGATGGTCACGAACCAGTTCAAAAATCATTTGAGGATCCTCGTAGTCGCAAAGCGGTTTTCCAAAAATAATGTAATCGTAGCTACGCCCACACAAAGCTGTAGCAAGATCGCACAAAGATAAACAAAATACCTCTCCGTTACAGATCGTCTGTAAATCTGTCCAATATTTCGCCTCCTGTACAAAAGCAGAAAGCGTCACATTTTCCATTCCCAATGACCGAAGTCCATTCTTAAAATGCAGCAGATCTCCGCCACAACGCACATCTATGCCAAGGATATGATTCTTTGTTCGATGAGGTGCATTATCAAGACCACTTATACGAAGTGCTGCATCAAAGCGCGTATCGATCCACGGATCGATGCCAAAGTATTTACGCCGAAAAACTTCCCTGCCTTCTTGCAAATCTAAATTATAATCTTCTTCTGTCATCGACGTACCTTGCGCATGATAAACGAAAGTATCACGACAAACCATTAAGCGATAACCAAGCCGACGATAGGTAGAGGACAAATCATCATCAGCGAAGTTGTAATAAAATGCATAATCTGCCTCATATATTTTACGCAAAGAAGAGCGAACCAAGGATGCTGTCGGCACAACACGCAAACGCTCTTCCCACTTTTTGGGATCACTTATATTATAAGCTGCCGCTGCTTCTTGCATTTCTTCATAGGTGGAAAACTGTAAATCTACCTGCTGATTATTTGATACATAACTTGCCATAGGAACCACCAAGCCAATGCGCGGATCAGACTCTATGCAGGTGACGAGGTTCTTGAGCCAATCCTTCGTAACGACAACATCGCCAGGAAGAGCCGCAAAATATTTGCCGCGAATAAATTCACCAATCACTGCATTTTTTGCTGCAAGATAACCAAACAAAGCGCCGCGATTTTCCTTCACATGAAAAATACGCTTGCGCGGATGCTTTATACTGCGAAAAAAATCAAGTGTTCCATCGGTTGAGCCATTATCTACAAGCAAGAGTTCATGGTCGATATTTTGCGTATATTCAAGAAGCGAACAAATCGCCATCTTCGTCTGATCTTCGAGATGATTGTAGGCTTGGAAATACACTGTTACCAATGGCGGATCTTCTCCGACGCAAAGATTTGCCGCCACATCGCGCCGAGTAAACATATCTTGCCCACGAACCTTTGCGCCCACTCTTCCCACATCAATCTCCACGACATCTCCGTAGTTCACATACATCCTCCTTCATTGTCACAAGCCGACGGGATTTTTGTAACGCTAAATTTTATATCGAAATTCTCATGCGCTTTTATAAGGCTTAGCAAAGATTCAATTACCGTAAAACCCCAAGAGGGTAAGCCGTACGTGTAGATCAATAGTTTGCAATCTGCGCATCCTGCTAAAAAATAAAAAAACCTCATTTCTAAGAAATGAGGTCGATCAACTATGGCAGGGGCAGTAAGACTTGAACTCACAACCTACGGTTTTGGAGACCGTTGCTCTACCAGTTGAGCTATACCCCTAAGATGGGGCGACTGGTGGGACTTGAACCCACGAATGCTGGAGCCACAATCCAGTGTGTTGACCACTTCACCACAGCCGCCATAAGAAATACTGCCGAGTTTTTCAGCTTGCTTATCATATCTTACCTCTGACGGTTTGTCAAGCGCTTTTTCTTTTTTCAACGCCTTGGCTGCTCGTTATTCGTTGTTTGTCGCTCTATAGTGGGGGCGGCTCTGGCATTTTTCACTGTGTATTAGCAGGAAAATTCCTAAAGATCGCGTATTCTTTCACATAAAACAAACCATTTTTAAGGAGCTGTTTTTTATGGCAAAGGTGAAAGTAAAAAAAGTTGTGCTTGCGTACTCTGGTGGGCTTGACACGTCTGTTATTATCCCATGGCTCAAGGAAAACTACGATGGCTGCGAAGTTATTGCGGCGTGCATCGACATCGGGCAGGGCGACGAGGTTGCGCCCGTCTATGACAAGGCACTAAAGTCTGGCGCGTCGAAAGCATACGTTGAAGATCTAACAAAGGAGTTTCTTGAAGAATATATCTGGCCAACGCTCAAGGCGCAGGCGGTCTACGAAGGAAAATATCTCTTGGGTACGTCATTTGCCAGACCTTTGATCGCTAAACGTCTTGTTGAAATTGCCCAAAAAGAGGGAGCTGATGCGATCGCTCACGGTGCGACGGGCAAGGGTAATGATCAAGTTCGCTTCGAGCTTGCGATCAAGGCACTTGCGCCGAATCTTTCGATCATCGCCCCGTGGCGTGAATGGGAGCTTGGCTCGCGCACGGAAGAAATTGCGTACGCAAAAAAGCACGGTATTGCTGTCGCCGAGGGAAATAAGACGTACAGCATGGATCGCAATATCTGGCATCTTTCGCATGAAGGAGCTGATCTTGAAGATCCGTGGAACGAGCCAAAAAATGATATGTTTTTGATTTCAAAAGCACCGGAGGATGCACCTGATACGCCTGAGTATGTAACGATAGATTTTGAAAAGGGAATACCCTGCGCCGTCAATGGTAAAAAGCTTGGTGCTGTCGAGCTTTTGACAAAGCTTAATGAGATCGGTGCACAAAACGGCATCGGCATCACGGATATTTGTGAGAATCGTCTTGTCGGCATGAAGTCACGCGGCGTCTATGAAAATCCCGGCGGTGCAATTTTATACTATGCACATCGCGAGCTAGAGTATCTTTGCCTTGATCGCGCGACGTATCACTATAAGGAGGGCGTTGCCATTCGCTTTGGTGAGCTGGTCTACGATGGTATGTGGTTTTGCCAGTTAAGACAAGCGTTGCAGGCGTTCATCGACAGTACGCAGCAAACCGTCACCGGCACGGTGCGCCTAAAACTTTACAAGGGCAACATCATCAGTGCCGGTGCAAAGTCGCCGTATTCTCTTTATAGTAAAGAATTTGTGACTTTTGAGCGCGACGAAGTATACAATCAAGCCGATGCGACGGGCTTTATCAATCTCTTTGGATTGCCGTTGAAGGTACGCGCACTCATGCAGGAAAAGGTGGGAAAAAATGAGTGAGCAGCTTTGGGGCGGTCGCTTTTCAAAAAGTACGGACGAGATGATCAACGATTTTCAAGCCTCGATTTTTTTCGACAAGCGTATGTACCGCGAGGACATCGCCGGCAGCATTGCTCATGCGAAGATGCTCGCTAAGTGCGGCATTATTTCAAAAGAGGATAAAGATGCCATCGTCGAAGGACTTGGTGAGATTTTGCAAAAAATTGAGCGCGGCGACTTTGATTTTTCCGTCGCGCTTGAAGACATCCACATGAACATCGAAAAGCGTCTGACCGATGCCATCGGCGAGGTAGGGGGCAAGCTGCATACGGCGCGCAGCCGAAACGATCAAGTCGCGCTCGACACGCACCTTTATGTGCGCGGCGAAACGCTTGCCGTACTAGGCTGCATCGCTGATTTGCAGCAGGCATTTGTTGATACGGCAAAGCGTTATCAAGATGTAATTATGCCGGGATATACTCATTTGCAGCGTGCGCAGCCAATTCTCTTCGCACATCATATGCTCGCCTATTTTTCGATGCTTGCACGCGATTTTTCGCGCTTTTTGGGTGTCTATGAGCGTGCCGATATCATGCCGCTCGGCGCAGGCGCACTCGCCGGCACGACGTTTCCTATCGACCGTGAGTTTGTTGCCAACGAGCTTCATTTCGATGCTATTTACACGAACAGTCTTGATGCCGTAAGTGATCGTGACTACATCATGGAATTTCTCGCTGCCGGCGCCATACTTATGGTGCATCTGTCGCGTCTTTCTGAAGAAATCATACTCTGGTGTTCGCGCGAATTTTCTTTCATTGAGCTTGACGACGCTCATTGTACAGGATCTTCCATGATGCCGCAGAAGAAGAATCCCGACGTTTCTGAACTAGTGCGCGCTAAGACGGGTCGCGTCATTGGTCATCTCATGGCTATGCTTACGATAGTCAAGGGGTTAGCGCTTGCCTACAATAAGGATCTGCAAGAAGATAAAGAAGGTCTGTTTGATGCCATAGACACCGTGAAATTTAGCATTAGCGTCTATACGACGCTTCTTCGTGGCATGACAGTTAAAAAAGATGTCATGAAACGCGCTGTTACGGAGGATTTTTCCAATGCCACCGATCTTGCCGACTATCTCGTGAAAAAAGGTATGCCCTTTAGAAAAGCGCACGCCGTCGCGGGAAAAGCCGTGCATTTTTGCCTAGAGCAGGGCAAGTGGTTAAAGGACATGACGCTTTTAGAATATCGCGCCCTGTCTGATCTGTTTGAAGCGGACATAAAAGACGCTATCAGCCCCGAAACCTGCGTTAAAAATCGCAACTCTCTCGGTGCTACATCGTACGGACAAGTGGCATGGCAGCTTCAAAATGCCAAGGCAATTCTTGCAGCAGAAGGTAAGAAGTTGGAAGAATTGAAAAATAAAAAATAGATTAAAAACTAATAAAATAAAGTCGCTTAAATTTATGTATCTGCGCCCGATCTGTCGATGCTGAAAAAATAGCGTAGATGTGTGAAGATAGGTTGCTGAATTTATCGGTGGTTTCTTAACTTATAAGAAATTTTCTATAAATATAGGAGGTGGTTTATGTTATGAAGGGAACATTTTTTGGCATCGGCGTAGGTCCAGGCGATCCGGAATTATTGACAATCAAGGCAATGCGTGCGCTAGAAAAAGCAGATGTGCTTATCGCACCTAAGACAGAGAAAAAGGACGGTAGTGTGGCGCTTTCCATAGCACAGCCGTACTTAAGAAAAGAAATTGAGATAATTTATCAAACTTTCCCGATGGTTGCAGATTTTGCCGACTCGCAAGAGTCAAAAAAAGTTTTAGAGTCAAATAAGGCAGATATTCTCGCACTTTTGGAAAAAGGTAAGAATGTGGCGTTTTTGACCTTGGGCGATCCGATGCTTTATAGTACCTACATTTATATATACCACCTGCTTGAGCATGAGAATATAACAATCAAGACTGTTCCGGGCGTGCCGGCGTTTTGCGCCATCGCCTGTAGATTTGGCTATCCGCTCGTAGAGGGCAACGACATTCTTTCGATCATTCCGGCGACAGCTTTGCCGGAAAAGGTTGCTAAAATTTTACCCTTGACGGATAATGCAGTTTTACTGAAGGTATATAAAAATTTTCCTAAGATCGTTGATCTGCTCAGTGAGCATGATTTGGCGAAAGAGGCAATTTTAGTAAGCCGTTGCGGCTTATCGGAAGAAAAGTGCATAAAAGACATCGAAGCACAAAAACAAAGTAGTGTCAATTATCTTTCTACGATATTGACGCGTCGCAAGTGCAGGGAGGATAAAAAGGATGCGTAGAAATTTTTATAGGCTGCTGTTTTTGTCATTTTTGCTGGCTGCGTTTACATTTTTTATTGGCTGCGCTGGCCAAAAAGCTGCAAAGACAGAGCAAGATGATGCGGCTTTTGCTGTGATTTATGATGATATGGCTAGAAAGGTTGTACTTAAAAAGAAGCCTGAGCGTATCGTTGCGCTTTCTGCATCGTTTCTAGAACCGCTGCACGCCGTAGGCGGCGATGTCGTAGGCCGGCCTGATTCTAAGACGAAGATGCCTGAATATGCAAAAGATAAAGAAAGCGTAGGCGTGGTCTATCAGATCGATGTAGAAAAGGTGATTGCCTGTCGTCCTGATCTGGTTCTTATCAACAAGGGCATGAATGAAAAACTTATATCGACAATGGCGGAAAATCAAATACCTGCTCTAGTCATAGATGTAAAAAGCTATGAAAGCGTAAAACGTGAGATAAAGACCTTGGCTGAAATTACAGCCGAAAAAGAAAAAGGTGAGGCGCTTATAAAATCTATGGATGATCGTATTCAAGATGTGATTGCGCGTGTGCCAAAAGAAAAAAAGCGCGTTGCCATCTTACACAGCACATCGCAGGGATTGAGCGTACAGCTAGACGGCAGCATTGCCGGCTCGGTCGCTAAGATGCTTGGCTTTTTTAATGTCGCTTCGCATATGACACCGTTAGAAAATAATCCCGATGCCGCACCTTACAGTATGGAAACCCTCGTTGAGCAAAATCCAGATGTTATTTTCATCACGAGCATGGGAAAGATCGACGAGATCAAAGATAATATGGAAAAGACGATAGCTGAAAGTCCGGCATGGCAGAGTATTCCGGCGATAAAGCAAGGAAAGGTTTACTATCTGCCGCAGGATCTTTTTTTATTAAGCCCAGGGATTAACTACCCAGAAGCCTTTGAATTGATGGCAAAACTTATTTATCCTGAGGTATTTCCATGAATGTAGCAGCCGCTGAAAGAAAATGCAGCTTATCTAAGCAGCGCATCGTCATCGTCATGCTATTTGCAGTTTTAGCGTGTGTCGGCTTTTTTTTTAGTATCATGAAAGGATCAGTAGAGATACCTGCCGCAGAAATTTGGCAGACACTTATGACAAAAGACGAAGGCATACACGCGCAGATCCTCATGAATATTCGCTTGCCGCGCACGCTCGTAGCCATGCTCGTCGGCATCAATCTGTCGCTTGCAGGAGCTATCTTACAGGCGATTATGAAAAATCCGCTTGCCGATCCGCATATAATCGGCATTTCGTCGGGGGCGGGGCTTTTGGGTATCTTCGTCATGCTTGTTTTTCCGGGTTATGAGGCTTTTGTGACACCGGCAGCTTTTGTAGGGGCAATGGCTGCCGCTGGTGCTATCTATATGCTCGCATGGAAAAACGGCATCCGTCCGATTCGCATTATTTTAGCCGGTGTTGCTGTATCGGCATTTCTTGGCGCGGGAATTTCTGCTCTGATGATTTTTTACAGTGACCGTCTGCATGGTGCATTGATGTGGATGGTTGGCGGCTTATCGGCACGCAGTTGGCCGCAGGTAGATATGATCTTGCCGTATACGATCATAGGGCTTTTATTGGCATTTTCCTTTTCACGGCAATTAAATATTTTGCTTTTGGGCGATGAAATCGCCAAAAGTCTGGGGCTTCGCGTCGAAGTTACGCGCCTTTTGCTAACAGCGACGGCAGCACTTTTGGCTGCTAGTGCTGTTGCTGTCGTCGGGCTGTTAGGCTTCGTCGGGCTTATCGTGCCACATACGGCGCGGCTTTTAGTTGGCTCAGACTATCGCTTCCTTTTGCCGGCATCCGCACTTTTAGGGGCGGCTGTCGTAATTTTTAGTGATACATTTTCACGCACGGCGTTTTCGCCTACAGAACTTCCCGTCGGCATTTTCCTGGCTGTTCTTGGCGCACCATTTTTCTTGTTTCTCTTGAGGAGGGAGCTTTGATGTCGCTTGTGGCTCACCATCTTACGGTGGCTCTTTCAGGAAAAACTATTTTAGAAAATTTAGATGTTGAATTTCCCTTCAAAAAGCGCACGGCGATTATCGGTCCAAACGGTGCAGGTAAATCGACACTTTTACGCGTGCTTGCTGCCTTACAAAAAAATTACGATGGTGAAGTTTTTTTGGGCGGCAAAAATATCCACACTATAAAGAAAAAGACGCTAGCAAAGCGGCTTGCCATCTTGCCACAAGGGCTTGCTGCACCACCTGATCTTACGGTAGAAGCACTTGTAGATTACGGCCGCTATCCTTATCGCAGTTGGTATGCGATAAGTAGCGCAAAAGAAGATAAAAAAGCAGTAGATCAGGCACTTGCTGCAACGCGCTTAGAAAAGATGCGTAGCCGCCAAGTCATGTCACTATCAGGCGGCGAACGCCAAAGAGCATGGATCGCTATGGCGTTAGCTCGTCAGCCAGAATATCTTTTACTAGATGAACCGACGACATATCTTGACATCGCACATCAGCTTGAAGTTATGGAAATTATCGGTCGGCTAAATAAAGAGCAAGGTATGACCGTCATCATGGTGCTTCATGACATCAACCATGCCTTACAGTATGCTGATGAGATCACCGTCATCAAAGATAAGCGAATTTTTAGTACAGGTGCGCCGCAAGATGTTTTAAATATCTCCATGCTCTCTCATGTATTTGGTGTAAACGCCGATATTTTCACGAACAGTCAAGGCGCACAAGTGCTTTCTCCTATTTCACTTGCACGCTAAAGATACGCCGACAGATTTATTTTTGTTGAAACTCCTTTGTAATATTCTTCATAGTTATGGTATAATAGCTATAGAGAACTGGAGGAGGGAATGGTTTGGAAATTCGACAATTAGAATATTTTTGCACGCTTGCCCATTTGGAAAACTTCACGCGCACGGCAGAGGCTCTACACGTTTCGCAGCCGTCTGTAACGAAAGCGATCAAGTCGCTTGAGTCTGAAATTGGCTTAACTTTAATCGATCGCAGACAAAAGCGTGTATCATTGACGCTTGAGGGCAGGGCATTTTTACTTCATGCAGAAGGTATCATGCAGGCGGTAGAACGGGCAGAGCAAGATATGCTGCGCTTTCGCCCCGATGCAAAAAAGACGGTACATCTTGGCTTACCGCCGATGCTTGAAGCGTATTTGTTTCCTGATTTTTTTACAAAATTTACAGCAGCGCATCCTGATATTAACCTTGAAGTCTGTGAGCATATTGACTCTACCGAAGTAAGAGCAAAAGTATTGGAAGGCTTTCTTGATTTTGGTGTGATGATTGTACCGACAGGCAAGACACATCGCAACGAGCTTGCCATTTTGCGCGATACGATGCAGCTTTGTCTGCCGCTTGATCACCCACTGACAGTGCATCGGTTTGTGACGATAGCCGATTTGCAAAAAGAAAAATTCATCATGCAGCAGCCAAATACATATCAGTACGACACAGTTTATAAAAGTTGCGTAGAAAACGGCTTTACGCCGGAGATCCTTCTTTGCACATCGCAGCTTAAAACGATAAAGCAGCTTGTGGCAAACAGCCTTGGCATATCTATTTTGCCGGATTTCGTAACGCGCAGTGAAACTATTTTTACAAGACGCCCACTCGTGCCGGAGATGAATGTGCAGGTTAATCTGTTTTGGAGTCCGCAAAAGCGTCTTAGTGATACGGGGCGCAAAGTCGTTTCTTTCATGGAAGAATATACGACGACAAAAGAGTTTAAGGAGCGGTTTCGTCAGTGACGCTATGTACTAAGAAGTTGGCATAAAGATAAAAAAGAGCACGGACTTTTTACGCTGCATAAATCCGTGTATTTGGTAGGCTGGTGAAAAAATTGCAGTTAAAACGTCTGGAAGCCTATGGCTTCAAATCGTTTGCTGATAAAATTGAAATTGAATTTCATCGAGGTATTACGGCAATAGTAGGGCCTAATGGCAGCGGCAAAAGCAACGTGACAGATGCCGTGCGTTGGGTACTTGGCGAGCAAAATGTACGCACTCTGCGCGGCTCAAAAGCAGAGGATATTATATTTACGGGCAGTGCGACGCGCCGCGCTCTAGGCGTAGCAGAAGCGTCGCTTTTTTTTGAAAATGAAGGTGATATGAAGGTTGACTATAAAGAAGTTGTCGTGACGCGCCGACTTTTTCGCTCCGGTGAAAGTGAGTTTTTTATCAACAAATCGCGCTGTCGCTTAAAAGACATCAATAACCTTTTTGCAGATACAGGTCTTGGGCGAGATGGCATGAGCGTCATTGGGCAAAACCGCATCGACGAGATCTTAAACAGTAAGCCCGAAGAGCGCCGTCTTTACTTTGAAGAAACGGCCGGCATCACAAAATATCGCAACAGAAAAAGAGAATCAATGCGAAAATTAGAGGAGATGCAGGCAAATCTTGTGCGCGTCAGCGACATCATGCAAGAGATTGAAGCGCAACTTGCCCCACTTGCCGAAAGTGCAGAAAAAACGCGCCGTCACGATGAAATGCAGGCACTTTACAGGCGTTGCGCCTTAACAGAGCTTGTAAAGCGCGAAGGACAGCTAAAGATAGAGCGTAAAGAAAGCAGGGGCAAGATAGAATCTTTGCAAGATGAAGCACTTGCCGTAAAGACACAGCTAAATCTGGAGGATGTAAAAAAACAAGAGCTAGATCGCGCCATTTTACGCCTGGAAGAAAAGCTTCGGCAACAGTCAGAAAAGAACAATACATTAAGGACGCGTATAGAAGAAGCAAAAGCTGAGATCGCGATCTTAAAAGAACGAGCACATCAGCATGATGCCATGAAGGAGCGATTAGAAAAGCAGCAAAGCGATTTTGAAAGCACAGCTAAAGAAGCGGCAGTGGAAAAAAAGCGGCTTTTTTCTTTAGAACAGGAAATTTTTGAAAAGTATGAATCGCTTCATGCCGAGATTATAAAAGAGCGTACATCGCTCAAGGCTCTAGGCGAAAAAGTGCGAAATCTCAAAGAAACGTACCGCAAGACGGCTGAAAAAAAAGACGCAGCCAGACATGATATGCTTGCGCGAGAAAATGAATTATTGCTCATTGAACATGAATTAGAAAGCTATTCTTCCAGTAGTGCCGAGCGTGCCGAGACACTTAAAAAGGCGACTGCAGAGCTAAACGAGCTAAGAGAAGAAGTAAAAGCCATCGCTGCCGAGCGAACATTGATCGAAAATGAACAACAATCGCTAAAAGAAGAACAAGTGCGAAAAGAAAGCGAAGAGGCGCGGCTTAAAGAAAAGATGCAAACATTAGCTTTAGCAGAAGATCGTGCAAAAGAAGAAATGCGTGCCGCTGAAAATAAATGCAAGTTTCTTTGTAATATGCAAGCGTCATACGAGGGCTTTGCACGCGCGCCAAAAGCTGTATTACAGGCTAAAGAGCCGTGGCAAAAAAGAATTTCCGGCGCAGTTGCTGAACTAATTTCGGTGCCGCATATATATATCCGCGCCATTGAAGTCGCCTTAGGGAGCAGCCTGCAAAATATCGTTACCGAAGATACGGATACAGCAAAAGCAGCCATCGCTTTTTTAAAACGCGTGCGCTTAGGAAGAGCGACTTTTCTGCCGCTTTCGACGCTCGTCATTAGCACAAAAAAAGATAAAGATGCAGAAAAAGAAGAAGGTGCCATCGGCTTTGCTAATACGCTAGTTAGCGTAGAAGAAAAGTTTAAAAGAGTCGTGGATTTTCTCTTAGCAAGGACACTTGTTGTCGATACCTTAGATCATGGTCTTAGCATCGAAAAAAAATGGAGCTTTCGTCTTCGTATCGTGACGCTGGAAGGAGAACTGTTAAATCCCGGCGGCTCACTTTCAGGCGGTATAAGACAGGGACAGGAAACGAGTTTTCTTAACCGAAGCGGCGAGATTGAAAGATTAAAACAGTATGTGAAAGACAGTGGTAAAAAATTAGCGGCACTTTCTAAAGAGCGCGAATTTGCCGAACGTGAGGTAAAAGAAGTTGGCACGGTTCTTTTAGCTTGCGTACACGCGCTACAGGAAAAGACAGTGTTAGCGGCAGAATTGCGCGTTAAAAACGAGCGCACTGCTGAGGCGCAAAAAGAAAAGGAAGCGGCGCAAAAAACGCTGCAAAAGCTTGCTAAAGAAGCAGCAGTGACTTTTGCAGCGGCACAGGTGAAAAAAAACGACGCCACAGCACAGGTGAGTGCTGCACGCCGCTACTACGAGAAAATGGAGCAAGAAACGAAAAACAGCGAAGATATGCTAGAAGATCTTGAGCAAGACGCTGACGATCTCAGTAAGTATATAAATGAAAAGGAGCTTCATTTAGCTGTTTTAGAACAAGAAAAGATTCGTGCGCGTGAACAGGCTCTTTTAAAAGAAAAAGAAGAAGTACGAGCCAAAGAGCAGGCAAAAGAAACGCTCAAAGAAAAGCTCACTTTAGAAGAAGAGCTAGGTACAAGCAGCAAAAAATGCGAAGAGATCGCCGACAACATCGCCTCGTGGCAAAAAAAGCATCTAGAGGGAAAAGCCGTCTATGATGAATTTTACCAAGAAAAAATGGCACAGCAGGCGAAACGTCAAGAAAGCGACAAGATAGCAAGAGATGCCGGACAGCATTTACAGAATCTGCAAAATCGGCTCCATCAAATGGAAATTGCCGCAGCTGAGGTACAGGTAAAGCTTGAGCAGGTACAGACAGAGCTTTTCGAGCAGCACGGGCATACATTAGAAACGGCAGCTACAGAAATATTAGATCTGACATCTACAGAAATCAAAAAAAAGATGCAGGAAATTTCTCGTACACTTGCAGAGCTTGGTCCTGTAAACCCTAACGCTATTCGTGAGCATGAAGAGCTTTTTACGCGTTACGAATTTATGAAAAAACAAGCAGCGGATCTAAAAACTGCCCAAGAAAATCTCATGGTGATGATTCATGAAATGGATGTTACAATGACGCGCCAATTTAAGGAAGCGTTCGGTAAGATTCGCAGTTATTTTGCCGATGTTTTCGTGCGTCTTTTCGGCGGCGGTAAAGCAGAGCTTTTTTTGACCGACGAAAAAGATATACTTCATGCCGGCGTAGAGATCGAGGTACAGCTGCCGGCGAAGAAACGACAAAATCTTTCAGTCTTATCCGGTGGTGAACGTGCCTTGACCGTCATCGCGCTGCTCTTTTCTTTTTTGCGCTATCGGCCGGCACCTTTTTCTGTACTCGATGAGATAGATGCGCCGCTTGATGAAGCAAATGTCTCGCGCTTTGGCAAATTCTTAGGCGAATTTGCCAAAAACACGCAGTTCATCGTTGTCACGCATCGCAAGGGAACAATGGAAGCTGCCGATTTCATGTATGGCATCACCATTGAAGATGCAGGAGTCTCACGCGTCCTTTCCGTGCGTCTTGACGAAGCGATTTAGGAGGAATTATGGGATTTTTTGATCGATTAAAAAAAGGTTTAGCCAAGACGCGTGCCACTTTGACAAATAAAATTGAAAAACTGATCATTGGCTACGCCGACATTGACGATGATTTGCTTGACGAATTAGAAGAAACTTTGATCATGTCCGATGTCGGCGTAAAAACAACGCAGCAACTCATGGCAGATGTCCGAAAAGGCATCAAGCAAAAAAAGATCAACACACCAGAAGACATAAAGCCCTTCCTTGCAGAAAAAATCTCTGAAATACTTCAAGCAGGATCTGATAAAACGTATATCGCCGCTAAAGGACCGACCGTATTGCTGGTAGTTGGTGTAAATGGTGTCGGCAAGACAACAACAATCGGCAAGCTAGCTGCCTACTACAAGGTGCAGGGTAAAAAAGTCATGCTTGCCGCCGCCGACACCTTCCGCGCTGCTGCCATTGACCAACTGCAAATCTGGGGCGAGCGCACGGGCGTTTTTGTCATTCGCCACGAAGAAGGATCAGATCCCGCTGCCGTTGCTTTTGATGCAGTAAAGGCAGCACAGGCGAGAAACATCGACATATTGCTGATCGATACGGCAGGCCGCTTGCATACGAAGTCAAATCTAATGGAAGAATTAAAGAAAATAAAGCGTGTGATTCAGCGCGAGATAAAAGAAGCGCCGCATGAAACTCTGCTCGTTTTAGATGCAACGACGGGGCAAAATGCGATCAGCCAAACTGATATTTTCCAAAAAGCAGCAGCTATAACCGGCATCGTCTTGACAAAAATCGACGGTACGGCAAAGGGCGGCGTTATCATCGGTCTAAAGGCAGAACTTGCCATACCTGTCAAATGGCTTGGTGTCGGTGAGGGCATAGATGATTTGCGCCCATTTGATGCTAAAGATTTTGCACGCGCACTCTTTGGCTTAGATGACAAATGAATCTTCCCATAAGAAAAAACGAACATCTTTTTGCCACGGAAAATGATTTGACATTAAAGAGCATCTATAATAAAATTGTACCGCTGTCAGTTAAGTCGTAGGTAGGAGGACATCGGACAAAACATGAGTGTAAATGACAAGTTGAGAAATATCGCAATCATTGCCCACGTCGATCATGGAAAGACAACATTGGTAGATGCCATGCTGCGACAGAGCCACATTTTTCGCTCTAACGAGCAAGTGGCAGAGCGCGTCATGGATTCCGGCGATTTAGAGCGTGAGCGAGGGATCACGATTCTTTCCAAGAACACATCTATTTTCTATAACGATGTAAAGATCAATATCGTCGATACGCCGGGGCACGCAGACTTTGGCGGCGAGGTAGAGCGTGTGCTTAATATGGTAGACGGCGTTTTGCTGCTTGTCGATGCCTTTGAAGGACCGATGCCGCAGACGAAGTATGTCCTTAGAAAAGCACTAGAGCAGAAGCTAAAGCCCATCGTTGTCATCAATAAGATCGACCGTCCTGATCAGCGCGTAGACGATGTTTACGATGAAGTGCTTGAATTATTTATGGAGCTTGATGCTGACGATGAGCAGCTGGACTTTCCGTGCATTTATACGACGGCGCGTGCAGGAATTGCCAAATATCGTATGGAAGATGAAGGCATTAACCTCGTACCGCTTTTAGAAACGATCATAAAGGAAATTCCTGCACCTACAGGTGATGCCGCAGGCGCTCTGCAGATGATGGTAACGACGCTAGAAGCTGATGAATACGTCGGTAAAGTCGCTGTCGGCAGGATCATTCGCGGCAGCATCAAGGCGAATCAAAGCGTCATGCTCTTAAACGGTGATCATGATAAAAAGGTGCGCTGCGGCAAAGTATTTGTCTATAACGGCTTAAAAAGGGTCGAGGTAAACGAAGCCTCTATGGGCGAAATTGTCGCGCTTACAGGTCTTGGCGATATAAGTATCGGCTATACCGTAGCAGATGCTGAACATCCGGAAGCTTTGCCGACGATCAACATTGACGAGCCGACACTTTCCATGACTTTTGGTGTAAATACTAGCCCTTTTGCAGGGCGAGAAGGTCAGTTTGTAACCTCGCGCCATCTGCGTGAGCGATTATTAAAAGAAGTGGAAACAAATGTCAGTCTGCGCGTCGAAGAAACGGATTTAGCAGACGTATTT
>CAUUGH010000015.1:0-34113 GCA_963544755.1 uncultured Selenomonas sp. | reverse complement strand
CGTCGGGCTCATAACCCGAAGGTCAGAGGTTCAAGTCCTCTTCCCGCAACCAATGTCAAGCAGCTGATCGTCTTTTAAGGCTAGGCTATAGTTTTAGACCATCAGAAAACATATAAAAGATTAGGGCGACTAATATTGCGCTCTGATCTTTTTTTATGAAAAATATCAAGCTGCTGTATATAGAAACCACTGATAAATTCAGCCACCTGTCTTAACACATCTACACTCTTTTTTCATCGTCAACAAATACAGCGTATCTGCACAAATTTAGGCGATTTCATTTTAGCAGTATTTTCTATACATACTGTCGCGTCAGTATGTATAGATAGTTGTATAAATGTCGCATTTTATGTATAATGTATTCGTGGAGTTTAAATAACCATGGAGGTAACGCGATGCATAGATATACATCTTTGCTCCTTGTGGCGTTCATGTTAGTTCTTTTGATCGCGACGATTTCAAATAATCTGGCAGGGCACGCAGACAGGACTCGGCGAGAAAGACCGTTGCAGTCTATTACTATCTATACGACACTGCCGCCGGAGCACGTAAGTATGCTTGCTGAAGGTTACGAAAAAGCAAAGCGCGTACAGGTAAATTTTGTGCCGGTAAGTTCGGCAGAAGTTTTGCAAAAACTTAAACAAGATGGCGGACGTGCTAAGGTCGATCTGATACTTGCAGATCGACATACCTTAGAGATGGCGACAAAAAACGGCGGTCTTAGACCATATATCTCTGAAAGTACAGATTCTGTCAGTACCTTTTTTAAGGACGCAGCCGGCGACTGGACAGGCGTTTGGTACGATCCTGTCGTCTTTTGCGCTAATCGTGATTATGTACGCGCTGTGCCGCGTGTGCCAAATACTTGGACGGAACTTGCGACGATGCCTGATGTGCGTGTTGGCATCACGGATTTTCTCGCGGCAGATGCATCAGCAAATCTCTTTTTTTCCATGATCTCACAGTTTGGCGATGCCGCAACGTATGATATTTTGCGCGGCATACAGCCAAAGGTAGTTCAGTATTCTAAGTATTTATCAACGCCAGTACGCATGGCCGGCATGGGCGAAGTTGATCTGTCGGTTGCTGTGCAAAGTGAGGTCTTGCGCTATATTCATCAGGGGTATCCGCTGCAAGTCATTTATCCAGAAGATGGTACGGCATATACCTTGACCGGTGTAGGATTGGTAGAGGGTGCTAAAAATGAAGCACAGGCAGAAGATTTCGTAGAGTGGCTGCTTGGCGATGAAGCACAGCTTGTCTTGCAAAGTCGGGATTTTTTCTTTGTACCGCTAAACCCCGTGACAATTGCTTATAAATCATTTCCCGGAAAAGACATCGTGCTTTTTGACAGACCGCAGGACTTTAATCCTAGCGAGCGGCATAATCTTTTAGATCGTTGGGTAAAGCAAGTGCGTCTGCAATAACAAAGGGAGGGATCGCGAGATCCCTCCTCTTGTAGTTGCAGCAGATAGAGGAGGGGCATTTTTGAAAGCGGGATTTATCAGCCTTGGCTGTGCGAAAAATCTTGTCGATACGGAGGTTATGCTAGGCATTTTGCAAGAAAATGGCATTGAGCTTACGCCTGATCCGCAAGAGGCAGAAATTATCATCGTCAATACCTGTGCGTTTATTCAATCAGCGAAGGAAGAGTCTATCACGACGCTTTTGAACATGGCAGAGTATAAGGAGAAAGGCTGCTGTCGCTCACTCATCATCGCAGGCTGTCTAGGGGAGCGTTATCATCAAGAGCTTTTAGATGATATGCCTGAGGCAGATGCCATCGTCGGCACAGGTGCTTGGCATCGCATCGTAGAAGCTGTGATGGAAACACTTGCCGGTAATCGTGTCGTCTTAGCAGGAGAAAATGAAATTGTTTACGACGAAAAAACGCCGCGTATTTTGACGACGCCGGCATATTCTGCTTATGTAAAAATTGCTGAAGGCTGCGACCATCGCTGTGCTTTTTGTGCCATTCCTCTTATTCGTGGGCGTTTTCGCAGTCGGCAAATAGAAGATATTGCACGCGAGGTTTCGCGTCTTGCTGCTAAAGGTGTCAAAGAAATCATTCTTATAGCGCAAGATTCTACATATTACGGCAAAGATATTTACGGTCAGCCATCTTTGGCACGACTTTTGCAAACACTTGTAAAGATCGAGCAGATCAAATGGCTGCGCGTTTTGTATTGTTATCCACATCATTTCACAGATCAACTTATCGAAACGATTGCAAAAGAGCCGAAGATTTGCAAATATGTCGATTTACCTTTGCAACACGCGCACAATGCAATTTTAAAGTCAATGCGCCGCCCCGATACCGCAGAAGAAGTTACAGCGCTCCTTGAAAAGATCCGCGCACGCATACCAAATGTCGCGATTCGCTCGACCTTTATCGTGGGTTTTCCTGGGGAAACAGATGCACAGTATCAAACGCTGCGCCGCTTTCTCATTGAGCAGCGTTTCGATAAAGTAGGCATATTTACCTACTCACAAGAAGAAGATACACTTGCAGCGTCTATGGCAAATCAAGTGCCTAAAGAAGTAATAGAGGAGCGTTATCATGATCTCATGAGTATACAGTGTAAAATCTCTGAGGCGCTAAACCAAGAACTTGAGGGCAAAACTTTCGCCGTACTAATCGAAGGTCGCGACAAAGAGCAGCCTAACCTTACTTTTGGTCGTTCCTATCGAGAAGCACCCGATGTCGATGGTCAAATTTTCATTGAAGGAGATATAAAGAGCAGACCGGGCGACATCGTTAATGTGCGTATCGTACAAGGCTTTACCTATGATGCTGTTGGCGAGCTTATCACATAGCTGTAGCAGCGCATTTGAATAGGGAATGTATAAGAAGGGCAGGGATAGCCTTTGCAAAAGTATGCTCTATGTGAAAAAGAGCCGTTAGAAGCGGTCGTCGGAAAGCTTTTATGCGAACGCGCTATGACGATCACTTGTGTAGAGTCATGTACCGGTGGGCTTTTGACAAGCCGCTTGACAGATGTGGCAGGAAGTTCCGCGTACGTTATGGGCGCAGTTGTTTCTTATACAGATGCGGTCAAAGCCGCGCTTGTCGGTGTAAAAAAGATGACGCTAGAGACTTTCGGCGCTGTGTCAAAAGAAACGGCGTGTGAGATGGCAATGGGTATCCGTCGCGTAATTTCAGCAGATATAGGCGTTGCTGTCACAGGCATCGCAGGACCTAGCGGCGCGACGCCAGAAAAACCCGTTGGCCTTGTCTATATCGCTATCGAAACAGCGCAGACGATGCTAGTAGAGCGTCATATATTTTCCGGCACACGCACGGATGTCAAATGGCAATCAACAGAAGCAGCGCTTGCGCTCGTTAAAAATGTGCTGTTAGGGAAATAAAAAAGGAGATTTTTTAATGAAACTTAAGAAAATTTGGATCATCACCGCTCTTTGCTGTGCGATCTTTTGCCTGATGGCTACGCCACAAAAAGCAGATGCAGAGCCGTATATTTACACAAATAAGGATGATGGCTACAGCATCATGTGTCCGCGTAAGCCGCTTGGCGTCTTGCCGGCAAGTGCGCTTTATGAAAATGAAAAAGGCAGCATACTCGTTTTTTCTAACGATGGTTACCAGATAAACCATGCATGGATCATTATACCGGACGCTTTTTCTAAAGACGATCTTCCCGATCTGATGAAGCTCTCTACAAAAGAAGAGCGGCTTTTTTTGACCCAGATGCAAGAAAACACCGCCTATGCTGTCGTCGATATTTTGCCGATCACTGCAAAGATGAAGGGTCTTTTTATCGTGACGGCAAAAACCATTATGGTAGATACTGATGGTGACGGCGAGTTTGATACAGAAGCGACCGCAGATACACAGATGGCGGCTATGTTCCTGCGCTCAGAAAAAGGACGCGCGTTTAAGATAGAGTTGATCGACAATCCTGAGATCACAAAGAAAAACGTATCTGAGTTTCGTGCCGGTATCTCGACATTTAGAGAGTTGTAAATTCTTGACGTTTTGACTTTTGTATAGTAATATAATGCACGAGAACGGTAGACACAAGACATTAAGTGTACTGCTCGTGCATTATTTTTTTAAGGAGAGTTTTGTATGGCAAAAGTACAGCATGAATTTCAGGCAGAAACAAAACAGCTTCTCGACTTGATGATTCATTCCATCTATACGAATCACGAGATCTTTCTTCGAGAGCTTATTTCCAATGCGTCAGATGCAATAGACAAGCTGCATTTTGCTGCTTTAACCGATAGTGCGTTGCGCGAAGAAAAAGAAAGTGCAGAGATTTTCCTTGTGCCGGACGATTCATCGCACACGCTTTCTATCTCAGATAACGGCATCGGCATGACAGAAGCAGAAGTCATTGAAAATATCGGCACGATTGCAAAGTCCGGCACGAAAGCATTTTTAGAGCAACTACAGCACACGAAAGAAGAACATAAAGCGGTTGATGAAAAAGAATTGATCGGTCAATTTGGCGTAGGTTTCTACTCTGCCTTTATGGTTGCAGAAAAGGTCACAATCCTCACGCGCAAGGCAGGTGAAAAGCAAGGTATTCGTTGGGAATCGACGGGAGACGGTACCTACAGCATCGAAGAATGTGAAAAAGAAACACATGGCACGACCATCATCATCACACTGGCAAAGGACTACTACGGCGCAGAGTCTGAAGAAAACTTTCTCGACAAATATATGCTCGAACGCTTGGTAAAGAAATATTCAGACTATGTACGCTACCCGATCAAGATGCATTTTGAAATAGAAGAAACGCCTAAAGACGCTGACGCAAAGCCCATCGAAGGTGCGGAAAAAACGAAGCGCACCGAGGTTCGTACGCTTAATTCCATGATGCCGCTCTGGACGAAAAATAAAAGTGAAATTAAGCCGGAAGAGTATGATGAGTTTTTCAAAAAGCAATTTCACGAGTGGGAAACTCCGATGGAAATTTTCCACACGAAAGCAGAAGGCGCTGTCGAATATACAGCACTTCTTTTCATACCGAAAAATGCACCGTTTAACCTTTACCACGCAGACTTTGAAGCCGGCGTGCAGCTTTATTCGCGTCATGTATTTATCATGGATAAATGCAAGGATCTTTTGCCGGATTATTTGCGCTTTATAAAAGGTCTTGTCGATTCACCTGATCTTTCACTAAATATTTCACGTGAGCTTTTGCAGCAGAGCCGCGAGCTCAAGACCATCGGCAGGAACCTTGAAAAAAATATATTAAAGACCTTAGAACGTATGCTGCAAAATGAGCGCGAAAAGTATGAAAAATTCTGGGCGCAGTTTGGTAAGTCACTAAAGATCGGCATCTATAACAGCATATATAGCGGCGAAAATACGACTGATAAGCTAAAAGATCTGCTGCTTTTTTTAAGTTCAAAGGAAGGAAAATTTACAACGCTCAAAGAGTATGTCGCCCGTATGAAAGAGAGCCAAAAAGAGATCTATTACGCGACTGGTACCGATAAGGAAACGATCGAGAAATTACCGCAGATGGAGCTTCTGCGTGAAAAAGGTATCGAAGTTCTTTATTTAACTGATCCTGTAGATGAATTTACAATCGAAACGCTGCGTGAGTACGATAGCAAGAAATTCCACTCGACGAGCCGCGGCGATTTTGACTTAGACGATGCTGAGTCGCAAGAAGCAAAGAAAGAAACAGAAGACATTCAAAAGAAAAATGATGACCTCTTGAAAGATGTTAAAGCTGCTTTAGGTGATCGCGTGGCAGAAGTAAAGCTTACCGCACGTCTAAAGTCAAGCGCCGTCTGCCTAGTAGCCGATGCGACAGGGCCTAGTCTTTCGATGGAGCATACTTTTTCTGAGATGGATAATCCGATGTTTAAGGCACGCCGTATTCTTGAGATCAATCCGCGCCATGACATTTTCAAACGCTTGCAGGCACTTCACGAAGCTAGCAAAGATACGGAGGATTTCAAGGATTACTGCGATCTGCTCTATACTCAAGCACTGCTCATTGAGGGAATTTTGCCTGAAAATCCCGTGGATTTTGCCAATAAACTCGCAAAATTGATGGCAAAGTGAAAGGCTTTTTAAACACAAAAAAGCACCGATATTATTTCGGTGCTTTTTTTATATGAAAATTTCTACGCTTCTTTTGGTACAGGCTCTTTTTCTTTTTGTCCAAATGAAAGCAAAAAGCCTACGAAAGCACCGACGATGGAGGGGCAGACCCATCCCATCATAACACCGTAAAAAGGCACATACTCCGTGAGCGTCTGGTAGAACACTTGCGATCCGAGCCCTGCGGCATGAAGAGCATCTGTCAATGAAAAGGCGAGTGTGACGAGGATAGCACCTTGATAGATACTCTTTCGCCAACCTATGAAGCGGTCAAATAGCGAGAGAATGACAAAGACGATAACCAAGGGATAGATAGCAACAAGAAACGGCACGGCAAGAGAGATGATCTGTGTAAGACCGATATTTGATGCGCCAAAGCTAAACAAGATGAAGAAAAGCAGCAAGCGTTCGTAAGAAATAGCTCTCTTAAAAAGCTTATGAAAGAACATAGCAGCACTTGAAAGGACGCCACAGCAGGTAGTGATGCACGCGAGGAGGATGATGAGTGCTAAAAGTACGCTGCCACCTGCACCAAAGAAGATGTAAACGACATCGGCGAGCAGTCGTCCGCCGTTTTCTGACTGTCCTAACAACGTCGCACTAGTCGCGCCTAAATATGCCAAAGAGCCGTAGACCAAAGCCATAAGAGAAACGGTAATAATCCCAGACACCAAGCAAGCTTTGCCGATGGCGCGTGTATCGTCAATACCGCGATGGCGCACGGCGTTTACAACGAGTGCGCCAATAGCGATGGTCGCAAGCAAATCCATCGTCTGATAGCCGTCTTGAAAGCCCTGTGCATACGGCGCGTCAATATATATACCTATTGGCGAAAGCACGCCGCCGAGCGGCTCCCAGAAGGTACGCAAAAAGAGAATCGCAAGTACGATAAGAAGTGCCGGCGTTAGCATCTTGCCAACACGATCAATGAGCTTGTTCGGGTTTAGCGATAAATAGTACGCTGTGCCAAAAAAAAGCGACGTATAGATAAGCTGTGGCACGATAATATCAACATCACCAAGGAAAGGACGAATACCTATCTCAAAGGAAACAGCTCCCGTCCTTGGCGCGGCAAACAAAGGTCCGATGATAAGGTACAAAATGACCAGTAATGGCATCGCAAACCATGAAAAGGTGCGCTTTTGCAAAAGCTCTACATATTCGCCGCCGGCAAGCGCAATAGCTGTGATGCCAAGAAGCGGCAAGCCAACGCCGGTCGTCATAAAGCCTATCATAGCAAGAATCGTATGATCGCCAGCCGCTTGTCCTAAGGCAGGCGGAAAGATGAGATTACCGGCTCCGAAAAAAACGGAGAACATCATAAATCCCAACGTGAGAAAATCTTTTTTATTCAATCTGTTCATTTTTATCTCTCCCTAAATTTTCTAATAATAATGGCTGTAAAAATTTTCCTGTATAGGATGTTTTAACCTTCACGATGTCTTCAGGACTTCCCAGAGCGACGATCTTGCCGCCGCCTGCACCGCCTTCAGGGCCAAGATCGATAATGTAATCGGCTGTTTTGATGACATCAAGATTATGCTCAATGACGACGACGGTATTGCCGCCATCTACAAGGCGATGTAAGATACTAAGCAGCTTTTCTATATCGGCTGTATGAAGCCCTGTCGTTGGCTCGTCGAGAATATAAAGCGTGCGCCCCGTCGAGCGACGTGCAAGTTCTGCTGCGAGCTTGACGCGCTGTGCTTCGCCCCCCGATAGTGTCGTCGCGCTCTGACCTAGCTTGATGTAGCCAAGACCGACATCTTGAATGACCTTTAGTTTTGTTTCGATGCGTGCAATATTTTTGAAAAAATCCACAGCTTCATCGACTGTCATGCAGAGTATATCTGTTATCGTCTTGCCCTTGTAGCGCACTTCTAAAGTTTCACGGTTGTAGCGTGCGCCCTTGCAGACCTCGCAAGGTACGTAGACATCTGGCAAAAAGTGCATCTCAATCTTTATAATACCGTCGCCGCGACACGCTTCACAGCGACCACCTTTAACATTGAAGCTAAAACGTCCAGGCGTGTAGCCGCGCATTTTCGCTTCTGTCGTTTGACTAAAGAGCTGGCGAATTACATCAAAAACACCGGTATATGTCGCAGGATTTGAGCGCGGCGTGCGCCCGATAGGCTGTTGATCAATATCTACGATCTTATCAATATTTTCAAGACCAAGAATCTTCTTATGCTTGCCAGGTTTTCCTTTGGCACGATAAAGCTTTGAGGCAATACCCTTATACAAGATCTCATTTACAAGCGTCGATTTTCCGGATCCTGAAACACCTGTGACAAGAATGAGTTTAGCAAGAGGAAACTTCACTTGCAATTTCTTTAGATTATTTTCTGCCGCACCTACTATTTCAATAAACTTGTTATTTCCTGTCCTGCGGCATTTCGGCACAGGGATGAATTTTTTTCGCGAGAGATATTGTCCGGTGATAGATGCGCTAGCTTTCCTAATCTCTTCGACTGTACCTGCAGCGACTACACGACCGCCATATACGCCTGCGCCAGGGCCAATATCTATTATGTGATCGGCAGCGTACATCGTGTCCTCGTCATGCTCGACGACGATGAGCGTATTTCCTAGATCTCGAAGATGCTGTAGCGCCGCTAAAAGACGGTTGTTATCGCGTTGATGAAGACCTATGCTCGGCTCGTCGAGGATGTATAATACGCCCATAAGACCTGATCCTATCTGCGTAGCAAGGCGTATTCGCTGCGCCTCACCGCCTGAGAGCGTACCTGCCGCACGAGAAAGCGTCAGATAGTCAAGCCCGACATTTAAGAGAAAGCCAAGACGTGCATGGATTTCTTTTAAAATCTGTGCGGCGATCTTTTTTTCGCGCTCTGTTAGCAAAAGCTCTGCAAAAAATTCGTCGCACTCTTTGATCGTAAGCTGCGTAACTTCGGCGATATTTTTGCCGGCTATCTTGACGGCAAGCACCTCTGGGCGAAGCCTTGCGCCGCGACACGAAGGACAAGGCGTGATCGTCATATAGTTTTCGTAGTCTTCTCGCATCGCGTCTTTATCCGTATCGCGGTAGCGGCGTTTGAGCATCGGCATGATGCCTTCAAAGGTCGAATTATGCAGCTTATATTCACCAAATATATTTTCATAGCCAAATTCAAATTTTTCCTCGCCCGTGCCATAAAGAAGCAGCTGCTGCACTTTCTTTGACATATCACAAAAAGCTGTATCAACTGTATAGCCGTAATGTTTTAACACCGCCTCTATTTGACAGTTTGCATATGTATTAAGATTCTTAGAAAGCGGTGCAAAGACACCTTGGGCAAGTGAAAGTGTATAATCGGGAACGACTAAATCAAGGTCAAATTCCATATTGCTGCCAAGTCCGCCGCACGTCGGACAAGCCCCGTAGGGACTGTTAAAGGAAAACATACGCGGTGCGATCTCAGGTAGACTGATGCCGCAGTCGACGCAGGCGAAATTTTCGCTAAACATTAAAAGTTCGCCGTCAACTATCTGCACATATACGACACCTTCACCCATCTTGAGCGCCGTTTCTAAAGAGTCGGCAAGCCGTGACTCGATGCCCTCTCGCACAATAAGACGATCAACAACGACCTCAATAGTATGCCTCTTTACTTTATCTAGCGAAATATCTTCTGCAAGATCATATATATCGCCGTCAATGCGGACGCGCACATAGCCTTCTCGGCGGATATGAGCAAGGATTTTTTTATGCTCGCCCTTCTTACCGCGCACGATCTGCGACATGATGAGCAGCTTTGTACCATCTTTTAAGTCTTTAAGCCTATCTATCATCTGATCGACCGTCTGCTGCCTGATGGGCTTGGCGCACTTAGGACAGTGTGGGCGACCGGCGCGTGCAAACATCAATCGCAAATAATCATAGATCTCCGTCACCGTGCCGACAGTCGAGCGCGGATTGCGGCTGGTCGTCTTTTGATCGATGGAAATAGCCGGCGAAAGCCCCTCGATATTATCGACATCAGGTTTATCCATCTGCCCGAGAAACTGACGTGCATAAGACGACAATGATTCCACATAGCGGCGCTGACCTTCTGCGTAAATCGTATCAAAAGCGAGCGAGGACTTGCCCGAGCCGGATATTCCCGTAACGACAACGAGCTTGTCGCGTGGAATATCTACGTCGATATTTTTCAAATTGTGGGCGCGTGCGCCCTGTATGCGAATCACGTTTTTCATGAATATGTTGCCTCCATTACTTCCTTTATGCTATTATATCGGAAAAATGACCAAAGGGAAAGTGCTTTTTTTAAAAAAAACTTTTTTTATTTGTAAACTTGTTACATTTCATCTTTGCTGTTACTTTTGTATGAAATAGGTATTTTGATAAAAGTGCGTGCCTGGCGGCGTATCGCTCTAATAAAAATACTGCCTAAGACAAAGTAGCTCAGGCAGTATTTTTATCTTTTTGCATGGATTTACTTTTAGGTAACCGCTGATAAAATGAAGTTGCCCAGATTTTCACAGCTGCGCTGTGCCGGTCGAGCGGACTAATCGGGGGCGTAGATGCGTTAAGATGGGCGGCTTAATTTATCAGTGGTTTCTTAGTGCAGAGATATGCCAAAGTTCATCATTTTCATTGCTAGCGCAAAGCGTAAACTTGCGTCCTTCTAAAGCAAGTTCTTTACATATTGGCGTTCCCTTGCTGCAAAGTACATAAAACTCGCCAAGCACTGACAGATCTTCAACAGCGTAAAACGGCATGATGTTAGTTGCTGTCCATGTACCTGCGACGGGGGTATTTTTCTCAACCTGATCACGCATCTGCAAACACTGTATGTTCTTGCTTGCGTAAAAAGCTGTACCGACGCTATAATCGCGTGCATAGCTTAAAATAGGCACGTTTGTCGGCAAGTCGTGTATGAGCGTGGCAGCAGATGCGCCGCTTCTTTCGCGACACATAGGAATGGCGACGAGGACAAAAAGCGTTAGATAAAGGACACCGAAGCCGGCTATGAGGATATGTAGGAGTTTTTGATTAAAGTTCTTGAAAAGTCGCGCTGCCAAGATAGCTATAGGGAAAAGTGACGGGAAAGTATAGGTCGGATATTTCGTCGCCATGCACTGATAGACTAAGATCGTACCGAGCGCCCAGACAAGCAGGAACAAAGTGTCGCTTTCGCTGTAAACACGACGAAAAAGCGCAGCTTTTTCCTGCAAAAGACATTTCACCGTGCGCCAGATGAAAACAATCGACCACGGGAAAAAACCGGCAAGAAACAAAAGACTATAGTAATACCATACATCATCACGCGGATGCTCAGATACTGTCGCTCGCAGGAAATTATGTGTGCCAAAGAAAGTATCAATGAAGCTTGCACCGTGCAGCCGATACATTATGTAATACCAAATGCCGCCGACGAGGAGAAAAATGATCATACCGCCGCACCAACGAAGGCGCAACAACTCTTTTGCGTCATTTCGCAAAACGAGATAAACACACAGCAAAAGCCCCGGTAAAAGAAAGCCTATCGGCCCTTTCGTAAGCACGGCAAGCCCGGAAAAGAAAAAAGCCACATAATAAACAGCACGCTTTTTTGATGTGTAACCAAGATAAAAAGAAACCATCGTTGCGCTCATAAAGAAAAATAGTGTCATATCCGTGATGACAGCTTTGCCGACATACCAAAACCCGACACAACTTGCAAAAAGACCGCCGGCAAGAAGCGCGATCTGATGCCCATACAAGCGACGTGCGAAAAAGTAGAGAAGAGCAAGGCTAAAAAGCCCCATGACAGCAGCAGGAAAGCGCAAGGCAAACTCATTGACACCGAATATAAGACAAGCACCGATCATTTCCCAGTAAAAAAACGCCGGCTTATCATACCAATAATTGCCGAAGATGCGCGGAGAAATGTAGTCGCCGGATGCTACCATTTCTTTTGCCGTCAACGCATAGTTCGATTCAACCGGATCTGTTACTGTAAGACTCCAGTTCATCGAAAACAAGATGATCGCACCAAAGGTGAGCAAAAGTAAAATATCCTTCTTCTCGCCTTGCGCCATAATCATATCTCCTCCGTTTCATAACTTCTTAACTAATATAAGATATACGACTTTCTTTGCGCGGCTCTGCCTCTTGGATGTCATCTGTCGCATAGCCAAGCGCCAAATGCCCAATACCGACATATTGCCCAGAGCGAAAAAATATGCCGGCACGCGACAAAATCTCTTCACCTAGAGGCTGCTCCATCTCTTCTTTAGCACGATGAATCCAACAAGAATTTAGACCAAGAGATTCAGCGGCGAGCATCATCGTTGCGATAGCTATACTGCCGTTATAGACATGGTTGATATCGTCCTTATCGGCGATGACAAGCAAGATGACCGGCGCACCGTAGAAAGGGTCGAAGCCCTTCTTCCAATGTCCGATACGACAATTTAGCTCAACTAGTTTTTCTCGTACAACCTTATTTGTTATGACAATCGTACGAATAGATTCACTATCCATGCTGCGCGGTGCATAAAGTCCCGCTTCAACGACGCTTTGAACCAGATCGGCAGGCGGCATCGTCGGCAAGAAAGCGCGTGTGCTGCGTCGCTTTTTTATTAGATCAATTACTTCGTTACCCATAAAAACTCACTCCTTCCGGGCGCGATTAAATAAGATTAGGTATATAGTCGCATTTTATTACTCACGCTTATTATAGCATACTTTGACGCATTATGCGACCATACTATATGGAAATATACATATCCTAAGAAGTTTTAACACAAACAAGAAACTTCTAACTAACATTTTTGAAAAGACATGTTATAATAAAATAAATCCTTGAGATGCTATATCCATATATTTGGGGGAGGAGAAATTTAGATGGGAAATACGAAATCATTGCTGCTCGCGCTTGCGGCAGGACTCTTGCTGTTAGCGCCGCAGACAGCAGAAGCTGCAAAAGAGCCGCCTGTACTTATGGTAGAAGGCACCGGCAGAGCCGAAACAGCACCCGATTGTGCGACGATCTCGATCGGCGTCGTTTCAAAAGCACAAGAAGCTAAGACGGCGCAGGAAGAAAACGCAAAAAAAGCAACCGCTGTTGAGCGCGCACTTGTTGCAAGCGGTATTCCTAAGGCGAACATTAAGACGCACGGTTATTATTTCACGCCCCTTTACGAGTATTCTGAGCAAGGTCGCGAAAATGAAATTTCCGGCTACCATGCAGAAAATACTGTGACAGTGCGCGTTGACAATATTGATGATGTCAGCCGTACTATTGATTTAGCACTAAAGAGCGGTGCAAACAGCATTTCTTCGCTGCACTTTAGTGCAAAAGATACAGAAAAAGTTAAAAAGGCAGCGTTAAATATTGCCGTTCAAGACGCATATAAAAAGGCGGATGCGCTCGCTAGCGCACTAGGCAAGAAAGTTGTCGGCTTGAAATCCGTTTCTGAAAGCAGCTATCCCATCGCTGAACGCAGTTTCGGCACGAAAATGCTCATGGCGCAACAAGATGCGATGCCAACACCGATCGCTCCGGGGATGCTTGAGATGCAGGTCGATGTGCATATAGAATATTACCTAAACGAATGAAAAGCAGAAAAAAACCCCTCGTTCAAAAATCTTAGAACGAGGGGCTTTTTCTGGTACAAGTATCTTTGAAAAAGCATTTATACATCGGTCAATAAAAAATATCTACAAAAATTAAGTATAAGCCACAGTGTAAGGGGAGATGTTCGCATGAAAACGAATTTACGGCAATTTTTACCGATAGTTTTACTCACATTTGTACTGCTTGTAGCGATAAGTACAGGTAATATTCATGCACACATTTCCCAGCAGGCAGAAAAAGGCGCGAAGGTACGCATTTTGAACTATCATATGGTAAATGAGTTAGAACATTCGCTTGCCGTTTCGCCGAAAGATTTTGATAAGCAAATGGCATGGCTAAAGCAAAACGGCTTTCAGTCGATAACGCCAGAAGAGCTGTACGGCGCGTTAAGCGGTATGGGAAAGCTTCCCGAAAAGCCTGTGATGATTACATTTGACGACGGCTATGTAGATAATTACCAGATAGCGTATCCAATTCTCCAAAAATATGATTTTACGGCAACGATTCTTGTCGTCACGGAAATGGTAGGTAAAAAACCGGGCTATCTGACCTGGGAGCAGCTTTTCGAGATGGAAAAAAACGGCTTTTCCATCGAAGGGCATACGATGACGCATCGCGCCCTCACGAGCCTTACAGATGATGAGGTTAAAGAAGAAATTTCCGCCTCCAAGCGCATGATAGAAGAAAAGCTCGGCAAGACCGTCACTTGCTTTGCCTATCCGGCGGGGGCGTATAATCTGCACATCGCGCATCTCGTGCAAGAAGCCGGCTACAAGATGGCGTTTACCGTGCGCTATGGCAACGCAGATCGCGCGAGCAATCTTTATGCGATTGATCGCATACCGATATTTCACACGGAAAATACACAAGGATCGTTTCAAAAACGCTTGCGCTATCTGCCAATTTTTGAAAATTTAGGTTGGCTAAAGCGTTAGAGTATCACCGATAGACTTATAAAGAAAATGTTCGTCGCTCTTACGAGCCGTTTTTGTCATTACTACAAAAACGGCTCTTTTTTTAGCATTTTCCCTTTTTAGCGCATACTCTCTTGTACCTTATAAAAAAATCTACACTGATAGCAGGAAAATGACGGGAAAAGAAGAATTAAAACTAGGCGACGAAGTGGTATAAAGTGGGTGAATGTGGTCTAATAAGCAAGGGAGGTGGCAGACGAGATGCTGATGGGCGAATATATGCACACGCTTGATGCAAAAGGGCGCGTGATCTTGCCGGTAGATTTTCGCCCGGAGCTAGGTAGCTCGTTTGTCATTACGAAGGGGCTTGATAATTGTCTTTTTCTTTATGGTGAAGATGAATGGGAGCGTCTTGCCGGAAAGCTCCAAAATCTGCCGATGTCAAAGCCGGAAGTACGCGCTTTTGCTCGCTTCTTTTTTGCAGGTGCAAGAAAGCTAGAGTTAGATAAACAAGGGCGCTTTCTCGTGCCGGCAAATTTGCGTACCTATGCAGGACTAAAAAAGAACATCGTGTTAAACGGTGTCATGACTCGCGCCGAGATCTGGAGTCGCACGGCTTGGGATTCGTACAATGCAGAAGTATGCCCGATGGTCACAAAGATCGCCCAAACATTGACAGATCTGGGGATTTGAGGTGAGTGCATGGCTTTTTACCATAAAAGCGTACTAGCTAAGGAGGTTTTAACAGCACTTGCCATAAAAAAAGACGGCATATATGTAGACTGCACGCTAGGCGGCGCAGGACATTCACGGCGCATCGCCGCTAAACTTTCGCCTAAAGGAATACTAGTCGGCTTAGATCAAGACGAAGCGGCGATCGCGGCGGCAAAGGAGCGGCTTGCCGATGTTTCGTGCCGTGTCGATATTGTAAGGGCGAATTTTAGTACACTTACTGCGGTACTTAAAGAACGTGGCATCACGGCAATAGACGGCGTGATCTTTGATCTTGGCGTTTCGTCACACCAAATTGATACACCGGAGCGCGGCTTTTCCTACATGAAGGACGCGCCGCTTGATATGCGCATGGATCGAAGACAGCTACTTTCGGCGCGTACTGTCGTCAATGAATACAGCGAAAAAGAGCTTTGCCGCATCTTTCTTGACTATGGCGAGGAGCGTTGGGCAAAGCGCATTGCTTTATTCATTGGAAAAGCGCGTAAAGAAAAGCCGCTTGAAACGACTGGCGAACTTGTTGACATCATCTGTCGCGGCGTACCTAAGGCTGTGCGGCGAGCGGCAAGCGGACATCCGGCAAAGCGCATCTTCCAAGCGCTTCGCATCGAGGTAAATGATGAACTTGGCATCTTACATACGAGTATCAAAAGCGCGGTAAAGGTGCTTGCCACAGGCGGCAAAATTGCCGTCATAACATTTCATTCGCTAGAAGATCGCATCGTTAAGACGGTATTTAAAGAGTTAGCAAAAAGCTGCCTTTGCCCACCTGATCTTTGCGTTTGCGTATGCAATCATAAGCGGTCGTTGCGTCTTTTGGGGAAAGCAACGAAGCCAAGTGCCGAAGAAATCGAAGAAAACCCACGCGCTAAGAGTGCTAAACTGCGCGTGGCTGAGAAATTATAAATATCGTTTTAATTTTGTGATCAAGGAGGGATCCTAGATGCTTGCAAGGCAGGCAGTTGATTCTTTATATCTTGAAGATGCTCTTAAGCCGCAGCGCACTGAAAAAACCTTGCCGACACCTGCGCCAACGCCAAAGCGCCGACCGACGCTAAACACGCATTTGCGCTCTCGCTGCTTCTTGCTTCTTGCGCTCGTTTGCGTCATGGCGATGGCGATCACGGCAAGAAGCGGCATAACGGCAAGCCGCGGCTATGATCTTGTACAGCTTGAGCAGCAAGCAGAAACGCTCGAAAAAGAAAATGAACATTTGAAAATAGAAATCGCACAGATGAAATCACCGGAACGTGTACGCCGTATTGCAATAGAAGATCTCGGTATGATCACGCCAAAGACGGTTTATTTCGCGACGAGCACACGAGAATAGTTCTGGAGGGATGGCAATGAAGACACTTGCCGAGTTAGCTACGCTTGTCGAGGGTGCTAAAATCAAAGGGAATGCTAAAGTAGAGATCCAAGACATCGTGCATGATTCAAACGATGTGCGCGAAGGAGCGCTCTTTGTCGCTATCGAGGGGTTTCATGTCGATGGTCATTCATTTATCAAGCAGGCACTAAAAAAAGGTGCGTGCGCTATCTTGACAGAGCGCGACATTGCTGTACCGACGGGTGCTTTAGCTGTCCTTTGCGTGCCAAATCTTGCAGCAGCATTATCTTGCATAGTGCCGTTTTTTCATGACTATCCCACACAAAAAATGCGTATTATCGGCATCACAGGTACCAACGGCAAGACGACAACGAGCTATATGACACGTGCTATCTTGCGCGAAGCCGGCTATAAGGTCGGACTTATCGGCACCATTGAAATATTAGTAGAAGATGAGGTTTTGCCGATAAAAAACACAACGCCTGACATCATCGTTTTAGAGCGCACACTCGCCTACATGGTGCGCCGCGGCATAAACGCCGTAGTCATGGAGGTTTCTTCGCACGCGCTTGCTCAAAATCGTGTAGCTGGCATTGAATTTGATACGGCTGTTTTTACGAATCTTACACAAGATCATCTAGATTATCATAAGACGTTTGAAAATTATAAATCCGCTAAAACGCGTCTTTTCGAGCTTGTAAGCCAAAAAGGCGCCAAAGACGGCAAAACAGCGATCATCAACATCGACGATGCAGCAGCAGAAACGATATCCACGCATACTAAATGCAAAAAAATAACGTATGCCATGAAAAGCCCCGCCGATATTTACGCCGACAATATTTTAGTCCATGCACGCGGCATGGATCTGACACTTGCCGGCGCTTTTGGCAAATTGGCACTTTCACTTAGCATCACCGGCATCTTTAATGTCTACAATGTCATGGGTGCCGTCGGTGCAGCACTTGCAGAAAAGATAGAGCCAAAGGTGATCAAAAGAGCCCTCGAAGCCTTTCGGGGCGTACCCGGTCGCTTTGAACTTGTCGATAACGGGCAGGATTTTTCCATCATTGTTGACTACGCACATACGCCAGACGGCTTGGCAAATGTCTTGCGTACGGCGCGTTTACTAAGCTCCAAGCGGCTTTTTACGGTATTTGGCTGCGGCGGCGACCGTGACCGTACGAAGCGCTCGCTCATGGGACGCATCGCCGCAGAGTTATCTGATGTTGTGCTTTTGACCTCTGATAATCCGCGTACAGAAGATCCTAAGCGAATCCTTGCAGAAGTCGAAGTCGGTGTATTAGAAAAAATTGGTGATAAGCGTTATGAAAAAATCGCCGACCGCCGCATGGCGATTTTTCGCGCCGTAGCACTAGCTAAAAAGCAAGACATCATAATCATCGCCGGCAAAGGTCATGAAAATTATCAGATACTAAAAGAACGCACGATTCACTTTGATGATAAAGAAGTTGCAAAAGAAGCTGTCGCTCTTAGAAAAAAAAGCTATGTGATGCACTTTTCACTTGCCGATGTCGCACGCGCAGCAAAGGCTAAGATCGTGCGCGGTGCGCCAGATCTTGTCTTTACAGATATTACCACAGACACACGCAAAATAACTGCCGGTGCGCTCTTTATAGCTCTTAAGGGCGAGCGCTTTGACGGTACGGATTTTGCCGTGCAAGCGATAGAAAAAGGTGCTTTTGGCGTGCTGGTAGCGGCAGATACACCCACCGCAAAACTGCCAAAAACAGGCGTCGTACTTCTAGCCGCAGATACCTTGTGCGCCTATCAGCAAATCGCTTCTTGTTGGCGCGAGAAATTTTCTCTGCCTGTCATCGCCATCACCGGCTCAAACGGCAAGACGACGACGAAGGATTTAACGGCCGGCATACTTAGCGCACGCTTTTTGGTGCAAAAGACACCGGCAAATTACAACAACGAAATCGGCTTGCCGCTGACGCTTCTTAGCATAAGAAAGGCACATGAAGCAGCCGTCGTTGAGATCGGTATGCGAGGACTTGGGCAAATCGCTGCTCTTGCCCCTCTTTGCGCACCAAACATTGCCATCGTGACAAATGTTGGTGCGGTACACATGGAGCTATTAGGCTCTATCGAAAATATCGCGCGTGCAAAAGCAGAGCTAGTCGAAGCTATTACAGCAGGCGGCACTGTCATATTAAATGCTGATGATAAAAACGTCCTTGCCATGCGTGCTAAAGTAAGAAAAGGTGTACGCGTCTTGACCTTTGGCTTTTCCGCTGGTGCTGATTTTCGTGCTGTCGCTGTCGGCAGGGAGAAAGGCGGCACACGCTTTATGTTGGAATTTCAAAACCAGCGTGCTGCATTAGAACGCCATGAGATGTTCTTAGCACTGCTCGGCAGACACAATGTGTCAAATGCACTCGCCGCTATTGCTGCTGCTCGTGTACTAGGGCTTTCGCTTGCCGATATTCGCCGCGGACTTAGCGCACCACTTATGCAAAAAATGCGCTTTGACATCGAAAAATACGGCGACTACACTTTTGTCAACGATGCCTACAACGCTAGCCCTACATCAACGTGCGCTGCCTTGCGTACACTATCTGAGATGCACGCCGGCAGAAAGATCGCCGTCTTAGGAGATATGCTAGAGCTTGGAGCCTTAAGCGAAAAAGGACATAAGGCTGTCGGCGACGAAGCAGCACGCCTAGGCTTTGCTGCTGTTTTGACGTACGGCAAAGAAAGCCGCTTTATCGCACAAACGGCAAAAGCTGGCGGTGTGCCGTGCGTCTTGCAGCTTGCATCGCACGAAGAAGCGGCGAGGCAGCTTAAAGAAATGTTGCAAGCAGGTGATAGCGTGCTATTCAAGGGGTCACGCGGCATGAAAATGGAAGAGATCCTTACTTTGTTGAAAAAAGCGTTGGAGGCCGACAAATGATGGATGTAAACGCGCTGCGGCTTTCTCTTTTGCAAGCGGCGGCGATAGCTGGTGCTTGCGTGCTTTTAACGGGGCCTTTCTTAATCCCAAGGCTACATAAACTAAAATTCGGACAAAGCATAAGAGAAGAAGGGCCAAAGAGCCATCAAGCAAAAAGCGGTACCCCGACGATGGGCGGCATCATGATCGTCGCTGCCATCACGCTTGCCACCGTCCTTGCGGCGCCGTTGACAACAGATGTAATACTTGCGCTCTTTATTATGCTCGGACATTTCGCGCTCGGCTTCCTCGACGACTATATAAAAGTTTTGAAAAAGCACAATCTTGGGCTAAAAGCCAAGCAAAAGCTGCTCGGTCAGATCATCATCGCCAGCGTCGTGCTTTTTGTCGCACGTCAAGAAATAGGTATCGCAACGACTATTTGGCTGCCTTTTTTGCCTACAGAATTAGACATCGGGCTTTTTTACTATCCGCTCGTAATCTTCGTATTGGTCGGCACCAGTAATGCGGTAAATCTCACAGACGGTCTTGATGGTCTTGCAGCAGGCACGGTAACGATAGCAGCTCTTTCTTATATGGCGGTCGCGCTCTCATTAGATGCGACGGGTCTTGCTATCTTTGCAGCGGCAATCGCTGCCGCTTCGTGCGCCTTTTTGCGCTTTAACAAACATCCGGCGCGTATCTTCATGGGCGATACAGGCTCTCTTGCGCTCGGCGGCGCACTGGCAGCACTCGGCATACTTACGCATACGGAAATCCTGCTTACTGTCATTGGCATCATTTTTGTCGCCGAGGCACTTTCTGTCATCTTACAGGTCATTTCCTTTAAGATGCGCGGTAAACGCATCTTTCTCATGAGTCCGCTGCATCACCATTTTGAGCTAAAAGGCTGGAAAGAGCAGCGCATCGTCTATACATTCTGGCTCGTCGGTGCAATATTTGCTGTACTTGGTGCATCTTTAGCCTATTGATGCTGACCATTTTGAGGAGGAAGCCTGTTGAAACTTGCTACAGATTTTCACGAAAAACATATTCTCATCGTTGGAGCTGGAATAAGCGGCTTTGCAGCAGCAAAAATCTTGCAAAAACTCGGCGCAAATGTCACACTTACCGATGCGAAAAACGATGATGCCATAAAAGAAAACCTCGCCTGCCTTCGCGCACGCGGCATCAAATTGGTCTTTGGTAGGCAAAAGGCAAGTCTTCTTGACGGCTGTGATCTTTTGCTCCTTTCACCTGCTGTATCCGTTCTTACTCCACTCGTCAAAGAAGCCAAAGCAAGAAACATTCGTGTAACGAGCGAGATAGAATTAGCAGACGCACTTAAAAAATCTCCGATCTTTGCCGTAACAGGTACGAACGGCAAGACGACGACGACGACTCTTTTAGGGCTTTTACTTGCCGAAAAATTTGGCAAAGCAAAAACGCACGTCGGCGGCAATATCGGCTATGCACTTTCTGAAGCTGTATTAAAAGTAAAAGAAAACGGCGCTGTTGCAGCTGAGATCTCAAGCTATCAAATGGAAGCGACAGAGCATTTTCATCCGCACATCGCTGCCGTCCTCAACATAACTCCTGATCATATCAAGCGTCATGGCTCGCTAAAAGTCTATCAGGAGGTAAAAGAGCGTCTTTTTCGCGACATGACATCAGATGATTGGCTTGTCTTAAATTATGACGATGAAAAAACGCGCTCAATGAAAGATCGCGCCCCTTGCCCGGTCTTTTTTTTCAGCTGCAAAGAAGCATTAAAAGAAGGTGCTATACTTTTAGGAGATCGGCTCGTCTTGCGCCGTAGCGGCAAAGAAATTGCACTTGTAACAATAAAAGAACTTGGCATAAAAGGTGCACATAACATCGAAAACGCTCTTGCAGCAGCAGCGATGGCACATCTTGCAGGCGTTAGCTCAGAAGCTATTTGCCGCGTGCTTTGTTTGTTTCGCGGCGTTGAGCATCGCATCGAACATTTCTTAGATCTAGCAGGTGTGGCATGGTACAACGATTCTAAGGCGACTAATACGGATTCGGCGATAAAAGCGCTTGAAACATTTGCCGATGGCATCGTCTTAATCGCCGGCGGCGACGATAAGATGACCGATCTTACTTACTTTATGCACACTGTCTGTGAGCGCTGCACGGATCTAATCCTTATAGGCGATGCAGCGGTGCGCTTTGCCGCCGCGGCGCAGGCGGCAGGATTTCCACAAGAGCATATCCACGATGGCGCCTATTCACTAAAAACGGCTGTTCATATTGCCCATCGCCTTGCAAAACCGCCCGCCGTCGTGCTGCTTTCACCTGCTTGTGCAAGTTTTGATATGTTTGATGGCTTTGAAGAGCGTGGTACGGTATTTAAGCGACTAGCGTGCGAATTATCAGAAAAATAAAAGATGTACTGATAAAATAAAATCGCCTTGATTTGTGCAGATGCGCTCTATCTGGCAATATTTCAAAGGAGCATCGACATGAAGATCATCGTTTCGGGCGGCGGTACGGGCGGTCATATCTATCCGGCATTGACACTCGTGCGAACGCTCGCACAAAAAGATCGCACAGCGAAATTTCTCTATGTCGGTACAAAAAAAGGGCTAGAAGCCGACATCATTCCAAAAGAAGGCATCCCCTTTGCAACAGTAAATATTGCAGGGCTTTTGCGCCGTTTTTCACTCATAAACATTCTGCGGCTCGGACGTAGCGCGTACGGTCTTTTAGAGTCTTTTGCCATCTTACGCCGCTTTTCTCCTGATGTCGTGATCGGCACAGGCGGCTATGTTTGTGGTCCTATTCTCATGGCAGCAAGTCTTTTATCTATACCGACTCTCATTCAAGAGCAAAATGTAACGCCCGGTGTGACAAATAAGATTTTAGCAAACTTCGTAACAAAAATTGCTGTCGGTACAAAAGAAGCCTTGCAGCACTTTCCATCCACAAAAGCAATCTTTACAGGTAATCCCATTCGCCGTGAGATCATGACAGCTAGCCGCAAGCAAGCATTTTTGAAATTTGGTTTTGCCCCCCATAAACGCACCGTTCTCGTTTCAGGCGGCAGCCGCGGCGCAAGAAGTATCGATCGCGCTATGATCGGTGTGCTGCAAAAAGCCAAAAATTACCCCGATGTGCAATATTTATTCGTCACAGGTAAAGGTGAATATAAAGACGTAATGCGCCGCTTGCAAGATGCTAACGTAAACGTAGAAGCTTTGCCGCACATCAAGGTCGAGCCATATCTTTACAATATGCCGGAAGCTATGGCAATAGCAGATCTCGCCATCTTTCGTGCAGGAGCGATAGGGCTTGCCGAAATCACAGCACGCGGCATACCGGCGATCTTAGTGCCGTACCCTTTTGCGGCAGAAAATCATCAAGAGCATAATGCTCGCGCCTTAGAGCGTGCAGGTGCAGCACGCGTGATCTTAGATCGCGATCTTAACGCTACAACACTCCTAATGCTGCTAGAAACACTTTTTTCTACGAAGGAATTGCTCTTAGATATGAAAAAGGCGAGCCTTGCACTAGCTCGCCCTACGGCAGCAGATGACATTGCCGATCTAGTATTAAAAATTGCCAAAAAATAAAAGAGCCACTGCTAAATGCAGTCGTCCATCTTCATTTTAGCAGTGATTCTTTAAAAAAGTACAGGAGGAAGCAGCTTTGCTAAAGCAAATCAAAACGATCCATTTTGTCGGTATCGGTGGGGCAGGCATGAGCGCACTCGCACGCATCCTGCTTGAAAAGGGCTTTGAAGTAACCGGCTCTGATCTTAGCTACTCACCTTTTCTTGAGCAGCTTAAAAAGCTTGGCGTGCATATTTATACTAAGCATGAGGCAGAAAATGTCCATAAAGCAGACGCTATCGTTATCTCAACAGCGATTCCGAAGATGAATCCTGAGATCGTCGAAGCAAAGAGGCTAGGTCTGCAATGCTTTCATCGCTCTGACATCAATGCAGCGCTGCTTAACGCATCTTTAGGCATCGCGGTGGCAGGTTCGCATGGCAAGACGACGACGACGGCGATGCTTGGCGTAGCACTAGAATATGCAGGTATATCGCCAAGCATCATCATCGGCGGTGAAGTCGATCTTCTCGGCGGTAATGCAAAACTTGGCAAAGGCGAATACCTAGTGTCAGAAGCAGACGAAAGTGATGGTTCTTTTTTAAAACTCCTGCCGCATATCGCCATCGTAACGAACATCGAAGACGACCATCTCGATCACTATGGCACACTAGAAAACATCCGCCAAGCATTTATTAAATTTCTCGGCAATATCAAACCGGACGGCTTTGCCGTCTTGTGCTTTGACAACGAAAATGTGCGCCTGATCGAAAAAAAGATCACCTGCAAAGTCATTTCCTACGCCATCGACCACGAAGCAGACTACCTGGCAAAAAACATAAAGATGCAAAGTAGCGGCATTGGGTTTTCCGTAATGCACGCCGGCAAAGATCTTGGGCGCATACAGCTTAATATGCCCGGAAGACATAACGTCCTCGACGCGCTCGCAGCCGTCGTTACAGGAATATCCATCGGTCTAACCGTAGAGCAAATGGCGCAAGGACTCGCGCTCTTTCAAGGTGCCAAACGGCGCTTCCAAACTAAAGGGCGCATCAAAGACATCTGGATCGTCGATGACTATGCACATCATCCTACGGAAGTGGCAACGACTCTTCTTGCAGCCCGTCAGACGAAGCCGCGGCGGCTCGTTTGCGCTTTTCAGCCGCATCGTTACTCGCGTACGAAACTTCTTGCCAACGAATTTGCCACCGCTTTTAGTCAGGCAGATGTCCTCGTCCTGACTGACGTCTATGCAGCCGGAGAAGCAGTGCTAAAAGGTATCTCCGGACGCACAATCTTTGATGCCGTACAACATACGGCGCATAAGGACGTGACATACATCAAAGCGCGCGAAGATCTCGCCGCACATCTTGCCGCCATCGCAAAGCCGGGCGATCTAATCATCACGATGGGTGCAGGCGATATATATAAAAGCGGCGAAGAGCTGCTAACTCTTTTGGAAGGAAAATAACAGCATGAAGCAAGGAAAAATCGTCGTCGTCATGGGCGGACCATCTAGCGAAGCAAAAGTTTCACGCCTAACAGGTGCCGGCATCGTCAACGCTTTAGCAGCAAAAGGCTACGAAGTCGAAGGCATGGAACTAGACCCACCGCACTTTGCCGCCGACATAAAAAAAAGCGGCTGCGTCATAGTATTTAACGCGCTACATGGCAAATACGGCGAAGACGGTATCTTGCAAGGTACGCTAGATATGCTCGGCATCCCCTATACCGGATCGGGAGTCCTCGCCGCCGCCGTCACCATGGACAAAGTAATGTCAAAGCGCGTGTTCTTAGGCGCAGGCATCACAACACCTAGCTCAAAGACCTTTCATCGCTTCGAGTATAATGCCAATCTGTTACCTCGTATACGTCAACTATTCTCGCTGCCCCTCGTCGTCAAAGCCTCCTCGCAAGGATCAAGCATCGGTGTAAACATCGTCGAAAAAGATAAAGACCTTGCCGATGCGCTCGCTGATGCTTTTCGTTATGATGACATCATACTTATAGAAGAATTTATCCGCGGTAAAGAATTAGCCGTCGCCGTCTGGGGCAACGAACAAAAAGCGAGCGCCTTCCCCGTCATAGAGATAACGACTCTTTCCGGACGCTACGACTATGTAAGCAAATACACAAAGGGCGCATCGACACACATCATTCCGGCACAAATCCCCCAAGACGTAACTAAGCGCGTGCAAGATCTTGCCGTGCGAGCATTTCATGCCTGTGGCTGCTCCGGCATAGCTCGTGCCGATCTGATGCTGGCAGACGACATGACACCCTACGTCATCGAACTAAACTCCATGCCGGGCATGACAGAAACCTCGCTCGTACCGGATGCGGCAAATGCCATGGGTATCGAATTTCCCAAACTCTGCGAAAAGATCTTAGAGATGGCAGGCTACGGGAAAATGTAAAAAGCTTTGCAAAAAAGGAGGCCGCCATCGTGGCGGAGGAAAGACAATATCACGAAAAATCAGGTATAGAAAAGAGCCACACACACATCGTGCGACGCAGTCCGCGCCGCATCTTAAAGGGCTTTCTCTTTCTCGTAATCTCTGGTGCACTCTTAGCTATCGCCGTCTACTCACCGCTCTTTTCCGTGCGCGACGTACGCATCATTGGCAACCACTATATGCCGCCAGACGACATCTGCCGCGTCGCTGGTGTCTACCCTGGCGTGCCGCTCTTTCAAGTAAAGACGGCAGAAATGGCGCAGCTTCTCATGAAAGACTTGCGTGTCGAGCAAGCAATAGTGCGCCGCTCTTTACCTTCAACACTTGAAATACAAATCGTCGAACGCCGCCCCGTCGCCACCGTCGACTGCGACTTTGGCTATGTCGATCTAGACCGTGAAGGCACAGTCATAGATGCCTACAAAACACTTAAAAAAATGTCGATCCCCATGGTCACAGGCATCAAACTGCAAGACATATACATAGGCGATCAAACGGCAGATAAAAACCTCAAGGCTGTACTTACATATCTATACACCATGAAAATAGAAACAAGCAACCACATCTCTGAAGTATCGCTGCAAAATCCCAACGATGTCATGGCATACACGACCAACGGCGTACAGATCCGCCTCGGCACACTAGAAAATCTAGAGGAAAAAGCCCACCTCACAGATAGCTTCATCCTCGACCAAGAAATAAAAAAACGACCCGTCGAATACATTGATTTTAAATACACAGCGCCTTTTATTAAATTTAAGGAAACACTGATAAAATAAAATCACTAAAAACCCCACAGGGCATTAAGACCTTGTGGGGGTTTTATCTTTTATAATTTTTTCTTCGTCATCGCCGCTGCAAGAGCTGCGCCAAGAGCAGAGCCGCTATTTTCTAGTATAATCTGGATACTTACTGCCTCATCTAAAAAAAGTGTATCAAGTGCGCCGCGCAGGTGGTATGCGACTAGAGGCATTTTTTCGTAGACAGAGCCATCGACGGCGATAACTTGGTTTTCCGGTTTGTTTTCGCCCATGCGGTGGCATATGATGGCAAAGTACGTCGCTGCAACGATGCGTGCAGAGCGGATGATAACGGCAGTTGCCAGATCTTGCAAAAGAGCGCGTTCGCTAGCGCTAAAGGCCATGGCTGTCTTTGCTTCGATGTTTTTACTTGCCGCATGGTGATCTATGTAAGTATCTGCGATGATTTCTGACAGTTCGATGCTGGTAAAGGGATAAACCCCGTTCGTGCCGAAAAGATCGGCCAGTGCCGCGCCGTAGAGTGCGCCAAGGTAGCGGCCAGATACCATCTTTTCAAGCCGCTGTGCGCCCGGCTGATCGGATTCTTTATCGAGTAACTCATCATATTTAGAAAAGGGGAGCTTTCCAAAGCCTCCCGACTCCATATTTATGATGGTCGAAGGCTCGCCGGTATCTGCAAATTCTTCATAATAGCAGGTGTTGTGTCCTGTAGCGTAAATAGAGCCTATATAGGCGTTTTTGTGCTTGTATGCCGCTGCTAAAAGGACTGCGACTGTATCATTTATTACAGCGACGGGAGTGACGTTTTTTATGCCGCGCCGTGCCAGTGCTTCTTTAAGAAGGTCATTGACGATTTTTCCTTCAACGCCGCGTGTTGCAAATTCCTTTGTCCACACAATAAGTTTTGCATTGTAGATGTCTGTTTGCTCGGACGGAAATGAAAATGTATGCCCAAGTAGGTATTTCATCGTGCGATTGCCCTCTATCACTTCGTCAATAATCTCTGCTAAAAAATCAAACAGTTCTTCTGCTGTCGCGTTTGCTCCTACATAGTCATAGACACCTAAGAGAGTTAGCGGCTTTGCTACCTTTCGTAAAACCTCATATTTACCGTTTCCCTTAAGAAGAATCAAAAGCGCACGCACGTTCGTGCCGCCAAAATCTAATGCCAGAAAGCTGCCTTGCTCCTTGCCGCTCGGAAGATCTACATAAGAGCGAAGCATACGAAGCGTCGCGGTCTTTTCGCCTTTTAGCCCGGCGCACATATCAGCGCGAAAATCTGCGGCAATAGTTTTAAGTGTGTCATCACCTATAGTAAAAGCTGCCTTTATCTTGTCAAATCGTTCACGATCAAACCCCATTGTGACTCCTCCCAAAACACATCGTCACTGATCATCAATTTCCCACATAGACCTTTATCACAATTTCTACGCCAAATTACACGCACAAACATCCATTTCATAGTAAAAGTGCGTTGCCTAATCAAAGTGAGCAAATTAGTCTGCGCCTACAATCTGTTTGCAAGGATCTACGCAGCTTTAGCAAAAGTGATCAAGCATAGCGCCGACGCTAGAAAATACTGCCTTTGCCTGTGACTGAATCTCGGGGCGTGCCGTAGTCAGTGAGTAGCCGTCAAATGCCTTGAGCATCGGCAAGTCGTTTGTTTCATCGCCGATAGCATAAACCTTTGCGCCATCCCAGCCCATTTTGCAAAGCAGTTGCCTGATGCCCTGCTCTTTGCTGATGCCGACAGGCGTGATGTCTAGGCTGCACCCATTCGGAAAGGCACAAATCATCGTCCCCATTTTTTCGTTTAGCACTTTTGCACATTCATCAGATTGTTTCGGCTGGGCAAAGCCAAGCGAAAATTGCTGTATGCCTGTTAGTGTTCCGATCATAGATTCTTCGATGCAAACGATGGGAAAATCCCATTCTTTCGCCTCACGTTCAATCCATGAGCCGGCAAAATGATGACAAAGATATGTCACATCTGCCGCCGAAAAAGCGAAATGAAATGATTTTTGTACCAAAGGCTCTGCCGCAATCGCTGCAAGTGCGTTAGATGCGATCTCTGCTTGAAAGCAGATAACATCATCAGCTCCTCGTATAATTGCGCCGTTGTTACATATGGTATAGTCAAATTTCACACCGTAGGCATGAAGCTGCGGCACTAGCATCCCGTAGTCACGTCCGGAGACGATGCCAAATTTATGTCCTGCCGCACGCCAGCGAGCTATGCCTGCCTTCGTCTCTTCGTCGATAGCGCCGCCTCTAAGAAGCGTACCATCATAATCACTTGCCGCTACCTTCATCTTATTTCCTCCTCATAGACGAGTGCCTCAAGTGGGCGAAGTGACGCACCCGGTTCATCAGCATAGCTGCCAATGAGGCGTCTGCCCTTTAAGAATCCTTTAGGAAGTATTGCCTCTTTTGTGCTGAAATTGACCGCTGTCACGATGCGCCGCTTACCTTCGGTACGAGAAAAAGTATAAATTTGCTCGTTTTCTTCTAATAGTTCTTTATATGTGCCATTTAAAAGAACCGGATTTGTTTTTCTTAGCTCTATAAGTGCCTTGTAATAAGATAGTACAGAGTTTTGATCATTTTTCTCACGCTCTACATTTATCTCATGATAGTTTTCGTTAGCAGCCAACCACGGCGTGCCGGTCGTAAAGCCGGCATTTATCGTAGCATCCCATTGCATCGGCGTGCGTGCGTTGTCACGGCTGTTAAAATGAACAAATTCCATCGCTTCGGTAGGAGAAAAGCCCTCCTGTAATGCCAATTTGTACTGTCCGTGCGAGGAAATATCATCATATGCGTCGATATTTTCCCAACGGACATTTGTCATGCCCAGCTCTTCTCCCTCGTAGATAAACGGCGTGCCGCGCAGTGTAAGCAGGACGGTGGCGAGCGCCTTTGCTGCAAGCAAAGTATCGGCGCCATGCGAAAAGAAATAGTTTACCGAACGGGCGCGATCATGATTTTCAAAATAGATCGGATACCAGCCTTCTTTGCTAACACCTGCCTGACTTGCCGATAGTGCGCTCTTTAGTTTCGTCAGCTTCCAAGGTAACATACGGCTCCAACGTTCTTCTCCTTCGTAGGCGACGAGTACATGGGCAAATTCAAAAAGCATGGAAAATACACCTTTTTCGCCGACCCATAAAGGAAGCTCTTTAACGCTTACGCCGTTTGCTTCGCCGACGGTGAAGATGTCGTGTCCATCAAAGACTTCCCTTTTAAATTCGTGGAGAAAGTCTAAAATACCGGGCGTGTTCGCTGTCATTTTATGAATGTTTATCATGCCGTCTGCGCCATCTTGTGCGCCGTCTTCAAATACGGCAGGCTTCTTGATGTATGTAATAGCGTCGATGCGAAAACCGCCAATACCCTTATCTAGCCAGAAGTTTGCCGCCGCAAAGAGAGCTTTTCTAACTTCGGGATTTTCCCAGTTAAGATCAGGCTGCTCCTTAGAAAATGTATGAAGGTAATATTGATCTCGCTCCTTGCAATATGTCCACGCTGAACCGCCGAAGATAGCGCGCCAGTTTGTCGGTGCGCCGTTATCTTTTTTTGCATCGCGCCATATATACCAGTCGCTCTTGGGATTTTTACGGCTAGACTTTGACTCAATAAACCACGGATGCTGATCAGAGCTATGGTTGTAGACGAGATCCATGACGATGCGGATGCCGCGCTTTTTCGCCTCTTCGATCAGCTCTTGCATATCGGCGAGTGTGCCAAAGTCAGGGTTGATATCCGTGTAGTCGCTGATGTCGTAGCCATTATCGACCATGGGCGATGGATAAACGGGCGTAAGCCAAATTGCGCCCACACCCAGATCCTTTAGATAGTCAAGCTTTTCTACAATACCGTGCAGATCGCCTGTGCCATTTCCCGTTGTGTCCTTAAAGCTCTTAGGATAGATCTGATATACGATGGTATTTTGCCACCATTTTGCTGCGTTCATAAATGTTCCTTTCCTGAAAAGTTTGCTAAGCGACATCAAAAAGTCAATACTGTCGTCACGCCTGCCTTAGCATCCATGCCTGTCAGCTTCTTCATGAGCGAATACTCAGCAGAGTTTGTAACTGCCATGATAACTGTGTCCTTATAGCCTGCCGACTTAATTACAGCACGATCAAACTTCACCAGCGGCGCACCCATCTTTACATGATCGCCCATTTTAACGAGGAGATCAAAGCCGTTACCTGCAAGCTTTACCGTATCAATGCCGATGTGAATGAGAAGCTCTGCACCATTAGCCATTCTAAGCCCTACCGCATGGCGGCTGTCTGCCATGACCATCGTGATCTCAGCATCAACAGGGGCGACTATGACACCTTCGGTAGGCTCTATTGCAACACCGTCGCCCATCATCATTTGAGAAAACATATCATCATCGACCTCGCTCATGTCAATGACGCGTCCCGTCGCAGCTGCCTTGACGGCGACGGCTTTTTTTGTACCAAATACAGCCGCATCCACATCAGTTGTCTCTGCTGTCATTAAAGACTCAAAACGCTCACGGATCTGCGGCACGGAAAGACCGATAATAATTTGAAATGCGTGACCGTTGCGGACAAGCCCGTGTGCGCCAGCATTCGTAAAGACAGCAGATGCTGCGACAAGCTCCGGATCATTTACCGTAACGCGAAGACGCGTCGCGCAGTTCGTCACATCCTTGATGTTTGCCGCACCGCCAAGTCCGTCTAAGAAGGCGCGCGCTTTTAGATCGCGCTCATCTAGCTTCATATCACCGCTAGCCCCGGCTTGTTTTGCCTTGTAGTCTGCCTTAGTAAAGAGCCTATCTTCTGCATCATCCGTGCGGCCGGGCGTCTTGTAGTCCTTTAGCATGATCACCGCGCGAAATACAAAGAAATATATTACCGAAAAGCACAAACCAACGGCGATCTGTGTGAGATAGGTCGGATAGTGATACGAAAAGAGCGGAATCCAATTTTGCACAAAACAATCAATCAGACCGCCGCCGAAGTTGCCCGAAAGACCGCAGGCATATAGCACTGCCGAAAGCGTCGCTGAAAGAAGGGCGTGCAAAAGATAAAGAAGCGGCGCTACAAAAAGAAAAGTAAACTCAATCGGCTCTGTAATGCCGCAAAGTACCGCCGTGATCGTTGCAGGAATTAAGAGTGCTGCTGTTTTCTTGCGCTTTTGCTTCTTAGCGCATACATAAATAGCTAGTGCCGCGCCGGGAAGACCAAACACCTTGCCGCTGCCGTGGAGGGCAAAGCCGCCTTCCGGAAACAGCTCACGAAGTGATTGCCCACTGATCATAAAATCATTGATATGTCCGAGCCAATACGCCTGTATACCGCCGTCTACAACAGCAGGGCCAAAGATAAACGGGAGGTAGATGAAGTGATGAAGCCCTGCCGGCAGGAGCATTTTTTCTGAAAATGTATATATCCAAACCCCCATGATGCCGCTGGTCTTGATGAAGAACTGAAATTGCTCGATGACGTGCTGTATAGCCGGCCAGACGAAGCAAAAAAGCAGTGCCGTCGGTATCATAAGCGCAAAGCCGATCGCGACGACGAAGGCAGGCCCTTTGAAGATGCCGAGCCAGTCGGGGATGTTCGTATCATAAAAGCGGTTATGCAAAAATGCCGTGCAGCAGGCGATGAAGATAGCTCCAAGCATACCCATATCAAGCGTCTTGATATTTGCTATCATAGAAAGCCCCGTACCTGGCCCTGCCGGCTGCGAGTAGTCTACGCCGAACGCACCATCATGAAGTGTAAGAAAAGCTGCAATAAAATAGTTAAACAACATATAAATAACGAAAGACTCCATCGCGCAGCGTGCCGGTTCTTTTTTTGCAAAGCCGATGGGTACCGCGACAGCAAAGAGAATAGGCATTTGCGCGAACACCGTCCACGCACCCTGTTCAACGACGAACCAAAAATCATACCAGATCGTCCCCTCTGCGGCAAAACTGCCTAGCAGACCTTCATTCTTGCAGACGATAGATACTGCCACCGTCAAACCAAAAAATGCAAACAATATGACAGGTGTATACATCGCGCCGCCAAACCGCTGCATGTTCTGCATGATGACATCCTTACTAAGTGCCATGTATTTTCTCCTCCCTTAGCCATAAATCCAAAACAAAAATGCTATCTGACAGCTTAATACAAAAATTTAGGTAAACGCTGCTAAAATGCAGTTATCCATCTTCATGGTATTAGCTGTCTCCCAACTATTATTAAGAATCCTTTTCTTTTGGCTGCTTTTAGCATAACACAATCAGCGAATAAGAGCAACAAACAAAGTTTTTGAAAAGTATCGCTGCCACACGCTATTATCTTAAGATAATCATAACGCCTCTATAGCTATCCTTATAAAAAATAGCAGCTTCCCGACATTAGTCGAGAGGCTGCTATTTTTTTTGATCACTTGCTGTAAATATTAAGACCACTTATTGTGAGATCTTTTTTCACATTCCTTGTTCTACCATACTTTTCTTTCATCTTCAACGGAAGGCTTCCTTGTATCAGCAATTCCTTAAGAAAGCACGGGATGCGCCCATCAAAGGCGCAAGCCCTGAATTTCGAAGTCGTGCTCCAGTGCTAAGCGATACGTGCCGAGCGTCAACGTGCGGATGGAACGCGGCGTGCCAAAGATGTTGACGCTCTTGCTGAAGCCATCGTCAAAGACGGGATTTGCGTCCTGCACGAGCGCAGCGAGTATGCCGCCTGTGGTCGGCATGGCATTGACGGTGAACGCGGTCGCGTTGCCCGCCGCCTGCCCAATGCGGTAGTTGCCGAGGACGCCGTCCGTGACGCCGCCAACGCGTCCCGTGACGCCATAGCTGCCGGGCGTTTCGGTATTCTTCACGGTACTCTCAAACGTCAAGCCGTCCGCACCGAATACGCGCTCGTCCTCACCGTCAGCGAAGCCTTCCGCGCGTCCCGTGAAGGAGGGCAGCGCCTCGCCCTGCACGACGCTCTTCGCGTCGGCGGTGAGCGTCAGCGTCCGGTGCGTGATCGTGCCCACTCCCTGCGCTGTATTGGCGATGCTGTAGTTTTCCGCATCCGCACCACGGAGGGCGATGCCCGTGTAGTCGATGCGATTCGCCCCTGCGACATTCTTGTCGTTGTAATTCGCACCCGCAGCGGTTGCCCTCACGCTGTCGCCTGCGACCGTGTTGTTCAGTGCCGCGCGGAACTGCGATGCGTCAGCGGCTCTCGTGCCGTCGTAGGTCTTTGTCTGCGCCGCGACTTCGCCGAGCGTCAGCGCACGCTTCGTGATCGTGCCCGCCCCCTGCGCGGTGTCGGCGATGGCATAGTTCCCCGCGCCCGTGCCGGTGAGCTGAACACCCGTATAGTTGACCTTGCTTGCCTTGGCGACGTTCTTGTCATCGTATGCCGCGCCCGCAGCGGTCGCGGTCACGCTGTTTTCCTCGCCCGTGACGACATTCTTCAGCGTCGCGCGGAACTGCGATGCGTCTGCGTCTGTCTTGCCGTCGTAGATCTTGCTCTGCGCCGTGACTGTATCAACGGTCAGCGTGCGCCGCGTGATCGTGCCCTTGCCCTGCGCCGTCGTCGCAGCGAGGCTGTAGTTCCCCGCGTCCGCACCTGCGAGAGCGACGCCTGTGTAGTCGATGCGATTCGCCCGAGCGACGTTCTTATCGTTATACGCCGCACCTGCGGCGGCGGCTGTGACATTATCCCCCGCGACGGTATTGTCGAGCGCCGCGCGGAACTTCGATGCGTCGGCGGCTCTCGTGCCGTCGTAGGTCTTGCTCTGCGCCGCGACTGCGCCGAGCGTCA
>CAUUGH010000014.1:0-35624 GCA_963544755.1 uncultured Selenomonas sp. | reverse complement strand
CAACAACATAGTCACGAAAAAAGATAATAGTGCCGCAAGCCGTTAAGATAAGCGCAGCCGCTAAAAACCCCATCTGCTTAAAACTCATTTCCAGCATACCCCCCGAGAATCTGCGCCTATACGAACGGATAATTCTAATGTAGCCTTTACCTTCAAGAAACTCCTGATAAATTCAGTCACCCATCTTCACGCATCTATGCTGTTTTCTCATCGTCGACAAATACAGCGCATCAGCACAAATCTAAGCGACTTAATTTTATCAGCATTTCCCTTATTTTATCAGTGTTTCCTCAAAGCCGCCAGTAGCGGAATCCTTCGCGCTCGGCATCTTCTTTTGAGAAGATGCCCTTCACGTCAATAAGAAGACGTTGCCTACCCTTGCGGTACATCTTGCGTAAATCATCCCACGAAAGCTTTGTAAATGCTTCATGTGCCACAAGAACAGCCAAGCAGTCTGCATCATGCACATCTTCAAGCATATGCAAGCCAAAACCATACTCTGCACGAAATTCTTCTTCATCTACTTCAGTATCCACCGCATAAAGCGATAGATCATATTCTTTAAGCAACGCGTAGACATCAGCAGCGCGAGAATTGCGCGTATCAGGGCAGTTTTCTTTAAATGCCATCCCCAAAAGATATACACGGGCGCATGATAGATCGACCTTCGCACGTACAAGCTCACGCACAATGGCTTGGGCAACGAAGCCGCTCATACCATCATTGATACGTCTGCCTGTCGATATGAGCGGCGAATGATAACCGAGATTTTGCGCTTGGTATATAAAATAGTACGGATCAACACCGATACAATGCCCACCGACAAGACCGGGACGAAAGCCTAGAGCGTTCCACTTCGTATCCATTGCTTCTGCCACTGCCGTCGTATCAATATCCATACGCTGAAACACCATCGCTAGTTCGTTCATAAAAGCAATATTGATGTCTCGCTGGGCATTTTCAGCAACTTTAGCCGCCTCTGCTACACGAATCGATGGCGCACGATGCAGCGTGTCTATGACTGTACCGTAAACATCAGCAATTATATCAAGTGTTTCTTGATCCATACCAGAAACAATCTTGACGATATTTTGCAAGCGATGCACCTTGTCACCTGGATTTATACGTTCAGGGGAATAGCCAATTCTGAAATCGCCGCGGCTAAGACCAGACTCTTTTTCTAAAATGGCGCAGCACACATCCTCTGTTACACCCGGATAAACCGTCGATTCATAGACGACAATGCCGCCTTTTTGCAAATGCTTGCCAACGATGTGAGTTGCCTGCTTCAAAGGCTCTAAATCAGGCGTCTTATCACCCTTGATAGGTGTCGGTACGGCAATAACAATAAACGATGCATCTACAAGTTTTTTAGGTTCGCTAGTAAATGTAATATGATGCGATGCACCTTCTATCGCTGAAAGTTCGCCCATCGGATCCTTACCTGCTCGGCAGTCAGCAATTTTTCGCTCATCTCTGTCGTAGCCAATGACATGAAAATGCTCCGAAAACGCCACGGCAAGCGGCAAGCCCACATAACCGAGTCCTACGACGGCAATCTTCGCCTTGCCCTCTCGCAATAATTTCAACATAACGTGCGCCTCCTTCTTCCTGCGCTCTTATGCTTTTAATCGTTTCTTACAAATCCCCATAATTCCTAAAATAGCCGGTAAGTGATGCCCATATCGTGCGGCTGCGCTCTGCCGTATCTAGATCGACGAGATCGTAATATTCTAGACCAAACATGAGATCTTTTTGTATTGTATACAAAAGACCCGCGCTCCAACCACGAAAACCACCGCGCCTTGGTCCAGGTGCTAACGAATCAAAACTCATGTAGTCTGCCATACCGTTCATCGTATGACTGACATAGGTCGAACTCGGCTGACGATAATACTTGAGCCAATACGTAAGTGCTCCGGGCTGCCAATCAAAATCCTTCTTGGCAAGCGTCAAAACATAGCCCGTACCGTTACCTGCCACTTTATCCTTACCAACAAGAATCATTGCGCCAAAATCAAAAGCACCTAACGGCGAACGGAAATTTCCCATGTAGATATTTCGCACAGCGTTGTTAATCTTATCGAAGCGATACATACCCACATCGACACCATAAAAGGGCGTATCATAGCTTGCAGAAAGCGTAGCTACCCGATGGGCGCGATCCATGCTACCGTAATACGCTGTATAGCGTACCGGAACACCAGCAGACAAGCGCACACCCTTAAACTTACTATCACAGATATTGCCTTCAGCTAACGATGCGCCAAATACGCCAACCGTAGTTTTTACAATGCCAATGTTGCCTGTCAAATAATAGCGATCAAATACAAGCTTGCCATCACCCTTACCTGCGTTTCCGCTAAGAATCTTCTTGTATTCCAACATACCTATCGCGTGCCAATTATCGTCAATATTATAGTCCGGAAATACACGCAAACGCAATCTTGTATGACCATCACCACTTTCAATGCCTGTAGAATTTGAAACGTCGGCACGAAGTTCAGCATCAATCTTCAGTTTAGGATTTAATCTTTCCGGCAGCAACCGAGACGGATATAGCTGCTGATTTGCATTTTCCTCATCCGTATAGCCCATAAGCGCAAGATCATCGGCGAAAGCTGCACGAAGACGCGCCGCCGTTTCCATAGCATTACTTGAAACGAGCGGCTCTGCTTCTGTATCATCTCCTGCCGTAGCAACAGGTGCAGATCGTCCCATCGTCTTATCTGTCACTTCTGCTGTGCCATCGCCCATATCCATGCCACTTGCCAATTCTTTTTTTCGTTCTTCCACCTTAGCTAGGGCAATCTCGCGCTTTTCGCGCCGCATCTTTGCAAGCGCATGATCTCTTGCTGCAATCTGTAGGCGAAGACGTGCCTCTGCTGCTCGCTCTTGCAAAGGCTTCATAACTTCCAGACGATTTGTACCGCGCAAAGACTCGCGCACAAGACGCGCTTCTGCTTGCTCGGCTTCTGCTTGTGCATCAGCAAGCTCCTTTTGCGCCATACGCTCTTGCTCACGATAAAGCTTAACACGCGCCTCATCGCGCAGGGCAAGACTTGTCAAACGCCCATACTCTTCGGCACGCGTGCCATGCTGTACACGATCAATCTGATGAAGCCCCTGTGCTACTATTTGCACCAACTCTTCACGCGAATGATCTTGCGGCAATTTGCCGGCAAGATCGACGTAACCTTCCGCTTCCAGTTGCCCTACAGCCTCGTAGACCCAATCGGGTACAGCTTCTGCAGCGCATACCGATGTCGGCAGAACGCAAGCAGTAGCAGCAAACAATGCCACTGCTTGACATCTGTGTGTCTGAATCAAAGACGTTTTTGCCATAGTCATCATCACACTACTTCTCCCATTTTAATAATAAATAATAATTACACATAGCATAAAAAGTCCACAATCCTTTTAGTATAAAACTTTATAAATTTGATTTTATTTTGACTTTAGGTCTTTTTATCTATTCTTATATAATATAGTAAATGCTTTAGAATTGCAAGAGAAACTATAATCCTATATTTTATTTTTAAGGGATTTATTTACTATAATCATTGGGACTTTTCTGTAAGACTTTTTTTGAAGAGACCTTCTTTTATAAATTAGACTATATAATAAATGTTGTGGTTATCTCCTAACAATAGCAAAGAACTACAATATTTATTAGTATATGTGTATTGTAATAATTAAGGCGCAACAACTAACGACAAATAAGCCCCGTGGCACCTTTGCCTAGGGGCTTATTTACACAGTCTGTTTTATAAGCGCAACGCATTTTAAGACAAAAAGCAGACAAAAGCACTATAGCTTACTTCATCATATTTAGCGCAATATCCGGTACAAGACCAACTTGCAAGGCGACAAGCATGGTTACAATACAAATAGCGTAGTAAATCGCCCATGGAACAACATCTGTCTTTAAGAGCTTACCTTCAATGCCCTTGATAGTGATGATACCCGTAGTAGCAGAAACGGCAACAATATTATTGATGCAGACCATGTTGCCAAATGCGCCGCCTTGGTTTTGTAAAGCGAGAATGACGGTCGGGGGGATATTTAAAAGCTGCGCCGTCTGGAACTGCAGCGGAGCGAACATGACGTTTGATACCGTGTTAGAGCCGAACATGAATGCACCAACCGAGCCGATAAAGGGAGCTACATAGAAATAGTTAGCTCCTGCAAGATCAGCAACGCCCTTGGCCATCGTCAAAAGCATAGAGTCAAGACCTGCACCATTAAAACTAGACCAACGATACATATAAACCAAACCGAAACCGAAAATTAAGGCAATGGTCGCACCGTACACCTGCTTACCAGATTTAGCAAAGATGTCTTTGACCTGTGCCCCTGTAAGACCGTAAAGCGGAATAGAAAGAAGCACTATGAGGATGAACGGCGCAATACCAGGGTTATTCAAAATAGCAAAGTTCCACGCAGCCTCAGGAACACCGAGGATACCTTTAATGGAAATAACAACACTCTTAATGGGCCCTTTAAGACCAAGCTGTGGTATACGCGTTAAAATCAACCATAAAGACACAAAGAGATACGGAATCCAAGCCTTGAAAAGTGACATATGCGGTACATTCTCCGCCTTTTCGCTCTTTTTTTCCTCGCTTTCAAAACGCCAAACGGTCTTAGGCATGAGAAAGCCAGCTTTCGCCGCGCCGATGAGAACGAACACTGTAATTGCAGCAGCAGTAAGTGAGGTGATCTCAGAGCCGATGAATTTCGCCAAAAGCAAGAAGAAGATGTCGAAAACGACTGCGGCAAAGATGCAAAAGGGAATGACAGGAACGGCATCTGCAAAGGATTTATTCTTGCCGAACATACGCGTGACGATACCAACAACAATGAAGATGATCACAAGACCACCGGCAGCCATGCCAAGTGCTGAGAGGAAGGAAAGCCCCAACTTCCACGCCTCAAAGTCCATAGCAGCAGGCAGCATTTCTTTTACAATATCAGCGGCAGAATTCGTCGGCGTACCGGCAGCCCCGAAGGGAACCGGCGTAGAATTTAATATAAGGCAAGCGACTGCAGCAGCCATAGGTGGAAAACCTAAACCAATCAGCAAAGGTGCTGCGATTGCCGCCGGTGTACCGAAACCTGCTGCACCCTCAATGAACGCACTAAAAGCAAAACCGATGATAACAAGTTGGATGCGTGCATCTTCTGTTATGCCGTTGAACATACCTTGGATGCGGTGCATCGCGCCGGCTGTATTTAGCATATTCATAAGAAGAATTGCGCCGAAAATGATAAGAAGTGTATCAATAGAGCCAAGAAAACCTGCCACGGAAAATGCCGCGACCTTCTGTGGATCCATCTGCCAATAGGTAAGTCCGATGACAACACTGACCGCCCAAGCAAGAGGCAGAACTTTCTTTGCCGACATATTGAAGCCAACGGTCAAAAGGATGGTCAGCAGTATGGGGACTGCTGCGAGCAAAGCTAACATTAGTTTCAACTCCTATCCATTTTTAGAACGGTGGGGCTATTTGTCCCCTAGAAAGTGCAGCCACCTTGACGCATCTGAGAAGACGCGCCAAGATTACTGCATTGCGACTTACATCAAACACGTCTCCCCTGCGCTGCGATATTTTCTGCTAAAATATCCGCGACGTGCTTGACTTTGATGTTTGGTGCCTGCTTGTCTAGTCCACCGCCTATCTGCATCATGCAAGCGGGGCAAGCAACTGCACATATTTGTGCGCCAGTAGCTTTGATGTTATTGACCTTCTTTTCGAGCATAGGCATTGAAATCTCTACATACTTCATGCCAAATGCGCCCGCCATGCCACAGCAGTGATCGGCATCCTTCATTTCTACGAAATCAATGCCCGGTGTCGCTTCCAAAAGCGCACGCGGCTCTTTGTATATGCCAAGGCCACGGCGAATATGGCAAGAGTCATGATATGTGACCTTTTGCCCACCGGCACCTGCCGGTAACAAGCGACCGTCTTTTTCATAAAGCTCGGCGACAAGACTCGTAAATTCACGAATCTTACTTGAAAACGCTTTGACTTTTGAAAGCATGGCAGGATCGTCCTCGAAAATTTCCACATAGGTCTTTTCTAAGGTTTCCGTGCAGGTGGGGCACGCCGAAAAGATGACATCGGGGTTTACCGCAAGAAGTGCCTCGATGTTCTTTTTAGCAAGTTTCCTGCCCGTATCACGATCACCCATACCCATAGCCGGCTTACCGCAACAACTCTGCTCTTGTGGGAAAAGTACAGCTACGCCAGCATCTTGCAGGACACGCACGGCACTTTCTGCCGAATCGGGGAACACGAAGTCCATGTTGCAGCCGGAAAAGAAAGCAGCTTTCATCTTTGGGTTTGGCGGATTTAATTTTTCTAGCTCTTTGACGCGATCACGAAACGGCTTGTCGGCAATCGCTGGCAGACTCCTGCTGTCTGTCATTTTTGCAAAGAAAAGCGGCAGATGGCGGATGAACTTGCCGCTTTTCATCGGCTTTTGAGCTTTAGCACCGATTCTAAGCAGCGTGTGGAAAACCTTGCGATTGGTGAGGATATTCTGGAATACCGTCTTTTCTGCAAACGGCATACCATTTTCCTTCACATTCCTTGAGCGCAGTTCGTCAATGATGTCCGGGATGGGGATCTTGCCCGGGCAGATCTGCACACACTTGCGGCAGCCTATGCAGAGATCGCTAAACTGCGAGAAGTCTTTTAGACCGTTGTCTAAAAGACCCGTGAGAATCGCCCCGATACCGCCTGAGTAAATATGCCCGTAGACGTTGCCGCCGACGAGTGTCCAGATCGGACATACGTTTAGACAAGAGGCGCAGCGCACGCACTGATAGACTTCATTGAGTTTTGGATCGCGTGCGGCTGCCAGACGACCGTTATCAAGCAAAATGACATATAGTTTTCTATTTTCTTCAACCCATTTACCATCTTTCTTGTATATAATAGGTGTAGGACCTGATATGAAAGTTTCGTAACTCGTCGCCTTCTGACAAGTACCGTTACGAGGCAAAAGCCGCAGGATTTTCGCAATGTCTTCGACTTTCGGGATGAGCTTTTCATAGCCGATGAGAACGACGTGGATACGCGGCAATGTCGTTGCAATACGTGCATTGCCTTCGTTTGTCACAAGACCTGTCGCACCATTTTCCGCAACGCCAAAATTTGCCCCGGTAAAGCCAATGTCTGCCTGCATAAATTCTTCACGCAGCACTTGACGCGCCGTTTGAACCATGAAAGGAATGTCGCTTGGAATATCCTTTTTTAGTTCTTTAGCGAAAAAGCTAGCACACTGATCGCGATTTAAGTGAATCGCCGGCATAACCATATGCGATGGATGCTGACCGGCTACAGAAAGCATCCATTCGCCAAGGTCTGTTTCACGAATGTGGATGCCATGCGCTTCAACGTCTTCGTTGAGGCGAATTTCTTCACTCGCCATGGATTTTGACTTAACAATGCGCTTGACGTTGTTTTCTTTACATATTTTAATAAGATAGTCTTTAACTGCTTGACCATCTTTAGCGCGAAACACTTCACCGCCGCGCTCTTTGACCGAGGCTTCAAATTGATCGGCAAGCTGCTCAATGCGCTGCACCGCTGCGTGTTTCATCACGCGCAGATCCTCACGCAACGCTTCTATGTCGTGACCTTCGTATGACTTTAAGCGAGCACCGGGATACTGCTCAACGAAGTTGCCGAGAGCACCGCGAAGAATCGGGTCTTCTAGCTTTTCATTGATTTCTTTACGTAGATTGCGTGCCATCAGCCCTCACTCCCTTTCATGTTTTCGATCGCTATGACGAAAAAACGACTAGGTCCATGCACACCGAGTGTCAAGACGCGCTCAATATCTGCCGTGCGTGAAGGTCCCGTGATAAAGCCGACATAGCCCTTCTTGTAGACACGCGCTATGATTTTAAGTGCTGTCGTGAGGTTTTCCGTCATATAGTTTGCATTGACATAGACAGCGTGTGCCGGCGGCAACATACCCGTGACGCGCGACTCGTACGAATATGTATCGACGCAAACACCGCCCGTTTCTCCAACTCCAAACTCTGCTACCGAAAGTCCGAGATCTGCTGTCGGTGCGTGTTCTGCAATTTCAAACTTATCAGTATAAATCGGCACTTCCGGTGTAGAAAGATCTTCATAGATCTTCTTGATACCGTCGTCATTGTCGCCGCCTGTTGCAATAACTTTGCTACATTTAAACTCCTTGATAAGTTCTGCAGTTCTTGCCTTTGCTTCTTCATAGTCTTTCACGCGAAAAACCTCTGCGGCGGCCAACTTAGCGTTTTTCTCAAAGTCGTCCCAATATTTCGCATCAATGAGCTTATCATCGAATGCTTCCTTGGACCAATTCTGACAGATTTTCAGCATGATCCATCCTCCTTGACTCAATTTTTACGAAAATAAATAAAATATATAATATATTAGTTCTTATAATTTCCCTCTCCCCGTTCTTACCGCTCTATTTCATGGCAATAATTATCAATTCAATCAATCAACACAAAACCAGAGTGGTAAGACCAGGAAAGGGATTTTCATAAGCAAAATAATCCTTGCAAGCCCTGCCTAAAAACAGCACTTGCAGCAAAATTAAAATTTCACCGTTTCTTGAACCATCTTTTAAACTTTTATTTTAAGGAAACACTGATAAAACGAAATCGCTTGGATTTGTGCAGATGTACTGTAATTATCGAGTAGATAAACCGAAGGCATAACAACACCACACCCTCTATTTGTCGACTATGAGAGGACTGTGTAGATGGTGGTTGAATTTATCAATGGTTCCTTAACTAGCAGAATTTCTGTTTCGTCAAAAAAGCTTCGTCGGGTTCATGATGCCTTTCGGATCGAATGCTTTTTTAATGCCGCGCATAAGTTCAATCTTCTCAGGCGCATAGTTTTCGCTCATGTAGAGCTTCTTTGCAAGACCAACACCATGCTCACCTGACACAAGACCTTTTAGCTCGCGAGCCTTCTTATACATACGTTCCATGGCATCTTCCAACGTTTTCTTCCAGACATCTTCTTTCATATCGTCTTTCAAAATGTAGATGTGAAGATTGCCGTCGCCTGCATGACCGAAACTCTTGATACGGATACCCATTTCCTCGCGCACCTGATGCACATATTCAACAAAGTCATTTACACAATCACGCGGCACTACACAGTCCACTTCGTCCATCTCTGTCGTCGAGCCTTTAATCGCCTCAAGGAATGCGCCGCGTGTCTTCCAGATTGGCGTTTCACGCTCTTCTGTATCAGCAATGAAAATGTCAAGTGCGCCTTGCTCCATGCAGATCTTTGCTACATCGTCATAATAAGTAGATATTTCTTCTGTCGAGTTACCATCAAATTTCAACAGCAAATAAGCATCTGCTGTCTTATCTGGAAACTTCATGCCAAGAAATTCTTCAGCATCTTGAATAACTTCACGTTCCATGAATTCAACAGCCGTTGGAATGACCTTAGAACGCATAATGACAGGCACAGTGTCAATCGCGTGCTTTAACGTCGGAAACGGCACGAGAAGCGTAACCGTCTTTTTGGGTAATGGGATGAGTTTTAGCGTCGCTTTCGTAACGATGCCAAGTGTTCCTTCTGAGCCGATAATCATATCTTTTATGTCATAGCCTGTAGAGTTTTTGACAACTTTGCCGCCGAGATTCATAATCGTGCCATCTGCCATGACAACCTCAAGTGCGCGTACATAATCGCGCGTAACGCCATATTTAACAGCACGCATACCGCCGGCATTCGTCGAAATGTTGCCGCCAATCGTCGCCGACTTTTCACCCGGATCAGGCGGATAAAACAGCCCGTGCGGTTCGACATAGGCGTAGATCTCCATAATAAGAACACCCGGCTCGACAGTAAGCGTAAGATTTTTTTCGTCAAGTTCAAGGAAATGATTCATGAGCGTAGTATCGATCATGACCCCCTTATGTACAGCAACAGAAGCACCGACAAGCCCCGTACCTGCGCCACGCGGCGTAACAGGCAGATTGTTGTCGTAGCAATACTTCATGACCTTAGAAACCTCTTCTGTAGATGTCACACGCACGACAACATCGGGATAGTGCGCCTCTGCGGTAAGCTCGTCATGACTGTACTCTTCTTTGATCTCATCTTTCCAAAGAAGCCGCTCACGGTCAACGAACTTTGCTAGAGCATTTAAGTCTTTTTCGTCGAAAGTCTTGTAGTTACTCATGCTACAACGGCCTCCCCTTTCTTGATCTTTTCGATCAACTGTGGGACAATCTCATAGATGTCACCGACGATAGCATAATTTGCCACGTTAAAAATCGTAGCTTTGGGATCTGAATTAATGGCGATGATGTTTTCCGAATTATTCATGCCAGCAACAAATTGGATAGCACCTGATACACCGCAAGTAATGATGAGTTTCGGACGAACAGTACGTCCGGAAAGACCTATCTGCTGCTTTGCTTCAAACCAGCCGCTTTCCATCATCGGACGCGTGCAAGCGACCTGTCCGCCTAAAAGCTCGGCAAGTTCTTCAATCATCGAAAGATCTTCTTTTTTCTTGATGCCGCGACCGGCAACAACAAGAATTTCTGAGTTTTCAATGCTCTGCTCTTTAGGCTTCTTCGTTGTCTTTAGTACCTCGACACGATTCTTTAGTTTTTCCGACGACACTTCAAATTCTTCGACTTCTCCTGAAAGTTCTGCACTCTTTTCAGGAGCGTTCATAATCTTATAGCGCACGGTACACATCTGCGGACGGTGGTTCGGCGTATGGATTTCTGCCATGATATTACCGCCAAACGCCGGACGGATCTGAACCAAATCCGTGTTTTCGTTCATATCTAAGATGGTGCAGTCTGCCGTAAGACCCGTCTTAAAACGCGCCGCAACGCGTGGTGCAAGCTGACGACCAACGGAGGTCGCGCCTACTAAAATCGCCGTCGGTTTCACCTTGTTGATGAACACCTCAAACGCCGAAGTATATGTCTCTATTTTGAAATATTTAAGCTCGGGGCTATCACAGCAAAATACCTTATCTACACCATAATGTCTTAACTCATCGACGCGCCCCTTGATGTCACTGCCGATAAACACCGCATACACGGGATGCTTTATCTTTGCCGCAAGCTCTTTTGCTTTGCCGATAAGCTCAAAGGTGACAGGATGGATTGCACCTTCTTCATGCTCAACATAGACAGCTATACCCTTCCACTCGTCTTTATTTATCGAAGGCTTGACATCTTCTTCGATAAATTCCATGACACCTGCCGGTCCTTTTTTTACACACAGCTTACAGAGTTTACAGCCGGCGTTTATCTCAAGCTTGTCGCCATTTTTTTCAAGCGCATTGAACGGGCAGACCTTTATCACCTCATCCATAATTGCTGCACTGGTGATTTTATCTTGATGAACAATGAGTTTCCCCATTTACATTTCCCCCAATTCGTAATTATTCTACTCCTGCAAAGCATTAAATCCTTGCAAACAGATTGCAATTTTTCTCTGAAAGAAAGTTAGGCGATAAACTTTTTCTTCCTTAGCATACCAATAATCTTATCTGTAACTTCGGTCGGCGTACCCTTCCACTCAACTTTTTCCTTGTCTGATGTCGGTGGGAATATGCGGCTGACCTGAGTCGGCGAACCATTTAGACCATAGTTATTCTTATCTTGATCATCCATGTCTTTTAGTGTAAACATCGGGATCTCTTTGTTTTCGGTTGCCTTCTTCTTAAGATAGGAAGGAAGACGCGGCTGCACGATGTCTTTTTGCACCGTAATAAGACACGGAAACTCTACTTTTAGATGCTCAATATCTTGTGCCATCTCCATATCAACCAACAAGCCGCCGTCTTCTACGCCATTGATCGTCTTGACGTTGCAGACGCTCGGCAAATTAAGTGCCTCAGAAACTTCAGGACCGACCTGTGCCGTATCGCCGTCCGTCGTCTGTAAACCACAGATGATGAGATCAAATTTACCAAATTTTTTAATGCCTTGCGAAAGCGTGTAACTCGTTGCAAGAACGTCTGCACCACCAAACGAACGATCAGAGATGATCGCGCCCTCGTCTGCACCCATGGCAAACGCTTCGTAAATGACCGCTTTTGCCTGCGGCGGTCCCATCGTGATGACACTCACGCGCCCACCATGCTTTTCCTTGAGGCTTAAAGCGCACTCAAGAGCAAACAAGTCATACGGGTTCATCTTAGAGTCAGCACCGTCGCGCTTTAAAACACCCGTTACCGGATCGACTTCCACTTTGTTCGATCCCGGAACCTGTTTGATACATACAAGAATTTCCACAATTACCCCTCCGTTTATGATAATATCGCTAAAAACCCTGCCTTGTTTATGATACTATAAACCTGCACGATAGGCAATAAAAATTTTCGGATTTTTTTGGAAAAATTATGCCTTCTACGCATTTTCTCGCATCTGTCAACAAAACAGGACTTTTTTATCTCGTGCTTAGAATATTCGATAAATAAAGCAAAAATCCTTCTCTAGAAACTAATTTTCTTTTATACATAACTAAAATTAAAGATAAAATTAGTTATGCGTGTTGGTTATAAAATACTGGGCTGCCACACAAATCTATGCAGCAGCCCAGTATTTTTCACGTCCTACCATTTTTCCTTCCAACCAAAGGAAGCACGTTTACCTTCAGCATCGTAAATCTCAATCGGAGAGAGCGTCACTTCGCCGTCTTTTTTGCGAAATGTCGCCGCATATGCGCGATAGCCGTCGCCAAAGTCAATTTCTAAATCGCCAAGACGAAGGTCGCGCCAAGCACTGCTAAAACTGCCTGAAAGACCTGCAAAAGGCAGCAGCCAGCGGTATGTACCTGCACCGGCATGAAAGTTGCCGCTATATTCTGTGCGCTGCGTGCTGCCTGCCGAGTAAATCATAAGATCTAGATCTACTTTACAATCTAGATGCCCGTTAGGAAAGCCTTCTAAGGCTTCTAGCCCTTTAGCTGTTCCATAAAGATGCCAATAGCGCGTGTCAAGATCATAATCTCCCCACGCACTCAGCTTGCCGCCAAAGACATCTGCTGTGACATCGGTAAAATCAAGACGCGCATCACGCCAATGCACCATGCCTTCGACGTTTTTAAAAGTAATGCTCGGTATATGTAACTCCCGTAAGCGTACCGCACCCTCGCCTGTCATTGCATCTAATGGTCCTGTAAAACGCACTGATAGTGTCATTTTGTCGCTAATGTTCATACCAAAGCCCAAAGAGCTAGGATCTACCTCGCTTACTAGTACGTAAAGATCAGCGATGGGACGCTCTTTATCTTTCATATCGACTGCACCGTTTAACGTCATGCCATTGCCGCACATCGTGCCGCCAAGTCCGACTATCGTCCCTTTGATGGCGATCTTTTCTGCTGTATTGATGTCAGCATGAATTTCCATGCCCTGCATCAGATAGTGTTGGCGACGGTAAAAAAATTCTCCACGACAGCTTTTAAGATCTAGTTTTAATCGCAGTTTTTTGCCCTCTCGGTCGAAGTTCCTAAGATGCTCACGCATCGCTTGTTTTTTTTCGGCACGCATTTTTTCGCCAAGGGCTTTAAGCTCTTTTTCTGTCATGTCTTCACGTTTTATAAACCGCACAACAGAATATTGTTTTTCCTTTTGCTCTTTTTCTTTCAAAGCTACTTCTACTGCGTCTAATTCTGGTGAATGACGCAAAAAATCCACCTGCATATCGTCATCTAATGCTATTGAAAGTACGGCACCATCAAGCGTCAGCTCTTGCACCGTCGTTGATTTTATGTTGCCTGTCAAAATATCGTAGGGACGCACACGAAAACTGCCACGCGGCACAAAAAGAATCGTATGATCACTCGTGTCCTTCCAGTCAAGATTTTCAAAGCTGACTTCGCCCAATACATTTGCACGCAATTTTTCGACGGTCAAAGTACCACGTAGCATCGTTTGATCTGCCATTGCATGATTGAAGATCCATGCAGCGCTGCAGCTTAAAAAGAAAAGATCTGCAAAAACGAGAATCGCGGCGAAAAAAAACGCCGCGATCAATACTCGAACGACTTTTTTGTGACCTGCCGTAAGGCGCAGCATCAAAAAAGAACCTTTTGCAAATACATCTTGATCTCTTCGCCGTCCTCCATCTTCATGACATCGGCAAGAATTTCTTTCGCTTGTATGGATGAAACAGCACGCAGCTTTTCCTTGACGCGCGGAATAGATGGCGCACTCATGCTAAGTTCGCTCAGCCCCATTGCTAACAAAAGCACGGCGGCATAAGGATCGCTTGCCATCTCACCGCACATACCGCACCAAATGCCACGCTCTTTAGCAGCACGTGCCGTGCGCTCAATAAGGCGCAAGACAGCAGGATTGAAGTGATTATAAAGGTACGATATGCTTGAATTGCCGCGATCAACAGCCAATGTGTACTGCACGAGATCGTTTGTACCGATGCTGAAGAAATCGACATATTGAGAAAGTTCCGGTGCCATGATCGCCGCTGCCGGTGTTTCCACCATGATACCAACCTGTACGCTCTCAGAAAACGCCTTGCCCTCGTGTGAAAGTTCAAGCTTGGCTTCATCGACATATTCTAAGACCTTCTTAAACTCCGCGACGTTAATGATCATCGGTGTCATAATCGCTGCCTTGCCGTAAAGACCAGCTCTTAAAATCGCCTTTAGCTGTGGCAGGAAAAGCTCCTTTTGCCGCAGACTTATTCTAAGTGCGCGATAGCCAAGAAACGGGTTGTCTTCCGGCGGTATATTAAGGTAAGGCAAAGGTTTATCACCGCCAATGTCCATCGTACGGATAACACAGAGCTTGCCAGCGCATTTTTCGACGGCTTCCTTATATGCCTTAAATTGATCGTCTTCTGTCGGAATGTCCTGTTTACCCATAAATAAAAATTCCGAGCGAAATAGTCCGACCCCTTCTGCACCGTAGGTAAGTGCCGCATCGACATCCATGTGTGTGCCGATATTAGCGCAAAGTTCGACGCGCACACCATCCGTAGTAACAGCAGGCAACGGCGCAAGCTCTGCATAGTATGCTTTACGCTCTTCTTGTTCTTGGATCTTTTCACGATACGCTGCAAGCGTCACTTCATCGGGGCGCACAAAAATGTCGCCGCGCTCACCGTCAATGATGACAAATCCACCATCTGCAATCTCTGTCAGCCGCTCACCAATGCCGGCGACCGTCGGAATCGCCCGTGCCTTGGCAATGATAACAGCATGGCACGTCGTACTGCCCTGCCCTAAGATAACACCTGCGATTTTATCTGTCGGGATATTAGCAATGACAGACGGCTCGATCTCTTGTCCGCATAAGATTACTGGATCATCTCCGATCTCCGGCTCTTTTACGCCAAGAATGTATTTTGCTATGCGTTTTCCAACATCACGGATGTCTGTTGCACGCTCACGAAAATACGGATCTTCCATCTGCTCAAAGATCGCCGCCTGCTCTTTAGCTGTATCAAGTACAGCTAAAGGAGCACTTAAAAGCACTGCGACCTTCTTATGCATCGTATCTTCCATAACAGGATCTTGGCAGAGCATACGGTGTGCTTCTAAGATCGCCGCCTGCTCTGTCATATTCTTTGCTTGAAGCGTTTTAATATTTTTTTGTAGACCGGCGACAACGGCAGATATGGCATCTTTAATCTTTTGATTTTCAACATCTTGTTTTTGGGGTCGATAGTCCTTTAGATAGCCGTCAATATTCTGCCCTGCCAGCATGATTTTACCAATGGCGATACCAGAAATGACACCCTTGCCGCGTAAAGCTTCTGCCATATTTGTTCCCCCATCTTACTCCTCGCCGAATTTCGTTTCGATAAGATCTTTAAGTGTTGCCACAGCATCAGCCTCATCAGGACCGTCTGCTGCAATCGTGATCTCTGTCCCCTTAGCAAGACCTAGACTCATCAACATGAGGATGCTTTTGGCATCTGCCGTCTTACCCTTTGCTTTTACTTGTACCTTTGACTTAAATTTTGCAGCCGTCTGCACAAAAACGGATGCCGGACGCGCATGAATTCCTGTCTTGTTTTCAATCGTCAATGTTGCTTCTGTCATTTGAATCTCTCCTTATCTTGCCAAAGAGAACTTGCAGCCACTTGGCGGCGTTTCCCTCATAGAAAAATATAGCACGGGACAAGCTTCATTTCTCGAACGCACCCCCGTGAAATCTACCTGATATTTATATTCGCCATCTATTTGCTATTCCCCTTTCTTTTGAAAGATTTTTTTAAGAAATGCTCATAAAATGAAATTGCCTAATTACTATAAACGCCCAAAAAGTTGAACTGCTTGATAACTTTCATATAAGAGCGGCACACTTTTATTTAAAAGCAGCCGTTTTTATATGTAGTTTAATCAAACATTTGCACAGATATACTGTATTTGGCAATAATAGAACGTGACTTTTATCGGCTTGCTCATCTTTTGCGGCAGTTTTTTCAGATATTCAGCAGGAATTTAATCAATAGTGTCGAAATAGCTAATGTCAAGGGTTCTGCAAGCACCCTCTAAGTCGCGCGGTAAAAGCCATCCACGCGAAAAACTTATCTAACATGAAGCGTGGTGATAGGGTATTGACGTTTTTCCTGCTTGCGGCTGTCATCATGACAGTAAGCATTCTTTTGCTTCACCGAGTTGCTATTTTTTGGGGCTGCCCCATTCGATACAAACCTTTGATTCTTTGTGCAGTCATGGCATTTCTTGTAAATTTTGCAACACTCAATATCTCACCTTTCTTGACACCGCTGCACTACGGACTCATACTTACATTCGTTCTCATAGCTTCTTTAGGAGTCACCATTTACAACACTCGTCTATCGAAAAAAGAACGCAGTTTAGCTGCCGCAAACATACAAAGTGACCACGCAGATGATGCGCCTGTCGATGTTGCAGCTGAGGAGTCAAGCGCAGATGATGCACCTGTCGATGTTGCATCTGAGGAGTCAAGCGCAGATGATGCACCTGTCGATGTTGCAGCTGAGGAGTCAAGCGCAGATGATGCGCCTGTCGATGTTGCATCTGAGGAGTCAAGCGCAGATGATGCGCCTGTCGATGTTGCATCTGAGGAGTCAAACGCCGATGATGCGCCTGTCGATGTTGCAGCTGAGGAGTCAAACGCAGATGATGCACCTGTTGATGTTGCAGCTGAGGAGTCAAGCGCAGATGATGCGCCTGTCGATGTTGCAGCTGAGGAGTCAAACGCAGATGATGCGCCTGTCGATGTTGCAGCTGAGGAGTCAAACGCAGATGATGCACCTGTTGATGTTGCAGCTGAGGAGTCAAGCGCAGATGATGCGCCTGTCGATGTTGCAGCTGAGGAGTCAAGCGCCGATGATGCGCCTGTTGATGTGGAAGATCTTGATATAGAGCCTGCTGTACCGCCATCAAAAGAAGATCGTCAGCGTGCCAAAGAAGAGCTTAAAGAACTCACCGAAGTCGTCGGGCGACTACATAGTCTAGATGATTATCTAGACTATGCGGACAAGGCGACAAAAGCACATCACTATCGACGCGCCATCTTCGCCTATAAACAGGCTCTTAGTATCTACCAAAGCGACGATTATGCGCCGTTTATCGCCATCAACCTCGCTAACACCTATAAAGACATCGGTGACTATGAGGCGGCAAAAGACACCTACGAAGCGGCTCTTAGGCTGCCGGCAGCACAAAAAAATAAAGCCATGCAGCAAGAATTTAACAGAAGCGTAGTTTACCTGCGCACTGTTGAGCATATTTTAGCAAGCCACAACATTACAAATATGCCCTTTGCAAAAATCCCACCCGAAATCTCCGCTGAGATCGAAAGCATCGGCAAAGAGGGATGAAGTAAAGAAATTACAAAACCTAGACACAGGGGGAAATAGTCATGAAAACAAGTGCAGAAATTTTAGGACTGCCAGTGATCAGTATCACTGAAGGTCGTGAACTAGGCATGAGCAAAACCCTGCTCATTGATGCAAAAAATGGTGCTGTCGCTGCCATTACCATCGAAGATGATGATTGGTATCGTGGTGTCAAGCTCATTCCTTACGAGAGCGTCATCGCCGTCGGTGCAGATGCCATCACGATCACCAATAGTGAAAATATCTTGACACTTGAAGATGCTGTTGACTTTGAAAACCTGCTTGACGAAAATGTTCGCATCATCGGTACAAAAGCGATCACGAAAGCCGGTACGATCCAAGGTTCTGTCAGTGAAATTTATATAGGAGACGACGGCAAGGTCGTACAGTGTGAAATCTCAGACCCACAAGGAAATTTACTTGATAATATATCTGCTGAACAAATTTCCATTTTTGGAAAACAGGTCACAGTTATCGACAGCAGTAGTGTCGCGGCATCTGACGCACCTGCTGATCCGAATACAGATGTAACTTCTAGCTTGGGAGCTACTTCGCCGCTTGAAGAGCATACACCGGAGTTAAACGGTGAATTTACCTCTGAGCCGACAGCAACTTCTGCTGTAGAGCCGGAGACACCGCCTACAGAATCGCTGCCACAAGAGTCAAGCGAAGATTCATCGGCAGAGCCTGTTAGCCCCTCTGCCACAGACATTCCTACAGAAAACCTTACTCCACCTACAGATGCTGCACCCGAAAATGATGCCGAAAAAGCTGCTGCCAAAGCGACGGAGGACAGGCATCGTCGCTTCCTGCTCAACAAAAAAGCATCGCGCCGCATCACGACTGATACAGGTGTCGTAATCGTCGAAGCTGGCGGTGATATTACTGAAGAAGTCCTACAAAAAGCAAAACTCGCCAACAAAATCATCGAATTGTCGATGAATGTACAATAAATCAAAATAAGATAACGCAAAAACACCCCGCTACAGGTATTGTGTCGGGGTGTTTTTTTAACAATAGACTGCACAAGCATCTTCATAAATTTAGGCTACTTCATTTTATCAGTGTTTCCTTAATTATCAGCATCCACGAGAGGCAGGTATTCACCATAGCCTTGCTCTTGCATCTGCTCTTTCGGCACAAAATACAAAGACGCACTGTTGATACAATAGCGCACGCCGCCAAGCTCCTGTGGGCCATCATCGAATACGTGCCCAAGATGAGCGCCGCTCTTTGCTGCAGTAACTTCCGTACGCACCATGCCGTGCGACGTATCTTCATGCTCGGCAATTATAGCCGCATCAATCGGACGCGAAAACGCCGGCCAGCCACAGCCTGAATCAAACTTATGTGTCGAAACAAAGAGCGGCTCGCCAGTCGTCACATCGCAATAGATACCGGCGCGAAACTCATGATCGTATTCATTTTGAAACGGCGGTTCTGTCGCTTTCTCCTGTGTCACTTTGTACTGCATCGCTGTCAAACGCGCCTTTAGATCTGCATCTGATGGCTTTTGATAATCTGACCTTGCTTGATTTTCTTTCATCTCATTTTTTGCTGCTTCACTTTTTTCACGCACGGCTGCCATTAATGAACGCGGAATATGGCAATAGCCGTTCGGGTTCTTCTCAAGATATTTTTGATGTTCTTCCTCAGCGCGGTAAAAATTCATGATAGGCATTGACTCAATAGCAACCGGCTTTCCTATCTTTTTACTAAGACGCTTTAAAGAATCAAAGATCACGGCAGCTTCTGCGTACGACCGACCGCTCTTTTCAACATAATATATACCCGAGCGGTACTGCTCACCTACATCGTTGCCCTGGCGATTTTTTGCCGTAGGATCTATGGACTCATAATAGAGATCCAAGAGTTTTTCAAGTGGCAGCACCTTAGGGTTATAAACGATATGTACAGCTTCAGCATGACCGCTGCCTGAGCATACTTCACGATACGACGGTTTTGCTGTGCGCCCATTGGCATAGCCGCTCTCTGCCGAAATCACACCATGCACAAGCCTTAGATAATGCTCTGTACCCCAAAAGCAACCGCCGGCTAGATAAATTTCTGCCTCATCGGCTCGCGGCTGATTTTCCTGTACAATTTCTCGCGGCGGTATCTCTGCCATCGAAGCAGGTGCGGCGCCGCAACCTCCAAGACAAATCGCCAAACTCAAGACATAAAACATTCGTAAAGATAGAATTTTCATAAAAACCTCCTTCATTTTCATCCATACTCACTAAAACCCCTGATAAACTACGCACACAAACGTCTACTTCATAAACAAAATATGCTGCCATTACATGAAAGTTGCACAGCTGTGTGCCTGAATTTATCAGTTCCTCCTAAACTATAACACAAAATCCGACAGATAAAATAACAAACAAATAAAAGCTATCTAAAAATAATATTATTCTCTGTATCGCTCCCCGCTTATGTTTATGCTAACATTAGATAGACGATAACATATATTGACACTCGTTATCTTTAATGTTAGACTATCAAGTGCAATAAATATATTTCATTAAAATATAATAAAATTTCTGGAGGGTAATGAGCGATGAAAATTTGCAGCAAAAGAAATCGTCATTTAGCAGCGTTGCTTTTGTGTGGCATTTATACCGGAAGCGGTATAAATGCAGCGCAAGCTGCAGAAAATGAAGAAAAAGAGACGGTAACGGCGGAAAAGACGATCAAGCTAGCTGATACTTATGTGCGTCCGGACTATGTGGAGATAGAAAAGCTGCGTGATACGAAGCAGATCATCGTGATCACCAAGAAAATGATCGAGGAAAAAGGCTACAAGACGATTTCCGATGTCTTAAAAGATCAGCCTAGTATAAGCGTCGGTACGGCAGGTTGGGGAGATATTGACATTCGTGGGCAAGGCGATCAGTCAGAGCGCAATCTGCAAGTCTTGATTGACGGCGCACCCATAACGACGATGGTCAATCATCCGTTGCCAAATAATTATGACTATGTGCCTGTTGAACAGATCGAAAAGATCGAGATCATACCAGGCGGCGGCTCGGTTATCTATGGCAGCGGCGCTGCAGGCGGCATCATCAACATCACGACAAACCTTCGCAGCATGAACAAGCCGCAGCACACACTTGCAACGGAATTAAACTCTGACGGACATCGCCTGAGCATCAATTATGGTGATAAAGTAGGTGATCATCTCACTTTGCAGGCAGGCTATTCGCGCTTAAAAAGAGATCTCTACTTTATCGATACCTATAGAAACAGCAATTATGCGTTTATCGGTCTGCGCTACGATGCTGATGCTGACCATTCGGCGACCTTTCGCTACAGCCATCTAAATGAAGCGAGCAAATTCCTGCAAAATCTAAATAGAGTAAAAATAGAGCGTGATGGCAGAAATCATCGTCCTAAGTCTGCGGCAGATTATCTAAATGGCGATCGCGATTTTAATACCTACAATCTCACCTACAATCAAAATTTAAGCGAGCAGCTGAAATTTAGCGGCGATTTTTTCTATACCGACGGTTGGTATAAAAATACGCGCTTCATTGACGGTAAGATGAAACATGATTCTTACGGCACACGTATGAAATTTGATTATGCTTACGGGGAAAAAGATTCTTTACTCATAGGGATCGATTGGATACGGCAGAGTTCTGATCTAAAATATACTTCTGGACGCAAACAACAGTCCTTCCAGTACAATAAGGAAACGCAGGCGCTTTACCTGCTCAATCAAATGAAGCGGGACAAATTTACCTTTACCCAAGGCATCCGGCGTGAAAAACTCATCTGGGATTTTGATAAAGATGGCGGTACAAAGAGAAGACCGATCGGCGGTAAGGATTCTTCTAATCGTTGGAATACTGCCGCAGAACTTTCCGTTTCTTATCAGTATGGGGTGCTAGGGCGCGTTTTTGCACGTTTCGAGCGCGGCTTTACAAGCCCTGACGGCTTGCAGATCTGCGATCAGGTGTATTCTGATCCGTATCAACAGATATATCAAGCGACGACCGCAGAAGAAGAAAAGTATAATTTGTATGAAATCGGTATGCGCGATAAGATCGGTATTTCTACTATTAGCCTGACACTTTTTGCAACAGAAACGTCTAATGAATTAAATCGCCCTTATTTTATGGGAACGTATGGGCCTGAGTATAAGACGTACAATATGTTCAATACCAAGCGGCACGGTGTGGAGTTGACCGCACAGCAGCGTTTTGGCAAGTTAGAACTTATTGAGGGCTATACCTATTTGCACGGGGAGCGGCGCTATACCGCAAAAGGCAGAGCACTCGTCGATGAGCATGGCGCAGATGCGATCGACTTTACAAACAGCGGATTGCAGTATGTACCGCAGCATAAGGCTCTTTTGCAGGCGAATTATACCTTTGACAAGAAATGGAGCGGCGCACTAAAATATGCCTTCTTCGGCGGCTATAATAATTTTATAAAGGAAGCAGACAAACACGATCCGAATAATAGCATGACCTCCTACGGACTTTTAGACATCAGCTTTAAGTTTAAGCAAAACCAAGAGCTAGAATGGTATGGCGGCGTGACAAATGTCTTTGATAAGCTTTATTATGAGCATGCCGGCTTTGGTATGTATACATTGATTCCGGGTATGGGGCGAACATATTTCATCGGTGCAAGATATTCCTTCTAAAAACGGAAAGAAGTGTGATCTATGGATTTGTTGCATTTATTTTTCAAGGGTGGCTTTGTTATGTACCCGATCTTGCTATCTTCTATCATCAGTTTGATGATTGCTTTGGAGCGATTTTTTTATTATAAGAAGCAGCAGCAGGCAGATGATTTTGATGAAGAGTTGACAAAGGCACTGCGCGGCGAGGACTATGAAGCTGCTAAAGAATTTTGTAAAAAAGAAGGTGGCGCGGTAAGCGAAGTGCTTCTTGTCGCTTTGGCTGAACGCGGCAAGAAGGTGCGCCAAGAAGAAATTGTGCAGGCGGCTGCTAAGAAAAAGGCACTTGAGCTGCGCCGCTATTTAGAATATCTTAGTGTTATCGTGACGATGGCGCCGCTTCTAGGGCTTTTAGGGACGGTGACGGGCATGATAAGCTCTTTTAGTGTGCTTTCGATCTCTGAAGGACAGCCTTTTGCTATCACAGGCGGTGTCGGTGAAGCGTTGATCGCTACGGCAAGCGGTCTTTTAGCAGCGATTTTTGCACTTTGTCTTTATACATGGCTGTCACATAGAGCTAATGCCATTATCGCCGGCGTAGAATACACTTCGTCTATGTACCTAGCACTAGTGGGGGTAAGAAACGATGAAGCTTGATCTTTTGCCACAGGAAAAGAGCCCACAGCTTATGATCATTCCTATGATCGACATCATATTCTTTCTCTTGGTGTTTTTCATGATGAGTATGCTCTCTATGGTCGTCCAAAAGAGCATACCACTGACTTTGCCGCAGACAGAAGCGGCAAAGGTCAGCATGACGCGCAATATCCCCATCACCGTCACAGCAGACGGTACACTCTACTATGAAAAAGAGATGCTAAATCTTGCAGGTCTTGCCGAGCGGCTGCAAAAGGATGCAGCTACAGGCGATGAGATCTCCGTTATCTTGCGCGGCGACGAAGCTGCTGCTTATGGAAAAATCGTCCAAGTCATGGATCTGGTAAAAACCTTGGGCATCCACAAGGTCTATATCGCTACGGATTCTAAAGGGTGAGATTTTTCATGAATAGACGACCTTGGAAGTTGTGTTTTCTGCTGTCCTTGCTCATACATACGGTATTTTTTTTGCTGCTTTTTTTCATCGGCGTAAATAATACGGCAAAGAACGAAAACATACCGCCTGCGCTAGAAATCGGCATCGTTCCAGAAAATGCTGTCTTTAGTGCAGATAAAAGTGCTGAATCAAAAAATGGTGCCGCCGGTGCATCTAGCAGAAGCGTCCCTAAGATACGCATGATGCCGGCGGCTTCTTTGCAGGATGCAGAAGATGCGATCACAAATAGCAAGCAGACACTAAAAAAAGCTGTAGCACCTACAGCTGCTCTGCCGCAGCAAGCAGCGCAGCTTACTGATAAACAGCCACCACCATCTACAGACGGTAAAGCCGTAAATGATGCGCCAGCTTTTGCAAGCGATGGCAAAATTGTAGGTGACGCAGGCGAACAAAGCGGCTATTTTGACGGCAATAAGGACGGCAGCGATAAAAGCGGCGTAGGTGACGATGCGCCAGCACTAGGACTTGGTGCAGGCTTTAGCGATAACGGCGACGGCTCTTATACAGCAGAGACATCTGCTGATATATCATATACGATTCTTCGCGATGCCGAGGTAGACTATCCCGAAGAAGCTCGTTCGCTTGGCTATGGCACTGTCGTCACGGTAAGTGCTAGGATTCTTGTTGGTACTGGTGGTCAGGTCGAAAGCGTCATATTACTTTCCGATGCCCCTAATTTAGGCTTTCGTCAAGCGGCAGAAGAAGCCCTTTGGGGTATGCGCTTTGCCCCGATCATTTATCAAGGCTACCCTATCAAATTGTGGTTTGAGAAAAATATCGTCTTTACGCCCTGAAAAAGGCAGCGTTTGCAGTTGATCATCGCTCATCGGTGCAATTTTTTTAATTTTATCAGTGCTTCTCATGTTTCATGTAAGGCGTAAGGACATATGTGCAGCGTGTCTCTTTGACGATACAACCGCAGGAAGCTGACAAAAAGTGACTGTGACGCTTTCTATGATGGTTGAACATATGTCCTGAAAGTTTATTCATAAGAAATGCCCTTGATAAGCAAAATTTGCTTATCAAGGGCATTTCTTTTTCATGTGCGGCATAAGAATATATGTCCTAAAAATTTGCTGTTTTTGCTCAATCTGCGGCTTCTTCCAGACGCATGAGCATAAAGCAGTAGTCTGAAAGACGGTTTAAAAATACGCGGTCGTCTTCGTGCAGTTCGGCTTCATGTGCTAGCGCACAGAAGCGACGCTCGGCGCGGCGTACGCTTGTGCGTGCTAGATCTAGCATGGCGCCTGCCTTGGTTGCACCGGGAATCAAGAAGTGATCGAGTTTTGGCAGCGTCGCGTCGATATCGTCGATTTCTTTTTCTAGCATGTTTACATCTTCGTGCGTGATCATCGGCTTTTCGCCAAGACTTGCTATGTCTGCCATGAGAAGCGGCAGTTTTTTTAGCAAAGCAAATACTTTTTCTTGCACCGCTTCTTTTGTCGCAAACGCGCGTGCCATAGCAAGTGCCGAGCCTGCTTCATCAATTGCACCGTACGTTTCAACGCGCAGCGAGTACTTATCGACGCGCTCACCTGTATAAAGACTGGTTTGTCCCTTGTCCCCTGTTTTCGTATAAACGCCCATTTTTTCCCCTCCATGCAGTTAAACCATGCGACAGGAAAATTTCCTTTAGTCAAGAATTTCCGTCGCATTAAAAAAAATGGCAATTTCACGCGCCGCGCTCTTTGAACTGTCAGAAGCATGGACGGCGTTTTTGCCGACGTTTTCGGCATACAACTTGCGGATCGTACCTTCGGCGGCTTCTTTAGGATTTGTCTTGCCGTTTAGTTCGCGCACGCGCACAATGGCATCGTCACCTGCAAGTACCATGGCAACAAGTGGTGCAGATGTCATAAATTCTTCAAGTTCTTGATAATAGGGACGCCCGATATGCTCGGCATAGTGCTTTTTGGCTACAGACGGTGTCATGTGCATAAGCTTTAGCGCGAGTATTTTAAGCCCTGCTTTTTCATAGATAGCTATGATGTCGCCCGTGTGCTGCTTTGTAAATGCGTCCGGCTTAATTAGTACCAAAGTCTTTTCTTTCATTGTCAGATCTCCTTTTCTAAATTCAAATGTCCTCGTGCTGCGCACTCCTAAATGTTTGCATCTTCTAAGATAGTTACATCGCCGATGATCGTGACATTCGGTGCAATAAGTGCCGTAGGATCTACCTGCGGCTTCTTGGATTTATAGGACAAGATGACCGGCATAAGAATACCTCTTTTAACTTTTGCAGAGCAAAATAACAACATATTCTAACCATTCTGCGCCGCCTTTGCCGGTTTTTAGAAAATAGTCGGCGTCTATCAAAAAAAGCATAGCTTGCTTTAAAATAGGCTCTGAAAATTTCATGCTGGTGCGGCTTAATTTTTCGGCAGCAAAGGGGCTTAATCCCATCGCATCTTGCAGCATCTTACCGCGCACGCCCTGCATCAAAAGTAGCTTTACTTGCCATAGATTTCGCACATGACGCACTAAAAGGGCGAGCAGCAGGGGCAGATATACGCCGTCTTTTATTTGGCGCTGTAAAATAGTCAGTGCCTTTTGCACATTTTTTTCACTTACGGCATCTAGCATAGCAAAAGATGATACTTCCGGCAGACCTGCAAACACCTCAAGCAATATCTTTTTATCAATACGCTTTTCTTTAGTATAAAGTGCAAGTTTTTCCAATTCCTTGTCAAGATAAGAAAGCGATACTTCATGCATCATGGAAAGAGCACCCATGAAATATTCGTGCGCTGTTTTGTCAAACTCTTTTCCTATCTCAGCAAGCTTGTTCTTTAGAAAGCTGCCAATCTCCCACGGACGTACGGCATCGGCATCTAAGATCGCGCCTACTTTTTCGACCGTCTTGTACGCCTTGCGCCGCTTGTCGTTTTTGCCTGAGCAGATGAAAATTACATAGGCATATTCCGGCATATCGGCAAGCAGTTGTAGAAGACGCGACTCCTTTAAATCCGTGCTGTACTTTTTTTTAGAGCTGTCTTTTGCCGGCTTGGATGTCTTTTTTTCCCGAAAAAGTGGGCTGTCTTGGACGACTATGATATGCTTTGCTACAAGAAACGGCACCGTTTTAATCATGTCGATAAGAGCATCGGTATCTAAGTCGGCAGACACTTTTATAAGACCGCTTGCTAAATCTTCACTTGTAGGAAGCAACCATTTTAAGATCGCTGCTTTTGCCTTTTCGATATAGTAATGCTCCTCGCCGGCTAGCAAATAAACGTGCTTTAGCGAATCTTTGCCGAGTGTTTTCATAAACGGCTCGAACTTCAACATTACACCTTCTGTTCGCTCTTTTTATCGCCTTATGCTTACATTACATTTTGTGGCTTGCCTAAAAGGTACGCCTGTACATTTTTAAAAGCAATGACGGCGCGTTTTTCCATCGCCTCTTGCGTTGCAAAGCCGATATGCGGTGCTAAAATGACGTTTGGCGCGTGAAGCAGCAAATGATTGCTTGCGATCGGCGGCTCCTCTTCAAATACATCAATGCCGGCACCTGCGATACGACCTTCTTTTAGCGCAGATGCTAATGCCTTGCTGTCTACGACAGGACCGCGTGCCGTATTGATGAGGAGAGCGGTCTTTTTCATCTTGGCTATTTCCGCCGCGCCGATCAAGCCCTTAGTTTCTGCCGTCAGCGGCACATGCAGCGAGAGGACATCTGCTATTTTTAGCAACTCGTCGAGCGACACATACGTAGCACCCTCGATCGTCGTTTCCCGACGATTGTAGAAATACACATCACAGCCGAATGCCTTCGCGAGTGCAATCGTTCGCTTGCCAATAGCACCAGCGCCGATGACGCCAAACTTTTTGCTGGAAAGCTCGCTGCCCAAAAGCCCAGTGCGCGTCTTTTCCTTACGCACCGCTTCATCTGCGGCGAGAATCTTTCGATAAAGACCGAGTGCCAAGCCGATGGCAAGTTCACTCACCGCTTCATTTGCATAGCCTGAGCAGTTAGAAACGACTATGCCTTGCGCCTTGCAATAATCCATGCCTACATGGTCAACGCCGGTAAAAGCGACACTTAAGAATTTTACATCTGAAAGATGCTGCAAGACGTTTTCTTTAAACGCCATATTAGCGATCATGACGAGTTCTGCACCTTTAGCTCGCGCGATCTTTTCTGCATCATCTGCCGGCGGTGTGTCGCAATAGACCATTTCAATATCATCGGGCAGATACTCTTTTTTTAGTTCTTGAGCTTTTTTTTGGCTGATACCTAAAGGCTCCGTGATGATAAGTTTCATTAAGACACTCTCTTTCTGAAAATGATAGGAGTTTTTTGGATGCGCCATTATTATATCATATTGTTTCATTAAATTCATTCAATAATTCTGTCATTTTATAAGCATTTCCTTAAAGAAAATTTCTCTCTAGTGCCTTTCGTTTATGTAAAAAAAATGATATAGTGACAGAGACATAAAATACGCTAACTAAAAAAGGAGTTTTTATATGACATCATACGCAAAAGGCATATTGCTCGTCGTCATGGGTGCATTGTTTTGGGGAGGCTCTGGTGTTGCCGGACAATTCCTGCTACAACAAAAGGGGTTTTCTACCGAATGGCTCGTTATGATGCGTATGCTGCTAGCAGGGCTTATCTTGCTGACGGCTGATGCGATAAAGAATCGAGCTAACATCTTTGCCATTTGGCAAGATCGTACAGCGGCAAAGCAGATGTTTATTTTCAGCATTTTCGGTATGCTCGGTGTGCAATACACTTATTTTTCATCCATTCATTATGGTAATGCCGCAACTGCGAGTGTGATGCAATACCTCATGCCGATCATCGTCGTCCTTTGGGTAGCCTTAAAAAGCCGCTCTTGGCCTTCGCTTCATGAAAGCTGCTGCGTGCTGCTCGCCTTCGTTGGCACCTTCTTCATCGTAACGCATGGCAGGCTAGACGCACTCGCTATTGCACCACTTGCGATCTTTTGGGGTATTGCATCTGCTTTTGGGGCGGCTATTTACACCATACAGCCAAAGTGGCTTTTGGAGCATTTTCGCTCGCCGCTTATAATCGGCTGGGGTATGCTCATTGGCGGCATTTTGCTCATGCCCCTTCATGCACCTTGGGATTTTCACGCTACAGCAGACACCGCTGCAATCCTTTCATTCTTATATATAGTCCTCTTTGGCACTGTTATTGCTTTTTGGTCTTACTTGGAAAGTCTTAAATATTTAAGACCGAGTGTTGTCGGCATCATGACATCCGTAGAGCCTTTAGCAGCTGTATTTTTCTCTGCCGTTCTCCTCGCAGTTCCCTTTGGCATTGCCGAATCTATCGGCGTATTTTTGATCTTGGCTGCTGTTACGTTACTTAATAAGCGTTGAAATTTTCGCTTCATGACTTTTTATTGAGCTTTCCTAGCAGGCTATACATTTTATAACAAATCATGTAAGATGAAAGAAGCACTGATAAAGTAAACTCGGTCAGCTTCTTGCAGCATTTTCTTCTTGTCAGGAAAATCAATTTGCTACAATAGAAGTGTTTTTGTCCGACAGACAAAAGAGATCGAAAAAGATGTAATCATGAAAAAATATTTCATGGCTCAGTGCTTACATAAAGGAGGAAAATCTATGGGAAACATTGATACCACCTGTGTAAACGCGATTCGTGTCCTTTCGGCAGATGCAATACAAAAGGCAAATTCTGGGCATCCCGGCTTGCCGCTCGGTGCAGCACCGATTGCCTATGAGCTTTGGTCGCGCCACATGAAGCATAGCGGCAAAAATCCAAATTGGCAAAACCGCGATCGCTTCGTACTCTCTGCAGGACACGGCTCTGCCATGCTCTATTCTTTGCTGCATCTTTTTGGCTACGATCTGACACTAGATGATCTAAAGGCTTTTCGCCAAGATGGTTCGTTGACGCCCGGTCACCCCGAATATCGCTATACAAAGGGCGTTGAAGCGACAACAGGCCCGTTGGGGGCAGGTCTTGGCATGGCGGTCGGCATGGCTATAGCTGAAGCACACCTTGCTGCTCGCTTTAATAAGCCTGCTTTTCCCATAGTTGATCACTATACATTTGTTCTTGGCGGTGATGGCTGCATGATGGAGGGTATCTCCTCGGAAGTATTATCACTTGCCGGTACATTAGCCCTCAATAAACTCATCGTACTTTATGACAGCAACAATATTTCCATCGAGGGCGATACCGATCTTGCTTTTAGTGAAGATGTCGAAAAGCGTGTGCAAGCTTTCGGCTTTCAAACGCTAACAGTCGAAGATGGCACGAACCTAACTGCTATTGGCAAGGCTATTGAAGAAGCCAAAGCAGATAAAGAGCGTCCGTCTTTTATCACGATAAAGACACAGATCGGCTTTGGCTGCCCCGAAAAAGCCGGCAAAGCAAGTGCTCATGGCGAACCGCTAGGTAAAGAGAACCTTCGTGCGCTAAAGGAAAATCTTGGCTGGGAAAATCCCGACGAGAGCTTTCAAATCCCTGCCGCCGTCTACGAGCATTATGAAAAATTTTCTAAAGAAGGTGCAGCTATCGAGGCAAAGTGGCACGAACTTTTTGCCGCCTACAGTGAAAAATACCCCGAGGAAAAGGCACAATGGGATGCTTTTCATGCGCCTATTGATGCGGCTGTGCTGCAAAAAGACGAGAATTTCTGGGCGCATGATGAAAAGCCTGCTGCCACTAGGACATTTTCCGGTAAAATTTTGCAGCGACTAAAAGAAATAGTGCCGCAGCTTATCGGTGGCAGTGCCGATCTTGGACCGTCGAACAAAACAATAATGGCAGACGCAGGTGATTTTAGCCGCACGAATCGAAGAGGTCGCAACCTGCATTTTGGCGTGCGCGAGCTAGGCATGGCAGCGATAGCCAACGGTCTTGCGCTGCATGGCGGCATTTTGCCGTACGTTGCAACATTCTTCGTGTTCAGTGACTACATGAAGCCAATGATGCGGCTTGCTGCACTCATGGGGCTTCCTGTCATCTACATATTCACGCACGACAGCATCGGTGTTGGTGAAGACGGCCCGACGCACGAGCCGATAGAGCAGCTCTCCATGCTACGCTCTACGCCTAATATCAATGTATTTCGCCCCGCTGACGCGGCAGAAACAGCCGCCGCTTGGTACAGTGCGCTGACAAGCAAAGACACGCCGACGGCACTGGTGCTTACGCGTCAAAATTTGCCGCCGCTTTTTGGAAATTGTCAAGACGCTCTAAAAGGTGGCTACATCCTCTCAGAAGCAAAAGGTACGCCGCAGGGTATCATCATCGCCACAGGATCTGAAGTATCGCTTGCCGTCGAAGCGCAGAAAGAACTTTTAAAAGAAGGCATCGACGTGCGTGTTGTTTCACTGCCATCCGTTGAAATATTTGAAAAGCAATCTGCTTTATATAAAGAAAGCGTCCTGCCAGAGGCTATTTGTTCCAGAGTCGTCGTAGAAGCGGCATCTTCTTTTGGTTGGGAACGCTACATAGGGCTAGGTGGTACGTCTGTTGCCATGCAAGGCTTCGGTGCTTCTGCCCCTGCTGATGTCCTTTTTAGAAAATTTGGCTTTACGAAAGAAAACATAGCTGCCACAATGAAAAAGGTCTTGGAAAAATTTCAGAAAATATCCTAAGGAAACATTGATAAAATGAGATATACCCTGTTCTCTCAGATGCGCTGTAATTAGGTTGCGACTTAAGCTGCCCTTATATAAACTGTGTGGGCATAGGTTCAGCTCGCCATCTCAGCGCATCTTTTCCGCCCTGTCTGCGTCGGCGCAAATCCTTCTTGCCAAGTCGAAAAATTTGCACCAATCTGGCGGACTTCATTTTATCAGTGCTTCCCTACTAATCAGCCTTGCCCCTTTAGCTTGACTTATCAAGGTTTCATGGTAAAACTGAGCAATAAGTTAGTGATTAGACTAAAGCATAAACATAAACGGTCACGTTCACTCTTACTTTTTAAGTAAAACCTTCTGCTTTTTCTCAGCGGCAAAATCAGAGCCTTGCTGTACCAAATAAATATGATGCTCGATCATGCGCCCTAGAATATGAGCTATTTTAGTAGCGACAATCTGCAAAGTTCCCAAGATCATAAAAAGACAGTCAAAGCCCCAGACGGAAACCATCGCTGCACCGGCAAAGGCAATGTAAAAAAACGTCATGAGTTTTGCCAAAATAATGCCTAAGATCATGCGGAAAGTACCACGACGCAGCATACGGTGGTTGCGGAAATGACGCTTGAGAAAGCTCAAAAAATGCTGCGGCAGTCGGCGAAAGCTCCTAAAATTGCGTAGAAAGCTGCGAAAAGATGCCCACTTACATTGTAGCCACGCAAATAAGCGTGTATTTAGATGCTTTAGTATTTCGGGCAGAGAGGAAAAATTGCCCAATCCTTGCACCCAACTTTTAACCTCCAGACACTTCCACAAGGCCCTTTTGAACCAAATCCACGCATGAAAATCAACCTTTCGCATATACTGTAGAAGTTCTTTCGGCGACATATCTGCCAAGCGCAGCGGTACATAAACGAATAAGCGCAGCAATACGACTTCAAAAAATAAGAGCATCCACCGCAGGAAAAACGCCATAAAATAGTAACGCATATAAACTTTCGGTCGTCTGTGCATCGCTTGCATCTTGCGGCGTATCCGTTTCAAAAGCTGCATAGCTTCATACCTCCTAGCTTTTTAGCGGCTACGGCACTTAAGTATCGCTAAAGGGCAAATTGTTTGCGCTTTTTCATAGATCTTCTTCTAGTTTCAAGAGTGCTTGCACATAAAGCGCACATTCAAGACGCTTTTTTTGTATTTCGCAGCCGATGTCATAGGGCTTTCTTATGTCGCCGTGAAAAAGATCCGCATTGGCGTGGCAGCCGCCGCTGCAAAAAAAGCGCGCCCAACAGTCACTGCATTTTTCCTTGTTCATGACGTGTGACTCGCGAAAGTAAGCCGGTAGACTCTGATTCGTCACGCCGTCATAGATATTTCCCAGTTTGTAATTTTTTCTGCCGACAAATTGATGGCAGGGGTAGAGATCGCCATTTTCTGCGACTGCAAAATATTCATGACCGGCGCCGCAACCTGCAAGACGCTTGGCAACACAAGGACCATTGGAAAGATCCATATTAAAATGAAAAAAGAAAAATCCTCTGCCTGTACGGCGGCGTTTTATGTAGGCAGCGGCCAGACGTTCGTATTCTGCACGGATACGCGGCAAATCTTCTTCTTCTAAGGCGAGTGGACTATCCTTCAAAACTACAGGCTCTAGCGAAAGGATGTCAAAGCCGGCATCGTGCAAAGATAATACATCTTCAGTAAAGTCAAGATTGCGCTTCGTGTAAGTGCCGCGAATGTATGTATAAACGCCGCGATAGTCCCAATCACCGCCGGCACGGCTTGAAAGGCAGCGTTTGAAGTTAGCTTTAATACGCTCGTATGTACCGTGACCACTGACATCGGGGCGCATGGCATCATTTGTTTGCCTGCGTCCATCAAGCGACAGCACGAGAGAAAAATTATTTTCGTTAAGCCAAGCGATATTTTCATCATTTAGCAGCATCCCATTTGTCGTAAGCGTAAGTTTAAATTGCTTGCCTGTTTCTTTCTCACGCTTTCGCACATACTCCGTGACCGCTCGAATCGTTTTCATATTAAGAAGCGGCTCACCGCCAAAAAAATCAATTTCGCAATGCGTTCTAGAGGCTGCTCCTTCGATGAGAAAATCCACCGCGCGCCTACCTACGGTAGGCGACATGACAGTGCGCTTCATGCCGTAGTTGCCGCCGTCGCCGAAGCAATATTTGCAGCGTAAGTTACAATCTTGAGCGACCATAAGACACAGGGATTTTACAATACCTTGCTGTAAAAACATCGGCGGTACATCAATGTCTGGTGCAAAAAGTTCGCCGCGTGCCATAAGTTCGTGTAATTCTTCTAGCGCTTCATCAAGCTCTATCGCATTATATTTGCCGGAAAGCCTAGTACGAACAGATGCATCGTTCGTACCGTCAAAGCTGTCTAAGATGTCATAAATCATTTCATCAATGACATGAAGAGCGCCGCTGTTTACATCAAGCAAAAAGAAGCTGCCCCCCTGTTTGAATGTATGCACTTGTTCTTTCATGTGGATGTCCTCCAAATGTATGTAAATGTGAAGAAAAGACCTCTCCCATAAGGAAGAGGTCTTTTTTAGGAAACGCTGCTTTAATGAAATAAAGTTTATCAGATTGGTGCAGACAGAGCAAACTTTCAAAATCCATGTTCAGCCGCCCCATCAAATATCAGCACTTCCTTTACTTCCTGCTCTCACAAACTTGGTTACCCACTGTGCAGGATGTCTTGCACGCCGATTGGCACGATGCTTGACATTCACCACAGCCACCAGTCCGGCGCGTTTTTTGCATCGTCGGCTTATTGATTGTCTTGATGTGTTTCATCGTATTGCCTCCTTCATTTTGCCTTGCTTAATTTTACTAGTTTTTCACACACTTGGCAAGTGTTTTAAGAAATCACTTATAAAATAAAGTCTGTCAAATTAGGACATAAATTTGCTCTTGTAGATATAAAAATAGCCCAGCGACTGTTTTGCCGGGCTATTTTTAGTCGATAGCAGAAAATTCATGCCTTATCTTATTTTGCTTATTTATCGTAAGTTGTGTGTGTCGCATCAAGGCGAGCTATAGCACGGCGCAAGGCTGTTTCAGCACGACCAATGTCTATATTTTTTTGCTCCGTCGCCGCAGAGCTACGGAATGTATCAATGCGCGTCTTAGCACGTTGGTAGGCACGCTGCGCACGGTTGATGTCGATATTGATCGGCTCTTCAGCAGCGGATGCAAGTATCGTGATTTTTTCAGGCTGTACTTCCATGAAGCCGCCGGAAACTGCGATAAGCTCTTCACGATCAGAGAATTTAACGTGCATGGCATGAGGCAAAAGACCTGTGACAAGCGGCGCGTGATGCGGCAGTATGCCTAACTCGCCGCCCGTCGAGCGCACGATGAGCATGGTGATGTCATCGCTGTATACAAGCCGGTCGGGGGAGATAATTTCGAGCTTGATGGAAGCCACGAATCATCCCTCCTTTTTGATCTTATTCGCTTTTTCGATGACCTCATTTATATTGCCGACCATATAGAAGGCATTTTCAGGCAAATCATCATATTTACCCTCAAGGATTTCTTTAAAGCCACGGATCGTTTCTTTTAGCGGCACATATTTACCCGGTGAGCCGGTAAATACCTCAGCTACGGAAAAGGGCTGTGATAAGAAGCGTTGAATTTTACGCGCACGCGCAACAGTGAGTTTGTCTTCGTCAGAAAGCTCATCCATACCAAGGATAGCGATAATATCTTGCAGCTCTTTATATTTTTGAAGCACAGCTTGCACACCGCGTGCGACTTCGTAGTGTTCTTCGCCGATGACATTTGGATCAAGTATACGCGAGGTAGAATCTAAGGGATCAACGGCAGGATAGATTCCTAGCTCTGCTATCTGTCGCGAAAGAACAGTCGTCGCATCAAGATGTGTAAACGTCGCCGCAGGTGCCGGGTCGGTCAAGTCGTCCGCCGGCACATAGACCGCCTGTACAGATGTAATCGAGCCCTTCGTCGTCGAAGTAATGCGCTCTTGCAGCGCACCGACATCCGTCGTTAAGGTCGGCTGATAGCCAACGGCAGACGGCATACGACCAAGAAGCGCAGAAACTTCAGAGCCTGCCTGAATGAAACGGAAAATGTTGTCGATAAAGAGCAAAACATCTTGACTTTGCATATCGCGAAAATATTCCGCCATGGTAAGTCCCGTCAAAGCGACGCGCATACGCGCTCCCGGCGGCTCATTCATCTGACCGTAGACGAGTGCCGTCTTGTCGATGACGCCCGACTCCGTCATTTCTGACCAGAGGTCGTTGCCTTCACGCGTACGCTCGCCGACGCCGGCGAATACGGAGTAGCCGCCGTGCTCGGTCGCGATGTTATGGATAAGCTCCATGATGAGAACCGTCTTGCCGACGCCCGCGCCGCCGAAGAGGCCGATCT
>CAUUGH010000013.1:0-35673 GCA_963544755.1 uncultured Selenomonas sp. | reverse complement strand
TTCGACAGATAGGCTATCGACAGCATCGTAAAGATGACCGCCTGCACCATGCCGATGAAGATACTAAAAGCAAGCCAAAGTACGGACGGCACAGGCATCCAAATCGGCACGAGCTTTAGCAAGATGATGATGAGAATTTCACCTGCAAGGATGTTGCCGAACAGACGAAAAGCCAAAGTTATAGGCTTTGCTACCTCTTCGATAATGTTTAAAATGACAAAGACGGGCGTCGGTTGAAAAAAGTGCTTGATGTACTTCGTGCCTCCTATATAAAGCCCTAATCCATGCACTAAAGCGACGACAAAGAGAGCAAGCCCTAAGGTGGTGTTCAAGTCATTCGTCGGCGATGCCATCTTCGGCACAAGACCGATCCAGTTAGAAACCAAGAGAAACAAGAACAAGGTGATGATCATCGGAGCGAGCCAACGCCCTTTAGCCCCTAGTGTTGCATCCATCTGCTCATGCAGCCACACAACGACGATCTCTAGCACATTTTGCCAGCCCGAGGGAATGAGCTTTAAGCTGCGCGTCGATAAAATCGCTATTAAAAGGACGACCGCCATGGTGATCCATGTCATGATCAATGTTTCTTCATTGAAAGTCATGCCAGCGAACTCAATAACTTCGCGAACACCGATTTCGTGCATATTTAATTACCTCCCCTTCAGATAAATTTAGAAAAGCGCGGACAAAAATTTAGAAAACGCTAATAAAATGAAGTTGCCCAGATGTGCTGTATTTATCGACGATAAAAACAGCGTAGATGTGTGAAAATGGGCGGCTGAATTTATCCGCTGTTTCTTAGTCCGTCTTTTTCTTATCGTCTCTACGCAAGGCGAGCAGCATAATGTGGAGCATTGTTACGACATAGCAGATGGCAAAGCCCGAAACCACTGTAAAAAATACCTCGACTGAGATTTGCACAGATGCCAAAAACACGACGAAAACCGTGACGAGCCGCAGCAAGAATCCTTGGCGCATCTCACGCTTAGCGCAATTAGCACTCAGCATCATGCTCTTCCATGTGCGCCAGATGAGATTCCACAGGCACACCGCTGCCGCCACATAACCAATGAGCCACGCGCCGATGAGCCACGCGCGTCCGCTAGCGGCGAACGAAACGAATGCCATGAGCGCAAAGCCGAAAAGCCATGCAGTAAGCCGCTTTACATATAGCGATAAGATTTCCCTCACATATTCCTCCTTCGGCGGCAAACGCGCCGGGGCGTGAATATCTATTTCATACGACCGCAGTTGTTTTTAGAAAATACTAATTCTGCGGTTGATTCATAGTTTTCGACAAAAAACTGCGTTCCCCTGCTAAAATAAATAGAAAATTTTAAGAAAATCCCATGAAATTAAAAAATAATAAGCGATATAATAATAAACAGCATTTATATAAATAAAATTTATCTAACTAAAAACAAACAATCAATATATTCCAGAAACATCACCTATAACTATTCATGAGGTTTGTAAAAGCTTTATTTATATATCGCAGAAACAAAGAAACGTCTTAAATATTTTTAACTTTGTTAAGTTTTTTCATATAAGAAAAATACAAACGCATGGCTAGGAAAATACGATAAAAGTAGTACACGATCACCGCATATGGCGCACGCGTCTATATATGGAAAAAATAGCGATAAAAAATCCCGTGATGATCCCCGTGAAAATCCCCTTATGCCCTAAGCTAAAAGCTTCATCCGCTAGGCTGCCTATATACATACATATACCCAAGACAGTGCAAAAAAAGATGCCGATGCCGCTCAAGAAGATGTAGGCAGCAAGGGCTTGTCGCAGTGCGCCTTTTTCTTGTGGCGGTGTTTTTTTCGCCATCAGCAGGGAGAAAATACGTCGGGCTTTTCGTGTAAAAAGCCTGCGTGGTAGAAGATCGCCTGAATGATACGGCGTGACGCTTTACCATCGCCGTAGGGGTTACAAGCGTTGCTCATGCTACAGTAAGCATCCTCGTCGGCTAAAAGCTGTTTGGCTTCTTCATAGATACGCTCTCTTTTAGTGCCGACAAGCCGCACCGTTCCCGCAGCTAAGGCTTCGGGACGCTCTGTTGTATCGCGCAACACGAGTACGGGCTTGCCAAGTGCCGGTGCTTCTTCTTGCACACCGCCCGAGTCTGTTAAGATGAGATATGAACGCGCCATGAGGTTGGCAAACGGCTCGTAGTCTAAAGTATCGATCAAATGGATGCGAGCAAGACCGCCAAGTTCTTCTTTTACGACTTCGCGCACTTTGGGGTTTTTGTGGACGGGAAATACTACTTCAATATCAGGAAATTCTTGCAAAAGATCCTTGAGTGCTTTGTAAACGTGGTGCATACGTTCGCCGAGGTTTTCGCGCCGATGTGTTGTCACTAGTATGATGCGCTGCCTAGTGTGGTCGAGATTATCTAAAAGTTCATTAGAAAAGTGAAAGTCTTTTTTTACAGTCTTTTTCAAAGCGTCGATGACGGTATTGCCCGTAACGAAGATGCGGCTTTCGTTCACGCCCTCCATGATAAGATTTTTCTTCGCGGTCATAGTTGGCGCAAAATGAAGTTCGGCAAGTGCGCCCGTTAGCTTTCTGTTCATCTCTTCGGGAAACGGTGAATATTTATCTTGTGTACGAAGTCCGGCTTCTACATGACCGACCGCCGTTTGATGATAATAAGAAGCAAGCGCACCTACAAATGTCGTCGTTGTATCGCCATGTACCAGCACGATGTCCGGCTTTTCATGGGTAAGTACGCGATCTAAACCTAAGAGAGCTTTTGCCGTGATGTCAAAAAGCGTCTGCCCTCTCGCCATAATGTCAAGGTCATAATCTGGCACAATAGAAAAGAGTGCCAGCACTTGATCGAGCATTTCACGATGCTGCGCTGTCACGGCAACAAGCGGTAATATTTTATCTTCATGCTTTTTTAACTCAAGTACGATAGGAGCCATCTTGATCGCCTCAGGGCGCGTACCGAAAACTGTCATGACTTTGATCTTCTTCATAGACTTGTTCTCCTTTCTGACAAGGGAACTTTAGGAAATGCTGATAAATTCAGCTACCCATATCACGCATCTACGCTCTTTTTTATCGTCAACAAATTACAGGACAGATACGTAAATCCAGGCGACTTTACTTTGTGAGTGTTTCCTTTGGAATATGGCTGAAAAAGGATCTTCTTTAATGCATCTGCGCGGAATCGTTCATGCGAAATATACCAAGCTTTTTTGCCCCAACGAGTACGGCTGTTACAACACCTAAAAAAATAAAGAGCGCGATGCCGCCGGAAACCTCCGTTAAGGCGACGGCACTAAGACCGAGAAGGGCGCTGACGATATACATGAGAAGCACCGCTTGGCGCTGCGTAAAGCCTAAATCCAGCAGACGATGGTGCAGATGCCCCTTATCAGGCTTAAATATTGGCACGCCGCCACGATAGCGGCGTACGATGGCAAATGTCGTATCCATGATGGGAAGCCCGAGTGCGAGAATAGGCACGATGAGTGCGATTGTCGCCGCGCTCTTTACCGCACCGATGACAGAAATGCCGGCAAGCATGAAGCCAAGAAACATACTTCCTGTGTCGCCCATGAATATTTTCGCAGGATTAAAGTTGTAAAAAAGAAAGCCGATGGCAGAGCCGGCAAGCGCTGCCGTCAAGACGGCAACTAGCGCGTAGCCCTGCTGGAGGGCGACAAGACAGATAGTGACAGAGGCGATGGTAGAAACGCCGGCTGCCAGACCGTCAAGACCATCTATGAGGTTTACCGTATTCGTTAAGCCAACGATCCAGAAAATCGTTGCGGGAATGGCAAGATATTCAAGGTAAAGATAATCGCCAAAGGGATCGGTGATAAAGTCGATGCGTACGTCGAAAGCAACGAGTATACAAGCAGAGATAATTTGCCCGAAGAGCTTTACCTTCGCCGGTAGATTCTTATAATCGTCGATAAGTCCCAAAATCACGATAAAAGAGCTGCTGACAAGTAAGCCGGAAAGCTCCATTAAAACCTCACCGCTAAGATCTCCATAGATCATAAATACTAGCATAGATATCATAAAAGCGATATAGATGCCCACGCCTCCAATGCGCGGCACCGGTCGTTTATGAACTTTGCGTATGTCAGGTGCATCAAGCGCACCTGTTTTTTTTGCAAAAAAAATGACCGCCGGCGTCACGCAAACAGCGATGACTATGGCGACGAGGAACGCAAAAACATGATTCGGCATGAAAATCAACACCCCTTTTATTTCGATAGGAAATCTTTTGTAAAGAGTATTATCGTTTCATTAATTAAGCGGCATCTGTTACCATGAAACATTCTATCATGAAAGCCAAAGAAGTCAAGCCCTTCGGGCTTGACTTCTTTGGCTTTCATGATAAGCTACACAAAGAGTGGCGCAGATTATTTAAGGAGGCTTGGCTATGGCGATTTTACCTAAACTTCACACGATGGAATTTGACAAAGAAATTCCTTTTGAGGTAGCAGCACCTTTTGCACCGATGGGCGATCAGCCGCGAGCAATTTGCGATTTGGCAGCCGGCATTGAAAACGGGCAGAATGCACAGGTGCTTTTAGGTGCGACTGGTACAGGAAAGACATACACAATCGCAAAGACGATTGAAAAGGTGCAAAAGCCAACTTTGATCATAGCTCACAATAAGACATTAGCGGCGCAGCTTGCAAGCGAGTTCAAAGCATTTTTTCCAAGAAATTACGTCGGTTATTTTGTCAGCTATTATGACTATTATCAGCCCGAGGCATACATTGCTTCGACCGATACTTATATCGAAAAGGACGCATCTATTAACGATGAGATCGACGAGCTGCGCCATTCGGCTACCTGTTCACTTTTTGAGCGGCGCGATTGCATTATCGTCGCTAGTGTTTCTTGCATCTATGGGCTTGGTTCGCCGGAAAGTTATCATGAGTTGGTCTTATCGCTACACAAGGGGCAAAAAGCAGCGCGTGAAGATATTTTGCGAAAGCTCGTCGCCATTCATTACGAGCGCAGCGATATAGCCTTTGAGCGCGGTCGTTTTCGCGTGCGCGGCGATGTCGTCGAGGTGTTTCCTGCAGGTTGGAGCGAACGCGCTGTGCGTATAGAGCTTTTTGGTGATGAGGTTGAGCGCATCGTTGAGTTTGATGTGTTGACCGGCGAGATCTACGGCGAGCGCATACATTCGATGATCTTTCCGGCATCGCATTATGTTACGAAAAAAGAAGATATGGAAATTGCCATAGCTAGCATCGAAGAAGAAAAAAATGCTCAGGTGGCTCTTTTTAAGGCGGAAGGTAAACTAATCGAAGCGCAGCGCATCGAGCAGCGTACAAATTATGACCTTGAGATGATGCAGGAGATGGGCTATTGCTCAGGCGTGGAAAATTATTCACGCCATCTTACGCAGCGCCCAAAAGGTGTCGCGCCTTATACGTTGCTTGATTATTTTCCCGATGATTTTCTAATCGTCGTAGATGAGAGCCATGTGACGCTGCCGCAGCTAAAAGCGATGTTAAACGGTGATAAATCGCGTAAGATTTCGCTTGTAGAAAACGGCTTTCGTCTGCCGTCCGCCTTTGACAATCGACCGCTTTCTTTTCAAGAGTTTGAAGAGCGTATCAATCAAATAATCTATGTTTCTGCTACGCCTGCAGCCTACGAGATGGAAAAGGCGCAACAAGTCGTAGAGCAAATCATTCGCCCGACGGGGCTTTTAGATCCAATCGTCGAGGTGCGCCCGTTAGCCGGGCAAATAGATGATCTGCTATCTAATATTCGTGTGCGTGCCAAAAAAAATGAGCGCGTCCTGGTGACGACGCTTACAAAGAAGATGGCGGAAAATCTTACTGATTACTTAAAGGAAATGCAGGTGCGCGTGCGTTACTTACATTCAGACATCAAGACTTTCGAACGAGCTGAGATCATCTATGATCTGCGTGCCGGCAAATTTGATGTATTAGTTGGCATCAATCTGCTGCGCGAGGGGCTAGATATGCCGGAAGTGTCACTTGTTGCTATTTTAGATGCTGACAAGGAAGGCTTTTTGCGATCAGATACGTCGCTGATACAGACGATTGGGCGAGCGGCGCGTAATAAAGATGGCAGAGTTATTCTTTATGCAGATCGCATCACAGATTCGATGCGGCGAGCTATGGACGAAACAGAGCGCCGTCGCACGGTGCAGCAAGCGTACAATAAAGAGCATAATATAACGCCAAAGACCATCGTTAAACCTGTCGTTGCGCTTATCGAAACGACGCTTGTTACAGAAAATAGCCCCACCTATGGTAAAAAAGCTGACGCCATGAAGAAGCTGACGAAAAAGCAGAAAGAATCCTTGCTTCGCACGCTGCTTGCTAAGATGCAGATGGCATCGCGCTCCCTAGAATTTGAGCGCGCCGCAGAATTACGCGATATGATAATTGAACTAGAGGGATCGCTTCCAAGAAAGAAGAGATAAATTAAGGAGACGCTGATAAATTCAGCACCGCCATCTTGACGTATCTTTATGCGTGCTTTTAAACAAAGGAGGATCTTTTTGCGGCTTTACATTGCAGAAAAACCAAGCGTAGGGCGTGAAATCGCCAAGTGCCTTAAAGGTTCGGTGCGCTCACACGACGGTTGGCTAGAAACGGCAGAAGGTGCTGTGACGTGGGGTTTTGGGCATATTCTGCGTCAAAAAGAGCCGGAAGAATACAGCGAAAAGTACAAGTTTTGGCGCACAGAGGATCTGCCGATCGTACCGCTAGAGTGGCAGTTGGTCGTTACAGCCGCAGCAGCGCGGCAATTTCGCATCGTCAAAGATCTCATAGCCCGTGCTGATGAGATCGTTCATGCAGGAGATCCTGATCGAGAAGGACAGCTTTTGATCGATGAGGTGCTGGATTTTGTGGGCAACAAAAAGCCCGTCAAACGTATTCTTTTGAACGCGCTTGATGAAAAAAGCATACGCGAGGCGAATGCAAATTTGCGCGATAACAGTGATTTTTATGCACTAAAGCAGTCAGCGCTAGCACGCGCCCGTGCCGATTGGCTCATCGGCATGAATCTTTCGCGTGCCTACACATTAGCGGCGCGTCGTGCCGGTCATAAGAAGCTAGTCTTGCCTGTAGGCAGGGTCAAAACTCCGACTTTAGCGTTGGTCGTGCGGCGAGAGCGCGAGATCGAGGATTTTAAGCCCGTTGATTATTTTGAAATTCAAGGTAATTTTCGCCATTTAGACGGCGATTTCACGGCTCTTTGGAAACCGCGCGAAGATGCAGCAGGTCTTGATCAAGAGGGCAGACTTATCGACAAAGAGGCGGCAAATGTGCAGCTTAACAACTTTTTTACCAAACCGCTAAAAGGATGCGTGACGGATGTGCGCCGCGAAAAAAAGACCGAAGGTCAGCGATTGCCTTTTTCGCTCTCGTCACTACAGGTGCTTGCCGGTAAAAAATACGGCTATGAGCCGCAGCTTGTTCTTGATACAGCGCAAAAGCTCTACGAAAAGAAGCTGACGACATACCCACGCTCAGACTCTGAATATTTGCCGCTTAATCAAAAAAAAGACGCACCTGCGATTTTAAGACATTTGCGAGATAGTGCAGATGCAGCGCTTTCACATTGGGCATACAGTGCAAATGTGAAGATTAAAAGCCGTGCATGGAACGATAAGAAAGTGACAGCACATCATGCGATTATTCCGACGACGGTACGCGCACGCTTGGAAACGCTTTCTAAGACGGAGCAAAATATTTACCGCTTGATTGCCCAAGCTTTCATAGCACAATTTTACCCCGAGCATATTTACGAAAAGACGCGCGCGACGCTTGATTATCATGGCGAGCTGTTCGCTGTAAGTGGGCGGCGCGAATTGCAGGCAGGTTGGCGTATTATCTATCGCGATGCTTTGCGCGAGTTGCCGGAAGATAAAAATGCCGATACTACAAAAGGAGAAGAAAATGACGCTTTTTTACCGCCCTTAAAGAAGGGCGATGCTGTAACATATCTAAAAGGAGTCTTAAAAAAGCGCACAACAAAGCCGCCGCCGCGCTTTACACCTGCGACCTTATTGCAAGGCATGAAAGAGATTCACAAATATGTCCGTACCGCAGAGGCGAAAAAACGTCTAAAAGATGTCTATGGCATCGGTACAGAGGCAACGCGTGCATCGATCATCGACGATCTGATAAATCGCGGCTTTCTTGTGGTGAAAGGAAAAAAGAAGCTGCTTTCTCCGAGCGATACGGCATATCTTTTAGTAGATGCCTTGCCGGACGATCTTGTCTATCCCGATGCTACGGCGATTTGGGAAGATAAACTACATTCGATGGCAGCAGGCGACGGCACGCTAGAAGAATTTTTAGAAGCGCAAATAACTTTCACGCGCCGCCTCGTCACTAAAGCCTCGGAAGCTAAAATAAAGCGCGTAGGCGCACATCCATGCCCACGCTGCCAAAACGGCGTGCTTTGTAAACGCCATGGCAAAAACGGCGACTTCTGGGGCTGCTCAAATTATCCTCATTGTCGCATGAGTCTAGATGATAAAGGCGGCAAGCCTGACTTTTCAGTGCGAGAAAGCGTTGCTAAGCCCTATGCGCCTTCTCGCTCAGGGACAGTTTTTGCCGACGCTTGCACAAATTTTTCTGCGCCTACACTATCAGAAAAAGAGATGGCGGCATTTTTAGCCGAGTATGCGCCGCTACTATCAGCACAGGATATGATGAAGCAGCGCGATGCAACTCCTTTAAGAAAAAAAGGCGATAAAAAGGCAGGAAAATAAAATATATCTGTAGAATAAGAAAAAGGTATAATCATTTGCAAAGTAAGCTGCAAGTATAAATGTTTGTTTAGACTTTCGTGTAAGTTCGTACAGCTTACAAAGTTTACGCATATGTTGCTGGGGGAGTGTTCTTGGAAGATCCTTTTTTGCCGGGATTCAAACTTCTTATTGTTTTCCTGCTCGTTTTTGGCAATGCGTTTTTCGTTGCAGCAGAATTTTCCATCGTCAAGATGCGCTCATCACGTCTTGATGTACTAATAGCTAAAGGCAACCGCCGCGCCGCTTACGCTAAGACGTTGGTAAAGCATCTTGATGTGGCGCTTTCTGTTACGCAGCTTGGCATTACCATCGTTTCTCTTGGTCTTGGCTGGCTCGGTGAGCCTGTTATTGCATCGCTTTTACATCCTATCTTTTCATGGTTTGGTGTGCCGGAAAATATAGTGGCGACCATATCTTTTATGATCGCTTTTTTCCTTATCACATCGCTGCACATCGTCGTAGGCGAGCTAATCCCCAAAAACGTCGCTATCCGAAAAGTCGAGAGCGTCACGCTTGCAATAGCTTTACCGCTTCTTGTCTTTCAGCGTCTCATGTACCCTTTCGTCTGGCTTTTGAACTATATTGCAAGCAGCGCAGAGGCGTATCTCGGCTTTTTAAACGCAAATCAAGAGGATGCAGCACACACAGAAGAAGAAATTCGCGTCCTCATAGAAGAAAGCCATCGGCAGGGCTTCATCGATAAGACAGAATTAGAGTTTGTTGATAATGTATTTGATTTTGCCGACCGCACAGTGCGCGAGATCATGATTCCGCGTACGGATATAATCTGTTTAGATCTGGAAGATTCGACAAAAGACAATATAAACAAAGCGATGGCAGAAAAGCTAACGCGCTATCCGATCTGCAACGGGGATAAAGATAACATTATTGGATTTTTGCATATAAAGGATTTTATGCAGACGCTTTATCAAAAAGAAGAACCGGATCTTAAAAAGCTTGCTCGTCGCGCACTCGTTGTACCAGAAGTCATGGCGGTCAGCCGTCTTTTGCAAATGATGCAAAAGGAGCGTTCACAGCTTGCGATCGTAGTCGATGAATACGGCGGCACGGCTGGCATGGTGACGATTGAAGATGTTGTCGAAGAGATCGTAGGCGATATTCAAGATGAGTTTGATACAGATCGTCCCTTAGTAGAAAAAAAAGGTCCTTGTCTTTACTCCGTGGACGGTAAAATGCTGTTAGAAGAACTAAAAGACATCTTAGAAGTTTCTGTAGACGAAGAAGATATTGCTACTGTGGGCGGCTGGCTTTCGTCTAAGGTTGAAAATCCACCGCGCATTGGGCAAAAAGCAGCTTTGGCTTCGGCACAGTTTTTCGTCGAAGAGATAGAAGGCGTACGCATCACACGCGTACTTTGTCGGCTAGGACGGGAGGTCGAAAAAGAGCATGACGAGATCGTAGACATTACAGAGCCGAAAGCTTTAAGGTTGGCAGGGCGTACGCGAGAGGAGCCGAAAAAGCAGCTTGCAGCAAAAAAAAGCAGCAGCATCTCATAAAAACGGCTATGGTAGGGAAAGAATGGTGAAAATATGGCATCGAATTTTGATTTCTTATTAGCGCAAAAAAAATATAAACACATCACACAAGCGGCGATGGAAGCAGAAAAGAGCTTCAAGACATCTTATCCTAAAAGTGTGATCTTGACAGCGCGTGCGCTAAAGCTAGCAGTACGCTGGATGTTTACCCACGATGCAGGACTTGCGCTGCCATATCGCGAAACGATCACGCGACTCATACACGAGCCGACACTAAAAAAGCTGCGCCCTTTAGGACTTGATGCCATAGGACACTATATAATGCACCTTGGTAACCTCGTTGCCTATAGAAGTGTGGCTGTATCTCGTGAAGCTGCGGTAATAGCGCTTAGGGGGCTTCATTGTTCGCTTTCTTGGTTAGCGGCGTGCTATGAAGAGGGATTTTCGCCGCTAGCATTTGACGAAAATATCTTAGCGACGACCGGCAGGGAAAATGTCAAAGAGCCGCTAAAACTTCGCGCCCTTTATAAAGAGCCGTTTCCTGGCGGTGCTCTTTTACCGAGGCGAAAGAAAAATTGCGAGATTTCCAAAAAGTTGCAAGCGATACGCGAAAAGAATAAAAACGGCGGCAGCGTCGCCATACCATCTGATCTCGTCGCCATTTGCCGTAGTCGCTATCTGCAGGTTGATTGTGCACAAGCTGGTTGGACGAGGGGAAAAGATTGCTTCTTAAATGCAGAAATTAAAAGCGATGCTAAAAATGTCATCATAGATCTGCTCTTTACCGATAAGAAAAAAAAGCCGCTTGCCGTCGTAGCATTTGCAAACAAGTACAAATCCAAAGAAGAAGGCGTAAAAAAGGCAAAAGAATGGGCGAACGCCATCGAAGAACAAGGTATGGAGCGACCTTATATCTTTGTTATGCACAAAGGGAAATATTGGTTTTTCAACGAGCGACGTGAGACGATGCGCTGCATATACGGCTGTTTTTCACGCGCCGACTTAGAGCGACGCATTGGCTTTCGCCGTCTTTACAATCCAAACAGCCATCCGGATCTTTCATCCGGCATCGTAAACCGGTCCTATCAGCGAGAAGCTGTATGGCACATATGCGAAGATGTTCATAAAGGCGTGCGTCGTCTGCTTGTTTCAACGCCGCCTGGTACAGGTAAGACTCGCATGGCAGCCGGCGCGATAGAAGCACTGTTTCAACAAAAGGCAGTTGGCAAGGTGCTATATCTTGCCGATCGCGAAGAGCTGGTTCATCAAGCCTATGATCAATTCTCGATGATCCTGCCTGATGTGGCGATGGTCAATCTCTTAGGCGATACGCGAAAAGAGGCTCAGGCAGACATCGTGTTTGCGACAGCAACAATCATGATGGATGCCGTAAACGAAAGCCGCACGGAAGAAGGTGCGCGACTTTATGCCCCGGCGCATTTTGATCTTGTCATCATCGACGAGTCACATCCGAGCATCTACACTGATCACCTCATCCTTTTTAACTACTTTGATGCCATTCTCTTAGGCTTTTCCTCCGTTTGCCCAAAAGCACCCGGTGAAAAAGAGGTCTATCGCTTCTATAACCTTGAGCAGGCAAAGCCTACATTTTATTATAGTATCGAAGAAGCTCGCCGCGATGGTTGGCTTGTAGACTTTAAATTGTGCGATAAATCACCTAAAGATATTATGATGCCGCATCTAAAATACGCCGATCTTAGCGACCATCAGCGCATGATCGCCGAGATGGAATACTCAGATGTAGGCGTGATCAAAAGTAAAGACTTCGACCTGCCAGCAGTAAATAGCTGGCTCTTTAGCGAAGAAAAAATTCAAGCGATGTTAGAGCATCTTCTTACACACGGCATGAAGGCAAAAGACGGCAAACTCGGCAAGACGATCATCTTCGCCAAAAACAGCCTACAGGCAAAAGCCATCGCCTTCATTTTCCAACGTATGCACTCAGAGTATGGACTAGACTTCATTTGCGCCCTTGATGCAAGAACTCCCGACCTTCTACAGTCTGTTGAAGCCTTTTTAAAACCACAGTCCGAACCGACGATCGCCGTATCCGTCGATGTTTTAGACACGGGCTTTGATATACCGGACATCTTAAATCTCGTCTTTTTCCGCAAAGTACATTCCTTGAGCAAGTTTAGCCAGATGCTCGGCAGAGGTATGCGCTTTTCTGCTAATTTAGGCGGCGAAGGAAAAGATAAAAAACAATTTCTCGTCATCGACTACTGCAAAAATTTTGCGTTCTTCGATATGGAAAGGTAAGTAAGTTATGAAATTTAAGTTTTTGCACAACAACATAAACGTAAGCGATCTTGACCGCTCACTTGCCTTTTACCAAAAGGCACTAGGATTAAAAGAAGTGCGCCGCAAGGAACTTAGTGGCTTTACACTCGTCTACTTAGGCGATGAATCGACAACGCATCAGTTAGAACTTACATGGCTAAAAGATCGTAAAGAGCCATATGACCTTGGAGATAATGAATTTCATCTTGCATTTAGCGTTGATGACTTTAAAAGCGCACACAAGCTGCACGAGGAGATGGGCTGCATCTGCTATGAAAATGCAGCGATGGGTATTTACTTCATTAGTGATCCGGATGGCTATTGGCTTGAAGTCCTGCCACAGAAGGGAAGATAAATATAGCGGCGCGAGAGTAGGCGGATCTCGTGCCGCTTTTTCTATATACAAAATTTATATGTCAATGAGTTTTTTGATGCGGTGCATATGATCGCGGCAGCAAAATGTCGCCACATCTAAGCCGCACAAGTCAGGAGATTTCCCACATCTATGAAGGGAGCAAGACCATGAGCAAAAAAACACACATAGTTGTCGTAGGTGCAGGCTTTGGTGGCGTAAAAGCAGTTCTTGAACTGGCAAAAGATAAAAATGTTGACATCACTATCGTTGATCGCCGCAATTTTCATCTCTTTCAGCCGCTTCTTTATCAACTCGCTACATCGCTTCTTTCGACCGACGAGATCGCCTATCCCATCCGTGCTTTTTTCCGTCGCCATAAAAATGTCGATCTCTTTATGGCACGTCTGCGCGGTTTAGATAAAAAGCGCAAAGTCATTGTCACGAACCACGGCGAAATTCCCTATGACTATCTGCTCTTAGCAGCCGGTGCAACGACGAATTTTTTCGGCATAAAAAGTGTCGAAGAACACTCCTTTCCCATGAAAACTCTGCAAGAAGCCCTGCACATCCGCAATCATGTCATTCATATGTTTGAGCGTGCCAACAAAATAGAACAAAGCGAAGAAGATCGCCGCCGTATGCTGACCTTCGTCGTCGTCGGCGGCGGTCCTACCGGCGTTGAATTGGCAGGCTCTTTAGCAGAAGTCATCAACCTCATTATGAAAGACGAATATCATAACCTTTCGCCGGATGAAATAAGCGTTAAGCTCATCGAAGCGACAGGGGGACTTCTTCCCATGATGCCGCCCGATTTGCAGCAGGAAACTGTGCGTGTTTTGGAGAATAAAGGAATAGACGTCATGTTAAATACGCAAGTTGCAGGCTGCGATAAGAACCACTTGACCTTAAAAGACGGCAAGGTGATCCCGACGAATACCGTGATATGGGCGGCAGGAGTAAAAGCTGTGCCGATCATAGCTAAATTGGGATTTTCTACAGATCGTGCAGGTCGCGTCATAGTCAACGACAAGCTGCAAATCGAAGGTGAGCGCGAGATCTTTGCCATTGGCGACTGCGCCTCTTTTTGCCACGGCACAGATAAACCCTTGCCGACCGTCGCACCCGTCGCTACGCAGCAAGCCGTCGTTGCCGCAAAAAATATCAAACGTCTAATAAAAGGTGAGGAAAATCTTGAAACATTTCATTATAAAGATCAAGGCGCGATGGCAACGATTGGTCGCACAGAAGCCGTCGTCTTTATGAATGGTACCAAGCTAAAAGGCTTCATCGCTTGGGTCGTCTGGATGCTTGTGCATCTGCTGCGACTTGCAGGCGCACATACAAACATCACGGTGCTCTTGAAATGGACTTGGAATCTTCTTTCAGGTACGCGCCTGGGGCGCATCATCACAAATATGCAATATGACGAGTCGCGTCAATTTAGACCGATGCCGCTCGATCCGGAAGAGAAGGGTTGATCTTGCAAAAAAAATATCGTTGCTTTTGGAAAAAAAGTGTTGCCGCCTTGCTGTTATTTCTTTTAGCAGCGGCTTTTTCGCTGCATGAAGTGTATGCGCGTGAACCTAAAGAAGATACACAGGTAGCGACACACATGACAGTGACCGACGATCATACGATTATACTTGAGCGCGACACCGCACAAAAAGAGGCGCAGGTACCTACAGGAAAAAAGGCTGCAAAGGAGCTAAATAGTATGAATGAGAAAGCGCCAGACACAGCACAAAGGCCATTAGATAAGCTGCGTATTGTCTGGAAGCCAATTATTGATGCTGTGCGCTATGAGATTATAATAGAAAAAGGTACAGGTAACACCGCAAAAGTTGTATATAGCGATCCCTATATTTTTAATAATGGTACGGAAATCCCCATAAAAGACAATAGCTGGCTAGATTCACACCACTACTGGCGTGTACGCGCCTTAGACTTTGATGGCAATGCTCGCTCAGACTTTACAGCACCCACCGCGCTTTTATTGGGCGAAAAAAATCCGAAAGCTCCATACCCGACAAGCGAATTTGCACAAATGGACGATGTACCGCTCTACCCTACATATTCATGGGTCGCCGTATTAAACGCCGCAGAGTATGAAATATCTATCTGGAAGCGCGATAAAAAAGAGCCGCTCTTTCTGCATATACTCTATTCTAACGATCTTACTTGTTATGACTACCATGGCTTTACGATGCCGGGCATCTACTATTTTAAGGTACGCGCCCTTGATGCGGCGCGTCAGCCCATCAGCGACTGGTCAGAAAATGTTTCTTTTGAAGTTCGCACACCTGTTAGCATCGCTGCCTTAGGAGACAGTATCACGCATGGCGGCGGTGCCATCAGCAACGGACCTGATCGCGTACTCTACGACTGGGAAAGCTACGCTGCGTTTCCCATCAAAAATCTCGGCTATTCAGGCGATACCGTAGAAGCTATGGAAGCGCGTTTTGACCGCGACGTGCTGCCATTTCGCCCACGCATCCTAGTTATCATGGGCGGCGTAAATAACTACCGTATTGGCGGCAAAGCAGAAGACATCATAACCGTCTTAGCACGCATCCGTGATAAATGCAAAAAGCATGGCATTATCCCCGTCTTTGTAACAGCGACCTCACTCAATCCAGCTAAAATCGCCAAAGTGCAATATGCCCCAATGCCGCCCGACGGTTGGCTCGATGAGCAAGAAATCCTCAACCGTTGGATCCTCATGCAACCCTACTGCGTCGATATATCGACCGTACTATCAGACGCTGAAGGACAACTAGAAGACATCTACACTACTGATGGTCTGCATCCAGACAGCGCAGCCAAACGCTTTATCGGCGAAACCATCAGCAATTACCTGTGCAACAAATTTCCCAAGGTAGTTGCGCCGATTCTAAGAACACCACATATCTAAAGCACGAATCAGCATCTTTATAAGAAAGTTGCATAAAAAAAAGCCCCCACTCAAGTGGGGGCTTTTTTGAGGGGAACGATTTTTCTTAGAAGAAGTAATCAAGTGTACCATAGAACTTGCTAACGCCAATATCAGTATTTTCGATCTTCTTACCATTGAAGTACTTGAGCGTGCCGACGATGTTTTTCGAGAAGGTGTAGTCACCGCCAACCTCCCAACCTCTCTGACCGGCATCAGCACCGTCGAATCCATGGAGGACAGCGGTATATTCACCAAGATAGCGGTAGGCTGCATAAAGACCAAAGCTATGTGCATCCATTTGATCTGCGCCCTTGTAGTTTAACTCAATATTTGCAGCACGGTTTTTTGTCTTTTCATCTACACTGGTGTTCTTCCAGTAGCCGGCACTCAATGCAGCATTTTCGCTGAAAGCATAGGTTGCGCCAACGCCCCAAATGTTAGAATCACCGTCCGATGAAAGACGATAGTATTCTGCGGCAGCTGCAAACTTTTCTGACGGCATCCAGTTTAAAGAACCGCCGGCAAGATTTACTGTTTCAGAACTGTCAACCGCTTTACGACCGGCCAAGAGTGTGCCGGAGAAGGTTTGATCTTTACCAAGCGTAAGGCTTGCACCTGTAAAAGTAGAATCAAACACGACTGTCTGCTCGGAGGTAAAAGGCATCAAGCCGGCCTTAATCTCCGTGACACCGTAGTTGCCAATGACATAGGCACGCTTTAGTTTGACGTTTGAACTACTACCAACGTCCGGACCTCTATCTCTTTTCGTATCCCAATTTGCATCAAGGCGTGCCTTGACCTTCCAGTGATCGTTGACCACTGCCATAGGCTCTAGACGAAACAGGAGATTGTTCACCGTTTTCGTATCTGCGCCATCTTCACTCATACGCTCGTGTTTGTACTCGATCCTACCCGACCACTTGACGTTTCCGATGCGGCTTTCGAGGTTTTCGATGCGAACGCCGAGATTATTTAGTTCCTCGCTAAACTCGGCAGCAAGACGATGGATCATAGCTCTTTGCTGTGCATCTGCCTGCTCTTCTTTTGCCATAGCCTTTGCAACCATCTGCGCCATCTCATAGCGTGTGATCTCCGTTTCACCGCGATAGGTGCCGTCACCATAACCCTCGACGATACCATCGTCAGCAAGCTGCGCTACAGCATCGTATGCCCAGTGATCCATCGGCACATCGCTGAAGGGATTAGCCGCTGCAAACGTCGTCGATGCCGCGCCGACGACCAATGCCGTCGTAAGTGCTGCTGTGAGATTCTTTTTCATAAGAAACTCCTCCTTAAAAAATAAATAAAAACCTGGCTTTGAGCCAAGGGTTCGGGGAGGGGTCTTAGAGTGTCCATGTTTCCTCATAAGTCCTGCCTTTCTTCTTAGCTCATGTCTATAATAGCACTCGCGTCGGTAAAATGCAAATGAAAGATAAATAAAAAAACAAGAACCGGCGTTTTTTAAAAAACGCGGCTCTTATGAAAAGATGTTTTTAGCATCAGCAGCAAAACCCCAAAGTGTCGGGGTGTCTTGTGCAGCCAGCAAGATATTTTCTTGTCTGATGTTTTGCCGACGAAGGATCGTTTCTACGGTGCTTTTAACGAGCGTGGGGCTGTTATTTTCTTGGCTCATATGCGCTAGAAATACAGCTTGGGGGCGTTTTTTTAGGCGCACGAGCGCCCATGCCGCAGCACTATTTTCTAGATGACCGCGGTTTGAAAGGATGCGCTGTTTTAGATGCTTTGGATAAGAGCCACGCTGCAAAAGCTCTCGATCATGGTTTGCTTCTAGGATCAATACGTCTTTTTTGTCGATGGCGCGAAAAACTGTATTTGTCAAAAAGCCAAGATCGGTAGCAAGCGCAAAGGTTTTACTGCCACAGACAGTGTAGCCGACGGGTGAGATGGCATCGTGAAGCGTGGGAAAGCTCTCGATGGTTACAGCACCAAGGGTAAGATTTTTTTTTAGAGGGGTAAATGTGTCGTCTGGTACGGCGATGCTTTCGCGAATGGCGCGAAGCGTCGCGCTAGGGGCAAAAAGCGGCAGATGATACCTTTTTAAGAGTGTCGCAAGACCGCGTATGTGATCGCTGTGTTCGTGCGTGATGAATATGCCGTCTAGCTCGGCAATGCTTATGCCGAGGGCGGCTAAGGTACGCGTAAGACGGTGCGTACTGATGCCTACGTCGATAAGTATACGCACACCGTCTATTTCAATGTATGTCGCATTGCCTTTGCTGCCGCTTGCAAGGACGGCTATACGAAAGCTGTCGGAAGTGTCTTTTGTAGAGAGTGCTTTTATGTGTGTAAGAGAGCAGTTTTCTTTGTAGGTTTTTGCTAAAGTGTCAGCGATCGCGCGAGAAAAGGCGACACTTTTTGAATTGCTGCTCAAGGACGTGTTACCCCGTTTGGCAAGATGAGGACGGGCGTTGGCTTTTCTTCGGCCAGAAGCGAGGATGATGAAGTTTCTTTTTCTAAAGTGCTTTCTATTTTGCTAGTTGCTTTTTGGTGTGCTTCTTGCAGGCGCAAAAGCCCTTCTACAAGGTCGATGTCTTTTTTTGTTGCAAGTGTTTCAAGTGCAGAGGCGACGTTTTGGAGAAACTTTTGCAGTTGGTGCGTCTGCTCGTCTTGTTTTCGCTCGCGTATTTTCGCAGCTTCGCCGCTATCTCTTTGTGCCGTGTCAAGTGCGGCAAGACGACCTAAGAGCGTTTCATGCTCACGCTCAATATCTTCGGCAATCTGCCCTGCTGTTTCTAAAAGACCGATTTCAATGGCGCTGTGGCGGCGCAAGATGTCTGAAAAGCCCTGTTCTTGTGCGCTCGCTAGATATTCTAGTGTGCGTGCCAGAGAGTCTTTTAGATCTTGAACACCTTTTTCTTGTGCGATGCGTATTGCTGCTATTTGTCGGGCGATCTCTTTTTGTATCATTGTACCTAGCGCACTTGCATCGCTGCCCGGCTGAATACGAACACCCACAAGCTCACGCGTGATAGTTCTGCCAAGGGCGGCTATCTCACGGGCAATACCGGCTTCCATAGTGTCGATGCGACTCTTTAGCGCGCGTTCAACTTCATCAATGCGGCTCATGATGACGCGCTCACGCCGCATGGTGTCACGATCATCTCGGCGGTGCGCGTCGTGTACATCGCCTAGTGCCTGCTCTAATTCTTCGATGCGCTTTTCTAAATCTTTTTTATCTTCTTCCGTGATAAGTCCTGCTCGTGAAAATATGCTCTTGCCCATCGCAACTACCCTCCAAAACGAACGATCGGTAAATGGAACTGTATGAGCGTTCCTCGATGAATAATATGATACTATTGAATTGAAAATTTTTCAAGAAAGGTACATAAAGTAAAGTCGCTTACGCGCTTAGATGTCTGGAAGCTGCCAGTCGATAGGCGTTTGCCCCGTGCTTTTAAGAAAGGCATTGGCACGCGAAAAAGGGCGACTGCCAAAGAAGCCTCGATAGGCAGATAAGGGGCTAGGATGCGCGGAGGTGATGACGCTATGAGGTGGGGTGGGGATCATTTTTTGCTTGCTGCGCGCTAGTGCGCCCCAGAGGATAAATACGAGAGGTTTTTTGCGTGCCGCAAGAAGCAAAATGATGCGATCGGTAAAGATTTCCCAGCCGCAGCCCTGATGCGACGCGGCTTTTTGTGCGCGTACGGTCAACACGGTGTTAAGAAGCAGCACGCCTTGGTGCGCCCATGGCTCTAAGCAGCCGTTGTTGGGGATGCGACAGCCGATGTCTTTATGAAGTTCTTTGAAAATATTGATAAGTGACGGCGGCGCCTTGATGCCCCTTTGCACAGAAAAGGAAAGTCCATGCGCCTGTCCTTCACCGTGGTAGGGATCTTGCCCTAAAATCACGACCTTTGTCGCATCATATGATGTGTAATGCAAAGCGTTAAAGATCGCATACATATCGGGAAAAATGCGGTGTATGCGATATTCGTCGATGAGGAAGCGGCGAAGCTTTTGATAGTAAGGCTGCTTTATTTCAGCAGCTAGCAGATCGCCCCAATCGTTTTGAAAAATTTTCATACGAGTGTACCTTTTTCATATTATCAGCGATTTAGGAACCACTGATAAAATAAAGTCGCCTAAATTTTTGTATCTGCGCTTTATTTATCGAGGATTTTTTGACTATGCGATAAGAGTGTAAATGCGTGAAGATGGCTAGCTGAATTTATCAGTGGTTCCTTAAGCCCCTGTTCATGTGCATCTCATTCGTGGAATTGATAACACTACCTTCATCAATAATGAACGTACTCAATATATACCAAAAAACACGAAATGCCAAGATGTTTTTTTGCAAACTGTAAGCTTTGCTGTTGTAATTAGTCTTCTATAATCGCTGTTAGCATAATGGTAAGTTGCAATAGACATTTTAGGAAAACACTGCTAAAATAAAGTCGCTTAATTTTTTGTATCTGCGCTTTATTTATCGAGGATTTTTTAACGATGCGATAAGAGCGTAAATGCGTGAAGATAGCTAGCTAAATTTATCAGTAGTTCCTTAAAGTTAAATTACTAAGCCCATGGAAAATTTTACACAAATCAAAGCTTTTACAACAATTAAAACGGAAAGTAACGCCGTGTATGAGATCCGCCGCTCACGTTTTATCGCCCAAGCGGCACATAAAAAAACGGAAGATGAAGCGCGCGCTTTTCTTGCTTGTTGCAAGAAAACGTATTATGATGCACGCCATAGTCCGAGCGCGTGGGTGCTAGGAAAAGCGAGCGAAAAGCAAAAATCTAACGACGACGGCGAGCCGGGCGGTACGGCCGGTAATCCGATCTTAGAGATGATCAAAAAGCGCGGCTTGACTGATACCATAGTAGTCGTTACGCGCTACTTCGGCGGCATCAAGTTAGGCGCAGGCGGTCTTATACGCGCTTATGGCACTGCCGCGCAAAAAGCACTTGAGGCTGCTGTTTACGTGCGCTTTTTGCAGTTTACGCGCCTTGCCGTTACGGTTGACTATGCACTTTTGCCGCTCGTGGAAAATTTCGTGCGACAAGAAAAAATTCAGACGGAAAATACGATCTATGAGCAAGATGTTACATTTTTCCTGCTGCTAGAAAAAGAGCAGCTTAGGCCAATCGAAGCGGCGTTGACTGAAATCACGGCAGGTCGAGCCGCTTTCAAGCAGCAAGGTACGCTTTGGGGTAAATGTCCGATTTGAAATTACAAAAGCAAAAAGGGGCGGTATATCCGCCCCTTTTGCAGTGATATGCAGCTTTTAGGGAAACGCTGATAAAATGAAGTCACCCAGATTTGCACAGATACGCTGTATTTATCTAGGATTTGTCGACGATGAAAAAAGAGCGTAGATGCGTGAAGATGGGCGGCTGAATTTATCAGTGGTTTCTTAGATCGTATGTTTATTTTTCCTCGCGATAAAGCCTTGCGATCTCGCGTTTAGCGATTTTACCGGTCGAAGTGCGCGGCATTTCAGGTATTTGGCAAAATTCACGCGGCACTTTATAAACGGCTAGGTTTTTTTGCAGAAATTTTTTAAGCGTACGCATATCTACTTCTTCATTTTTTTTCACGGTGTAATAACAACCGCCAGCTTGACCGCGCAAGGGATCGGAAATGGCGATGACGGCGGCATCTTCGATACCGGGGAAAGCGTAGATGAGTTCTTCTATCTCACGTGGATAGACGTTTTCGCCCATGCTGATGATCAGATCTTTGATGCGATCGACGATGTAAATAAAGCCGTCTTCGTCCATTCGTGCGATGTCGCCTGTGTGTAGCCAGCCATCTTTGATGGTGCGTGCCGTCGCTTCTTCTTGGTGCCAATAGCCTTTCATGACGGTCGGCCCTTTCACAAGAAGCTCGCCTGTCATGTTGCGTGGCAGCTCTTTGCCGTCGGCATCGGCAACGATAACATGAAGCCCGTTCATGGGTACGCCGATAGATCCCAAGCGATAGTAGCGCGGCGAATCCATCGCGACAACGGGCGATGCCTCAGAAAGTCCGTAGACCTCGTAGATCGTAAGACCAAATTTTTCATGATAGGCACTGGCGATTTCCTGCGGCAGCGATGTGCCGCCGATGCCCGTCAAGCGAAGACTCTTTAAATCATCTTTTGCCGCTTGGCGTGTCAAGATGGCACAGACAGAAGGCACGGCGTACATGATGGTCACTTTTTCGTCACGGATGGCGCGGATCGTTTCTTTTGGCATAAAGCCGTTGACGATTACGATTGCAGCGCCTACGTAAAGAGTCGCAAGAACAGAGCAAGTCCAAGCAAAGCAGTGATACATGGGAAGCACGCACAAGACTTTGTCGCTTGGCGCGATCTCATGATGCTCTGCGACTTGCTTGGCGTTGGAAGTAAGGTTCTTGTGACTTAGCACAGCACCCTTAGGTGCGCCTGTCGTGCCTGATGTATAGATGATAACGCAGGGGCTTTCCGGCGAAAAAATATTGGGAAGTGTCGGCGCGGGCATGGCGCTTGCAGGCTTTAGGACATCTTCAAGCAGTAGCTGAGATAGTTCGCCGCCGTAGCCTTGTTGACCCAGGTGCGATTCAAGCGAGAGCTTTTTTTCCGTTACAAGATGGCGCACGCCGGCATCTTTGATGATGTAGGCGATTTCTCTTTCGCTCAGTTGGTAATTTAACGGCACGGCAACAGCGCCTAGCGAGTTTACTGCAAGATAGGCTAAGAGAAGTTCTGCGCTGTTATGAGAAAAAAGCGCGACGTGAGAATGTGCGCGGATACCTGCGGCATAGAAGCGATCTCTTGAAGCTAGTAAAGCTTCTTGCAATTCATCGTAAGTTATGCGGCGATTGCGATCAATAATAGCTACAGCGTCGCCGTGCCCGTTTTGCAAAATTTCGTGCAGCAACATGGAATCCATCCTTTTTAAGTGCGTGGAAAAAACTCATCATGTATCGCATTTGCTGCTTCTTTAAGGCGATCTTTTGTGATAAGACAGGAAATGCTGATCTCTGATGTGCTGATGATGTCAATGTTTATATTGGCATTTTCTAAAGCACCGAACATACGCGCCGCTATCCCAGGATTTCCCAACATACCAACGCCTACGATAGAAACCCTCGCGACGTTTTCTTCTACCAGTACGGATAAGGCATGAAGCCTTTGGGCAACCATCTCAACAATCTCGCGTGCAGTTTTTAGATCATAAAGCGCGACGGTAAATACCATATCAGTTACATTTCGCTCAAGGTTTCTAACACTTTGTACGATCATATCAACGCTCACATTGGCATCTGCAAGGGCGGAAAAGATAGAGTGTGCCACTCCCGGCTGGTTTGGCACACCCATGACAGCAATTTTTGCAACCTTATCATCGTGCGCTACCCCCCTGATTTCAAAATCTTTTTCCTCCATTGTATAAGCCTCCCTGATCATAGTGCCGGTTTTCTCGGTAAATGTCGAACGTACATGAATCGGTATAGCAAAATGCTTGCCCATTTCCACGGAGCGCGGCTGCATGACACCTGCGCCAAGACGTGCCATCTCAAGCATCTCGTCATAGGTAATTTCCTGCATTTTGCGTGCGCCTAAAACAAGGCGCGGATCGGCAGAGTAAACGCCGTCTACATCGGTAAAAATCTCGCAACTATCAGCCTTTAATGCGCCTGCAAGCGCAACTGCCGAAGTATCTGAGCCGCCGCGCCCTAGCGTCACTAGATCTCCTATAGCGTCCACGCCTTGAAAGCCTGCGACAACGACGATGTTGCCAGCAGCAAGCGCATCTTCAACACGCCTAGGCTTGATGCTGACGATGCGCCCTTTAGTATGCACAGAGTTTGTTTGCATACCCACCATCGCACCTGTTAGCGAGATAGCCTTGTGTCCCATTGAACAAAAAGCCATCGCCAAAAGTGCGATAGAGATTTGCTCGCCGGTTGTCAAAAGCATATCCATCTCACGCGCATAATGATACGGATTTTTATTTATACCGTGTGCAAGTTCGATGAGATCATCTGTTGTATCACCCATAGCGGAAACGACGACAACGATTTTATCCTGCGGCTGTGCATCGTCAAGTACACGCTTTGCCACAGCCTTGATCTTTTCTGTAGTGGACACCGAACTGCCGCCAAATTTCTTTACGATCAGAGCCATAACTACCTCCTGTATTGCCCGTCGGCAAATTACCGCCGGCAACTTTGTCCTTTGATAGTGGTCATTCGTTACAAAATATCAAAAAATGCGATAGACCGCCTTACATTATACAAGAATTTCATGTCCACGTCTACCAAGAAAAAGCAAAATATGCACATAGATAGAAAACACCACTTTTGTTGTGTATTTTGAGACTATAAAATTTCCTTTTTTGCAAAAGATTCATGACGCTTTCATTAAATTATGATATAATAATCACGTCAACGAGTGTCACTATCTATAGGAGGTTGAGATCATGCCACTCATCGGAACTAAAGAAATGTTTAAGAAAGCCCACGAAGGCGGTTATGCTATCGGTGCTTTCAACGTCAACAACATGGAAATCGTGCAAGGTATCACAGAGGCGGCAGCCGCGCTAAAATCACCTGTCATCTTGCAGGCATCCGCCGGTGCAAGAAAGTATGCCAAGCCCGCCTACTTAAAGCATCTTGTTCAAGCGGCGCTTGCCTGCGAAGATCTGCCCATCGCTTTGCATCTTGACCATGGACCTGATTTTGAAACGTGCAAATCGTGTATTGATGACGGTTTTACCTCCGTCATGATAGATGGCTCACATCTAGGCTTTAAGGAAAATATCGCCCTTACTAAACGTGTCGTCGAATACGCACATGAATGTGGCGTAGTCGTCGAAGGAGAGTTAGGTCAGCTTGCAGGCATTGAAGATGATGTAAAGGTCGCAGCTGAAGACGCGCACTACACGCGCCCCGAAGAGGTCGAAGAATTTGTTTCAAGCACGGGCGTTGATTCTCTCGCCATAGCCATCGGCACCAGCCATGGCGCTTTCAAATTTAAGCCCGAACAATGCACGAAAAACGCGCAAGGTGTACTAGTGCCGCCGGAACTTCGCTTTGATATTTTAGAAGAAATTGAAAAACTCCTGCCGGGCTTTCCCATCGTGCTGCACGGCGCTTCTTCCGTTGTTCCCAAATACGTCAAAATAATCAACGAAAATGGCGGCAGTCTTGCCGATGCCATCGGCATCCCCGAAGATCAGCTAAGAAAAGCAGCAAAGTCAGCAGTCTGCAAAATAAATATCGACTCTGACTTGCGCCTTGCCATGACTGCAGGTATTCGTGAGCACTATCAAAAGCATCCCGAGCATTTCGATCCACGCCAATATATAGCACCCGGTCGTGCTTACATCAAAGAGCTTGTTGAGCATAAGATCAAAGAAGTCTTAGGTTCTAACGGTAAAGCTGCTGAAATAATGGCGCTTTTGAAATAATGCGACGCGCTTTCTACACTGCATAGAATGTAAGGAAAAGTAAAGGCTCTTTGTCAAATATTGTGTAAGCCCCCGATTTTTTGTAAGATCGGATCGATGCTAAACACGACATTTGGCAAAGAGCCATTTTTTATTTTTGTATTATTTACGTCCTTCAAGCTTTGTCGTGTCAAGTAAAGGGCCGTATTTCGGTCGCCACCACGAAAAAGCGCGTACGGCATCTATATAGTCTTTTAAGGCGTCTTCGTCGATGGCAGTGCTGCGGTCGTTGATAGATTCAGCGACGAAAGGCGTAGCATTTGCCTTGCCGATGGCATTATGCGTGATCCAAAAGCCGTAATTGACACCTTGCCGATTGTCGCGTGTAAGACTTTTGCCGATGGCTTCATAGCAAAAGCCTTGTGGAGCGATCAGCTCGATGAGTGTCGGCGTGATGTCTATTTGACTGCCGGCGGCATCTGCAAGCAGCAAATCTTTTTTGATGCCCTGTCCCGTGAGGATAAAAGGTATGGCGTAACGCTCGTAAAGCGAGGGAGTTTTTTCGATGTTATAGCGATCAGCATGATCGCCAATGACCAAGAAGATGCTTTCGGGAAATTTTTCCTTCGCGGCGCGTATGAAAGCGGCAAGCTCTTTTGTCGCGTACCAGTAGTGACCTAGTTCTTTCAAGAGGTTGGCATCTTTTTGTGCATCAGCGGCAAGGGCGGCGCGTACTTTTTCAAGCGGAAATCCCTTAGCGGCTAAATCGACGGTGTAAGGAGAATGGTTTGACACGTTTAGCAGTACATGAAGCTCAGGTTTTTTGGGATCGGTGCGAGAAAGCACCTCTTTGTAGAGGATTTCATCATCAACGCCCCAGACGCTTCCAGTATCGTCAGAAAAGTCACCGCGACTGTAGAAATGATCAAAGCCTTGTGCGAGGCAGAACGCCTCGATACGCTCCCAACTTGCCGCGCCGGCGTACCAAAAGTTCGTACTGTAGCCAAGGCGAGAGAATATAGGCGCGATGGCACTCGGATAGGGGGCACTAAAAGATTCGGGCATGGTCGTAAGATAAAGATTAGCGTCGGCAAAGCCTGTTACAATGCCGGTGAGGGCGGCGACGGTGCTTGTACCATTTGGCAAAAATGTATCACAAAAGGCACTATCGTCTTCTTGCATGATAGCCTTCATGGGATCGGCAATGTGCAAGACGGCGTACTTTTCTGTAAGCGGCCAGTTGGCGTAGCTTTCGGAGATTATAAGAAATATGTGGCGCGGTTTTTTGATCTGCGCCCCTTGTGCTTCTTTTGTAAGGTAAACATCAAGATCGATTGTGTCAGCAGGGCGGTTTGCGTAGATAGCGGCAAGACGCTTTATTTCTTCAACGGTAAAATTTAGCCCGTTGCACGCTAAAAAACGATTGTTTAGTATGTAAGCACGATAAAGTGCTTGAAAGTCGTCAAGAATCGCTTCGTTTAAGAAAGCATCGTTCGTAATGCCGGCATTTTCCCAGTCGATGGCTTCTTGCCAGCGTAGACTGCCGCCGAAGGTGGTCAAAAGGGAGATCAGGAGAAATAGCGCGATAAGTATTATACGCGAAAAAAGCCGCCTAAGAGATGATTTTTGAGAGCAGATGTCTAGTTGCCAGTGCGTGAGCAGAATATAAAGCGCACGATAAAGAACAAATGCAAACAAAAAAGCACCAAAAAGACGCACAGGCAAATAAAATTCCTGTACCAGTGAAATAAAGAGGGCAAAGATGTCTTCATTCATTGTATTAAATATAAGGGGCTGAAAGCCCGTGTGGTATTGGCGATAGTAAGGAAAACTCGCCGCATAGAGGATGGAAAAAACAATAAGAGAGCATATGCTCGTAACGCGCCATGCAAGTTCTTCTAGCGGCGCATAAAAAATGCGCGTCAACAGAGCAGCAAGAAGCGAAAAGAGCGTCAATATACCTGCCGTCTGACAGCTAAGACGCACCCCTTGCCAAAGTGCAAGGGCGATGTCTGCATTGCTCGTTGCAGACATCATGTACTCGTGGAGCCAAAAGATGAAGAAGGCACGGCAAAATGAAAAGACTGCAAGATAAAAAAAGAATACCTTTAGCCCTTTTTCGCTTAAAGAATCAAACGCCTGCCACGATGGCAGGCGCAAAAAATGTAAATGCATGGGTGCTTATGTCTCCTGTGGCAAGATGATGTCAACGCCATAATCTGCGGCGGCTTGGCATATATCACTAGCAGGGCGCGTATCGGTGATAAGCCCTGAGAGCGTATCTAGCGTCACGTAGTTATAGTTGCCGTCAGAGCTTAGTTTTCTTGCTTCGGCGACAACATAAGCACGTTTAGAAACGCGTATGATCGCAGCCTTATTGATGCCGTCTTCAATGTCATAGGTCGATACGCTGTTTTCCTTGACATCTACACCGACAGCACCGATAAAAGCAATGTCAGGCTTTAAGCGCGAGATAAAGTCAAGCGTCATGCCGCCCCAGAAGCCGTCACGGCTCTTGTTGATGACACCGCCGGCGAATATAAGGCGGATCTTGGAGTTTTGTGCTAATATGGTGAGGATGTCGATCATATTGGTGACAACGGTCAACTCGCGTTCGTCATGCACTAAAAGCTCGGCGATGGCAAGGTTACTTGTTGAAATATCTAAGAACACCATATCGCGCTCATTGATTAGACGCATCGCTGTGCGAGCTATGCGTCTTTTCGCTTCGACATCAATATTGCGGTTCTTGCTGACTTCGATGGTGTGCGGATTTTCGCGCCGCACGACAGCGCCACCGTAGGTACGTTTTAATTTACGCTGCTTTTCAAGTGCGCCCAAATCTTTTCTTATGCAGTCCTCCGTCACATGAAAACGGTCACTTAAATCTTTGACGCGCACCTTACCGTCGCGTGCAAGAATATCCAAAATGGCATCATGGCGTTCTACAAGAAACATATTCTCGCCCCCGTTACTATTGTTCAATCTTACTTCTTCCAATTTTACTATAAAACCCCAAGAAGTCAAGCCGCAGGCTGCTTGGTAAGTGTGTGTGGTTTAGCTAAAATAAAAAACTTTTGCAAGGGCTAATTTTCTTTAATCACCATGTAAAAATGCTGTAAGTTTCGTTTCATTTCACCATATTACATTTCCGGCACATTTTTGTTAAAATAAGCATCGAAAGAAAGCGAGGGGAGTAAATGACGGCTATAGTAGAGGCAAAACTAAAACTATTGGCAAATTCGCCGGGTGTTTATATCATGAAGGATGCAAAAGGGCGCATCATTTACGTCGGCAAGGCGATAGTTTTAAAAAATCGTGTGCGACAATACTTTCAAAGTGGTAAGCATCAAGAGCCTAAGGTACGAGCGATGGTGTCTAAGATCGCCGATTTTGAAACGATTCTCACACATTCAGAGGTCGAGGCTCTGATCTTAGAATGTAACCTCATCAAGAAGCATCGCCCACGCTACAATATTAACCTCAAGGACGATAAAAGCTATCCCTATTTGAAAGTTACACTTGCCGACACATATCCGCGCCTTATGATTACGCGGCGTGTCGCAAAAGATGGTTCACGCTACTTTGGTCCATATACGTCGGCAGGAGCGATGAAAGAGAGCGTCAAGCTCCTGCGGCGACTTTTTCCGCTGCGTACCTGCAAGAATATGAAGGTAGAACGCCCGTGCTTAGAGTATCATATCAAGCGCTGTCTTGCGCCTTGCTGTAAGTCTGTAGATAAAGATGAATACGCTTCAATGATTCAAGAAATCTGCTTATTTTTAGAAGGTCGAACAGAGCAAGTGGAAAAAGAACTTACACGACGCATGACCAAAGCGGCAGACGCATACGACTTTGAAAGAGCGGCGCGTATTCGCGATCAGCTTGCTGCCGTACGCAAGGTAGCAGAAAAGCAAAATATAGTAACAAAAGGAGGCGATCAAGATGCGATCGGCATGGCACGATCTAGCATCGGCGCGGTCGTCATGGTGTTTCTTATTCGTGCGGGGAAAATGGTCGGTCGAGAGCATTTTTTACTTACGGGCAGCGAAGAAGAAACAAAAGAGACGCTTCTTTTGGCATTTTTAAAGCAATATTATCACCGTGCGACATTTGTACCGCGCGAAATTTTACTGCCGTTTTCTGTTGCAGAAATGACACTTTTGGAAAAGTGGCTTAGTAAAAATAAAGGGGAGAAGGCTGTACTTTGCGTGCCGCAGCGCGGCACAAAGCACGATGTCATCAAGATGGCACGTAATAATGCCGAAAAATTCCTCAAAGATGAAGCGGTGCGTATCACTCAGGCAGACGATCAGACAATAGGTGCTGTCAAAGAGTTAGGACGCTATCTAGGTCTAAAAGAAGCACCGTTTCGCATGGAGTGCTTTGATATTTCACATAATCAAGGTTCTGAAACAGTCGCTTCAATGGTCGTCTTTGAAGGCGGTATTCCCAAAAAGTCTGACTATCGGAGGTTTAAGATCAAAAGTGCTGAAGGAAAACCTGATGATTTTCTTTCCATGCGTGAAGTGACAGCGCGTCGCTACGGTAAAATTACGGCAGAAGAACTTCCCAATCTCATCATCATTGATGGCGGCAAAGGGCAGCTTTCTTCCGCCTTAGAAATTATTCGCGGCGCAGGACATATTGATGTGCCTGTTATCGGGATTGCCGAGCAATTTGAGCATATCTTCACCGAGAAAAGCTCTGAGCCATTGATCCTACCGCGCCGCAGCCAAGCACTATATCTCATCGAGCGCATCCGTGACGAGGCGCACCGCTTTGCTATCACCTACCATCGCAAATTACGCAGCAAGCGAAACCTGGTTTCTGTACTAGATCACATCGTAGGCATAGGTCCTAAAAGGCGTAAAGCACTTTGGAATCACTTCGGCACACTAGCTAAGATCAAGAAGGCTAATGTAAAAGAGCTAGCCGCAGTCGATACTATGACGCTACCAGCGGCAGAAGCTGTAAAAAACTTCTTCCTGGCACAAGAAAAAATGCTTGCCGGAGAAAAATAGCATTTACCAAAAGAAAAAGGGCTAGCGCAAAATTTGTGCGACAGCCCTTTTTTATATCTTTTAACCGTATTTTTTTATAATCGTCAATCGCGGCTTGACGACAGCATACGCAGCAAGTTGAGGATTTCGACGTAGAGCCAAATCAAAGTAACCAGAAGAGAAAAAGCGCAGTACCATTCGTAGCTTTTTGGTAGACCCTCCTGCACGCTGCGGTTGATAAGCGCGTAGTCTAAGAAGATGCACATTGTAGCAACACCGACGATGACAAGCTTGATGACGATAGCTAAGATGCCGCCATCGTGCAACATTGGCAAATGTATACCAAAAAAGCCTAGCAGCATTTCGCCGACGTAGGTGATAAGGACACCGGTAAGCGCGATGTTAGTGATACGCATAAATGTCGTGTTGACAGTAAAAATGCCGCGCTCGTAGACAAAGCCGGCAGCTATGGCGATGCCGAAAGTCAGCATAACAGCATTGACTAAAATGCCCGGTGATAAAAATTCAAGTGTCACAGAAAGACACGCGATACACATACCTTCAAGAATAGCATAAAGCGGCGCTAAAAGTCCTGCTGTATTAGGCTTAAAGGAAACGATAAGCGCGGTTATCAGCCCCATGATACCGGATACCACCGTTGTCGTCGGTGTCGCATAGCCCGTAAGCCAAGTAAGGACGGCAGCTGCTGCGACGATAATGATAAGCCCCGTGCTTTTTGTGACGATGCCGCTGTAGCTGGCAGTTCCCCCCGAAAAAACGGCTCCTGTCGTATTACTTATTTTTGATAATAAGGGATTGTTCAAGAGATCAACTCCTTTTTTAGCAGTAGATGAACAAAATACTTTCTTCATTATAGTAAAAGACACGCGTTTTGTCTATAGGAAGCACTGACACACTACACCTGCTGCAAATGAAAAGATCAAGCGACGCATCAAGGAGCAGCCGGAAACTTGCAGAAAGGGTTGTCATTTTATATAATGATGTGAAGGTAAAGCAAACGCTGCTCAAATGAAGCTGCACGGATTTTTACAAATAGGCATCTTAAGAAATCACTGATAAATTCAGCCGCCCATCTTGACACATCTACGCTATAAATCTAGACAACTTCATTTTATCAGCGTTTGCTTGATTTATCAGTGCTTTTGAGGAAGGAGCATACTTTTATGGATAAAGAAGAAGCCTTGACAAATGCCTTAAAACATATAGAAAAAGAATTTGGCAAAGGCTCGATCATGCGCCTTGGTGAAGCGTCGGCAAATATGAACGTAGAGACGATACCGACAGGTATCCTGCCGCTTGATGTAGCACTTGGCGTTGGCGGTCTGCCGCGCGGTCGTATCATTGAGGTGTATGGCCCTGAAAGCTCCGGCAAAACAACGGTCACATTGCACATGATCGCAGAAGCACAAAAAAATGGCGGCATCGCAGCATTTATCGACGCAGAGCACGCGCTAGATCCAATTTATGCAAAAAAACTCGGTGTAAATATAGACGAACTTTTGATCTCGCAGCCGGATACGGGAGAGCAGGCACTTGACATTGTAGATGCTCTAGTAAGAAGCGGCGCAATCGACATCATTGTTGTAGACTCCGTGGCAGCGCTCGTGCCAAAAGCTGAAATCGAAGGCGACATGGGCGATCAAGTAGTCGGTATGCACGCCCGTCTTATGAGCCGCGCCATGAGAAAACTCACGGGCTTTATCAGCAAGTCGCGCACCATTGCCGTATTTATCAACCAGATTCGCGAAAAAGTCGGTGTCATGTTCGGCAATCCAGAAACGACGACAGGCGGCCGCGCTTTGAAATTTTACTCGACCGTGCGACTTGATGTACGAAAGACAGACAAAATCATGCAGGGGCAAGAAATGCTAGGTAACCGCACTAAAATCAAAGTCGTTAAAAACAAAGTTGCACCGCCTTTTCGTATCGCAGAATTTGACATCATGTACGGCGAGGGAGTTTCGCGCATCGGTACAATACTTGACATAGCAACCAATTTCGACATCATCGAAAAAAGCGGCTCTTGGTACGCCTACGAAGGATCGCGTCTAGGTCAGGGCAAGGAAAACGCGAAAAGGGCTTTAAAAGAAAAGCCGGAACTTGCCGCTGTCATAGAAGAAAAGGTAAGAAAAAAGCTCATGGAGCAGGCAAACACCGTAAAAGAAGGGGAGGTAAAATGTGTCCCCGACGAAGAAAACGAGCGTAAAGCTACAGGAAAACCAGCAGCCGAATAAGCCTGAAAAGACCGCACTGGTAAAAGCCGTCGATCTCTTAGCGCGCACCGATTACAGTACGCTACACCTTACACGAAAACTAAAAGAATGTGGATATAAAGAAGAAGATATTAAAAAAGCATTAACTTCTTTAACAGAGCGCGGCTATCTTGATGATGAAGAAGCGTGCCGGCATAAATTCATGCTTTTCTATAATGAGAGCCGCAAGAGCGTGCGTCAGATCACAGCAAAACTCATGCAGCAAGGCTTTTCTGCCGCGCTTATTGCAGCTTGCGTACCTAATGATACATTTGTACGCGAACAAGAAGCGGCAAGACGCTGCTTAGATGTCCATTTCAAGAAAAGCACCGCGCCCCTTAAAATGCTGCAATATCTTTATCGCCGCGGCTTTTCCACCGCTGTTTGCCGTGCTAGCGTCGCTTCTTTTACCACAGACGATGCAGATTAAAGGAGGACTTATCTTGCCTAAAGATAGCCATGAATGTATACTCATACTAGACTTTGGCGGTCAGTACAGCCAACTGATCGCACGCCGCGTGCGCGAATGTAGCGTCTACTCTGTGGTGCATCCGCATACATTTTCGCTCGAAAAGATTCGCGCACTCGCGCCTAAGGCGATCATCTTCACAGGTGGTCCTTCGAGTGTCTGCGAAGCAGATGCCGTAACGTACAGCAAAGAAATCTTCTCTCTTGGCATCCCCATCCTTGGCATATGCTACGGCGCACAGCTCATGGCACAAAAATTAGGCGGCAAAGTCCATATCGCGCCCGTAAGAGAATACGGCAGAACGCAACTAAACATTACAGATGCCGCGTCCCCACTCTTTTTTGACGTGCCGCCAAAAAGCATCTGTTGGATGAGCCACACCGACTACATTGTAAAAGCGCCTGTAGGCTTTCGCATCACCGCACAGACAATAAACTCTCCCTTTGCAGCGATAGAAGATGCCGAGCGCAAACTATATGCCGTACAGTTTCATCCAGAAGTCATGCACACAGAATACGGCAAAAAGATCATCGAAAACTTCGTGCGCCGCATCGTAGGCGCAAAAGGCGACTGGCAGCTGTCATCTTTTGTCAAGACGACAATAAAGACCCTGCAAAAAAAGATCGGTCAAAGAAAAGTGCTCTGTGCGCTTTCAGGCGGTGTTGATTCTTCTGTAGCGGCTGTATTGCTCTCAAAAGCGATTGGCAAGCAGCTTACCTGTGTATTTGTCGATCACGGGCTTTTGCGAAAAAATGAAGGCGATGAAGTCGAAGCCGTATTTGGTGCAGCAGGGCATTATGACCTAAATTTTATCCGCATCAATGCTAAAGATCGCTTCTACGAAAAACTAAAAGGCGTAAGTGAACCAGAAAAAAAGCGCAAGATCATCGGCGAAGAATTTATCCGCGTCTTTGAAGCCGAAGCAAAAAAGATCGGCAAAGTAGACTTCCTCGTACAAGGAACGATCTACCCTGACATAATTGAGAGCGGCACCGGAAAATCCGCCGTCATCAAAAGCCACCATAATGTTGGCGGTCTGCCTGATTGCGTGGACTTTCAAGAAATTATCGAGCCGCTTCGTTTACTTTTTAAGGACGAAGTGCGAAAAGTCGGCAAAAAACTTGGCATCCCTGAGCATTTAGTCAATCGTCAGCCGTTTCCAGGACCCGGTCTTGGCATCCGCATCATAGGCGAAGTCACTGCCGAAAAAGTCAAAATCGTCCAAGAAGCCGACGCTATCTATAGAGAAGAAATCGCTAGAGCCGGTGCAGATAAAACCCTCAGCCAATACTTTGCGGCGCTTACAAACATGAAAAGTGTCGGCGTCATGGGTGACGGCAGAACATACGAATACGCCATCGCGCTCCGCGCCGTCTTGACAAGCGACTTTATGACCGCTGAAAGTGCTGATCTTCCATGGGAAATCCTACAAAAAACCACAACTCGTATCGTCAACGAGGTGCAAGGTGTAAACCGCGTACTCTACGACTGCACGGGAAAACCGCCGGGGACGATCGAGTTTGAATAGCAATAGCAAAATTGTTTCTGTTATATAGCGGTTGAAAACGCTGCTTCTTAGCGATTTGAAAGCGTAAAACCTGCCTTAGTGATACTATTTTGATACTAAACAGTTGAAATAATAGGTTCAAAAGAGAGTTGTTGAATTTAGGTGAATTCTTTAAAGCCTTCCATCGTTTTGGTGGGAGGCTTTCTAAATACATAAGCTACTAATATCCATAATATATAGTGTTGGGGGGTAATTATGAAAAATATTGATATTGTACAAATCCTGATTTATATTTTAAGTTCTTCATTTTTGTCAGTCATAGTATCGGCTATTTTTTTAGATCCAATCAGAGAAAGAAGAAAATATATATTTGATGAGAAAAAAAGAGTATATGATTCAATTATTATTTTTGCTCAAATATTTTTATATCCAAAGGAAGCAAAATTTTCATTAGGTGTGGAAAGGTATGACATACAAAAACTTCCTTATGAAACAATGCAAGGAAATGCATTGAATGATTTAAAAATGAGTATTCCTAAGTCAAAATTAATTACTAGAAATAAAAATGTAGTTAAATCTGTAGAGGAGTTTATTAAATATAAAAACGAAGAAAAATTTGATTGTTTAATTGATTGCTTTCAAAAAAATCTATATGAATAGAATGCAAACCAAAAGCACATAACTTTAAGACTTAAAAATCTTTCAGCTATGTGTTTTTTATATGCTTATTTTATACACGGTGGAATCTTAGCGGATATACCTTTTCTATAGACCTTTACATTGCTTTCCTCAAACGGAACATAATCTTTTTTAAGACTGTCAGGGTAGTTTGCCTTCCAATCCTGCAATGCTTCTTTAGTGATTTCATTATTTTCATACTTTTGTTTCATTTTTTGCCAATCTTCAAGCATGTTTCGTATTCTCAAAATAGCTTCACTGCCGAAATATATGCCTGTGGTAGTGTATCCGGGATCTTCGTCATTTATAATAACCTGTCTTATATTAACCTCAATACTGTCATCAAGTTTAAATAAGAATCGCATAAGGTCATGTTCCGTGTATGGATATGCAGGTTCTTTCAGATAATCTTTATTCACATGGAGTGCAGCAGAAATATTTTCTAAGACATCATCTTTAGGAGTACGAATATCAAGCTCATATTGTC
>CAUUGH010000012.1:0-40712 GCA_963544755.1 uncultured Selenomonas sp. | reverse complement strand
GTCATGATCGTCGCCGGATTGCTGTTTACTAGAACGACTTCTAACCCTTCTTCTTTTAAGGAGCGGCAGGCCTGTGAGCCGGCGTAGTCAAATTCTGCCGCCTGTCCTATGATGATAGGGCCTGAGCCAATAACCATGACCTTTTTCAAATAATCTTTCTTCGGCATAGTTACTTTACCTCCTTGACCAACGTGTGGAACTGCTGAAATAAATAGCGATTGTCCACAGGTCCCGGCGACGCTTCGGGGTGATACTGCACGGTAAAGATCGGCAGATCCGTGTGGCGCAGTCCTTCTACTATGCCGTCGTTAATAGAGCGATGCGTGACTTCAAGCGGCAGACCTTGCAAAGATGCTTCGTCAACGGCAAAGCCATGATTTTGTGACGAAATATACACGCGGTTCATCGCCAAATGCTTAACCGGTTGATTAGAGCCATGATGACCAAACTTTAGCTTATATGTATCGGCACCCATAGCAAGTGCAAAGATTTGATGCCCCAGACAAATGCCGAAGATTGGCTTTTTGCCGATTAGTTTTTTGACCTCAGCGATACTTTGGGGAATGTCTTTGGGATCGCCTGGACCATTAGATAAAAAGATGCCGTCGGGATTTTGTGCCAAGATTTCTTCTGCCGATGTATGCGCCGGCACAACCATAAGGTTGAAGCCAAAATCGTGCAGAGAACGCAAGATATTCTGCTTGACACCAAAATCCATGACGACGATATGCGGCGCATCGGCATTTTCAGCATCCCAAGTATACATTTCTTTCGTCGTCACCATTGCCACGACATCTTTTGTGAGCGGCTGTGCAAGCAAACGATCTATTTCTTCCTGCGGCGTACCCGTCGGCACGATGATGCCTTTCATCGCACCGGCAGAGCGTATATGACGCGTTACGGCGCGCGTATCTACGCCGTATAAACAAGGCACACGCTGCTCGCGCAGGAAATACGCGAAATTTCCTTCCGACTGCCAATTACTGCCGACATCGCAAAGTTCGGCGATAATAAGACCGTTGACAAAGGCTTTGCGCGATTGCATGAAATCTTTTGCCACACCGTAGTTACCGATCAGCGGATATGTCAAAGTCACGATCTGGCTGCAATACGACGGATCGGTCAAGACTTCCTGATACCCCGTCATGCCCGTGTTGAATACGACTTCTCCGAAGGCGTGCGCTTTATCGAGCAATTCGCCGGAAAAGGCGCTGCCATCTTCTAAAATCAGGCTTCCTTTCATTTGGCGTTTTCCCCCTCTCTCGCAAAGACTTTTCCATCGCGCATTACAATGCGACCATCGACTATCGTCATCACAGCCTGTCCTTTCAAACGATAACCGACGTATGGTGAGTGTGTGCCGCGTGTATAGAATTGATCGGCATCAACCACCCATTCCTTTTCAAGATCAATGACCGTAATGTCTGCCGGCATACCCTTTTCCAAGCTGCCGGCATTCAGATGAAAGAGTGCGCTAGGTGCAAAAGTCATCTTGGCGATAAGTTCGGAAAGTTCCATCTTGCCTTTATGATACAGCTCCGTCAAGAGCAGTCCCAAAGTCGTTTCAAGTCCCGGAAAGCCGCTCGGCGCATACATATACTCGCGATCTTTTTCTTCTTCGGCATGAGGCGAGTGATCAGAAACGATGATGTCGATTGTGCCGTCTTTTAAGGCTTCCAACATGGCTTCGATGTCCTTTTGCCCACGCAGCGGCGGATTGACTTTCGTAGAAGAATCTAGTGGGTTTACATATGCATCCGTTAAGATGAGATGATGTGGCGTGACCTCTGCCGTGACCTTGACGCCGCGCTTTTTTCCTTCGCGCACAAGTTCAGCAGAACGTGCCGAACTGATATGCGCGACATGGACAGGCGCATCGACATATTCCGCGAGCAAAATATCACGCGCTACAGCAATATCTTCCGCTACGGTCGGGCGCCCCTTCATGCCGAGCATGGCGCTTCGATGCCCTTCGTTCATCACACCCTCTTCGATCAGCGAAAATTCTTCATCATGGTCGATGATGATTTTATCAAAATTTTGCAGATAATCCATGCCGTTCATCATGACTTTAGCGGATTTCACATAATGCCCATCGTCAGAAAAAGCCACAACGCCTGCTAGACTCATGTCGCCTAGTTCTGCAAGCTCCTCGCCCTTTTGCCCCTTCGTCAATGCGCCGATGATTTCAATATGAACGATACCTACTTCCTTCGCCCGTGCCTTTAAGCTGCGCACCAAAGCGACGTTATCGACAACAGGGCTTGTATTCGGCATAGTAGCGACGGTCGTAAAACCGCCTGCCGCCGCCGCTTGTGAGCCGGAAAAAAAGTCCTCCTTCGCTTCTTGTCCAGGCTCTCTTAGATGCGTGTGCATATCGATCAGCCCGGGAACAAGCACCTTGCCGCTGACATCAATGATCTCTGCCGCTTCATCCGCAATATTCGGAGCCACCTCTCGAACAATACCGTTTTCCACGAGAATATCTGCGATTTTATCTATACCGTTTTTCGGATCTATGACGCGACCGCCCTTAAATATCTGTTTCATTCTGCTTTCCTCCGATCAACGCTAATGTCAAAAGCGCCATGCGAATCGCCACGCCGTTTTGCACTTGCTCTTTTATGGCAGAATTTTTGCTATAGGCAACGTGCGCTGAGATTTCCAAACCTTTATTCATCGGTCCCGGATGCAGCACAAGCACGTCTTTTTTTGCAAGGCGCAAACGCTCCTTGTTTAAGCCAAAGATCCGTGCATATTCACGCATTGAGGGAAAAAGCCCTGCCTTTTGCCGTTCAAGCTGTATGCGAAGTACATTGATGACATCGGCATCTTTGATGGCATCTTCCACACGCTTATGTATAAATACCCCCTGCTCTTCTTGTAAAAATCGCGGCAACAATGTCTTAGGCCCTGCCAAATGCACTTCTATTCCCATTTTACGCATCCCCCAGAGATCTGAGCGCGCCACGCGGCTGTGCAAAACATCACCGATAATGGCAACCTTTAATCCCTGCAAAGTTTTTTTATATTGTAAAATCGTAAAAAGGTCTAAAAGTCCTTGTGAAGGATGTTCGTGTGCGCCGTCGCCGGCGTTTATTATCACCGGCGAAACGGTCTTTGCGGCATAAGCTGGCGCCCCTTCTGCCTTGTGGCGCATAATAATGGCATCGACGCCCATCGCTTCTACGGTCAACAAAGTATCGCGCAAACTCTCGCCCTTGACGATGCTGCTCGTCCCTGCCGTGATATTGACGACATCGGCACCGAGATATTTTCCTGCAAGCTCAAACGAAGAACGCGTTCTCGTACTCGGCTCATAAAACAGCGTGACGATGGATTTTCCCCGCAGCGTTGGAAGTTTCTTGATGTCCCTTTGAATCACATTCTTCATCTCTTTGGCAAAATCCAAAACGAGTTTAATCTCCTCCGGCGAAAAATCTTCCAATCCCAAGATGTTTTTACCACGCAGAGAAACAAGATTTTTATGCAAGCGACTCACTCCCTTATTGCTTGTCCATAAAAAAAGCTTCCTTATGCAAGGCATAAGAAAGCTTTTTTTACGGACGATGAGGCATACGAAACCCACATCCTTACAACTCCCTTTATCAGCCTCACGGGACCAATTTCAAAGGTACATTCTCTATGTGTACATTTCTGCTTGAAATCTTACCACAGGTAATCTTTGCTGTCAACGAAAAGCACTAAAACAACATTTTAGAAAGCCCCTGCTCCTCTTAAAATGCATCTATACTTTTATGCTGACCATCTCAAACATCAGGATGTACATCAGTCTTGTCTGTAAAGCGATGCTGATTGTTGCCGCTGCTCCTACGGTTCATAAGCTCCATAAACAGTTCGTCTGGCACGATATTATGAAATGCCAACAGGACAAGACAATGATACCAGAGATCGCCCATTTCATAGAGGATTTCGCTTTTTTCCATATTTTTCGAGGCAATTATTGTTTTTGTTGCTTCTTCACCCAGTTTTTTTAATATTTTATCTTGTCCCTTGTCAAAAAGATAGTTCGTGTAAGAACCATCGACAGGGTGGACGCGACGCTCTTGGATAATGCGATAGACGGCATTAAGGACTTCTGCCAACGAATTTTGCGGTTCGTCGTCAATGATGGCAATACTCTTTTCACTTTTGCTCAGTTTTCGTCCGCTAAAGCACGAATATGTGCCTGTACGACACGCAACGCCCCTTTGATGGACGCGCACGAGAAGCGTATTGCCGTCGCAGTCGTACGAGATTTCTTTTACCTGCTGCACGTTGCCCGAAGTCTTGCCCTTTTGCCAAAGTTTTTTGCGTGAGCGGCTATAAAACCATGTAAAGCCCGTTTCCAAAGTCTTTTTCAGCGATTCCTCGTTCATGTAAGCAAGCATCAAAACTTCGCCGTTTTCCTCCTGCACGATGGTGGGAACAAGACCTTTTTTATTAAAATGTACCATAGAAATATCAACAGAAGTATTCATAATCTTACCTCCACGCAATGAGTCTTTAACTTCCCCTTATATTCTTGAACATCTAATGTGTGCAGACTTTTGCCGCTTAGATGCTCGTCAAACATTTTTCGTGTGATGTCCTGATAGTGTTCTTTATACACATTTTACTTCTTCTCTGCGGCTATTTCAATGTCTTTTGGCAAATCAAGCACATCTTTATAGATAAATTATGTGATTTAAATTACTAATTTTTTCGATCTGCCTCTTGCAGTAAACGCAGCTCTGCCGCAGCGGTAGGCGTGAGCTGATGATGATGCAAACGTATGAGGGATGCCTCTTTATCGCAGCCTAAAATCTGCAATTTCTCGCTGCCGATCTCTGCATGATGATAATAGACATAAAGTGCGCGCCGCCAAAAACCGAAAACCCCCTCGCGTGAAGGAGACGAAAAACGACGGGAAGCATTTGGCAAAAAATAATGCAAAAGGACAGAGATAACCTTGCCCCAAAGACCTAAATCGCCTTTGACACGCCCTATATCATGAAGAAGCGCGATGCGTACAAGCAAATTTTTGTCTATATCTGCTCTAGCACGCGCTAGTTCCAACGCCATATATGCTGTATGAACGGCATGGCGTTGATCTATTACATCCATAGCATAAAAAAGTGTACGTTCCGCTTCATTTAAAAAGCAACAGACAAACTCATGATCGCATTTATATAAGCGTGCAGTAAGCGCATGAAAAAATTGCAAAACTCTTTGTTTCATGAAATATAGATCAACTCTTTAATAGATTTTACCTTTTATGGTATATTTTAATTTTCAAGTATATTCTTCCCGTTCTATTTTACCTTGGCACTGTAGCCGTTCTAATACTACTTTGTAACCGTCGGCACCGTAATTCAAGCAGCGTTTCACGCGGCTGATCGTCGCTGTACTAGCACCTGTACGCTCTACAATCGCATCGTATGTACTGCCCTGGCGCAGCATGGCTGCAACTTCTAGTCGCTGCGCCATTGCTTTTAGCTCGGCGACTGTGCAAATATCCTCGAAAAAAGCGTAGCCTTCCTCTGCATTTTGCAAATGCAGCACAGCAGCCATGAGTTGATCGCTCAATTCGTTGCGCAGCTTTTCATTGATCATACACACCCCACCTTTTAGTATCATCTTCTTTAATCCTTTACAATACGAAAATATATTTTATTATATCATCTCTTAAAAGAAGCTGCAAGTTTTTCTGACAATTCTCTTTAGATCTTGTATAATGAAAATGTAGCGGCAAATTTTAGTTTTAAATACGAGGTGTGTTATCCATGAATGTCCGTGAAGATTTCATGCTTATACATAATAAAAATGTCGAGCAAAATGAAAAACTTTCTACAAAAAGCAAGCAGCGTATGCAAAAAAGCAAAGCATTCAATACAATCAAATCCTATGCGAGCGATTGGAATGATTTTGCTGATTGGTGCAAGCATAATGAAAAGTGTGCTCTACCTGCTGAACCTGAAACCATCGTCAACTATATCAACGATCTTGCAGACGATGCAAAGGCAAACACCGTCTCTCGCCGCATCACCAGTATCTCAGAAAACCATATTGCTGCCGGCTACAGACGTGAGAATCCAGCACATTCTAATCTTGTACGCAGTGCCATGTCCGCCATACGTCGCGAAAAGGGAACTTTCCAACATGGTAAGGCACCGATTCTTTTAGAAACGCTCTATCTGCTTGCCGACAGCTTCGGCGATGATGAAACGTCGATTCGTGACCGTGCGCTGCTTCTTATAGGCTTTGCCGGTGCCTTTCGTCGCTCGGAGCTTGTTGCACTTTCTGCTGAGGATATAAAATTTTCCGCAGAAGGCATGATCGTATTTATAGGTAGATCAAAGGGCGATCAGATCGGTAAGGGTAGCTATATTGGCATCCCTTATGCACCTGATGCAAAAATCTGTGCCGTACGCGCACTAAAGGCATGGCTTTTTCTTAGTGGGATAAAGAAAGGTCCACTCTTTCGCCCCTTCAAACGTAACAAAAAGCTGCGTGATGCACAGCTTTCTGATAAATCTGTAGCTTTAATCGTTAAAAAGTATATCAAAAAGGCAGGACTAAGCGAAGAAGATTTCGCCGGACACAGCCTACGCCGCGGCTTTGCCACAAGTGCCGCCCGGCACGATGTTGATGCTTTGAGCATCATGCGCCAAACGCGCCACAAATCAGAAAAGATGGTGCATCGCTACATAGAGCAGGGAAATATCTTCAAGGATAATCCGTTGCTGCGTATGTACGGAAAATAAGGAAACAGCAGATAAAAAAGAGACGTGCCACAAAAGCATGGCAAGTCTCTTTTCTTTTTTAAAGATATGCAAATATTTGGCGGCTCTTCAATCCTTCTGTTCTGCAAGCACGACCTTTTCATCAGCATCGTACTCTTGCAGCATGACACAGATCTCCTCTTTTGATGATGTTGGTACGTTTTTGCCTACAAAATCTGCACGAATCGGCAATTCGCGATGACCGCGGTCGATTAAAACAGCGAGTTGTATACTTTTCGGTCGCCCCAAATCAATGACCGCATCAAGTGCTGCACGAATAGTGCGCCCTGTGTATAGTACATCGTCTACTAGTATGATGATTTTATCTGTAACATCATTTGGGATCTCCGTTTCGCGCACGATAGGTTGATATAAGAGTGTTGAAAGATCATCACGATACAATGTGATGTCTAAAGTGCCAAGAGCCGGTTTACTGCCTTCAATTTTTTCAATCGCCGCTGCGATTCGTGCTGCAAGAGGAATACCGCGGCTTCTTATACCGACGAGGATGATATTTTCTGTCCCCTTATTTCTTTCTACAATCTCATGCGAAATGCGCGTTAGCGCACGACGAATCGCATCTTCATCCATCAAAACTGTTTTATCGACCAAAGTCGCCATATCATGTTGCTCCCTTCTGATATTTTTTAGGAGATACTGATAAAATGAAGTCGCTTAGATGCTTTAAGATAGGTGGCTGAATTTATCAGTGTTTCCTTTATTGTACGCAAATATTTTATTTGCTGCAAGTCGTGCTTTTTTGTAAGTCATGCAAAATCGCCTGCATATCTGCAGGTATTTTTGCCGTAAAGTGCATACGTTCTTTTGTGCGTGGATGCGTCAATGAAAGTTCAAACGAATGAAGTGCCTGCCCTGCTATAGCAAAGGGAGATTTTTTACCATATTTTAGATCGCCAAGCAAAGGCTTGCAGATGTATGCCATATGAACGCGAATCTGATGCGTGCGCCCCGTTTCTAGGCGGCACTCAATGAAAGTATATGACGAAAAACGCTCTATTACGCGAAAAAGCGTCGTAGCTTCTTTGCCATTTGGTATGACAGCCATCTTTTTGCGCTCTTTTAGGTGGCGACCTATAGGCGCACGAATCATGCCCGTTTCTTCTTTGATATTGCCGCAAACAATGGCTTTATATATGCGCTGCGCTGATTTTTGGCGGATCTGCTCGGCTAGATCGATATGTGCTAGATCGTTTTTTGCAGCTACCATGACACCTGATGTATCCTTATCAAGCCGATGCACAATGCCGGGACGTATGATGCCGTTGATGCCCGAAAGATCTTTGCAATGATAAAGGAGCGCATTGACAAGTGTGCCGCTACTGATGCCTGCCGCAGGATGAACGACCATACCACGTGCCTTGTTGATAACGATTATGTCAGAATCTTCGTAGATAATATCAAGAGGAATCGGCTCGGGAGAGATCGTTAATTCTTGTGCTTTCGGAATAAAAATCTCCACCGTATCCCCCGCGCACAGCTTATCTTTTGCCTTTGCAAATTTTCCATTAACAAAAACCGCGCCGCCTTCGATCCATTTTTGGATATGTGCGCGAGAAAACTGTGTCTTTTTGCTTACAAGAAAAAGATCAAGCCGCTTTCCTATCGCCGTTTCATCAACAAGCCATACATCTTTCATTAGGAATCCTCTGCTGTTTGCATTTTGAAAATCAGCGCGTAGACGATGGCACTAACACCAAGTACGATGGCTATATCTGCGATATTAAACACGGGCCATATACGAAAATCAAAAAAATCAATTACATGACCAAATCGCACGCGATCAAGCAAATTACCCAAAGCACCGCCTATCAAAAGTGTCGTGCCATAGCGAAATATCAGACACTGACGACGAATATAAGGCGAGAAAACTGCGCTTAAGACGATGATGATAAGTCCCATAACGATAAAAAAAGAACGCTGATAGGCAAGGATACCAAAGGCAGCACCGGGATTTAAGACTAATGTGATATGAAAAATATCTTTTATGATAGGAATTGACATTCCTGGCGACATTTCGTAAGCAACGAACAATTTCACTATTTGATCTAAAAAAACGATGAAGATAATCAAAAAAATCGGCACGAGAATCGTTTCCGTCCTTTCTGACTTTAAGGAAACACTGATAAATTCAACCACCCATTTGCACAAATCTAGGCGACTTCATCTTATCGGTGTTTCCTTAAAAACATACGTTATCCTATATAGCGACGAAGAAGTACACTTATGCGCCCTTTTTTCGTCTGTCCGCAAATTTCTGTCACTTCAAGACGTCCTCTAGTACGCATAGAAAGTACATCGCCTTCTTTGATGGTCGTTGATGTGTGTTTTACAGTCTGCCAGTTCAGCTTGAGTTTTTCTGCTGCAATGTCTGCTGCTGCACGGCTGCGAGAGATACCAAAGCCGGCAGCTGCAATGGAATCAGCGCGTAAAGAGGCGACAGTGGCACGAATTTCCTTTAAGCGTTCTTCACGCGGCATCAATGACGATAGTTCTCCTAGTGTAGAATGCACGCATACCGCACCGCACTTAACAAAATGCTGCAACAAGAATGCTGCCATATTTTCTAAAACGACGATATTTGCCACACCCTGCTGTAACTGAATATCGCCGATAATTTCGCGTTCAATACCTAATCCCATAAGAGCGCCGAGTACATCGCGATGTGAAATATGCGAAAACTCACTTTGCCACTTTGCCTGTATGAGAGCGATCTCCCATGCTGGTATGCCGCAGAAATCTTCATGCTGAAAAATAGCACGTTGGCGTTCTGCTCCCACATAGCCGCCATGGAAAAAAACTTTCAGACCGATAAAATTCGCCGCTACAATTTCAGCTATTTCTTGCCCGAATGGATCAAGAAATGCCGTCAGACGAAATTTTTGATTCTTCATTGCCTTTTCTGCAGCATCTACTAATTTTACTGCGATTTCTTCGCCTTCAGAACCACGATAAAAACGCAGGATCTTTTCTCTATTTGACATCGTATTCTCCTAAAAAGGTTGAATTTATCAGTGGTTTCCTAATGCTTTAGATTTTTTTGCCGCACTTAAAACAGCATCAAGAAAGGCACCACGCACACCGCGTTGCTCAAGTACACGCACGCCGGCGATTGTAGTTCCTGCAGGCGATGTGACTTGATCAAGCAACTCACATGGGTGCTTTTTCGTATCTAGAACCATCTTAGCGGCTCCAAGCATCGTTTGCGCTGCCAAAAATAGCGCATCCTTGCGCGCTAGCCCGGCTGCTACGCCGCCATCGGCAAGTGCGTCGATGGCTAAAAAAGCAAATGCCGGACCACTGCCTGAAAGCCCTGTGACGGCATCAAGCAATGATTCAACAAGACAGATCACTTTACCGGATGCTGAAAAAATCGTTCGCACATTTTCTTCATGCACAGCAGACACAAAAGAGCCGAGTGCATACACAGACATCCCCTCACCTACTGCTAGCGGCGTATTAGGCATGACGCGAATGACAGGCTGTTTTTTTAGTAGTGTTTCTAATGTATGAATAGATAACCCTGCCACTATGGAAACGAAAACAGTATCAAATCGCAAGTAGTCACGCACGTTTAGCAATGCATCTTTTGCTACATTCGGTTTGACTGCTAAAATTACGACATCCATATCGGCAAGAAAGTCGGCTTTTTGGCAAAAAGCCTGCACACCATACTTTTTCTGCAATTCTTCTACTCGTGTCGCTTGCGGCTCTAAAACAAAAATATCTGCCGCCGCAAGCATATGCTCACGCAAAACTCCGGCTATGATAGCTTCTGCCATCATGCCGCCGCCAATTAAAGCAAATTTCATCATAACCGCCTTACTTTTTTAACCAAGGCATTTCTGCCGATACCGATTTCTTTTCTTCTGAATACGAGATATTGACATTACTTGGCGCACAAAAAAAGACATTGTGTCCAACTTTCTTTATTTCACCGTTTAAGGCGTAGGTCGTGCCGCTGATGAAATCCATGATGCGCTTGGCATCTTCTCCTGCCGTATTTTCAAAGTTAATGACGACAGGACGCTTGTCGCACAGACAGTTAGCTACCTGTTGTGCATCATCGAATGACTTTGGTTCTATGACGACAACCTTCATTTTGTAAGAGGCAACATTATTCATAGAAGCATTCGCCGCTGCGGCTTGAAAATCCACAACATTCGACGCAAACGACTCGCTAGGCTCTGGATCGTCTGATTCTGGAAAATCGTCGTCTTCGTCGTGCGAATCTTTTTTATCGTTGATGTCTTCTGGATCGATTAGGCCAATTTTTTCGCAAACCTTATCAAAGAAGCTCATCTTGTTCCCTCCTCAATATTGACGTGACCCGAAAATGGCCGTGCCGACACGAACGATATTGGCACCTTCTTCTACAGCAATCTGATAATCTTGTGTCATACCCATTGACAGATATGTTATATTCGCCGTTTTCCAAGCGAACTCCTTTGTTTTTTTAAAAACCTCATACATACGGCGAAAAAGTGGACGCACCTTTGCCGCATCGTCATAATCGGGAGCTATGCACATCAGACCGCAAAGACGCAGATGTGAGAGTTTATCTATGTCTTTAAGCAAAGGCTGTAAATCTTCTTCATAAACGCCAGATTTTGTATCTTCCTTAGCTATATTAACCTGCACTAAGACATCTTGCACCTTATTAATTTTTTTCGCTTCCTTATCTAAGACTTGTGCAAGCTCTAAGGTGTCTACGGAATGAATTAAATCAAAAATCTTTACGGCATACTTCGCCTTATTTTTCTGCAAATGACCGATGAGATGCCACACAGTATTTCGCTCAAGTGTCAAAAACTTCTCCTTAGCCTCTTGTATGCGGTTTTCTCCTACGGCATTTACCATACCGCTGTCTAAGGCTTCGCGCATCTCGTCAATCCCATGATTCTTCGTCACAGCGACAAGAACGACAGGTTCTTTAGCGTCGGCACACGTTCGCTTTGCCCTGCTTTTTTCTATTGAGCGCAAAACGGTACGCAAATTCTCCTCGATCAACTATCTTCCCTCCAACTTGCTTAAAGCTTACATCAACGCAATCCAAGCGGCAAACCTACCGGTATTTCCATGTTGTTTTCGATAAGAGTAAAAAAGATCGTCATTACATTTCGTGCATATATCAGCACTGTCAATATGCTCAGAAAGTACACCTGCTTTTTCTAATTGCAGACGATTAGCTGCCCATAAATCTATGGTAAATTTCTCATTAAGGGCAGACACAAAAAGTTTCGACTTACCTATAAATGACGCATCAAACTGATCTTTGACCTCTTCTCCTACTTCAAAGCAGCACGCACCGATAGCAGGACCAATGGCCGCTAAAATATCCTGCGGACGTGAGCCAAACGCCTCACACATACGAAAAACCGTTTTTTGTCCTATGTTTGCGATCGTTGCTTTCCAACCGGCATGAGCGACGGCGGCGATATGCTGCACCGGATCATAAAATAAAAGCGGCACGCAGTCAGCAAAGCATAGCACAAGTGGTATGGTGGGTTCTTTCGTTAGTAAGGCATCGCAAGCCCATAATGATGCATCGTAGCAGCGTGCGCCCATGCCGGCATCGGCTGCGGTCACGATGCGTATGGTATCGCCATGCACTTGACGCGGCGAGACAATACGCGTCGCGTCTACTTGTAAAACATTCGCAAAACGTCGGCGATTTTCCCAAACAGATGCAGGTGAATCACCTGTATGTAGAGCCATATTCAAAGACGCAAACGGTGGTTTAGAAACACCGCCAAAACGTGTGGAAATGCCATGCACTAGCCTTTTTTTGGAAAAAAGAGAAAACACGCCTAGCTGCATTTTGCCGCTATGTTTCAAGTGAAACATATCTATCCCCCATTGTATCACAAACGCCGCAACGTTTACAGTCAGAAAAGCACGGTTTCGTATATTGCAGCTTTGCTGCCTTTTGCAGTTCGAGGTAAAGATACTGTTTGGAAAATCCCATATCAAGTATATCCCATGGGAAAACGGTATCTTCCGTATGCTCTTTACTTAAAAAATCTTCAAGCAAAAGACCATCCTCTTTCATTGCACGCTTGAATGTTTTGACGCCACCAGATAAAAAAGCGCGATAAAGGACGCTCGCGATACGTCGATCGCCACGTGCTAGTACGCCTTGCACATAGGCACTCTTGTAAGATTCGGCGATAATGCGAATATTTTTATATTTCGACAGGCTTTTCCGAATCGTCTTGAGTGCTTCCTTTAGCCATTTTTCAGTCCTCATCGGCAGCCATTGAAATGGCGTGAACGGCTTGGGAACGAAAGGGTTGATGCTCAAAGTGATCTGCGCTCGCTCTTTTTTTTGCCGAATGTAAGCATCTAAACGTGTGGTCATGGCGACGATGGATTCAATGTCTTCTTTTTCTTCGTAAGGAAGTCCAATCATAAAGTAAAGACGAAACTGGCAGATGCCCGCTGCTAGAGCTAGATCAACTGTACGAAACAGATGTGCTTCTTCTATGCCTTTATTGATAATTTTTCGCATACGCATACTGCCAGCTTCTGGGGCAAGCGTGATCGTCTTTAGACCGCTTTTTGCTAAAGCTTGCACGAGTTTTTCTGTAACTGAATCTGCGCGAAAAGAGGCAACGGACATACCAAGATTTTTTTGCAAAATATCGCAGCAAAGGGCATCAATTTCGGGATAATCTGAAATCGCTGCCCCCATGAGTCCGATGCGCTTTTGATATTTTTTTGCTGCTTGAACTTCTTTCTCTAAGATTTTCAACGAGCGGTTTCTTGGTCTGCGAAAGCAATAGCCTGCCATGCAAAAGCGACAGTGCCTACCGCAGCCACGCGCTGTTTCTATAAGATAGAGATTAAATTCCGTATCATCGGTGACGATCACAGTGTGTGCAGGAACAGCATCAAGATCATGCAGCCATTGGCGCACGACACGCCGAGGTGCACCGTTTGCAGGACGAATATTGCATAAGCGTCCTGCGGCATCGTAGTCATGTTCATAGAGTGCAGGCACATAGATACCAGAAACATTTGCAAGTGATCGCAGCATCTCGGCGCGAGAAAATTTCGCTTTTATAGCGGCATTGTATGTGTCAATTAAATGCGGCATCACTACTTCACCTTCGCCGATGATGAAAGCATCGACGAAAAGACTCAAAGGCTCTGGGTTGAACGTAGAACAAGGTCCGCCTGCGATAACAATAGGATCTTGCTCGCCGCGCATAGCTTTTAAGAGTCTTACTTTGCCAAGCTGTAAGATACGAAGCAGGTTGAAATAGTCCATTTCAAAGGAAACAGCAAAACCAATCAAGGGGAAACGATAAAGCGGCAATTGATTTTCTAAGCTCAAAAGCGGCGTTTTTGTACGCTCATACTCGCGTTGCTCGTCTTCAGACGGCAGGAAAAACCGCTCGCAGGCCGTATCGCTGCGGCGGTTTAATAGCTCGTAGATGATATGAAGTCCTAAGTTCGACATACCGACAAAATAAGAATTTGGATAGACTAAGGCAAAATTTCGCCGTGTCCCCACAGGAAAAGTGAAATATCCCTGCTCACGTTCCAATCGCTCACGCAAATGTTGCTTGATTTTCCAACTCAAGACAGATTTTTCTCCCGAATCAGTGCTTCTAACTCCTCGCGAAAGCCGCTGATGTCAGCAAATTTGCGATAAACCGAAGCAAATCGTATATATGCAACTTCGTCAAAGATCTTGAGCCTTTCCATCACCAGCTCGCCAATATCTCGTGTATAGACCTCACGCTCCATTGTATTTCTAAGTTCCTTTTCGATCTCGTCTGCTAAGGCAACGATGCGCTCTGTAGGAATGTCGCGCTTATCGCAAGAACGGATCAAGCCATTCAAAATCTTATTGCGATCAAAAACAACGCGTCTGCCATCATTTTTTATCACCATTAGAGGAATTTTTTCCACCATCTCATATGTCGTAAAGCGCTTGGTACAGACTGTACATTCCCGGCGACGGCGAATAGTATTACCGTCATCAGCAGCGCGTGAGTCAATGACGCGACTGTCGGCGTGTTTACAAAAGGGGCAACGCATCTATATCTCCTTTTCTCTTTCTATTTTGCAATTTACAATAAAAAACTTCACTGTGTTTATCATCGAGTTTCTTTAGTAAACGTCTTTTCTACTACTTCTCCTTTGTTTCCAATCGTACCCATAGCCTTGCCATTCAAAGAAAATTCAAGTGCTCCAGCATTACCTGCGGTGATATGAACCGTTTCCTTGCCCTTTACCTGTAAGATCTTTCCTTTTTCTGCTATACCTTCAAATTCTGCTTTACCGTCAACTTCGACTTCCGTCCAACAACGATCAGTAAAATTCAAGGTCATTTCCACGCCATCGCTCACAGGCTTTTGCGCTGCTTCTATCTGCTTTGAGCCATGCTGCGCCATTTGTGTGCTAGAACGCGCTTTAGGAACATTTGACTCATCATCTCCGCCAAAAGCAAGTAACGCTGCAAAAGCGACAACAAAAACAGCCACAGCCGCCAATAAGGCATTACGAACGCCATGCGAGGACTTGTCTTTCATAGGGTAACTCTCTAAAGATGTGATTTTCGGAACGCGATATTCTTCTGTTTCTCTTTGCATAGGCTGTATTAGGTCTTTATCGTTTGCAACAGAATCGACAGCTTCTAAACTTGCAACGTCTACTGGATGCAGTTCCTCATTAAATTCATTGACCATGGCATTGGCATCTAGCTTTAGATAATTTGCATAATTGCGGACAAAACCTTTAGCATATGCCTCACCAGGCAATGTCTTATAATTTCCCTTTTCGATTGCTTCTATATATAAGGCGCGTATGCTAGTAGCCTTTTCTATATCTTTTATCGATAAATTCTGCTTTTCACGCGCTGCGCGTAAAAGATCGCCTATCATCGAAATTCATCCTTTCTGAAGCTCCCTAAAACTTCTGATACCATTATACATTTATAGCAAAAAAAAGACAATAAGCCACGAAAGTATGTGTGTAGTAAAAGACTAGGAAATGATTCTCAAATTTTTATCTGCGTTTCTTAAACAAAAATGACTCACACGACCAAAGCCACGCGAGTCATTTTTATTTAAAAAGATGAAGATGCGACGACAAAAATTTAGGAAAATGCTGATACATTCGTCAACTATCTTCATTCATCGTTACAGCAATATTTCCTTAGAGCAAAACCTTATGCGAAAGATTTACGCGCCCCTGCTTATCAATTTCCACAACTTTTACTTCAAGTTCATCACCTTCATGCACGACATCTTCCACCTGTGCGACGCGATGACGCGCTAGCTGTGATATATGGCAAAGACCTTCCTTACCCGGCAAAATCTCAACGAAAGCGCCGAAATTCATGATTCGCGTAACCTTGCCCTTGTATATGGCACCAACCTCTATATCGCGCACGATGTCTTCGATGATCTGTTGTGCCTTCTTGGCACTTTCGCCATCGACGGCAGCTATGAAGATGGTACCATCTTCTTGAATATCTATTTGCGCGCCTGTATCGTCAATGATTTTTTTAATCGTCTTGCCGCCTGAGCCAATGACCTCGCGAATCTTATCAACATGAATTTTCATGACAGTGATGCGTGGCGCATAAGGCGAAAGTTCTAGTGCAGGTTTATCAATGACAGCAAGCATCTTCTCTAAAATGAACGCACGCCCACGCTTTGCTTGTGAAAGAGCTAAAAGCAATATATCTCGCGTAATGCCAGCAATCTTGATGTCCATTTGGATCGCCGTAACGCCTTTTTTAGTACCGGCGACCTTAAAATCCATATCACCTAGAGCATCTTCCATTCCTTGGATGTCTGTCAAAATCGTATAGCGATCCCCATCCTTAACTAGTCCCATGGCAATGCCTGACACAGGGTGCTTGATAGGAACACCTGCATTCATCAGCGAAAGTGTACTAGCGCAAACACTGCCCATGGAACTTGAGCCGTTCGACTCTAATACTTCCGATACAAGACGTATCGTATAGGGAAACTCTTCTAAGCTCGGCAGCATGGGTAAAAGTGCGCGTTCTGCCAAAGCACCGTGACCAATTTCTCGTCTGCCTGGGCCTCTTGCAGGACGTGCTTCGCCAACACTGTAGCCGGGGAAATTATACTGGTGAATGTAATGCTTTGACTGCTTAGAGCCTAAGCCATCAATGACCTGCTCATCGCCGACAGAGCCAAGTGTAGTAATTGTAAGAACCTGCGTCTGTCCACGCGTGAAAAGACCCGACCCATGCGTGCGCGGCAAAAGAGCGACTTCGCAGCTTATTGGCCTTACTTCATCAAGGGCGCGTCCGTCGGGGCGAATCTTCTCGTGCGTAATCATGTGGCGCACACTATCTTTGACGATCTTATGCGTAACAGAGACAATCTCCTTGACATTTTCCGGATATTCTGGGAGAAAATGCTCTAATACTTCTGCACCGATAGCAGCAATATTTTCATCGCGTGCTAGTTTATCAGGGTTACGTACCGCTTCATCAAGACGCACGGCAGCATAATCGCGCACCTTCTGTTCTAATTCTGCCGGTGCAAGAAAAAGTTTCATCTGACGCTTTTCTTTGCCGCAGCTAGCGATAATTTCTTGTTGAAATTTTACGATGCGTTGAATTTCCTGATGTCCGAAAAAAATAGCCTCTAAGATAATTTCTTCTGAAAGTTCATTAGCACCTGCCTCAACCATCATGACAGCGTCAAAAGAACCTGCAACGGTCAAATTTAAGTCAGAAACAGCACGCTGCGTCTCCGTTGGATTGATTACAAAAGCACCATCTACATACCCGACCTTAACACCTGCGATAGGCCCTGCAAAAGGAATGTCTGATATGCAAAGTGCACAAGATGCGCCAATCATACCGGCTATTTCCGGAGGATTATCCTGCTCAACACAAAGCACCGTCGCGATGATCTGCACATCATTTCTAAAACCCTCGGGAAACAGCGGACGAATCGGACGATCAATCAAACGGCTGCAAAGAATCGCCGACTCACTCGGTCGACCTTCACGCTTAATAAAGCCGCCGGGAATCTTTCCTGCTGCATACATTTTTTCTTCAAAATCAACCGTCAACGGAAAAAAATCCACGCCCTCACGCGGCTCTGATGATGCCGTTGCCGCAACGAGTACGACCGTATCGCCATAGCGAACCAGCACGGAGCCGTTCGCCTGCTTTGCCATCTTTCCTTGCTCGATGATCAGTGGACGGCCTCCTAGCTGCATTTCAAAACGCTGCATTTAATTTCCTCCTAAAGTTTTTACTATTGCCCTTTTATTCATTATGTATCTACAACTTTCTATATATTGAAATTTTAAAATTTTATCCAAAACCCTACCCACTTCGTTTATTCGACAAAAAAACGAATTATCCTTGCCACATACAAAAAGCGGGGATAAATCCCCGCCCTTTCTTACTTTCTCAAGTTTAGCTTTGCAATGATGGCACGATAACGCTCAATATCACTGTTATAAAGATAACTTAAGAGCCTGCGGCGATGACCAACCATCTTCAAAAGTCCGCGCCGAGAATGATGATCCTTCTTATGTTCTTTAAGATGCTCCGTCAGATAGATGATACGCGCTGTCAAAAGTGCTATCTGTACTTCTGGTGAACCTGTGTCGCCTTCATGAACAGCATTTTCCTCAATGATCTTCTGCTTAGCTTCCTGTGTCAACATAAATGACCCTCCTAAAAGTTTTCTTTCTCCTACAGCCAAGACACCGTCGGAGTAACTCAGTGTCATAGCTGCGGAAACACTTGAACATCTATGGCATTATAGCATAGTTGCCGTACTCTTGTAAACCTTTGGCATAACGCTGCACAATGCTGATGTCACACTGCCTCCATGACTTCAAAGACCCAACATTCTACTATAGCTGCCAAGATAGCGTTCAAAATTGACACCATAACGAATGTCAGTAGCCGCTTTTTTCGTCCAAGCTATACAATCTACCGTATAATCAACGGCGATGCGTACTGCCTGAGCTATCGACTTACCGCCAACTGCTGCACCGACGAAAGCACTGCCAAATACATCGCCTGTACCATGATAGCTGCCCGGAATATTTTCGCCGAGGACATATTGTATTGTATCTGCTGCTTTATCATAAACAGCCGCGCCTAGTTCCTTTTCATCGAAATACACGCCTGTCAGCACGATATACTTGACAGCAATATCCTTAGCTAAGCGATGCAGCAAATTTTTCACATAAGCACGCGTATATGGCCCATCTAGGTAACTTTCTTCAAGCAAAAATGCCGCTTCTGTCATGTTGGGCAAGATGACATCTGCCTTATCACAAAGCCTCTTCATCGCCGGTGGAAATGTAATATCAAAGCTCGTATAAAGTTCGCCACCATCTGCCATGACGGGATCAACAACAAACAGCGTATCTTCATCTGCCAATGCAGAAAAAACATCAACGATGATCTGTGTCTGCTCAAACGAGCCTAAAAAGCCCGTGTAAATGCCGTCAAACTTCAAATTAAGTGACTGCCAGTGTGCAATTATTGGCGAAATATCCTCTGTCAGATCGCGATATGTAAAGCCCTCAAAACCACCCGTATGCGTCGATAAAATCGCCGTCGGCAGTACCGAACACTCAACGCCTGCTGCCGAAATTATCGGTAGTGCAACCGTCAAGGAGCATTTGCCCACACCTGAAATATCATGAATTGCCAAAACTCTCTTTTGTCGTTCCACTCTTTTTAGCCTCTTTTCAGATTTATAAACGCGCACGCCGCACGAGAAAGCCTGATGATGCAGCACGCAGACATTGGTCAAAGGCAAGCGCGATCCACGCGCCTAAGATTCCAAGTCCTAGCCCGTAGAGCAAAAACGCCGTAAAGAGTGGGCGTAAAAATGTTACACTGACGAAATAACACATCGCCACCTGTCCCGTTTTGCCGCTGCCACGCAGAACACCTGCAAAAATCAGTGCCAATGCCTCAGGAAAACTCACGACTGCCACAAAAAGCATGATCGGTGTCCCCATGGCGACAACCTCTGGGTTTTGATCGTAAAAACCGATGATGGATTTGGAAAAAATTGCTGTCAAAAGTGCGGCGAACAAAGAAAATATTAATCCCCACTTAACGCCTGCATAAAGATAAGCACGCCAATCCTGCACGCTTTTTGCGCCGCAGGATTGACCTGCCAGCACCATGCTTGCTTTGCCCATGCCTTGAGAAAAGCCATAGTAAAGGTCGCAAAAATTCATACATATACTATGCACGGCAAAAGGAATCGTACCAAGTTCTGCTGCCATGCGCGAATAAAGCACCATGCCGACACGCTCACAGCCCATTTCGCCAAAGATGCCAGTAAAAAGAGTGCCAAACTCACGCAAGAACGGCATAGAAGGAAACATCTGTCGCACACCGAATAAAATATTCAAGCGGCAAAGCGCGACAAATGTTGCGAAAAAGGCAAAAAGCGAACCTAAAAGCGTGGCAATCGCAGCCCCTTTAACGCCGAGTGCCGGAAATGGTCCAAGACCGAAGATCAAAAACGCATTACCTATAACATTTAAAATGTTGCCGGTAATATTTATAGCAAGCACAAGTGCCGTATTGCCAAGACCAATGAGTACAGCTTGCAAAAGCGTCGCCAAAGAAAGAAAAAAGACTGCTGCGACCGCGATTGTTGCATAGGTCATGGCAAGGGAAATATATTCGACCTTTGCCCCCAAAAAAAAGAGTGTGTCCTCCAAGAAAAAAAAGGCTCCAACGTGCATAGCGGCAAGAAACGGCCCTGTAAGGCACACAGAACGAAGAAGCGTTTTGCCTATCTCTCGTTGCCTTCCTGCGCCCACACGCCGCGCTACCAAGAGCATGAGTACAGAAGCAAAAGCACGCGCAACCGTCAAGAGCATCATGCGCGGCTGTTCAAAGATGCCGATCGCAGCGATAGAAAGCGTACCCAAGGTGCCGACCATGACGAGATCCGCCATGCTCAAAAGGTTCATGAATACGCCTTCCATCGCAGATGGTATGGCAATCGCCAGATACTTGCGGTCATGGGCGGTCAAAGTCATAAATCCATTCAAGCTCCTTTTGCATCAGCTTAATCATATAATCATCTAAAATAATTATATAGCAAGGATTAACTTGCGGCAAGATGACAATAAAAATCTTTTCTTCTAAATAAGGCGAATAAAAGCGCAAATCATTTCAAGTGCCTTTTATCTCTATCTGCCTTTTTAAGTGTCCGATTTCAACTTTTTGATACCGTCAATCTTCTGTATGTTCTATTGAACGATGCAAGAAATTCTTGCCAAAAACCTTGAGCGTGTAGTAAAGACCAATGAAATAGGGAATATATTCCGCGATCAGCCGCCAACAAACGGCAAGGATTCCGACCGTGCCAGCAGGCACAGAATCAGCAAAAAGAAGAATGAAACCACCTTCTGCAATACCTGCACCGCCAGGCGTCGGCGTAAAGTAGAGCAGCATATTAAGAAAGATCATACGCCCCATGATCGTGTACCAATTCACCTCGGTCACGCCAAGCCCCAAGAGCAGACAAGGAACGATAGCATAAAGAAACATCAGACTTAGACCAGACTCAAAGAAAATTCGCATCATACTTTTCGGCGATGATGCCAAAAGATGCACACCTGTCTTTAAATCACGATAAAATGCAAGAAGCCTCTTGCCTCGCTTTATACGCAAACGCTTTGCCAAATGCAAAACTATATAGTCAAATGTATTTACGCGAAAAGCAAAGCCGATGAGTGCGATGATAACAAAGGCGATTACTGAGATCAACATGAGTGTATGATTATCCACGCCAGACAGGATTCTTGTATCATTAAAGAAGATAAACGGCATACAGCATATTAAAAAGAGTATGGAAACTAAGGTGCGAACGATGACAAGTACCGTCGCTTTGCCAGCCGGTACGCCAGCATGACGCAAAAACATAAGCTGCGCTACAGCACCGCCCGTCGCCCCCGGCGTTAATAGCGCGAGGAAATAGTTGCCGAAAACGACCTGTACAGCTTGCCCTAATGTGATGCGCTCACCTGAAATTTTCACAAGATGCATAAGACGTGTGCCATCAAGCGTAAGCCCTATGCCGACGCAAAAAAGTGCAAGTGCTATAGACCATGGCTGAAATGCGGTCAGATTGGTCAGCGTATGAATATCGACCGTCGAGTAGATGACTGCGCTCGATATGCTAAAAACAAGCAAGAGCGGTATGATGAAACGCTTGTAAAGCATTTTCATCCTACACCTCCTCAAAACGCATATTTTTGACATAAACTTTTAGGAAATATATTCTGCATGACTTGCGTAAGCACTATGGTTATGAATTGACTCAAAGTTTTCACAGGCTATGGAAAACCAAAAGAGTCCCGGCAGTGGACGCAGTGCCAACACGATGTCTCGCAAGATATCTTCGACAAATTTCGGCTGCTCGTATGCTTTTTCTGTCACATACTTTTCATCTTCACGCTTTAAGAGCGGATAGATCGGACACGATGCCTGATCTTCTACGAGTGTGGCAAGATCTTCGATAAAAATACAAGGAGCTGGCGGCTTAAATTCGACGACAGCTCTTAATAGACTTCGTTGATTGTGCGCACCATAGCGTGCGATCGCCTTGCTGCAGGGACAAAGTGATGTCGCCGGGACAGTGACACCAAGACGAAATGACATCGGCTCACCTATGTGCTTTTCTCCTTCAAAGAAGCAATCAAGATCGAGTACGGATTTTTTACTGCTCTCGGGGGCTTTTTTTTCAACAAAATATTTAAAAGACAGGCGTAACTTTGCTGTTTCTGCTTCTAAGCGATGAAGTGCCTCTTGCAGCATGGCATCCATTTCATCTTCTGCCACCGATTTATCACACCACTGCTGCAAAATCTCTAAAAAACGGCTCATATGCGTACCCTTGTACTCCTTTGGCAATGAAACTGTAAAAAGTACGCGTGCCACGACCTGTTGAAAAGCACCTGTTTTGGTCTTGATGCGAAACGGCAAATGTGCATCCTTGATACCTACATATTGAATGTCAATGCCGCGTATATCTGTAGTTTTTTGTATATCTTGCAACATGATAAAGTCAGCGTTTTTCATAATCGATCGGATCTTTTATGCCTGCTTCTAAAAAGCCTTTCAGGCGCAGTTTACAGCTATCACATACACCGCAAGCCTTTTTACCACCTTTGTAGCAACTGCGCGTAAGCTCTATTGGCACATCAAGCCTAGCCGCCAAACGCACTATTTCTGCTTTGGATAAATGTTGCAAAGGCGTGACGATCTCAATACGTTTTTTGGCAAAGGTATTAGGCGTCGAATAGTCTGCCACAGCTTGAAAATGTTCTATAAACTCAGGGCGACAATCTGGATAGCCGGAATAGTCAACGCTGTTAACGCCGATGTAGATATGGTATGCGCCAAGTACCTCAGCATAGCCAAGCGCGTAGCTAAGAAAAATGAGATTGCGCGCAGGTACATATGTCACGGGAACAGTAGCACTAGAAACCTCTCTTTGGGGTACGGCAATATCACCATCAGTCAATGCCGAACCGCCAATCACTCCCATATTTGTCTTAATGAGCAAATGTTTCTTTACCTTATAAAACGCTGCAATTTTTTTTGCCCCCACAAGCTCTATGCTGTGACGCTGCTGGTAGTCAAAACTGATGGGATAAGGCTCTTTTTCCTGTTCTTTTGCCACCGCCATACAGGTTGCAGAATCAAGTCCGCCAGAAAGCAGCACAACTGCCTTTTCCATTTGTATCACTCCTTTAGCCGCGAATCGCTTGAATCGCTGTCTTTATATTGCTTGCGCCATATATGGCAGATCCTGCAACTAAGATATTCGCTCCTGCTGCTTTTACGAGCGATGCTGTTTCAACATTGATGCCGCCGTCTACTTCAATATCGAAAGAAAGCGCATTTTCTTCCATAATGCTACGCAGCAGTGCGATCTTTTTAAGCATGGACTTGATGAATTTTTGTCCGCCAAATCCTGGATTAACTGTCATTATGAGTGCCATGTCGATGTATTCCATAAGTTCTTCTAGCACGACTAGCGGTGTCGCCGGATTAAGTGCCACACCCACCTTGCAGCCAAGTGCTTTTATTTCCTGCACGAGTCGATGGGCATGGTTTACTGTCTCAATGTGAAACGTGATGATGTCTGCACCGGCCTCAGCAAAAGCGACAATCTGCGACTCTGGATGTTCGACCATCAAATGCACATCGAAAATAGCATTAGAATATTTTCGCATTGATTTTACTACGGGAGAACCAAGCGTGATATTTGGCACGAAGCTTCCATCCATTACGTCGATATGAACGTATTCTGCCCCGGCATTTTCAATGCGTTTTATCTCATCGGCGAGATAAGAAAAATTTGCCGAAAGAATTGATGGTGCGATCTTTATCATCGGTATGCCTTCTTTCTCTTTGCACTCTGCTGTAACATTTCCAAATAAGAAGCATAGCGTGATGCTTCGATCTCGCCTTTACATATCGCTTCTTTTACGGCACAATCCGGCTCATGACTGTGTGTGCAAGGATAAAAACGGCATCTGGCAAAAAAGGGGCGAAACTCAGGGAAAAATGTAGCAAGCAATGTTGGTTCTATATCTGCAAGTTCTGTTGCGCCAAAACCGGGCGTATCAACCAAAAAGCCATTAGCAAACGGTAGAAGCTCGGCTGTGCGTGTCGTATGTCTGCCGCGTTTGATTTTCTTGCTAAGAGTATCAGTCGCAAGGGAAAATCTAGGTGAAATATGATTCAAAAGCGACGACTTTCCTACGCCAGAAGCTCCTGCAAACACGCTGATTTTTTCTTGGCAAAGGTCTTTTAAATCGTCGATACCCTCACCTGTAATAGCAGACAGCAGGCATACAAGATAGCCGACAGCACGATAAAGTGCAGCGAGTGCAAAAATTTTTTCTCTGTCTTCTTTTAGTAAATCCACTTTATTGATACAAAGAATTATGCGTTCGATATTTGACCATTCGGCAAGTACGAGAAAGCGATCAACTAGCACAGGATGAATCGCAGGCTCTCGTGCAGCAAAGACAAGGATGACTTGATCGACATTTGCCACTGCCGGTCTTCGCAAAAGGCTGCGGCGTTGGCTGCGCCCTTCGATGATGCCTGTGCCATCGACTAAAATGTCAATTTCAACCTCATCGCCCGGTACAACTGTGATGTGTTCTTTTTTTAAACGCCCACGCAGTTTTGCTTTAAGCAGTCCAGCTTTCGTATTAACATAGAAAAAACTATTTTGTGCTTTTATTACTTTTCCTTGCAACTGTGCATCCTCCCTGTAGATTTAGGAAGTATGAGTTAAAAAGCGCTTCCTATGTCTAGTGATCTATCTTGGCATCATCGACATTTTTTCGCGATGTCTTGCTTTTCGTGCCGTTCTCCGATGTCCGTGCCTTCGGCTTTTCAATCTTTTCTTCAGGTTCGATGGCAAGCACAAAATCAACTGTAGTGCCTTCTTCGACTTCACTTCCTGCCGGAGGGGTTTGTCGTACAACTGTGCCGACTGCCTGTCTGCTTTCTTCTTTCGTGATAAAGCCAACTTCTAGTCCGCGATTTTTAATAGCTCCCGTAGCAGCTGCTTCTGCAGCACCGACAATGCTCGGAACCGTAACTTTGCGAGGTCGTTCACCCTTGCTGATCACGAGATCAACAACCTGATTTTTGCTGATCTTCGTCCCTGCTCTAGGATCTTGACCGATGACCCTACCGGAAGGCTGCGAGGAAAATTCTTCCGTAACGACACCAAGTTTCAAGCCGACGCTTTTGAGTTTTTCTTCTGCCGCCGACTGTTGAATGCTTTTAAGCTCCGGCATACTGATTTCTTCGCTGCCCTTACTTACATAAATGGTTACAAGACGCTCTTCCTTGACCTTGCTGCCGCCTTCTGGATCTTGTTTTACAATCTCTCCTGTAGGTACATTAGAATCATACATCTCTGCAATGTCTACGCGCAATTTCTTATCTTCTAGCTTTTGCTTGGCAACAGCGAGCGTTTGTCCTTTTACATCGGGAACGACTACTTCTGCACTGCTCCAAAATTTACCGTAGGAAAAAACTGCACCTGCAAAGAAGCCAAAGAATAATACGAGAGATAAAAGCAGCAAAAATGCCTTGGAGCGATACGCTTTTTTTCCTGCGCCTTTATTTTTGACAGGAGCGATTTGCTCTTGATGCCAATTCGCCGTCATTGATTTTGAAAGCAATGACGAATCTACCTCTGCTTCACGCACACGCGGCAACACTTGCGTTGCATAAGGATCAAGAAGCGGCGACGAAGCCCCTACAAGCATCGTTTCATCTTGTATGATTTGTCGCACGACTGTTTCACTATCAGGACGTTGTTGCGGATCTTTTGCTATGAGTTCTGAAACGAGTGCTTCTATAAAAGGGGGGATTGTTGGATCTAACGCTGAAACTGCAAGCGGTACTTCCTGCAAATGCTTCAAAGCTATACCGACAGGCGTTTCTCCTGTAAAGGGAAGTTCACCTGTTAGCATCTCATAAAGGACGATACCGAGAGAATAGACATCTGATTTTGGTGTGATCGCAACACCTTTAGCTTGTTCAGGCGAAAAATAGTGAATAGAGCCAACTATATTGCCTGTATATGTCGCTGTAACAGCACTTACGGCACGCGCAATACCAAAATCAGCAACCTTTATGCGCCCATCCTCCATCACGAGTATGTTATGCGGCTTTATATCACAATGAACAAGACCATTATGATGTGCATGACAAAGAGCTGCGGCTATCTGACGAGCGATGCTTAGAGATGTACTCACGGATAAATGACCGCTTACATCTAGCTGTTCTCTAAGCGTTTGTCCAGAAACGTACTCCATGACGATGTAATGGCATTTTTCCTCTTGCCCAACATCGTAAATATTGACGATGTTAGGATGTGACATCCTTGCTGCTCCCTTCGCTTCATGGCGAAAACGCGCGATAAATTCTGCATCATTTGCAAATTGCGAATGAAGTACCTTGACTGCTACGGTGCGATCTAAAAGATTGTCATGCGCTTTATATACATCTGCCATGCCACCGCTGCCAACGAGTTCTAAGAGCTTATAGCGATTGCCCAAAATACGTTGTTTCATGGCAAGCCCTCCTTAATCATTTTATCTGCTCTTCCTTTCCCTTCTTTCATCGTGTTCTGCAACGATTGCCGTGATATTATCAAGCCCCCCGAAAAAAAGAGCTAATTCGACGAGATGATGCGCTTTGTCTTTCGACTTTTTCAAAAGAGCAGAACAAATGGCAGCATCTTCGACCATATTTGTCAACCCGTCCGAGCAAAGGAGGAAAATATCTTCTGCTTCTATACTAAGGCTTCCCGTGTCGACAACTAGATCTTCGACTACACCAACGGCGCGCATCAGCAAATTTTTTTTCGGATGATTTGCCGCTTCTTCTTCTGTAATGGAGCCTTTTTCAACGAGATCTTGCACGAATGAATGATCGCGTGTAAGTCTTTTGAGCTTGCCGTTTCGTAAAAGGTACAAGCGGCTATCACCAACATATGCCCAATATGCTGTATCTTTCGTATACTGCAAAGCTACAACAGTGGTACCCATGCCCCTTATTGCTGTATGCTTTGCCGCTTCTTGCAAGATTTTTCGATTTGCTATCTGTATAGCTTGACGCAGAGCTTCTTGCCCTCGCGCATGGGCTGCGTCAGAGAATATTTTGCTAAAAGTATCCACAAGGATCGCGCTCGCCACCTCGCCTGCAGCACAGCCGCCCATGCCGTCGGCTACAACACAGGTGTCGGGCGGCACGAAAGCGTAGGCATCCTCATTTGCTTCGCGCACTTTTCCTTTGTCTGTTGCCATGGAAACTTTCAAAAAAATCACTCCTCAGTCTTTAATGTGATGATGCCAATGCGTATATATGCACCCAATCGGCTAGAGATAGACTTTTCTGTAATAATCTCTAAAGCCAAGCTATCATAGCACTTCATAACGCAAAACAGAATTTCCTATTTTGACTTCATCGCCATGCTGTAAATATGCTCCCAATACGGCTTGTCCGTTAAGAAGCGTCCCGTTCGTACTTTGCTCATCTTGTAAAATATGACGATGACGCTCATAGCGAACTGATGCATGGACGCGTGACACGTTAGGATCGTTTAGTATGAAATCGCTGCGCTCGCGTCGTCCTAAAAAAATTTTTTTCTCACCAAATACAAGATAAGAATTTAAATCCATGCCTTCTACGACCGTAAATGACGCAATTTGATATTCTTTTGAAAGATTTAACAGTAAATTAAAAGATGTCCGCTGAAATATGATTGTATGCTGATCTGACACTGCCTGTGCCACACGCTGCACCATGTCGGAAAAAGATGCACGGATTCTACAATGCCCTAAGGAAATAGAGGCATCTTTTTGAATGTTAATAGAAAGTTTGCCATCCATAAAAGCATCAAGCAAAATAACTTGTTTTTCTGCTAATACATGAAGATTGTCAAAAAAGCACTGCGAAAAAAGATTGCGGTAATCGGCTTCATTTATAAAAATCGTATATTCATTTGGTAAAAGCCATTCTTTTTCACCTTTTGTTCTTCGCTTCTTTGCTTTTTCCATTACTTTTAGCAGTTTTTTTTCTACCGTAATAGGTTTTAGAGCGTTGGCCAATTTCTTTTGGAAGAATCCTTCAATATGCTCTCCCCAAAATACTTCCCATTTTGTAAAAGCCATGAAATCACTCCCAATCTATGGTGGTTCTTTATGTAACGGTTGCATAGCTGTCCACAAGCTGCCTTTATATCATTTTCATTTTATCAGCGTTTCTTTAAAAGACGGGCAATAAAAAACCCGTCCGTGCCGTCGCGCTGCGGATAAAGCTGAATCATTTTTTCGGCACGTTTTTGCAAGGGGAGGAAATCTCCTGCACATTCCAAGACAAAATTTTCATGCTTAGAAAGGAAGTATTCTATGACGGCTTCATTTTCTTCCCTCTCTAGCGTACAGGTGCTATATACGAGTACACCGCCGGGCTTTACTGCTTCTGCCGCACTTTTTAGGATCTCTTTTTGTAAGGGAATAAGTGCCGCAATTTCCTCTGGTGTCTTTTTCCAGCGTGCATCAGGCTTACGCTGCAAGACGCCTAAACCGGAGCAGGGCGCATCGACAAGCACGCGGTCGGCTTGGCTATAAAAGCGCGTACCTACCTCTCGCGCGTCAAGAAGCAGCGGTTCGACAGACGTTATGCCAAGCCTCTTACAATTTTCTTTTAGGCGGCGTATCTTATGTTCATGCACGTCAAGGGCAACGATGCGCCCTTGATCACCTATGATAGCGGCAAGATGCGTCGCTTTGCCACCTGGTGCGCTGCATACATCAAGTATGAAATCTCCCTGCTTAGGTGCAAGGATGTGTGCGACAAGCATCGAGCTTTCATCTTGTACTTGGAAAAGACCCTGCTGCAAGGATGGCAAGGCATCGAGCGCACCGTGGCTTAGGCAGCGGATACCCTCTGATGTCAAATTGGAAGACTCTGCTGTAACGCCTTCTTCTTGCAACTTCTCTATTAGTGCATCTCGCGTAATCTTTAACGTATTCGTGCGTACGGAAAGTATTGCTTTTGCGTTGTTAAAGGCACAAAGTGCTTTCGTTTCCTCGTAGCCAAATTGCTTTAGCCAACGCTTTACCAACCAGTAAGGATGTGCAGCAGATAAAGCAAGATTTTCTGCTTCTTTACCTTTGCCAGTAGGAAAAGCTGCTTTTTCCGGCTCACGCGCCGCTGTGCGAAGGACAGCATTGACAAATTTTACTGTTCCTTCATGACTATAGTGCTTTGTCATCTCCACTGCTGTATTGCAAACAGCCGCTGCCGGCACACGCTCTAAAAAGAAAAGTTGGTAGATGCCCAAACGCAAAATATCCCGCACCATAGGCGGGATTTTAGAAAGAGGACGATTTAAGTAGCATCGCAGTATCCAATCGAGCGTACCGCCTGCTTTTACCGCGCCATAAACGAGTTCTGTCACAAAACGGCGATCTATATTGGAGAGACTTACGCCGCTAAAAGCACGCACCAATGCCACATTGGCATAGGCGCCTTTTGCATTGACATCATGGAGTGCTTTAAGTGCCATCTCTCTCGCTTTGTCCATACATTTTCTCTCCTTTGCAAGCATTATCCGTATTGCTATCTTGCTTTTTTTCATCGAGCAAGAGCTTTTGGAGCTCTTCTCGCACTATTTTTATATCAATATGTGTATTAAAGCATGGACCATTTGGACAGATATTTAATACGCCGATTGCTGGCAGCGGATAAACGTCTTGGATGCCACTTGTCAAATCGCGTTCACAGGCAATTGCCAACACTACTTTAGGGCGAATCTTCTTTACTGTTTGGCGTGCTAGTGTGCCGCCCGTCACTATAAAAAAATGAAAACCCATATCATCGGCAAGCGTTAAGAGATCGCCAATATCACAGCCGCCGCAGTGCTTGCAATTATTTGGATCACGAGTGATCTTATGTGGGCACGTCGCAAGTTGCAAACAATGCGGCGTAACAACAAGTAGCTCATTTGCGCGTACTTTGATGCCGCGATGGCTAACGATATGGTTGCTGACTTCGATAAAAGATCTCTCGATACGGCGACGATTAAAACCGAATACTTTGCCAATGAGGATAGCGATGGGAAAGAGCAGATTGATAAGTGCATATGAGCGCTTTTGAAAAACATGAAAAAAAGGCAGCCCGAGTATTGCCCCAACCATACTCAAAATACCAAAGCCAGTAAAAAAAACGACAGATGCAAAGAATATGCCAAGAATCAAAGGTAAATAGGCGTTTATTTCAAGTAAGCCGAGATAACTCACACGCCAAACGGCATACGCCAAAGATGCCATACATAAGAAACTTAAAGACAAAAGTGCGATAAAGAGCCTCTTATGTGGGCGCTCAAGTCCTGATATTGGCACATCTGTCAAGACTGTCCCCCCTCTCTAAAAATCACATCAATGCTTCAAATTTCAAAGCGTGCCGGTAAATCAAAGCTATGACCGCGCAGATACTCTTTTGTCAACATCTTCTTTTTGCTTGGCACCTGCAATTCTAAAATCTCCAACAGACCTTCGCCCGTGCCGACGAGGAGTCCTTCTTTCGTAATTGAAATGATTTCCCCCGGCTTTTTTTGCCCTACGAGCGTTCTTGTGCGCCAGATCTTAAACTTCTGCCCGTGCAATATGCTGTAAGCTCCCGGCCAAGGGCTCAATCCGCGCACGAGATCGTGGATCTCACGGGCGGATTTTTTCCAGTCGATGCGTCCACTCTCTTTATTAAGAAGCGGTGCATATGTCGAAAGCTTATCATTTTGTGGCGTACGTTTAAGCGTTCCCTTTGATAGTTCTAAAAGCGTCTTTTCTAGGACATCTGCGCCGAGCATCATCATCGCATCATGCAAATCAGCTGCTGTCATCGTTTCTGAAATGGCGATCTTTTCTACTAATAGTACATCGCCCGTATCAAGCCCCTCGTCCATGAACATCGTCGTTACGCCTGTTTCTTTTTCGCCACGTATGATCGCCCATTGCATAGGTGCTGCACCACGATAGCGCGGCAAAATAGACGCATGAACGTTGATACAACCCCGTGGCGGCAGAACTAAAATGTCTTTTGACAAAATTTGTCCAAAAGCTACAACGACTATAAGATCAGGGGCAAGATTTTGCAATATATCAACAAACTCCGGTGCTTTTATACGCGCTGGTTGATAGACTTTGATGCCATGCTCTACAGCAAATACCTTAACCGGCGTAGGCAAAAACTTTTGACCGCGCCCCTTAGGCTTATCCGGCTGTGTAACGACGGCAATGACATCAGTGATCGCTGTAAGACGCGCTAGGCACGGCACTGCAAAAGCTGGCGTTCCCATGAAAACTACACGAAAGTGTTTCATGACGACGGTTCCTCTTCTTCTCGCAGCGTAGTTGCTACATCAATGAAAAGGATTCCTTCTAAATGATCGATTTCGTGCTGTATGCAGCGCGCCAAAAGGCCTTTCGCTGTGATATGCTTGCGCTTACCGCGTCTATTCATAAATTCAACCTTGATTTTCGCCGCTCGCGTAACTTCACCGAAAATTCCCGGTACACTCAAACAGCCTTCCGAATCGGTTTCTGTTCCTTCGCAAAATGTTATTTTCGGATTGATAAGTTCGATACGGCCTTCGCCTATATCAATGACGACCATGCGTAAGGCTTTTCCTACCTGTGGCGCAGCGATGCCAATGCCGTTTGCCTCATACATCGTTTCTGCCATATCGTCTAGCAGCTTTCTAAGTTGTGCATCAACACGCTCTACGGGTGTGCAAATTTCCTTCAAAACCGGTGCGCCAGCCTTTTCTATTTCTAACAACGACATACCTTACTTCCTCCAGATGTTATACGCTTAAACTTTTATGATCTTTTCTCTATCATAGCACAAGACGCAAAAGAAGAAAAGAAACGCCAGCCAAGCAGCAATATTTTACTTACACTTCAAGTACACCGTAACGAACAGGACTGTATTTTCCACCGACGATCTTAGAAAAACCCAAGCGAGCAAACTCCAAGCTGCGACTATTTTCTTTCAAGACGACACATCTTTTTGCCACGCGATGCGCTTGTCTAATGGCAGCAAGTGAAACAGGCGCGTGATCTGCCAAAAGGCGCAGCGGCGAGAGCTGTACGCTGTTTTTTAGGGGATGTCGAAACATCGGATCAAAATATACGACATCATAAGAGTTGGTGGGCAGATTATGTAGGAAGTCTTCATAATCTATCTGCACCGTTTCCACTCGACGCATAGCAGCTTGCACCGTATCATTTTTTGCTGCAAAGTGTGCAAGCCCATAACTTACGATCTCGTATATCCATGGGCTTTTTTCAAGCGATGTCACCTTGCCGCCATCACCTACAATAAATGCGGCGATAATGGCATCTGCGCCAAGACCCAGCGTGCAATCAAGCACCTTATCTCCCTTCCTAAGACTCATCGCTTCTACTAGGTGATCTTTTTTCCCAAAGCCCAACTCTCTTACGCGCACTGATGCCATATTAGGATGAAAAAACAACTCGCCTTCGGCTGTTTGTAACCGCAAACCGCCCTTTTTCACCACAAGCAAAAACTTTGCGCCATAGCGACTTTGCAAAGCTGCATACGATAGATGCTCGCGCTTTACATAGCGGATGCCTAGACGCTCTGCTTTTTTTTGAGCGAGCAAACAGTCAAACGGACGGCTTTTGTAGCCTGTAGTGGCAATCGCAAGAGTGGTTTCTTTCATCAAACACCTCACGTTCGCTTGAACATTTTTGCCAAGTCTTCGCTGCTGAATTTCAAAATCGTTGGACGTCCATGCGGACAAGTATAAGGACGCACCGTTTGAGAGAGTTCTTTAAGTACAATACGCATTTGACGACCGTTTAGTTCATCGCCGGCCTTTATTGCAGCACGACACGCCATCGTTGCAAGGCACGCATGACGGATCTCTTGTGCCGTTGTTTCATGCATATCATAAAGCTTTGCCAGTATCTCGCGTACCATATCTTCTGCTTCTGATACAGGAATATCTATCGGAATTTCTTTTAAGCGAAAATCTCGTGCGCTGCAAGCCTCCATAGCAAAACCCAAGCGACGAAACAATTCTTGATTTTCTAAAACCAATGTGGCTTCTTGTGCATCAAATGATAGGATCGGATGTATGAGAAGCTGTTGCGAGGGGATGCACTCTGCCATAGCAGCAAACTTATCATAAAGGATCCGTTCGTGCGCTGCGTGTTGATCGACGATGTAAAGATTGTCTTGATCTTGTGCGACTATATAGCAACGATCGACCTGTCCGATCGGCGTGATGTTTTCTTGAGAAAGAGCGTCCTGCGGCACTCTTTTTCTTATAGCAGCACTCTTTGCCCCGTATGTAATATCTCTTCTCTCACAGACAGCAGCAGACCGAATTGTTACCGGCGTATCAGTGCCATAGCTCACACGTCTTTCTTGCAGCATAGCTTGCGCTGCGGCAAAACTCACTGTATTAGACTGCGGCTCTTTGTGATAAAAACTTGCTGCATCTTTTCCAGTAAACGAGTAGCCTTCTTTTGAAGCATCTTCAGCAGAAGCTGCTTTGGCACCGACAAATTGCAGCGGCTCTGTCAAAAAGTGACGCTTGGTGTTTTGCACAGAGCCTGCCACTTGCTCAAGACTTTGCCAGTCCGGCCTTATGGCATCAATAGTTGCCTTGTATACAGCTTTAAAGATGCGTCCTTCGTCTTCAAACTTCATCTCGCTCTTTTGTGGATGCACATTGACATCTATAGAGTGTTGAACAACATGGATGTTTAATACGACCATAGGAAAGCCTGTTTTCGGCAAAAGTGAGTGGTAGGCGTTGTCTATCGCCTTGGCAATCGCCTTGTTGGCGATTATGCGACCATTTACGATAAATGTCTGCCATACGCGGCTGCTCTTTAGCATAGACGGCTTCGTGATATAACCTGTGATTTTTATATCTTCATCGTTAAAGGATAATGGCAAAAGTGCATCTGCAGCTTGTGAACCATAAATGCTGCAAATGGTATCAAGAAGCGAACCATTTCCTGGAGTCATTGTTGCAAGTTTGTTGTTACTGATGAAACGAAACGCTATACTAGGGTAAGAAAGTGCCAGTTTCGTAATAAAGTCGCTGATGCGCCCAGCTTCCGTATGCGTCGTTTTGAGAAATTTTTTACGTGCAGGCGTATTAAAGAATAAATCTTCTACTTGAATACTCGTTCCCAGACTACAACCTATTTCACTGATTTCTTGCCTAACGCCACCGATGATTCTTACATCGGTGCCAAGATCGTCATCTTTTCTTCTCGTCCTCATGCGAAAGCGAGATACAGCAGCTATTGTCGGCAGAGCCTCACCGCGAAAGCCGAGCGTCGCTAAAGAAAAAAGATCACCAACCGCCTTGATTTTGCTCGTCGCATGGCGTTCAATAGCAAGTTTTGCATCATCTCTACTCATGCCACGCCCGTTGTCCGTCACGCGTATAAGACTAGTACCGCCGGCTATGGCTTCTACTTCTATTTTCGTTGCGCTAGCATCAATAGAATTTTCCACTAGTTCCTTAACTACGGAAGCAGGACGCTCTACGACTTCACCTGCAGCAATTTTATTTATCGTATTGTCGTCTAGTACATGGATTAAACTCATCGCTTCCCCTCCTCTCCTTTTACTTGCTGGTGTAAACGATACAATTCGTTTAACGCTTCTAATGGTGTCATTGCCATGACATCAAGTGACAAAATGGCATCATGTAAAGGCGCTGCAAAAAGTGAACTAATCGCAGCATTTTTTTGCGGCGACTCTTTATCTCTTGGTGCTTTTTGCATTGTAGAATCTAGTGCGTTACGCTCAATATCGTCTAAAATCAACTGTGCTCGCTCTGTGACACTTTTGGGTAAGCCGGCCAAACGTGCCACATGGACGCCATATGACTTATCAGCGCTGCCTTTAATTATGCGACGCAAAAAGGCAATTTTTGTACCGCGCTCTTTTACTGCGATACAAAAATTTTTGATCCGTTCATCTTCCATATCCGTCAATTCATGATAATGCGTGGCAAAAAGTGTCTTGGCATGGATCTTATTTCTTATGTATTCGACGACAGCGCGAGCGATGCTCATGCCGTCAAAGGTACTCGTACCTCTGCCAATTTCATCTAGTATAATGAGGCTGTCCTTAGTGGCGTATTTTAAGATCTGTGCGACCTCATTCATTTCTACCATGAATGTGCTTTGTCCGCTCACAAGGTCATCACTTGCGCCGATGCGCGTAAAGATGCGATCAACCGGTGAAAGTGTCATTTCTCTTGCTGGTACAAAGCTGCCTGTCTGTGCCATAAGCGTTAAAAGTGCGACTTGACGCATATAGGTAGACTTACCTGCCATATTCGGTCCTGTTAGGAGCATGATCTCGCAATCTCTATGATTTAGTTCGGTATCATTCGGCACGAAGAGATCATGTGCGAGAATACGCTCAACCAATGGATGTCTGCCGTCACGGATAAAGATCTCTTTATTGCTTGAAAGCTTAGGTCGCACATAGTTATAACGGTTAGCTGCTTCAGCAAGAGCGGCAAGGACATCTAAAACAGCGATATGCTGCGCCGTTTGCTGTATGCGTCCTAGAGCTTTTTGAATCGTCTCACGAATTTCGGTAAATATACGGTATTCAATTTGAACTATTTTTTCTTGTGCGCCGAGAATTTTCGTTTCAAAATCCTTTAGCTCCTCCGTTATATAGCGTTCGACATTTGCTAATGTTTGCTTTCTTATATAGCGATCAGGCACGAGATCGATGCCGCTGTGGCGCACTTCTATATAGTAGCCAAAAACTTTATTGTAGCCAATTTTGAGTACCTTGATGCCCGTCAGCTCTTTTTCGCGTTCTTCCATCTGTTGGAGCATTTTCTTGCTGTCTTGTGCAATATGGCGATATTCGTCAAGCTCTTCATTATAGCCATTCTTGATAATGCCGCCTTCTCGCAAAGATATACCAGGCTCTTCTACAATCGCACGTTCTAAGAGAGTCACAATATCTTCAAAAAGCTCTATGCCACGTTCTAAATCACCTAGCAGCGCAGAAGAAACCTTGAAAAGTCGTGCTTTCAAAGGTGGCAATGCGCCAAGTGACAACTTTAAGGCGACTAGATCGCGTGCATTTGCCGTACCTACTTCAATGCGCGTCAAAAGCCGTTCAAAATCAAAAATTTCCTTACTATGCTTTTGTACATCTTCGCGCAAAGAAAAATCTGCAGCAAATTCCGCCACACCATCTAAGCGGTGCTCGATCTTTTCGCACGAAAGCAGTGGGTATTCAAGCCATTTTCGTAAAAGGCGGCTGCCCATAGCTGTCTTGGTAAAATCAAGAACATCAAGCAGCGTATCTTTCTTGCCACCGTCGCGCAGATTGCGGATAATCTCTAAGTTGCGAAGCGTATAAGTATCAAGGACGAGATTTTTACTCGCATCGAGATAGACTAAGCGATTGATATGTGAAAGATCTGTCTTTACCGTTTCATGCAAATAATCTAAAAGAACAGCTACTGCCTTTTGTGCCAATTCCTGCTTAGGAAGAGAATTTTTATCAAAATGCTGTGTCAAGCGCAGCTTGCCGGCGGCAGAAAGCTCCGTGCGCCGTGTCAAAGTACAATTAGGCATACGAAGTGCCAAAAACTCTTCTAGTGATTCACCAAACGAAAGCGTCCCCATTAGGATAAGCTCCGGCATCAACAGGCGATACAACTCATCAAAAAGCATCTGTCGTGCCTGCTTACCCTCATAGACGGCGTAAAAGCACTCGCCCGTTGATACATCAGCTGCAGCAAGTGTAAGTAGCGACGTTTCTTCAGCAATTAGCGCGATATAATTATTTTTCTCATCGTGCAGCGAGGACTCGGAAAGCACCGTACCGGGCGTTACTATCTTGACTACTTGCCGCTTTGTAAGCCCCTTTGCTTTTGGATCGCCGATCTGCTCGGCGATAGCGACCTTGTAGCCCTTATGAATCAGCTTCATAATATAGCTTTCCGCCGCATGGTACGGTACGCCGCACATCGGTGATTTTTCCTTGTTAGAGCTGCGACTCGTCAAAGTCAAGCCCAATTCACCCGAAACAAGTTTGGCATCATCAAAGAACATTTCGTAAAAATCGCCAAGGCGAAAGAACAATATTGCATCAGGATGCTGCTTTTTCGTTTCTACATACTGCTGCATCATCGGTGTAAGCTCCATAGAATCCTCCTAAAGAAAAAAGAGCAGCATTTGCCGCCCCACCCTACTGCAACTTACCCTTAAGTACCCATGTCTGCGGCTGCGTAATGCACACACTCAAAATGTCGCCTTCTGCTTCATAACCTTTTTTTTGCCATAAAACAATCTTGTTGGTTTCCGTCCTGCCCGTCCATACGCTATGATCGGTGCGGCTTGGTCCTTCTGCAAGAACTTTTTGCAAAGTACCCAAAAGCGACATATTCTTCCTTAGGCTAATTTCATTCTGCACGGACATAAGACGATGCAATCGCTCCTTCTTGACGTCAGCCGCCACCTGATTCGGCAGCGTCGCAGCTGGCGTTCCTGAACGCTTCGAATAACAAAACGTGTACGCAGCATCGTAACGAATCTCTTGTAAGAACTCTAAAAGCTCTTTAAAATCTTCTTCTGTTTCAGCTGGAAAACCAACTATGACATCAGTCGTAAAACTAGCATTCGGAATGACCGCACGGATGCGCTTGATGAGTAAACGATAGTCGTCTTTATTATAAACACGGTTCATTGATCGCAAAATTTTATCAGAGCCATGCTGCACGGGCAGATGAAAATGCGGGCAAATATGTTTTCCCTGCTTTACCGCTAAAATGACATCATCACTTAGATCCTTAGGATGTGAGGTCATATAGCGCACGCGCTCAATGCCTTCGACTGCATCGACCTGTAATAAAAGCTCTGCAAACGCTGCACCGCCTTGTTCTTTGCCGTACGAGTTGACATTTTGCCCTAAGAGTGTGACTTCTTTGAACCCTTGTGCTGCGACTTCTTTTACCTCACGCACGACATCTTCTGGTCGGCGGCTGCGTTCACGCCCTCGCACATAAGGAACAATGCAATAAGTACAAAAATTATTGCAGCCGTACATTATGGGGATCCATGCCGAAAGCCGCCCCGTGCGTTTTATTGGCACATTCTCCGGTAAAGGCGCATCGCCAAAAAACACATCGACAATATGCGAGCGTCTTTTTAATATCAGATCTTCTACTACAGTTTTTAGTTCATGCACGTTATTTGTACCAAGCACAAAGTCTATATGCGGTGCGCGGCGAAGCAACGCCTCACCATCTTTTTGTGCCATACAGCCTGTGATACCAAAAATCAGCAAGGGATTTTTGCTTTTAATGTGCTTTACCTCGCCGATCTTGCCGTGAACCTTATCTTCTGCCGTTTCACGCACGCAGCAAGTATTTAGCAAAATGAGATCAGCTGCGGTCATATCAGCCGTGCGTTCATAACCTAGCATCCCGAGCTGTCCTGCCATACGCTCTGCATCGGCAAAATTCATCTGGCATCCATAAACGCCGATAAACGCTTTTTTCTTTCGCAAGATACCATTCACCATGAAAAATCGCTGTACTCCTTACATCTCTAAAATCTGCATATCATTATATATTATTTTTCATGAAATGTCATATAATATTTACTGACCAAAACGGGCAAGGAAAATTGCGCGTACAAACTTCCGTTTTTGTAGGTAAAAGTCTTCCCCCTTACTTAAGAGCCTATGCCAATTAGCCTCTTTCCTTAGGGCTTGACTTCTTGGGGTTTCATAGTATAATCTTATCATAATAAAACCATTTTCAACATATTGGTCATATATAAAGAGGTGCAGAAATGAAATTACGCGTAAAACTAATCCTCTGGGTCGGCATACCCTTTTGTATCATATTCTTTGCAGTATCTGTATTTAGCTATTGGAACGCTAGTACACTGTTAAAAGCATCAACAGAGCGCGAAATGATGGTGCAAATCGAATTAGATGCCGAAAAAATTTACAATGTTATCCAATCACAGCGCGATGCACTTGACGGTCTAACAGAAGCATGGGTGACAGAACTGCCCTCAAACGAAGCGTTCGTACCCATTGCTCAAAGCTATACAGAACGCGGAGGTGTCAATTCACTTTTCATTGGCTTTCCAGAGCGCGAATTTATCGACAGTATCGAAGGTGTTGTGCCGAAATCTGATTTTGATGCGACGACTCGCGAGTGGTATAAAAATGCCGTGCAAAAAGATGGTGTGGTGCTATCTGAAGTCTACATGGACAGCTTTTTTACTAATGCAAAGGTCGTCACATTGAGTAAAGCTCTGCGTAAAAATGGTGAGCTACTTGGTGTAGCAGCTGCAGATGTTCGCTTTGAAAATATAGAAAAAATAGTCGCTTCTTGCAAGTTTGGCAAAACAGGTGAGGCATTTTTGCTCGATCAAGAAGGACGCTTCATTTATCACTCCGAGTTGACACTTGATAATAAGATCCAGGATGAAGGCGAAGAAAAAGCTAAGGCATACCTTTCTAAAGAACCGATCTTTTTTGAAGGAAGTTTTCAAGGCGTTGATTTATTCTACGCTGTGCAGCCAGTCGGCGATACAGGTTGGAATCTCATACTATTTGTACCGCAAGATGAAGTCTTTAGCGATATTGCTCTGCTAAAGTGGACGATGCTCAGCTGCTCTATTGTCGCCTTGCTGCTCATGGGCGGACTCTTATACTATATCGCGCGCTACATCTCACAGCCCATCGAAGATTTAGAAGTTGTTGCCGCCAAAGTTGCCAAAGGCGATCTTTCTAAAACGCTGATGCCTATTGAGCGAAAAGATGAAATCGGCAGTCTGCACAATAGTTTTTGTCAGATGACAAAGGGTCTGCAAACTCTCATACGGCAGACAGTACAGACAGCAGAGCAGCTTGCTGCTTCTTCAGAAGAACTAACCTCATCTGTCGGTCAGTCTGCACAAGGAGCAGAGCAAGCATCGGCAGCTGTCATCAAGATAACAGACGATACCAAAGCGCAGGGCGTGGTAGTAAACGAATCCTTACAAGCCGTCGGTGATATAACGGCAGCGATGCATCAGATAAACACCGGCGTAGATGACGTATCTCATGCCGTAGGGCGCGTAGAAGAAGCCACGCAGGAAGGTCAGCAAGGTCTAAATATTGCTGTCGAGGGTATGCAGGTACTTAACGATGGAGCTAAAGGCGTAGCAGATGCTGTCAACATCCTTTACAAAAGCTCTAAGCGCATCTCAGAAATCGTCGAAATGATCACGCGGATCGCAGGGCAAACGAACCTTTTAGCACTAAACGCTGCCATTGAAGCAGCGCGT
>CAUUGH010000011.1:0-43613 GCA_963544755.1 uncultured Selenomonas sp. | reverse complement strand
TCCTCGACCTTCAGGGAGCGCAGCGTCTGCAGCGTCACATCCATGACCTTCGTCTCTGCCGGTGCCAGGAGCTTGCCGTCGGCGATGTTGTCCTTCTTGCCGGGATTCATCTCCAGGACGATGCTCGTCTTCAGGAAGCGCCCCGCCTTGAGGCCGCCGACGTTGACGAGTATGCCGTCCTTGGGATCGCCGAGCTTGATGAAGACGCCCGGATCGTGGCTCAGCCTCGAAGGGCCGCCGTCACCAGCATTGTTCGCCATCATATGCTGCGTGATGAAAAAGGAAATACCGACTGCCGCGGCCAACGCCACGACGACGATGACAACGATCAGGATGATCGGGGATTTCTTGCTCGGCTCCGGAGCAATGGCCTGCACTTCTTTTTCTTCCGCCATGAAACTTCCTCCTCCTAACTCTTCTCTCTATCATCAATCATCCGAGAAAACCCCGGAATCACAAACCATGCACGCCGCGGCGGTATTCCATGACACGCCGCACGATCTCTTCCATCGATTCTTCCACGATGAGTTTCTTTCCGTTCGTGAGAGTGACGACCGTATCGGGCGTTTCCTCCACCGTCTCTATTATTTCGGCGTTGAGGACGAATTCCCCTTTTTTGTGCGCCTCCGACTTAAATTTTGTCAGCTTAATCATTCGCCCATCCTTTCGCCTTGAGGAATAAGTGCGAGATAGGAAAGAGGCAATGCCTCTTTATCCTATCTTTATCAAAGCTGCAAACATACCGTCTGCAACTTTAACCAAAACTACTCAATCAACCATCAACGTTTCATGTTAATAACAGTCTCCAACATCTCATCACCAACCGTAATTATCTTTGAATTAGATTGGAAACCTCTCTGTGTCACGACCATATCAGCAAACTCATTTGCAATATCGACATTTGACATCTCAAGCGCCGACGGTGTTAACGTCACACCAAGCGCACTGACGGTTTTGATATTTGCCCTGCCCGAGTTGTTCGATTCACTGTAGAGGTTTGCACCTTCTTTGGTAAGACCGGCCGCATTATCAAACTGTGCGACAGCTACTTGCGCTAAGGTGCGCTTTTCACCATTTGTATAAGTACCTGTCAGCCTACCACTTCGATCAGCATTTACCTCTTTTAGTGTGCCTGCGGCATTGCCATTGTAATCCGCCTTAATCGTATCACTGCCACTATACTGTGTTAAGTTACCGAGATTGACTGCCACATCCATCGTATTTACCACACTACCACCAGCCGTAGAGCCTGCACCATTGGTCAAAGTCAATTTCGGATTGCCTGAGCCACCAATGTACTTACCATTTTGATCAAATGACAGTGTTTGTGCTTTCATCGTAACAGTCGTATATCCGTCTCTTTCCTTGATGGTAGTCTGACTGTCCGTGGCAGACGTAGGATCGTAAGGATCGAGTTTTCCATTGCTATCTACCCCAGGACTCAAAGTAACTCGCCACTTGTTAACACCCAACGGAGGAGAAGATGTGTCCGGTATTTTTGTAAACAGCAACGGCACTTTATGCTCATTTCCTAAGCTGTCATAAACTGTAGTAATTGTCGTAATAGGCAGACTCTCGCCAACTCTATACCGATAGCTGCTCTTTGCCGTAATTGTGCGCGTAGTACCGTCCGACATGGTTAACGTAAGCGATGTGGCACCGGTTACACCACTCGGCAAACTACCACTTTTAAAATCGGATGCCGAAGCCACAACTGCGTCGCCTGTAACCGGTTTGCCCGTCTGATCGGTGATTTTCGTAATGGTCGGCACAGAAGAATTCATATTGCCTTTATAGGTGATTTCCGTAGTCGCTTTAGCAGCCATACTACGCATTGAATCTTTAATTTGTATGCCCGTCGGTGTGCCCTTCGTATCTACAATGCCATTTTCATCTGCATTCCAACCGACTACATGGTGACCGGAACCGGACATAACGTAATTGTAATTTGCATCAAAACCAAAATTACCTGCGCGCGTATAGTATTTATCTTTACCTGCCGAATCACGTGAAACAACAAAAAGACCGTTGCCGGAGAGCGCAAGATCTGTGTTCTTGCCCGTTGCCTGTGGTGAGCCGTCCGTAAAAAGCAAATCGACGCTTGCAACTCCGACACCTAGACCGACCTGCTTGGGGTTTGTACCGCCAACAGTTTCACTAGGAGCAGAAGCCCCCGACTGTGTCTGATAAAGCGTATCAGCAAACGTCATACGGCTAGACTTAAAGCCAACGGTGTTGACGTTTGCAATATTGTTGCCTATGACATCCATGCGCGACTGGTGACTCTTAAGCCCCGACACGCCGGAAAAAAGAGAACGCATCATATTGTATCAATCTCCTTTGTTAGTGCAGCCAAAGATGTTTCATACCTATCTAGGCACATCTTAAAGACTCGCTTCTGTCAGTCGGCGAGTCAAAGCCTCCCGAAGGACCGGCTTAAAGAATCGCCGCACTATCTATGTTTGTGAAAATATTGTCCTTAACACTCGTGCCGTCCATGGCAGTAATGACCGTCCTGTTCTTGATACTCACAACGAGTGCTACATCGTTCATATAGATCAAGGATTCTTTCGCGCCTTTCAACGCCATCTTAGAAATGGTATCTCTAAGTCTTGCAATTTCCTCACCACTAAGATCTATGCCACGCACTTTCATGCGCTCTGCGGCATGTGCTGAAAAGCTGACATCTGATTTGGCACGGTCAAGTTCCGCTGCGAAGGACGTGGTTTTCTTCTGCTGTGTTGGCTGCTTGCCTACAGCAGACACTATCGGCAGGAGCGGCTGGGACGAAAGATAAACTCTTGTGTCAGCCATATTACCCTCCGTTATATCACGTTCCCTTAGCTTTCGGTTTCGGTGGGTCTGCTATTGCTTCAATTTCTGCAAGATCAACCTCGTGCAGCTTGCCTTTGGGATCTTGTGCAACAACCATTGTCCTGCCTTTTTTAATCTTGATGCCCCGAATATTGCCTACAAAAGTTTCTGACTTAGTCGTAGGATTACCCGCTGCATCCTTCGTCTTGATTTGACGTGTCCATTGAATATTCTTACCTATCATATTGCTCAAAGAGCCAACAAGTACAGAACTATCAATGTTCGACAAAACTTTTGCCACGTTGCCTAAGCCTTTAACCATCTGCGTCATCTGCTCAAGCGACGAAAATTGAGCAAGCTGTGCAATATACTGTGTATTATTATCCGGATTTAACGGATCTTGATGTCGAAGTTGCGTCACAAGAAGCTGCAAGAAAGCATCTTTTCCAAGAGAATCATTTTTCTTCGCAGCTTGCCCTTTTTGTGCAGCTTCATACTTAGCTCGATTATACTTTACACCGCCTGAAGTGATGGTATTTAGATCTGTTCCGTCCATACATTTCTCCTTTCTTTCATGGTCGTTTAATAATCAGACGCGGTAATCAACCCCGTCTTTTCCTAATACATCTCGGCTACCGCCTACAGCAGCAAGAGCTTGCTGTTCTTCTTCAAATGAAGCCAGTGCCTGCTGTGTGTCATGACCTCGGCTGCTTCTTTGCCCATTCTGCTGTGCGTAGTAAGCATTAGCATCTTGCTGTCCATTCATAAGTGAACCGTCACTAAGACCTGCATATACGCCAACATTATCAACCTTAAGCCCCTGTGCCTGCAATTCCTGTTTGAACTGTATCATTGATGTTTCAATGATTGCGCGCACCGCGGCATTATCCGTGTGAAATGCCGCATTCACTGCGCCACTTGCAGAAACGGAAACTTTAAGTGTTAACTCACCAAGGTGTTCAGGTTTTAAGCGAATGACCATTTCTGTCTGTTCAGGCATACGCAAAAGTCTTGCCTGTTCGACAATCTGCTTCATTACTTCATAGTCTTTTTGTGGTGCTATCGAAGAAGTCGGCTGTGACGATGACGCTTCAAAAAGCGGTGTTTGAAAATTCGCCGCAGGATTGCCCTGCAATGCAGCATTTTCTTGCCCACTTTGCAAACCTTGCGTTGCTTCCATAAAGAACGGTGTAGTAGAATTTACCTTCACGCTTCCTTCTGTCAAAGGCTTGACGAGCGAAACGGAAGCATCATCTTCTTTAGTTTCTTGTTCTTGTGTCGTTTGTCTTTGATTCAAGAAGTCTGCAACGCCTTCTTCTGAAGCATCTTGTGCCATATCTTGTGAAATTGTTGCTAAAGGATCTGTCCTGACGTCAAGCATTTCTGTTGTAGATCCAACTGCTTCTGTAGCAATGTTCGATGCTGTATCTGTTTGACGCACATCTTGCGCGTGCGTAAAGAGCACAGACTGCTCAGCCGCTACACCTGATACCAATGTACGCAAAAGTGTATCTGATAGCACTGCGCTTTCTGCCAAATTTGCCATCTGGTTCATATGCGTCTGTGCAGACACTTGTGCTTTAGGAGTCTTTAAAAACTCATCTGCTGCAATCGAATCGTCTGCTATCTGCTGCGATATATGCGACAGATTTTTACCAGAAAGAGCCTGAAGCAGATCTGTAGATTGCGGCTTTTCACTGTGTTTTAGCAAATCTTCTAATTTGTCAATTCTGACAGCGCCAGCCTGTGATGCCTCTTGCATTGTCGGAATACTTGCCTTTGCAATATCCAAAGAAGCAGTGACTTCACTCGCCACAGTATCACTATTTGACGAAACAAAACCAACTGTGTCTTCTGTCGCAAATGATATACTCTCAGCAGTAGAATCCGCCGATTGCACAGCCTGCATTTTTTCACCTGCAGCAACGGTCTGCAACGGTGCAGCTTCAACAGCCTTCGATGCACCTTCTGCTGCTTCAGCATTACCCTGTGGCGCGTCTTGTATAGGTTTTACCTGCTCAGACGCAACAAGCGAAGCAGCCACAGAGCCACTAATTGTCACTTCTCGCGTTTCACTAGAAGAATTTACCATCGACTTGACTTTCGCCAATGTCTTGACAAATGAGGACAATTTTGCTCCACTTCCACCAAATGCTTGGTTCACCGGGCGTACAGTATCTGCAACATTCGCCTTAATCGGCGGCGTCGGCACTACACTCATTAGACTTGATTGTACGTTGTTCATAATATTCACCTCCTTTCAAGAAAATTATATAGCATCAGACAATGTCTGTTGCCTACACTCACTCTGCAATATCTTCCAATTCTGCATCTTCATTGCTCCTACTTTGCCGACTCTGACGATCTAACGGCGATATAACCTTCTTCGGCATACCAGTATAGAGAAGTTTCGTCAAACGTGCCGATTGTTCTGCTTCCATAGCTGCAAGCGTCTTAGCTGCCTGCGACTCATCCATGAGCTGTAAAATCGCAACAGATAAATCATCTTCTAGATCCCTCATAATTGCAGCAGCTTGTTGTGGTTTCATCTCGTTATAAACACGTGCAAGCTTAGAAACACGCTTCTTTTCTGCAGCCTCACGTTCTTTCATCTGTTGTTCAATTTCTTCTTTCATTAGTACTCTAGGCTTAGAATTTCCTTTTTCCTTAGACTTATCCTTACTAGAATTTGGTTTGCTATCTTGAGTTTCTGTCTTTGGCTTTACTTGCGTATCTTCTTGCGGCTCTGTATTTGTGTTTGAAGTAGACCTTACGAAATATTCACCAATAACAGGCACATCGTACAATTCGATCTTCTCATTTATCTCATTTGCATCAAAAATCTGCAAGTATATGCCGAGCAAGAAGCCCCCCACAACAAGCACGAGCAACAAAACTGCAGCAAGTGCGAACTTGATTATTTTCTTCATATCGGGCTTTGGCTCCTTTCGGGACTACACGAGCCTTCCCAAAAAGAAAGCCCTTCTTTATTCCCTATATTGGCTATTTTATTGGTAAAGGTCAAGAACCTTATTTACATAATTTTGCGTTTCAGCATAAGGCGGTACACCTTTGTAGTCATTGACTGCCTGCGGTCCGGCATTATAGGCAGCAACAGCTTTTTTCACATCGCCGCCGAAAGTGTCGAGCATTTGCTTTAAATAATGTGCGCCCCCTTCTATATTTTGTTTTTCATCGTAGGGGTTGACACCAAGCGCCGCCGCTGTATCCGGCATAAGCTGCATAACACCGACTGCACCAGCTTCGGAAACCACACGCTGATTACCGTTTGACTCCGCTTCAGCTACAGCCGCAACAAGTCGCGAATCAAGACCGTACTTAACCGCAGCTTCGCGAATAAATCGCGCCGTTTCGCCAGACGCATCATCAAACTGTGCAGACTCATTACGCTGCGCTAGAACACTTGCTTTCACATCGTCTGCCGCCGTTTTTGCTTCTAGAGCAGCATCATTTTTTTTCAACTCAGCAGTCAATGCGTGCTGAAAATTCGGCATCATGCCGGGTACAGAACCTTCGATGCCAAATCGTCTCTGAATCTCGGATATTCTTACCTGTATCGCTTCAACGCCGAAAATCTCCATCGTACCCATTCCTTCCATCTTACATATTTACGCCCCGTATATAAAGTTGTAAGCCGATCTCGTCGAGTATTTTTTGTTCTTCATGAAACATTTCATCTCTATGCTGCTGCAAACGCTTTTCTTTTAACTGTTCAATACTCTTAAGTTTGTTCATGATCTTCAAAAGCGCTTGCAGCCTCTTTTGCCTTTCTGCACGACTTTTAAGTATGGTTTCTTGTTGACTTTCAATCTGTTCTCTTTTCCATGTAAAGAAGCTATTAAAAGTCAAGAGTCTTCCTAAAGAAATCGTATGTCCGTCAGTCAAACGATCATAATCTTGCCTACCTTGCTGCATTTCTTTCAAAAGCTCACCGAGTTTTTCCTTGGCTGCTTCAAGTTTTCGTGAGGCTTCTGCAAACTGAACCTCGGCTTCTTCTTTTTTAGAACGTGTGACCTTCAATAGAGTTTCTAACTTAAATCGAAACTTTTTCATCGGACACGCTCCTTACTATATCGCTTCAAGCATCCTTTCCGTTTCCTCATAGGAGCTTTGTTCAAAAACATCTTGACAAAGAAAGTCATTGATTGTGTCTATTTTTGCTATGGCTGCATCTATCTTTTGACTTGAGCCTTTAACATATGCACCGATATGAATTAAATCTTCAGCTTCCTTATAAGCAGCCATCAAAGCGCGTAACTCCTGCGCCGCTTGCAAGTGAGCATCATCGACAACCTCATTCATAACGCGTGACACACTCGCAAGTATATCAATCGCTGGAAAGTGGTTTTGTGCAGCAATCGCACGCGATAGTACGATATGCCCGTCTAAAATACTCCGCACAGCATCAGCGATTGGTTCATTCATGTCGTCACCATCGACAAGGACGGTGTAGATCCCTGTGATCGACCCCTTACGATTAGTGCCTGCGCGTTCCAAAAGACGTGGCAGCAGCGCAAATACTGACGGTGTATAGCCGCGCGTCGCCGGCGGCTCACCAATCGTTAAACCGACCTCTCGCTGCGCCATAGCAAAACGCGTGACAGAATCCATCATAAGAACAACGCGTTTGCCTTGATCGCGGAAATACTCTGCGATAGCTGTCGCCGTCATTGCACCCTTGATGCGTACTAGTGCCGGCTTGTCTGAAGTCGCAACAACGACAACAGCGCGCTTTAACCCTTCTTCACCAAGGTCGCGTTCAATAAATTCCTTAACCTCACGTCCACGCTCACCAACAAGCGCTATAACACTAACATCAGCTTCTGTATTGCGCGCAATCATTGATAGAAGTGTCGATTTCCCAACGCCGGATCCTGCCATGATGCCAATGCGCTGCCCATCACCAAGCGTGATAAGACCATCAATAGCACGCACACCGACATAAAGCGAATCCTGTATGCGTGGACGCTCCAAAGGCGACGGCGGATCTTTTTGCAAAGGATATTCTTTTTTGCAAAGCAACGGTCCTTTACCATCAATCGGTTCACCCAGACCATCAAGTATTCGCCCTAAAAGTTCTGAGCCAACTTGTACCTGTAGGGTTTTCTGTGCAGAAACAACCTCGCAGCCAGGACCTATCCCACGCATCTCACCAATAGGCATAAGCAATACTTTGCCGTCACGAAAGCCAACAACCTCTGCCGGAATCGGCTCAATATCCGGAAAACGTGACTTTACAAAGCAAAGCTCTCCCATACTCACATTTGGACCTGCGGACTCAATAACAAGCCCAATAACTTGCACAATCTTGCCACTCATCTTGATCGATTCACAGGCATCAACAGCATCAGTAAACTTGCGTATATTAACACGCAATTTACCATCTGTCGTCAAAATAGCATCGCCGCCATCTGCAAAAACCTCTTGTGATACATCGTCATACGATGAGTTATCCCACTCAGATGCCATGCTTTCTTCCTGTAAATCATTCATACACACACATCCTGTATTGCTTTTTTTACAAGTTCAATCTGCGTCGCAAGACGCGCATCGACATTACCATTCACCGTTTCAAGTACACAGTCACCAAGTTGTAGACTTTCGTCTGATTTAACAAGCAATACTGCTTGCCCTTCAAGCATATGTTGAAATTCCGACTGTGCCATAAGCACAAGCTCATAAGCATCCGGTGCAACACAGATAGTAACTTCTGCCTGATCGCGCACCTTCATAAGCGCTTTACGCACAAGCGGCAAAATAATCTGTGGCGCATCAATAAAATGCTGCGGTAAAATACGTTCAATAATGTGCATAGCTATGCAAACAATATCATCTTCTGCCTTCTGAAGATATATCTTGCGTGCTTCAAGAGCTGTCTGCATCAAAGCCCCTGCCTTATCATGCGCTTCTGCAATAATACATTCACACTCTTCAGTTGCTTGTTTTACGCCATCTTTATGACCTTCTTGAAAGCCTTCTTCTTTACCTGCTACACGAGCTTCCTCTTTAATTTCTTCGGCAAGTTGACGTGCATTCATCTCCGTGAGCTCGCTTGCATACTCAGCGTCTTGCACCATGACCATACACTTTTCGCGCGTTTCTTCAAGCAAGCTCTCCGCCTTGAACTCTTTTTCCTTGACATATTCTAAACGCTCTTCAAGCGTTTCTTCTGTTACGCCTTCTAGTTCTTTTGGTAAAACCTTCGGTTTTGGCGGTGGCGGCGGTGGCTCTACGATACGAGCCTCCCCCTGCCATAACGCGGTTCGGATTATCCTAGACAATCATTTCGTCACCCTTTCCGCGTGCAACGACAATTTCTCCCTTATCCTCTAGGTTGCGGATGACATTAACAACTTTTTGTTGCGCTTCTTCGACATCGCGTATTTTGACAGGTCCCATAAATTCAATCTCTTCACGCAACATATCGGATGCACGTTTTGACATATTCTTGTAAACTTTGTCGGCAACTTCTTTCGGCGTTGCCTTAAGAGCAAGTGAAAGATCTTTGGAATCGACTTCGCGCAACACCATCTGTAAGGAACGATCGTCGAGCATGACAATATCTTCGAATACGAACATAAGGCGTTTGATTTCTTCCGTAAGCTCAGGGTTATCAACCTCAAGAGTTTCTGTAATTGTCTTTTCTGTAGAACGATCAACACGATTCAAGATCTCAACAACAGCCTTCACGCCGCCTGCAGATGTGAAGTCCTGCGTAACAAGCGAGGATAACTTGCGTTCCAAGACTTTTTCCACCTCTCGTATAATATCCGGTGACGTGCGATCCATCGTCGCAATGCGTTTTGTGACTTCCGCTTGTTTATCAGGCGGTAAAGACCCCATAAGGATTGCCGCCTGATCTGGATCGAGATAAGCCATAATCAAAGCGATTGTCTGCGGATGCTCATTTTGAATAAAGTTCATCAACTGGCTAGGATCTGTCTTATGGAGAAAGTCGAACGGACGCGCTTGCAGACTTGCTGTCAGGCGACTTAGAATCGCCTTCGCCCTTTCTACACCTAACGCCTTTTCTAAGATATTTTGTGCATATTCCAAGCCGCCAGCAGACAAATAGCTCTTTGCCATGAGCATCTGGTAAAATTCAGTGATGACCGCCTTTTTCTGTTCGGGCGCAACTTTTCTCTGGTTTGCTATTTGCAGCGTCACAACCTCAATCTCTTCTTCGTTCATGTGCTGGAAGAGAAGTGCCGAGCTTTCAGCACCAAGCGCGATGAAGAGAACTGCCGCTTTTTGTCTCCCGGTAAGAGGTGCGTTCCCTCGTTCAGATATAGCCATAATCAATCATCTCCTGCCAGCCACTGCTTAATAAGCATCGCTGCATCTTCCGGTGTATTCCTAATCATCTCTTCAATCGCTTGGATTTCGGTAAGTTGTCTTTGTTCTTCTTCTGTAAGTTCTTCTTCTGCGACTTCGCCAGACTCAACTTGCGCAGCACGTTCTTCGGCAAGACGCTGTCTTTCGAGCTCTTCTTGACGACGCTGTTCTTCGATAGCTTCTTGTTCCAAACGCTTTTTGCGGCGATACATCAAGATGCTGCCAACAATCAACGCTAAGACCATCAAGAATGCAGCAAGTTGCAGATAAAACTCTCGATCTAGGCGATCACGCTCTGCCTGTTCGTCGGCAAGTCTCTTATCACGTGCCTCCGTGCTAAACGGCAGCGGCTCAACAGATACTGTATCACCACGATCAGGATTGATACCGGCGGCAGATCGCACGGAGCGCAAAATGCTTTCCTGCTGTGCTTCTGTCACATCATCGTTAACTAAAACCGCAACTGTCAAACGGCGGATCGAGCCAGGAGAAGCAATTATCTTGCGTTTTTCTTCATTTACTTCATAGTTTGTCGTATTTTCTTTGCGCTCATATTCTGCCTGCGCATTATTATTTTGCTCAATATAACCAGGTATATTAGACTGCGTTCCGGCAGGACCACCAGGCTGCGACGATGTCCCTGCGTAACTTTCGTTCATCGTTTGCTGACTGCGTACGATGCCAGATTCATCAACTACAGGGGTATAGACTTGTGAATCTGTTGTCTTTTGATCAAAATCCAATTCCACACTAATTCGCACAAACGACTTGCCTTCACCAAGCGAAGCATCAAGGAGACTTTGAACATTCTTTTGTAAATTATCCTGAACTTTCTTAGTCATTTCCATTTGCGTTAAAGTCTTCTGTCCTACACCATCGTCATCGTTTTCATCAGGATCATTTAATATTTTACCCGATTCATCAACGATAGTGATATTTTCCGGTGCTAAACCTTGTACACTGTGCGCCGCTAGATTTACAATACCTTTAATTTCTTTTTTGGAAAGTTGGGTATTCATTTGAAGTTTCAGCATTATAGAAGCTGTAGCCGGCTTTTCATTCTTTTTATAAAGACTATCTTCCGGTAAAACGATATGCACACGTGCTTTTTCAACAGAATCAATCTGCTCAATCGTGCGCGTAAGCTCTCCTTGTAATGCTTGTAAATAGTTGACTTTGTTTTGAAACTCTGTTACGCCAAGTTTACTGTCGTCAAAAAGTTCAAAACCTTTGTTGCCCCGAGGCAACCCCTCTGCGGCTAATTCAAGCCTTGTACTATCAACACTCTTTGCAGGAACAAGAATCGTTGTCCCCTGTTTGGCCTCTTGTATCTCGTAATCAACCTTGTTCTCCTTGAGCTTCGCCGCAACCTCACCTGCATCCTTTGCTTCCATATTTGTGAATAAAGGTACCATGTCCGGCTTGCCGCCATAGATGATGCTACCGGCAACAATGGCGATGAACACGAGAGCCGCTACACCGATGATCATATATCGTTGCCGCTTGCTAAAATTATTCCAGAGCTCTAGGTAGCGTTCTTTCCACTCTGCCATCTTCTCAATCCCTTCGCCTCAATATGCTTATTCGATATTTTTTCGATACCGAATTGGTCGTTTTCCTTCAAATCTTAGACCTGCATACGCATGATCTCCTGATAAGCTTCGACCGCACGATTACGCAGCTGCATTGTAAGCTGTGTGGCAATTCCTGCCTTTTCACCTGCGATAACAACTTCAGATACATCCGTGATACGCCCAGCTGCAAGCTCCATATTGAGTCGCTCAGATTCCTTAATAAGACCATTGACCTCGCCAAGGGAGTCTTTCAAAAACTCGCTAAAAGCTTTTTCTTCCTTTTGTTTAAGTTCTCCCAGATGACTTGTGCCGGTCATCTTTACCGGCGTCATTTGTAATGCTTCCACCTGCATATTCTTCCCACCTCAATCCGTAACCTTTATTGATGCTTACTATCACATCAATTATACGTTCACCACTATGAATTTTACAAAAATCAAAACCGAAGGTCACAAACCGATTGGTTTTTCCAACAAGCACTGTATATCATGCTCATAAAACAAACACTCCCAACACAGATCACTTGCCGATATTGAGCGCACTTTGCACCATGCCTTTTGCCGCATTGATAGAAGCTGCATTTGCTTCGTAAGCGCGCGATGCTGTAATCATATCCACCATTTCCTGCACAATATTAACATTCGGACGCTCTACATAGCCATCTGCATTAGCATCAGGATGCCCCGGATCATATACTAAAGGGCCTTGCGTTTTATCTTCTTCAATTTTCATGGCACGCACGCCGTTACCAGCTTTATTGTCAATCTTATGTCGCAAGACAGAAGCAAAGTCTTCTCGCCCTCTTTCTCGTGGCTGAAATACAACATAACGCCTATGGTAAGCACCGCCTTCTACCGAACGCGTTGTATTTGCGTTGGCGATGTTATTTGAAATCACATCCATGCGCAGACGCTCTGCGGTAAGACCAGACGCAGCAGCGTCAATTCCTCCGAACATACTCATTTTCCTGCTCTCCTATTCATCACATCATACAAATCCTTTTATATTCATCAGCAAACTTATTGCCCACTTAGAACATTACGCAGCTGCGAGAACTGTCCGCCGACTTGCCGCGCTAAACTATTGAAATAAAGACTGTTCTTTGCTAACGACGCCATCTCGACATCAACGTCTACATTATTCTTGTCGTAACGCATCGACGAGGACTGGTCAAGTTCAATCTTCGCCATGGCTCTGCCGCGAAAAGCTACAGGCATATGTTTATCATGCGTACGCACAACTTTCATCTTGCCCGTGTCATCAAGATCGAGTTCCTTAGCAAGAAGCTCTTCAAAAACGACATTACTTTTCTTAAAATATGGTGTATTAACATTAGCAATGTTGTGGCTAATAACCTCCTGTCGGAGATTTGCCGCCCCCATACCGCGCTGCATGACATCGAGCGCTTTATTGCTCACGATTTGCTCCAGCATTATGGTTTTCCACATCCTTTCCCTAATCCCCTTAACTTTATTTGTCTTCGACAGAAATTGAAAAATTCCTCTCTTTTTCTTTGCGGATTTCTTCAAAAATACCTAGATTTTTACATCAGACTTTCTACTACCAGTCTTTTTACCAAACAAAAACGATTTACAATTTTATCCATTCTATCTTCATGTTTTACATTTTACCATAAAACAAAAAACGAATCACTCTATTTCTTGTATTTTTTTAATGTCTGTATAATAGTCCTATATGAGACATGGTTAAAAGTCCTAAAAACATTATATATCTTCTTATTTGACGACATATAGTATCTTGGTTAAAAATAAAAAACTATATATTGTGTAAAAATCTTTGCATACAGCACTTCTATTTCCCTGCTTTGCTCAATTTTCTACTCTCTGAAGCTCTTCGATTAAGTATGGATTCAATACTTTGATGTGTGTTCCTTTCATGCCGAGGGATTTGGACTGAATTAAGCCGGCAGATTCAAACTTTCTAAGCGCATTGACAATGACAGAGCGCGTGATCTTGGCACGATCAGCAATCTTTGAGGCGACAAGCAAGCCTTCTAAGCCTTCTAATTCGTTAAAAATACTCTTTGCTGCCTTGATTTCTGAAAAAGACAGTGTAGCTAAAGCAATTTGTACAGTTGCCTTTTTGCGCGCTTCTATTTCAATTTGCTGTGTATGATCGCGAAGCATCTCCATGCCGACAACTGTCGCGCCGTATTCGGCAAGAATCAAATCCGCTTCTGTAAAATCTTTATCATATTTTGCTATGATCAACGTACCGATGCGATCTCCTACGCCATATATGGGAACAATTGTCGTGTTTTTTTCTTCAAATCGACAGTCCGTATCTTCTGTGAAGGCACAAATTCCTGTTTTGGATTTTAAATTTGGTGATGTTTCATCCATTTTTAAAAGCCAACTTACATAGTGCTTGGGAAACACTCCTTGCTGTACCACTTTAGCGAGCATCAGATCGCACTCAAAATCATCAATGAACGCATGACCGAAAATCTGTCCTGCCTTGTTTACAATATAGACATTTGCATCAATCACCATGCTCAAAACACGCGAAATGCTATCATATTCAACACTTTCCGAGCATTGTAGCAGCCGATTGATTTTCCTAGTTTTCTCCAATAATGTCGCCATGTAAATTCCATTCCTTTCCCCACGGCCATACGACTTTCTAAGGAAATGCTGATAATAAATGTCCATATTTCTACAGGTGTGATATATGGCTAAATTTATCAATTTTTCCTGATACAGATGATAGTCTGTATTTATATTTTAACACATTTTTCTTAATAATCAAAGATGCCAGAAAGAATGGACTGATTTTTGGCAAACTACATTCAAAAACGTCTAGTTCGTAAACAAAAGCGCACTGCCCTTACATAAATACGCCAATCACCTGCTTACTTGGGGCTTATTTCTTATATTTTTATGAATACGATAAAATACACTCTATCTGATTTATACAGTTTTTTCATCTGACAAGCCGACCATAGCTTCACGAAACACCTTGCCTAAGGAATCGTGCAGCACAAGATATGCCTCTTTATCTGCCTTGGTTGGTGTCTTGTTGATTAATACGAGATTTTTGCCAGAAAAGTAGCGTAAAAGCCCTGCTGCAGGATAGACTACTAGTGATGTGCCGCCAACGATGAGCATATCTGCCGCTTGAATTTCGCAAATAGCAGCATTTAGTATGTCCATATTAAGACTTTCTTCGTAAAGTACGACATCGGGCTTGATACGCCCACCACATTTTGTACAGTGTGGTATAATTTTGCTCTCTTGCATGAATTTTTCATCATAAAGGGCATGACAGGTCATGCAATAGTTGCGCTTGACCGAGCCATGCAGCTCAAAAACACATGACGATCCTGCCATTTGATGCAGACCATCTATATTTTGCGTAATTATAGCTTTAAGTTTTCCCATGCGTTCTAAAGCGACGAGTGCCTTATGACAGTCATTAGGCTGTGCCGCCATATAGATAAGACGTTTTCGATAAAATTCAAAAAATTCCTCCGGATGCTGCTCAAAAAACGTATGTGATACAATCTGTTCGGGAGCAATGTGGCGAGAGAGCATCTTGTTGTAAAGTCCCGTAGCACTTCTAAAGTCTGGAATACCGGATTCTGTCGAGACACCGGCACCGCCAAAAAAGACGATGTGCGACCTTTCTTTTAATAAGCGATGAAATTCTGCGATTTTTTCATTTTCCACAGCTGACTCCCCTTTCTTTTGTATTACCCATCAAACATCGTCGGCAATTTCTCGGTAGATCTCTTCTAAATCCTTCATATATTGTTTTGCATCCATCAAAGGTGACGCTTCCATGCGTACGCGCAAGTCACGGTGTAAGCGACGCAAAATGTCAGACGATTGGGATAGTTCAACGGCTTTTCTTACATAATCCATATCGCCATGTGCCACAAGCTGCGAAAGTCCTACATTTTCTAAGATACTTGTAGAAAAGCGTGCGCCGTGAAAAGCACCTGCCTTTGTTATGACAGGTACGCCCATGTAGAGAGCTTCGCATGTCGTGACACCACCCGTATAAGGGGCTGTATCAAGTGCGATGTCTATATCTTTATATTGCTCTAAGTAATCGGGGCTATAGGGGCGCAATTCGACTTTTGAAAGCGGTATACCAAAGTGCCCTAGACGTTCACGCACAATTTTTTGCCCTGCCGGTATGCTGCAAATCTTGCTCTTAATGACAATACGCGCCTTTTTCAGCCGCTCAAGCACGCCGCGCCACAAGGCGATCACATCGTCTGATACTTTGGCAAAGTTGTTGAAGCTACCAAAGGTGATATAGCCATTTTTTACAAAAGGCGCATCTTTTGCCGGCGACGGCATCGAACGCAGTACGGGAGCATAGCATATATGGCTGTGCGGCATCCGCAGTACTTTTTCTGAAAAGCCGCGCGAACCTACATCTAATGGCGAACAATAGATGTCTGAAAGAAAGTAATCGACCGCACGAAGCCCCGTTGTTGCTGTGTAGCCGATCGCAGTCATCTGCACTGGTGCCGGACGATAGGTTAGTATAGGTAGACCACTCGTTTCTGTGTGTCCTGCAAGATCTACTAAGATGTCGATGTCATCTTTTGCGATAAGTTGTGCTGCCTCTTTTATTGTAAGTCGTGAGATGTCTTGCCAGCGCACATTTTTATTGCGAAAAAGCGCGGTAACACGATCACGCTTGCCCGTCGCATAGCAGGTGACTTCAAAAGCTGCGGTATCAAAATCTCGTACTAGCGGCATAAAGAAATAAGCTGCCGCATGGAGCCGAAAATCAGGTGATATATAGCCGATACGCAGTTTGCGACTGAAACTTCGTACACTCTTTTTTTTAGGTAAAGACACTGTATTTTTCCTAAAGAGTTCTTGTATTTTGTTTGTTTTTGTCAACACGGACGGGGTATGTTCTGCTTTTTTATCGAAAAAAAAAGCAGCAGCGCGTGCCTTACGACGCTCCTTTTGATAACGCTCGCGCTCTATCTCTTCTTTAAACGCCTCGTATTCCATTCGCCTTTGATTTGCATACTTCTCCCATGCCCAAAGGCGCAGCGGCTCTTGCTCTTGCATCTTAGGCAACGCCTTTTGCGCGATATAAGATAGCGGCTCATGCGCTTTTTTTTCCTGTTGTGCGATAAGATCTGCGCCACGGCGCTCACGCTCGGCTTCTGCTAAAGCTGCAGCGATTGCTTCACCGACAAAAAACAGCTGTCTTGGTGCATCGTCACCTTCTTTATGTGCTGCTTCACGATATGCATGATAAAGTTTCCTAGCTTTGAAGAATTGTTCGTAGCCACGATGCAAACGCAGCGAATCAACAGGTGTACGTACTCGATAATTCGAGCAAAAAAGCGCCTTGCTATAGCATATAGCAGCATCCATGCCCGTAAGCATTTCACTAGCTGCTAACAGCGTGTTCATAGCGCGTTCCGGCTCTGCAGCAAGAAGCCATGCATCAGCGAGCCATGAAAGTGCCTTGAGGCGCACATAACGTATGGATTCTGTCCAAAACGACTCGGCGATGGCATCTGTTTGCTGCACGATGGAAAGAAGCTCTCTTATCTCATCTTCTAAAGCGAAATCTATAGCTAAAAAGCCTGCTCGCACAAGCTGTGTGCGTAAATTTCTCGCTTCTTTCTTTTCTGCTAGCCGGATATATTCCTTTGCTTTTTCACGCTCATCCATATAAAATGATGCTTCTGCCATAATAGCATAGGCATCGGCATCTCCTGGCACAAGCTGCAACATTTCTTTTGCCGATGCTCGCATACCGCGAAAATCCCCTTGATTTGCGAACCGATTAGCTATCTCTATCCAATTTTCTTTATCATCCATAACACACGCTCCAACCAAGTCCGTCTATACCTCAGGGCGAAGTTCTTTACCGTACTCTTTAAGGAAAATTTTTTGATACTCTTTGTAACTTTTTGATAGGGGTTTTTCCACCGGACAATGAATACACCAAAAGCCTGCTTCTTGCTTGGCTACGACTGTTCGCAAGCTGCGGCGGGCAAATTCTCTGCACGCTGATGTATCATAAAAATGCCAGCCCGTAAAAAGATCCTCGCGCCACGTTACATCATACTGTGTCGCCAATAAAAGACCATCTGCCGCCTCAACTTCGATATAGTCGCCCTCCGGCTCTTTAAGATGCGTATCAACGATGCTTTCTGCCTCGCAGGCGTGCAGCACACGCCCATAGCAGCGAAGACCATCCCACCAAACACCGCTAGATGGCAGCGACCGACAGCCAATGACACCAATGACACCAATACTCTCATCTGCAAAAATATTTAGCATCGCCTGTGGAAAATCCTTGTAGACAAGCAGCGTATCTTGATGCAGATAGACCTTGTAACGCGCCGCCGTCTTTTGCATCGCTTCATTATATCCCGCCGCCATCGAAGAAGCAGCACGTATGCCTATATATTCGCTATGAAAGCCGGCAGGAAGATGCAAATGACGCAAATACAGCAGACATTCAGCGTACCAATCTTCATCATTGACACAGGTAATAAAAGCAATCGTCTTGTCAGCACACATTGTCTGTCACCTCTTCCTCAAGCTTTTTTGCAAATGTGTGAAAAATTTTTCGCACATCGTCAGCAACAGCTTTTCGGTGTGCCGTCTTAATAAGCTCTCTAGCTAATGACGGCTCTGCTGTCTGTAGCAATGTCTTAAAAAGGGATGCCAAATGTACTATGGTCTGCTCTGCAAAATCAAACAAATACTCCGGAAAAATACCTTCCGTCCTGTATAGCTGCCAAAACGATGCCGCATTTTCTGTCGTTTCTATACCATACTCTAAGCGCCGCAAAAGCGTCACAAGGCGGCGGCGCACTGCTGGCGTAAAGCACTCTTTCAACGGCGCTATCTCATCTGCCGTGCGTCTAGCACAACAGAGCCAAAACTTCACATCCAAATCGCGCCTTTGATTTTCAAACTCCACCGACTCCCATCTTGCCAATACCTCCTGAGAAGCCTCAAACAATACAGGAAGAAAAGAAACCTCCTTATAAAAAGAAGCTGCCATCAGCGTTTCTATTTCTAAACGTGCAAAAATTCGGCGTACGATGGCATAAAAATGCCCCTTACGCAAATCTTCTAAAACACTCCAATGACGCACGTTCAAGAAACTCGTCAAAAAATAGCCTGTCGGCTGCAAATATAAGCCAAAACCTGCAGCAATATCTTGTGGATTGCCGGCCGTTTCTAAGCAACGATCAGAGATGATGTAATCAAAACTGCCGTGCGCAAAAGGCAGTGCCACCTCACGGTAGTCAAGAAACGACCACGACACATCAAGATCTTGCAGCAAAGCTACTTCGGCACGCTCAGGCTCTGCCGTTACAGCAAAAAGTGTGGCTTTTGGCAGCATCTCGCGCAGTTTCGGCAGATAGCTAAGGCTTTCTACGACCAATACGGAAAGTGCCACTTGCGTAGGTCGCAAAAAACGCAGCAAACCGCCGTCATATTCTAAAAGCTCTTCACGTTCTTCGATAGTTGCCATTTGTGTATCCTCTACGTTTTTTGCCTGATCTAGGCTTGCTGAAAATATTCAACAATGCCGGCAGCAATTCCCTGTGCTGCTTTTTCTACACCATCTGCAGAATTCATCATTTGTTCTTCGCGTGGATTGGAAAGAAATGCCGTTTCCAAGAGCGTCGCCGGCATATTCGTATGACGGCAGACATAAAATGCACACGGCTTTGTGCCACGGTCAAATGTACCTAAACGACGCAGCACATTACGCTTGATTATATCAGCAAGTCGCTTACTGTCTTCTGATCCTTGTTCATAATAAAATCCTGTCGTACCATGCACTTCTGGTCCTAAAAATGCATCGAGATGTACACTTAGAAAAATATCTGCTTGGCTCTTATTTGCTATATCGCAGCGTGCCTGCAGCTCCTCTATATCCGTCGCATTTGCGCCTTTAGGTGAAACTTCCTTATCTGTCGTACGCGTCATTATGACTGATGCGCCTTGTTCTTCTAATAATACTTTAAGACGTTTTGAGATGCGAAGTGCAATGCTTTTCTCTGTCACGCCTGTAGGCCCTATAGCTCCCGTATCACTGCCACCGTGACCCGGATCAATGACGATGCACTTACCCAAAAGCGCGTCTGTCATGCCGCTTGGATTATTTGACTGTGACGGCAAGAAAGAATCATCTTCAGGATCTTCTATTTCATAGTCTTCTGCTTCAGATTCTTCTATCTCAGATTCTTTAGAACGATCTTCATCATCTGATGAAGTTGATCCCCAGCCAAAGTCAATATTTGCCCCACTTGAAGAGGTTTTGCCGCCTATACCGCCGGAAGAAGCACTGCCTGTGTCAAGCGAAAGATTGCCAAAATCCATGACCACACGATATGGCACAGACCCTCCCTCTAAGAAAAACACCTCATAATTGCTGCGATTTTTATACATCTGCGTTTCCACGACAACCCTCACCGTGGTTTTATCAAACTGTGCCACACGCACTTTCGTTGCAAAACGGCTATTTATGTCTTTACTTTTTGCAACCGACGGCGAAAGACGCGCACCTGACAGATCGACAACGACGCGTCCCGGCGCAGCAAGTGTCATGGAGCGATAGTCTACTTCGCCGTCTGCATCAACGACAATACGTACCTTATCTTTATCCGTATGGACGCGCACATTCTTAATTTCTGTAAGAGGAGCCGCTGCTGCCGCACGAAAAGAGAAAATGCCCGAAAAAAACACAGCTCCCAGTAAAAGGAGAAAAAAAAGCACCCGAAATGACACGTTCATGCCAACCCCTCCTATCAAATATCAAAGCATACTGCACAAAAATGCCTGCGTGCGCTCTTCCTGCGGTCGCTTAAAAATAGCATCGGGGCTTCCCTGCTCTACGATCATACCATCTGCCATAAATATCACCTGCTGTGACACTTCACGGGCAAATGCCATTTCATGGGTCACGACGACCATCGTCATGCGCTCTTTAGCCAACTCACGCATCGCCTTTAAGACTTCGCCGGTAAGCTCTGGATCAAGCGCTGAAGTCGGCTCATCAAACAGCATGATCGCCGGGCGCATTGCTAAGGCGCGTGCAATCGCGACACGCTGCTGCTGTCCACCAGAAAGCTGCGCAGGGTATGCATCTCGCTTATCATATAAACCGACTTTTCGTAGAAGTTTCTCCGCTATCGGCATGATCTCCTCACGCTTCATGCCCTTTACTTGCAGCGGTGCTTCTAGGAGATTTTCCAATACTGTCATGTGCGGAAACAAATTAAAATGCTGAAACACCATGCCCATTTTCAAAAGCAAAGCGCGGCACTTCTCGTAAGGTGCATACTCTGTGCGCCCTGCAGCATTTTCAGATGCGAGCCAATCACCATCTATCTCAATCGATCCCTTGTCAATATCTTCTAAGCGATTGATACAACGAAGCAGCGTCGACTTACCTGAGCCGGAAGGACCAATTATAGAAAGCGTCTCTCCACGCCGCGCCTCAAGGTCGATACCGCAAAGCACCTTATGTACCCCGAAGCTCTTATGTATGCCACGCATACGGATCGCCAGATCGTTGCTCGTACTTACCATAGTATGCCTCCAGTTTCTTAAAGCCCCAAGTCAAAACAAACGTCATCACGAGGTAAAAAATTGCTGCTACAAAAAAAGGCGTCATATCAAATTCGCGCTGCACAATCGTACGCGCCACACGCAATAGATCATTCATCGCCAAGATGTAAATGAGCGACGTATCCTTGACAAGATTTATCGTTTCATTGCTAACGGGCGGCAATACATGACGAACCATCTGCGGCACGATGATTCGCCGCATCGTCTGCGTGTATGTCATGCCAAGTGACTTTGCCGCCTCGTACTGCCCATGCCCGATAGACTGGATACCGGCGCGAAAGATCTCTGCAAAGTACGCCGCATAATTTAGCGTAAAAGCAAGAAGCGCCGCTACTATATCCGGTAAACGTACGCCAATCATAGGTAGAGCGAAATAAACAAAAAGAAGCTGGAGCATCAGCGGCGTGCCACGCATGATCCATATGTAAAACTCCATCAAAAGACGCAAGGGGAAAATCTTTGATATACGACACAGCGCAGCGAAAAGCCCGAGCGGCAACGATAAAAGAAGTGTCACGCAAAAAATCTCTATCGTAAGTTCTGCGCCTTCGAGCATCAAAAACACAGTCTCTAAAATTTTTTCCATAGATCCCTCTCCTTATGCATAAGAGCAAAACGCACTTACATGAGACTTTATCATGCACTTGCTCCCATTGTCACCCTTGCATTTTATCAAATGCTCTTCTATATTATCATAATTTTTCCATTTCGCCCACATTTATAATAGAAAATATATACCACATAAATGTAACAGTACAATAAAGCACCTACAAAAAAGGAGCTGCTACAAAAGCCAGCTCCTTTTTATATACGCACATAAACTACACACAGCTACATGAAAGACTACGAGATATCACATATAATCGAGCGGCATCTTCTTTTTCGCTTGCCTTTTGCTGCCTATCTTTGCTGCAACCCATTCCACTAGTACAAAGAACACAGGGATCAGAAATACACCAAAAAGCGTAGCAAAAAGCATACCACCGACGACGGCGACACCCATACCATTTCTTGCAGCGGCACCTGCGCCCGTAGCAAAAGCGAGCGGTAGGCAGCCTATGATGAACGCAAAGCTCGTCATGATAATCGGGCGCAGACGAAGACCTGCGGCCTCAATAGCCGCCTTAACTGGCTCCATGCCGCGATCAACGCGCACTTTCGCAAATTCGACGATTAAGATAGCGTTCTTTGCTGCAAGTCCGATGAGCATGATGATGCCGATCTGCATATATATGCTGTCTTGCAGACCTGCGTTTATGCGATGAAACAGCAGCATCGTACCCATACCGAGTATGTACTCGGATAAAAGCGCACCCAAGATGCCTGTCGGCACCGTCAAAAGTACGGCAAAAGGCACACTCCAACTTTCGTAAAGTGCCGCAAGGCAGAGAAATACAAAGACAAAGCACAAGGCGAGTACGCGAAGTGTTGAGCTGCCTGCCTTCTTTTCCTCGCGGCTTTGCCCTGACCATTCGATGTTAAACCCTGCAGGCGCAACTTCAAAGGCGACTTCTTCGGCTGCCTGCATCGCTTCGCCAGAACTGTAGCCTAAAGCAGCATTTCCTTGTATCTTCACGGAGCGCGCCCCGTTAAAGCGCGAGATAATAGGAGTACCCGTACCGCGCTTCGGTTTTAAGAGCGTGTCAAGCGGCACCATCGCACCGGTGTTCGACTTTACGAAAATAAAGCGTGCTGCCTCAATCTCTGAGCGATATGGCATATCTGCCTGCATCATGACCTTGTAAGTACGCCCAAACTGGTTGAAATCGTTGACCTGATAGCCGCCGAAGTTTACCTGCAGTGCCGTGAACACATCTCTAAGACTTATGCCAAGTTGTTTTATTTTATCGCGGTCAATTTCAAAATCATACATAGGCGAATCAATACTGTATGTAGTTCGCACGCCCTGCAATTCCGAACGCTGATTCATCGCCTGCACCAGTTGCTTTGTGATGGCATCAAGTTCTTCATCTGTATGCCCTGACATATCCTGTAGCTGCATCGACCAGCCGCCAACCATGCCAAGACCTGGCAATGCCGGCATATTAAACGCAAGTACCCGAGCTTCAGGCGCTATTTTGGCACCTATACCAAAAGTCTGCATAATGAGCATATTGATGTTCGTTTCTGGTGTCGTGCGCTCATCCCACGGTCTTAAGCCAACAAATATTGTACCTGCACTTGACTTAGAGCCGAAAGACAGCATATCAAAACCATTGATGCCCATGACTCTTTCGACTCCAGGCAGCTCTTGAATGGCGGCTTCTATCTTATCCATGCTTTCTTGCGTAACATTACCTGATGTGCCAGGCGGCAGACTTACAGAAACAACGTAAAAGCCTTGATCTTCTTCTGGCACAAAAGTCGAAGACATGTTCTTATAAACTATGACTGTCAAACCACAGACGAGAATCATAAATATCACGGCAAAGCGCGAACGGCGAATCAGTGTCGAAACAATACCTAGATAGCCTGTCTTTGTCTTTTCAAACAATAAATTAAAACTATCAAAGAAGCGATCTAAAAGCCCTTTCTTAGCATCTTCTTCCTTATGCGGCTTCAAAATCATCGCACAAAGTGCAGGTGTCAAAGACAAGGCGACAAATGCCGAAATCGCCATCGAAATGGCAATCGTCAGGGCAAACTGCTTATAAAGAACGCCCATCATACCGCCTAAGAAAGCGACGGGGACAAATACAGATGCCAGTACGAAAGCTATTGCCACAACAGGTCCTTGCACCTCGTCCATCGCACGCTGCGTTGCATCTACTACGCTTAAGCCACTTTTCATGTGATGCTCGACATTTTCAATAACGACTATAGCATCATCTACGACAAGACCAATGGAAAGCACCATGGCAAAAAGTGTCAGTGTATTGATACTAAATCCAAATGCGACAAAAGCAACAAAGGTGCCAATCAGTGACACCGGCACAGCTAAGAGTGGTATGAGAGTCGCACGCCAACTCTGCAAAAATAAGAATATGACTAGCACGACGAGCAGAAGTGCCTCAAGGAAAGTTTTGACGACCTCCGTGATAGATGCACGAATATAGTCTGTGCTGTCAACTATCGTATCACAACGAAGCTCTGGTGGAAAATTCGTCCGTGCCTCGTCGATTACTTCTTTGACTGCGGCGACTGTCTGCATGGCGTTAGCATCGCTCGTGAGTTGGATGCCCATGGTAAGTGCCGGGTGCCCATTGGCCTTAGCGATAATATTATGCGTTTTTGCCCCCGTTGCAACACGCGCTACATCTTTAAGGCGCACAAAGCTACCATCACTTGCAACACGCAAGATGATGTTGCCAAATTCCTCAGGTGTCACAAGGCGACCGTTCATTTTGCCTGTCGCCTGCTTTTCCTGCATATTCGGCGCAGGCATAGCACCGATTGTACCTGCCGGTGCTTGGATGTTTTGCTCTTTGAGCGCAGCTGCGACCTCCGTCACGGTAAGCCCTAATGCGGCAAGTTTATCTGGATTTAGCCAAATACGCATCGAATAATCCGAGCCAAATATTTGAACATCGCCGACACCTTTAACACGCTTTATCTTATCTAAAAGATAAATTGTCGCATAATTCTTGAGAAATATGCGATCATAGATGTCTTCATCTGAATACATGGAAACCATCATTGCCATGTCACTCGATGCTTTTTTTGTCGTAACGCCAACTGTCTTAACGTCATCAGGCAGACTCGCTGTCGCTACAGCTACATTATTTTGCACCTTGACCGCAGCCATGTCGCCATCGGCTCCGATATCAAACGTGACTGTCAAGCTGTAACGCCCCGTATCATCTGAATTTGAACTCATGTAATCCATGCCCTGCGTGCCGTTTACCTGATCTTCAATGATCTGCGCCACGGTCTGGTTGACGACACTTGCGCTCGCCCCTGTATAAGCCGTGCCGACCGTGATCGTAGGCGGCGAGATCTGGGGATATTGTGCAATAGGTAACTGTAGCCCTGCTAGAATACCGCAGATCACGATTAAAAGTGCGATAACTATAGCAAAAATCGGCCGATGGATAAAAAACTTAGACAAGTTCATGCCCTCCTATGCCTATTTGCCCAAGGTGCTAACATCTGGATTGAACGCCTTCATATCATTTTCGAGCGAAAAGCCCATTTCAGCAGCCGTGACCTCTGTCGGAGAAAGTTCGACTCCCTCCTGTAAATTCGTCAAACCCTCGACGATGATCACATCACTTGACGAAATACCATCTTTGACGATATAAAAGCTTCCTACCTTATCACCGAGTGTCACATTGCGAACCTTCGACTTACCTTCTTCCATAACCATCACAAATGATTTATCAAGAAGCTGCTGTATGGCGCGCTCTGGCACTAAAATAGCGTTTGGCACTACCTGACCAGAAAGCCTTACGCGTGCGAACATGCCTGGCAGCAAAAAGCCGCCGGGATTATCAAAAAGTGCCTTTATCTGCAAGGTACCAGTATAATTTTTCAAGGCACGATCTGTTTCAACGATATGACCTTGAATTGGATATGCCGTATCGTCTGCAAGTGTCAGCGACACATATGCCGATGGCGCACCTTCACCACGCACAGCACCGCCCATAAACTTTAGATACTCTCTCTCGCTGATGCTAAACACAGCATAAACAGGATCATTTGTACCTATTGTAACAAGCGTCGTATTGCCTGCTGCGATAAAAGTACCGACTGCAACATCATCGACAGCAAGCTGTCCTGTCATCGGTGCATAAATCGTCGTATCGGCAAGATCTTGCTGTGCGCGACGAAACATCGCTGCATTTGCTTCTAAAGCTGCCTCATAGGCTTCTACGCTTGCACGCTGCGTTGAAAGCTTTTGCTCTGGAATCGCCGCTGCTTCATAAAGCGATTCATAGCGTGCAAGATCGACGCGTGCATTTTGAAGTGTCGCCTCTGTCTGTGCAAGCAGCGCCTGCGCCTGCCAAAGCGCTGATTCATACTGACGCGAGTCAATGCGATAAAGTGCTTGCCCTGCTGTTACAAAATCGCCGCCATTTACATATTTTTCGACGACAGCACCTGATATTTTCGACTGCACCTTAACCTCATCTTTAGCCATGATCTGTCCTGCATACTCACTTGCAAGCGGTATATCCTGCCTGATAGTCTTCATGACCTTGACTTGTGCCGGTCCTTTTTGTTGTCTTTGCTGATCGCCACAGCCGCTCAAAAGCAACGAAAAAATAAGCACGCCTAGCAATAAAAGCATGATAAAGCCAGTCGTTTTTTTCTGTAAAAGACTCAAAATTCCCATGCCCCCTTCTTTTTTACGCCCACTTATCAAAGCTATAAAATCATTTAAGTAAGCACTGATAAATTCAACCGCCCACTTTAGTTCATCTATAAAAATGTCTAAGTACCTTCATTTTATTAATATTTCCTTTATTCTTACAGATAATATCTGCCTTTTAAGATATATGAACAAAATACAAAAGTCAAGAAAAAAAGCAGGGAAGCCGTGAAATGCCAGCCACCCTGCTTATGTTTATTCCTTCTTTTTTCCGTGCTTTTGATCTTGTGCTGCGATGCCTTCTATACTCATCGCATTCTTGCCCGTCAAAAGATACTGAATACACTCAGCAGTCGTCTGTCCCAGATTGACTCCCCAGAACTTTCCTGCCATGGTTAGTTCGTACTGCACGCCATTGAAGAACACAAGCCCACGCTTCTCCCAGAGCTTATAGAGCCAACGTAAACCAACCAAACGCTCATCCATCGCCTCAAGGCGTGATAGATCGATAAAACCATACTCTAACATATTGAGTGCGCCGCTTGAAAACGGCTTAAGCTCTGACTGCTTTACAAGCCCCATCACTGGCTTTTGACCACGCGCCACTATCATAGAATATGGCTCAATCGAACGGTGCAGCATGATGGCATAGCCTTCAAGAAAGCCTCCTGCGCTGCTTCCAAAGGGAAACATCTGTGCATTTCGTCTTGAAAGCGTATTGTAAAGGTTGCGCTCACGGGTATTGCTCGCCCAATGACACATACTGATCTGACGCCAAGCGTTTTTCCTCATATAATCATTTGCAAAGGCGAACATCTTCGCCTGCTCCTTTGTCGTCGCCGCTGGAGCAAGTTTACCTGCAACGATGCGCTTGTTAAGTTCGCTGCCCTCAAAGACATTTAGCTGATAAAGATCGGCTCCGTCGATACCTGAGGCAATGAGATCATCAAGATCACGTTTCCACACATCCATCGACTGTTCCGGTAACCCAAAGATAAGGTCGATAACGACGGCACATTGTTCATAGGAATTTAAGAATTTAAGCCTTTTTATAACCTCTTCACGCGTTTCCAAACGTCCCTGCAACTGACGTACCCTTGTATCAAAAGACTGCACGCCGAGCGAAATGCGGTTTACACCATTTGCTAACCACACCTCAATATTTTCCGGCGTAATATCGTGGATACGACCTTCAAGCGTCAACTCATAATCGTTTGCTAAAGGAAGAACTCGACACAGTGTACTAAGGACTCGTGCGGCATTTTGCGGTGAAAGCGATGTCGGCGTACCCCCACCGATGAACACCGCATGAATCAAGCTGTCTTTTAGTCGTGGCGTATCTGCTGCCGCCTCGATCTCCTTTATCAAAGAATCAACATAATCATCTTCTACTGACTGCTGTGTGGCATTTTGAAAAAAGCCACAATAAAGACACTTCGTCTTGCAAAATGGGATGTGAACATAGACTGAATGCACCTGCCCCTTTTTGGCAGGTGTATTCATTATACGTTTCCACACTTCTTGTGTTTCCTCCGGCGGCACGACCTCGCCGCGAAGCCCCGCATGAACGACACGTTTTCTAGGGAAACTTTCCGTCAACGGATCGTCAGTCGCCCTGCCGAACTGCAGCTCACGCTGTTCTTCTGTATCGGCGGCAAACATATCTTCTAGCTTATATGTCATTACGCTTCTCCTCTGGAAATCTTTGCCATGGTTTCCTCTGCAAATTTCTTTGCTGCTGCCAAATCTGCTGCATCAGGATGCTTTGCTGCCTCAGCATGAAGTGCGTCGCGCTCCGGCGACTGTCCATGAACATGACCTTTAGGATACTTCTTATACATCATTTCAATAACTTTAGGATCGACAGCACCTTGGCATATGAACCTGCCGATGACTTCTTTACCTTCAGGCAGAAGTGCCGCCGCCTTATTAAGGCTATCATCTGCATGTGCAGATTTCGGGTTTGCGCCAAGCGTTGCAAAAATTGCCACATACTTATTCTTTAACTTCGACAAAAGCTCTGCCATCGCCTGATCAGCCGTGCCGCGATCAACCCAAAAGCCTGCAAATACACAATCATAATCAGCAATATCAGCCGGCACATCCTTGACCGAAACAGCCTTTGTTCCTGTGGGCAGACCGCTTGCTATCGCTTCGCCAACTTTCTTCGTGTTTCCCGTAAGGGAAGAATAAACAACAATAGTACGCATAAAAACTCTCCTTTTTGAATGAAGTTCATGAATATATTTATTTTTACATTCATATTATAACATATGATTGCATTTTGGGGAAAATATTTTTAATCTTACTTCCCACTAGCAGTTGATCTAGTCAGTCTCATTAACCAAATTTTAACTATGAATCTAAATCTCATCTGCAAACCTTAATTCAAATAAAAATTCACCGGTGTAGATACAGTGACAGTCTTGCCCGTAGGATTTGGGAAGCTGCCGACACTACGCACCGCATCTAACGCCGCATCGTCAAGGATGTCACTTCCAGAAGAACCTTCAAGTAAAACGCTCACCAAACTGCCACTCGTATCGATCATGCAAATAACCGACACCGTTCCTTCTAAGCCGCGTTTGATCGCCATATAGGGATATTGCTTGTTTGCATCAATAGCTACACGAAAGCCCTCGGCATCAAAATCCTCCGTACCCGTGCCGGATATATCGCCATCGCCTGATCCTTGCCCTACGCCGCTACCTTCGCCGTAGCCTTCACCATCGCCCACACCACTCTCACCTACACCTGTGCCACTGCCTGTACCTACGCCGTTACTTCCTCCGCTACCTATTCCAACACTATCACCTATAGCTGCAGCAGATGATACTGCAGGTGCGTTGCTGCTCGCCGATATCGGTGTCGATGGATTTGGATAAGGATTGACATCAGGCGTCTTTATAGGTGCAGGCTCTATCGACTCTATCGGCTCTATTTGCTCTATCGGCTCTATCGGCTTTGGCGTCTCTATCGGCTTTGGCGGCACTATTTGCTGCACAGTTTCCACGCGCTTTGCCACTTCTTCTTCTTTTAGCGGTTCGGGAAATGCGCCGCCACCCCCACCTTCATGCCCACTACCTTGACTAAAAGTAGAGGTCGAGAGATCGACAATGTAGGTCTGCTGTTCTTTTTCTTTTACGATTTCTGCAAGGCCAATGACAAAAAGTACGACGATGACGACGTGAAGCAGGGCAGAAGCGAGGTAGGCTTTTTTCCATGAAAGATTCTGCTCCATATCTTCTTCCTTTCCTAATTCACTTTTGCTCTGCTGCAATAGAAAGTCGCGTCACTCCCGATGTCTTTAGCATATCCATGACGGCGACGACCTGACCGTGCGCCGTGCGCCTGTCTGCTTGCAAAACAACCGCTGCATTAGCATTCTCTTGCATATGACGCTTCATTATTGTCGCCGATTCCTTGATGCTCACGGGCTTATTATCGATCGTAATGTGTCCTTCTTCGTCAAGCGTCATGATGATAGGCAACTGTGCCGGTGCCGATGCACTCTGTGCTTTGGGAAGCTGCACAGCGAGTGCTTTTTGTGCGACGGTCTGCAAACTGTTCATCATGAAAAATACAAGTAAGAAGAATATAATGTCGATCATGGGGATGATCATAAATACCGGCTTTTTCCTTTTACGATATTTATTAAAGTTCATTCTTCATCCCAACTTTCTTTCTTTGCTCCTATAACAGTCGAACAAAGGCGTTCCGTATCGGTAACGAGCGTATCAAGTTGGTGATCAAAGTAGGTGTAAAAGCAAAAAGCTATGATCGCCACACAAAGACCGCTTGCCGTCGCTATGAGGGCTTCACCAACACCGCCCGTGATCGCCGCTGCGCCGCTGCTGTCAAGCACGTTAAAAGTTTCGATCATGCCTGTGACTGTGCCTAAAAGCCCGAGGAGCGGTGCAATAGTGACTATAGCACTAAGATAGTCAAGGTAACGACGAAAGCTAATGGATTCCATCGTCATACGATCTTCAAAAGCACTTTTCATCAAAGCTTCTGATTTGTCATGTATCATACCTTGTTCAATGACACGACTCAAAGCGGACGGAAATTCCGTACAAAGTCTACGCACAACTGCCCAATCATTCGCTGCAGCCGCATGATAAACGCCGTGAAAAAAAGCCTTAGAGCCTTTACGATTATTGCGGTAATAGTAAAACCTCTCGACGGCGATCGCCAATGTGATAAGCGAAAGAACAAGCAGCGGATACATGACGAAACCACCGCTATTAAAGATGTGAAGAAATTTTTCCATAAACGAAACCACTCCTTAAACGAAAATACCTTTGCCCTCCTTGCAAACAGCAGCCAACATACTAATGAAAAATGACGATTTAAGGAAACACTAATAAAATAAAGTCTCCCAGATTTACGCAAATGCACTGTATCTATCGAAGAAACAAACCAAAGGCGTAGCAGTGCTACATCGAGGATTTGTCAACGATGAGAAAAGAGCGTAGATGCGTGAAGATAGGTAGCCAGATTTATTAATGCTTCCTTAACAAAGCTGCCCTTATTTGCACAGATGTATAAAAATGTGTGGCTAAATTCATCAGTGCTTCCTTAATAATACGGTCTGATTCTAACAATAAGGATAAGGATTGTCAATATCTTTCCATACTTTTTCTGAAAATAATTTTCTGCTTGTTTACTATGAAACCCCAAGAAGTAAAGCCAAAGGCGCAAACTAATGGGCAGGAAAGTGCTGATAAAATGAAGTCCGTCAGATTGGTGCAGATTTTTTGACTGGGTAAGGAGAAAAACTGGACGCATAATGAGGCTTATACAGAGGATTTGCCGATGCAGGCAGGGCGAAAAAGATGCGCTAAGATGGCTGGCTGAATTTATCAGTGCTTCCCATGTTTCATGTAAGGCATTAGAATATATGTTCAGCACGCTACTTTGATGCTGCCACCATAAGAAACGGGTGCAAAATTTGCAAAGACAACTGCGCATATGCCTTAAAATTTTGCATAAAAAATGCGACTGGAAAATTCACAGTCGCATTTTTGTAAGTCACATTTCAAAGTTTTTTCATCTTGAGTAACGCTTCACGCGCTGCACCTTGCTCTGCTTCTTTCTTGTTGCGTCCTTTTCCCGTTCCATAAACTGCATCGTTTATACGCACGGCAAATTCGAATGTCTTATCATGATCTGGACCTGTTTCAGCCAAAAGCTCATAAGCAATTTTGCGATCAACGTGTTTTTGTACGATTTCTTGCAAAGTTGTTTTGTAATCTTTCATATTTTCGCCGCTGTCGATTGTCAATAGTTCATCGTGCAGCTGCTTCAAGATATATCGGTAGGCTGTCTGCCAACCGCGATCAAGATAGATTGCACCGATAACAGCTTCAAAAGCATCAGCTAGCATAGATGGGCGATGTCCACCACCCATCGACGCTTCTCCGTGGCCGAGTAGCAGATACTCGCCAAGCTTTAATTCTGCTGCTCGACGTGACAGTGTGGCTTCTCGCACAATGGAAGCACGCGCTTTCGTCAGCTCGCCTTCCGGACGATCAGGAAAACGTTCAAAAAGATATGTACTGGTAGCCAATTCAAGGACAGCATCACCAAGAAATTCTAAGCGTTCGTTATGCACCACGCTCTTATCTTTTACCTCATTTGCATAGGAGGTATGCGTGAGTGCTTCATGCAACAGCACGATGTTTTGAAACTCAATGCCGAGATGGTCGGAAAGGTGAAAGAGTGCCTCCCGGCGCGTTTTTGACAAAACCTCCGCCGCGTTTTTCATGCCTGAAACTTTTTTAATACAAGGCAGGCATTATGTCCACCAAAGCCGAAGGAATTTGACATTGCTGCACGCACTGTCTTGATCTTCGCCTGATTCGGCACATAATCAAGGTCTAATCCTTCGTCAGGAGTTTCGTAATTCATCGTCGGCGGTACCATATCATTTTTAACGGCAAGTGCTGTAGCGATACATTCAACACCGCCGGCAGCACCAAGAAGATGCCCTGTCATTGATTTAATAGAGCTAACAGCTATATTTTTTGCAGATGCGCCGAATGCTTTTTTGATTGCTTCGGTTTCGCCTTGATCGTTCATGATCGTCGATGTACCATGTGCGTTTATATAGTCAATTTCATCCGGCATAAGATTTGCATCCTTTAGAGCAAGTGCCATACACTTAGCCTGATATTCGCCATGCGGCGCAGGGCTAGTGACGTGGTAGGCATCTGCATTTGCACCGTAGCCGACAATTTCGGCATAGATGTGTGCGCCGCGCTTTTTGGCATGATCGAGCGTTTCTAAAATGACAAGACCTGCACCTTCTCCCATGACAAAGCCACTGCGATTTTTGTCGAAGGGACGCGAAGCGTGTGCCGGATCGTCATTTCGATCAACACAAAGAGCCTTCATCGCACAAAAGCCCGCAACAGCCGCCTCTGAAATACTCGCTTCCGTACCACCTGCAACAGCTACATCAGCTTTGCCCATTTCAATGGTGCGAAAGGCGTGACCGATGCAGTCTGTACCCGTAGCACAAGCCGTCACTATACAAGCTGACGCTCCATGTAGACCATAGGTGATGGCGACTTGCCCTGCAGCCATATTGGCAATCATCATGGGAATAAAGAACGGGCTAATCTTTGATGCACCTTTATCAAACAATTTTTCGTACTGGTTGTGCATCGTTTCAATGCCGCCGATACCTGCTCCAACAAACGTACTGATGCGCTCTTTATCTTCTTTTTCAAGGTCGATATCTGCATCTTCTAAAGCAAGTTTTGCTGCTGCTACGGCAAATTGCGTATAACGATCCATACGCTTTGCTTCTTTTTTATCAATATATGCACCGGGATCGAACGCTAAAACTTCGCCTGCTATCTGTGCATTACAGCCCGATGCATCAAAATGCGTGATCTTGTCGATGCCGTTCTTTCCTGCAAGAAGTGCTTCCCAGAAAGCTTTTTTGCCAATGCCGATCGGCGTTATCGCACCTAAACCCGTTATGACTACACGATTGCTCAAGCTATGACACCTCACTTCGCCTTTCCTCATGAATTTTTTTCTATTCCTAGCTAAGTGCCGCGACTTCTGCAGTCAGCCGCCGAAAAATCTCTTTTACCGACAAAATTTCCTTTATACGAGAGATATACTCACCTGAAAAGACGAGTCCCGTTTCCACATCACCTTGCTCAGCACGAATGAGCGCACGGATGATACAAAAGTTATGTGCACATTCTTTAAGACAGTTATCGCACTTCTTAGGCGGCACATCGCTCTGCATGATGCGTTCGGCAAAAGGGTTGCGCACGGCGCGACCCGGCAGCCCTACGGGACTATGGATTAAAACGATGTCTTCAGGCTGTGCTTTTAAATAAAATTCCTTCAGTGCAGGAGCTGCATTTGATTCTTCACTTGCAGCAAAGCGCGAACCCATCTGCACGCCATTAGCACCCATTTTTATAAAATCAACAATGTCTTGACCAGAAAGGACACCGCCGGCCGCTACTATAGGGATGTCTACTGCCTTTCTTATGTCGGGTATGAGATCTCTTAAAGAAATATCCGTACCGAGATGACCGCCGGCTTCCTTGCCTTCGACGACGATCGCCGAGGCACCAAGACGCTGTGAAATTTTCGCAAGTTTAACAGAAGAAACAATAGGCACGATCGGTGTTCCCGAATCTTTACCTAGACCGAACATATCGCGCGAAAAACCTGCTCCTGCTACGACGAGGTCAATTCCTTCTTCAATCGCTGTCTTTATAATCTGGCTGAATTTTCTTGCTGCCACCATGATATTGATACCGATGATGCCCTTTGTCAAAGAGCGTGCAAGACGTATCTCATAGCGCAACTCTTCATCGCTTAACCCCGAAGCGGCAATAAGACCGACACCGCCTTGACTGGCCACAGCGGCCGCCAATTTTGCCGTCGATAGGCGAATCGCCATTCCACCTTGAATAATGGGGATTTTTGCTATTTTTTCGCCAATTTTCAGCTCCGGAAGCTTCAACTTCACTCCTCCAATCGAGGCAATAGCTGACAAATCAGTTTTCTCAAGGATATTTCTTTTTCCTTGAAGAAGCACTGGTAAACTTTCGTGACATATGTTCAGCCGCCCCTGCAAATCAGTAGAATGTACTTTTTATTTTGTATTTTACAATGGCAAAATACAAGCAACGTGCTGTATATATGTCCGCACACATTGCATGAAAGCTAGCAATCTGTCTTGACCTACGGCTTGACTTCTTGGTCTTTCATGGTATTTGCAGCACCGCCATTTTGGTGCAGCGTTTCTTCTAGTAGTCTAAGGAACAACTGATAAATTCAGCAACACATCTTTACGCATCTACATTGTCCTGTCATCGTCGATAAATACAGCGCAATCTGCACGAATCTAGGCAACTTCATTTTATCAGTGTTTCCCTAAAAAGCTACACCAAACTGACGGTTTTCATTTTATCAGCATTTCCCTGAAAAAGATCCGAAAAGTTTATTTCCCTTCGTCATCTTTGTGCTGGTCAATGTAAGTTACGACATCCTGAACAGTCTTAATCTTTTCTGCTGCTTCATCTGGAATTTCGATGCCAAACTCTTCTTCAAACGCCATGATAAGCTCAACGATGTCTAGAGAGTCTGCTCCTAGATCGTCAATAAAAGTAGAGTCAATAGAAACCTCATCTGCCTCAACGCCGAGTTGTTCTACAACTATATCTTTTACTTTATCAAAAGTCGCCACTACAATTCACCTCCCTCCGGTGTCACTTCCTGGGATTCACTGCATATTTCAATGCTTCCCTCTATAATTTATATCACATGACTAACCCGCCGTCTACATTGACAACCTGTCCTGTGATATAGGACGCTTGTTCTGATACAAGGAAGAGGACGGCATTAGCCACATCTTTCGCTTCTCCCATCCTACCGAGCGGAATGTCTGCGATAATCTTTTCCTTTACTTTTTCCGGCAATACAGCTGTCATATCAGTATCAATCGATCCCGGCGCAACGACATTGACCGTGATGCCGCGCACTGCCATTTCACGGGCTGCTGCCTTAGAAAAGCCGATGACGCCAGCTTTTGCCGCTGCGTAATTCGTCTGCCCTAAGTTTCCCACAAGACCGACGACGGATGCCATATTGACGATACGTCCTGCACGCTTTTTCATCATTAGCTTAGAAACGACTTTCGTACAATAGTATACGCCTTTAAGGTTCGTATCTAAGACTTTGTCGAAGTCTTCATCTTTCATGCGTATTAAAAGTCCATCGCTCGTGATTCCTGCATTGTTTACAAGGATGTCTATCGTGCCAAATTCTTTGACAACGGTCTCTACCATCACATCGACGGCTTCTTTATCTTTGACATCAGCCTTACAAAGCATCGCCTTGCCGCCAGCTGCTTCGATGGTAGCTTTGACATCTTCAGCCGCCTTGACATTTCCGGCATAGTTAATGGCGACATATGCCCCTTCTTCTGCTAAACGCAGGGCAATAGCGCGTCCTATGCCGCGTGAAGCACCTGTCACGAGTGCCGTCTTGCCGTCTAAAAGCATATTAACGAACCTCCTTGAAATAGTCAAGCGTTTTTTGTAAAGTTTCCAGATTTTCAACATTCATACTCATGAGCCTACGGTCAATACGTTTATTAAAGCCGCAAAGCGTTTTGCCCGGTCCTGCTTCGACAAAGGTATCTGCGCCAAAGTCTTTCATCTTCTCGATGCAGTCTTCCCACTTTACAGGATTTGCTGCCTGCTTGACAAGACTTTCTTTAATGTCTGCCGCTTGTGTCACTATTTCTGCTGAAACATTAGCTACAACAGGAATCTTCGCGTCGCGAATCTCGACCTTAGCAAGTTCAATAGCAAGTTTTTTTGCCGCAGGTTCCATTAAAGTGCTGTGAAACGGCGCACTTACGGGCAAGATGACGCTCTTTTTCGCGCCCACTATCCTCATAAGTTCTACCGCTTTTTCAACGCCAGCCGTCGTACCTGCAATGACGATCTGCCCCGGGCAATTAAAATTAACAGCCTGCACCGTGCCGGTATCTGCCGAAACCTTTTCGCAAATTTCAGTGATTTGTCCGCGCTTTAGTCCCATGATAGCTGCCATAGCACCTTCGCCAACGGGAACAGCTTCTTGCATAAAAGCACCACGCTTATGGACGAGCAATACGGCATCGGCAAAATTTAGTACATCAGCAAGGACAAGTGCCGAGTATTCTCCCAGGCTGTGTCCGGCTGTGATCGCAGGCGTTATTTCATGCTCTCTTAGGATTTCACCTGCGATCACGCTGACTGTTAAAATCGCCGGCTGCGTATTTGCTGTAAGGCGCAGATCTTGCTCAGGACCGTTAAAGCACATATCCATAATGGAATAGCCAAGTGCTTCATCTGCTTCGCGAAATAACCTCTTGGCTACGTCGTATTTTTTGTAAAAATCCTTGCCCATGCCGACCTGTTGTGCGCCCTGACCCGGAAATAAAAATGAAAGTTTGTTCATCAAACTGACCTCTCTTTCATCTAGCGTAAACATATGTTTTTATTTGCAGCGTTCTTCTGTACCTTTGACGGTGACAGCCAAGCCCTCTACGATGCTATTAACAATGTCTGCGACGGACGAAATATCATCAAGCATACCTGAGATCTGCCCGATCATTACAGAGCCGTTTTCTACGTCTCCCTTATGCGTCGCTAAGTTTAGCTTACCTGCACCTAATTTATCAAGTTCTTCTGTTGATACGCCGGCCTTTTCCATCTCTTCAAATTCGCGAGTGAGTTTATTTGCAAGAACACGCACGGGATGCCCCGTCGAACGACCTGTAACTACAGTCGAGCGATCACGCGCTTTCATGACGGATTTTTTATAGTTTTCATGTGCAATACACTCTTTTGATAATACAAAACGCGTTCCCATCTGCACGCCCCACGCGCCAAGCGCGAATGCCGCCGCCATGCCGCGTGCATCGCCAATGCCGCCTGCTGCGATGACTGGCACATCAACAGCATCGACGACCTGCGGCACGAGTGCCATCGTCGTAATCTCGCCAATATGTCCACCGGATTCTGTACCTTCAGCAATCAATGCATCGACGCCCGTTCGCGCCAAGCGCTTAGCGAGCGCGACGGATGCGACGACGGGAATGACCTTGCTGCCAATCTCTTTAAGTTGTGAAATATATTCTCCGGGGTTTCCGGCGCCCGTCGTAACAACCGGTACACGCTCATCGACAACGACCTGCATCACTTCCTTGACGAACGGCGACATGAGCATGATATTAACACCGAAGGGCTTTTTAGTAGCACTCTTACATTTTTGAATCTCCGTACGCAAAACATCAGGCGGCATATGTCCTGCACCTATGATGCCAAGACCTCCGGCGTTCGAGACAGCAGAAGCAAGCTCTGCCGTACCGATCCAAGCCATGCCTCCTTGGAAGATTGGATACTTTATCTGCAAGAGCTGACAAATACGATTTTTTTCAAACATCCTTTATCTATCCTCCTATACATCCGTCTCAGATCAGAACGGCTTTTACATCCATCTACTTCTCATCTGCCGCACGACATTTTTTATCGTCTACTAAAGCCGCCTCACGCGCCAAATTTTCCTTGATATGTGTAAGGACATCGCTTTCTACATAGTCTTTCGCGACGCGTATGGCACTTGCAACAGACTTTGCATTTGACGATCCATGTGCGATAAGACAGCAGCCGCGCACACCTAAGAGCGGTGCTCCGCCATATTCTGATACGTCAATCGTCTTGCTTAGTTTTTTAAGTGCCGGTAATAAGAAAAATGCACCAATTTTTGCAAACAGCCCACCATTTTTTACAGCATCTTTTGCTAAACGCATGATCGTCTTTGCAAGTCCCTCTGCAAATTTTAGCACAACATTACCGACAAATCCATCACAAACAACAATATCAAAATTTCCCTTAGGAATGTCACGCCCTTCTGCATTGCCACAAAAATTTACTGTTGTCATCGCTTTTAAAAGAGGGTACGTTGTCTGCACCTGTTCGTTGCCTTTCGTTTCTTCTTCACCGATATTCAAAAGTCCGACTCGTGGATTTTTTATACGGAAAACATATTCTGCATAAAGAGATCCCATGATCGCCCCCTGTACAAGATGCTTAGGCTTGCTATCGACATTTGCCCCTGAGTCTAAAAGTAGTGTCACGCCTTTAGGTGTAGGCATCGGTGTTGCGATCATCGGTCTATCTGTGCCTTTTATGCGTCCTAGAATAAACTGCGCCGCTGCCACCGCCCCACCTGTAGAGCCGGCAGAAAGAACAGCATCACAAACACCATCTTTGACGAGTTTTGTAGCAACGACAACAGAAGAGTCCTGCTTTTTGCGAACGGCGGTGACCGGATGCTCACTCATCTCAATAACCTCGCTCGCGTGCAGTACGGAAATGCCCAAACTCTGCCAACCTTCTTCTTTGGCAAGAACCTGCAAAATCTTCTTCTCATCACCGACAAGAGTGATCTCGCAGCCATATTTCTTTGCAGCCCTTACAGCACCAAAAACAATCTGTTCTGGTGCATAGTCGCCTCCCATGGCATCTACTGCTATTTTCACGAACGATCTTGCCTCCTCAAGCAAATGCCCTTCCCGTTATTCTTTCTTTCGCTGTCTTTTTGATAATTCCTTTTAGTAATGCAAAAAAGAATGAGCAGGACATAATTTCTTATATCCTGCTCACCTCAAATTTCTTACTCTTCTGCAACGGCTACTTCTCTGCCATCGTAATATCCGCACTCAGGACAAACACGATGGGGCATCTTCGGCTCATGACATTGTGGGCACGAAACAAAACCGGGAGCCGTAAGTTTCCAATTCGCACGCCGCGAATCACGACGTGATTTCGACATTTTACGTTTAGGTACTGCCATTTGAAAACACCTCCTTAATCATATGGAAGATTCTTTTCTTTCTTTCAAAAGCTGCTCTAAAGCCGCAAATCTAGGATCAACTGTCTTGTAGTCACAGCCACATTCACCCTTGTTAAGATTTGCACCGCATTTTGGGCAAAGTCCCAGACAATCTGTATGACAAATATTGCAGATAGGTTGAAAAACAAGAAGTATATCTCGAATCAACGGCGAAATATCTATCTTGTCATCAAGTATAAAAAGACCGCTTTCATCATCTGTTCGCCGAACTTCTTCGTCGAACTCATATTTTTCACGAGAAGAAAAGTGATCAAGACACCGATCACAGACAGCTAACTTTTTGCAGCACACAACACCTTTTAGTCGATAAGCTGCACCTGTATAAAAAATCTCACCTGTGACTTTAACTGTTCCTTCTATTTTGCAGTTTTCCAGTGCAGCATCAAGCTCTTTTGCCGTTGTCACAAATGAAAAGGAAATACCCCTGCCCATCGCGGCACTTGCACCAGAAATACAAACAATCATCATCTTGTATCGACCTCAACGTATTATAGCAAGGTGAATTTTATTTGTCAAGAATCCACTATATCTGTGAAATTCATAGAAGATTGTATATAAATTTACTCGCCGGATAAAGTATGCAGGGCTTCATTTGGACTACCCATGCGGTAGCCGCAAAGATCGAGCGTAACATAAGTAAAGCCTGCTGCTCGTACTGCGGCTTCTAATTCTTCTCGATGCTGCCAAAATGTGTCAAATTCAAAAGGCTCGATCTCAATGCGAGAGAGTTTGCCGTGACAGCGCACGCGGATCTGACCGCTGATGTAACGGCGCAGGGCATCTTCTGCAGCTTCGACAGCATGAAGACGCTCTTTCGTCAGTGTGATGCCGTACTCAATGCGAGAAGCAAGACAAGCGGCACTAGGCTTTGACCATATAGGTATACACCATGCCTTTGCTGCTTTTCGTATGTCGCGCTTTGTCCACTGCGCTTCTTTTAAGGGCGATAAAACAACGGGTGCTAGTTCTTTAAGCGCTACAAGCCCCGGGCGATAGTCGTCTATATCGTCAGCGTTCGTACCGTCAAGAACCCGTAAAAAGCCTTGCTCTTTTGCCCAAGCGACAAGCATTTCAAAACGACGTTTCTTGCAATAATAGCAACGACGTTCATCGTTTCTTACAATATCGGGCGAAGAAAGGTCGTCTGCCGGTAGAATTTTCCACCGAACATTTGCAAAGGCGGCGCAGCGTTTTGCGTCTGCTATTTCCGCAGACGACAAAAGCTCTGATGCCGCCGTAACAGCTATAACATTTCTCTTGCCAAGCGCACATACCGCTGCCATGAGCAGCACGGCACTATCTATACCGCCTGACAAGGCGACAGCAACAGTGCCACAAGAGCGCAAGACGGCAAATAGTCTTTCTTCTTTTTCTTTGCCCATTATTCACCAAGACGTTCACGCAGATCATCTAGTGCTTCTTGACGCACACGCTTTAATGGTATTCCTTCTCGCACGGCGATTTTTCGGCAATCTTCATATTCTGGTGAAAGCGACACTATCTTGCCGCTATAGGCACTGACCTTGCAGCGCACTTTGCCGTGCGGCGTATCGACTAAAGCTGTATGACGCGTAGCTTCGATACGTTCATCGACGTGCAGCACACGCATACCTATGCTTGTCGTTTCAGAAAAAAGAAGCGACAGACAATTTGCTTTTTTATCTTCTGCCACCAACACAGACAGCATATGTGCCGGACGATTTTTTTTCATATAAATAGGAGTAGTCCAGACATCAAGAGCACCGAGATCAAAAAGACGCTCACTCACATAGCCAAAAAGCTGCGCGTCCATGTCGTCAATATTTGTTTCTATAAGTAATAGATCGCGCTTGCCGCCGCCTTTATATTCGCCGATATAAAGCCGCACGACATTCGGCATTTCAAGATCCCATGTGCCTGCGCCATAGGCGATGCACTCTGGCAAAAAATCTGTTGGCACATGAGCTGCAAATTCAGCGAATGCAGCGAGAACGCTAGCACCTGTAGGTGTCGTCAATTCCTTGGCTACACCTTGATGATAAGTCGAAAAAAGGCGCAAAAGTTCTGCTGTCGCAGGTGCCGGCACCATCATAAGCCCGTGCTTTGTATGAACTGTGCCACTTCCAGTATTTACGCTTGATACAAATATTTTCTCAATTTCAAGATAATAAAGACAGATGGCAACGCCCACAATGTCAACGATGGAATCTACAGCCCCGACTTCGTGAAAATGTACTTGCTCGGGTGCTACACCATGCACCTTACCTTCTGCCTGTGCAAGAATATGAAAAATTTTAAGACTTTTTTCTTTTACCTCTGCCGCAAGAGATGAGCGCTCTAAAATTTCACGCACATCACGCATCGTGCGATGATGATGCGATCTATCATATACACGATTTTCAACATCTTCGTCATGCGTGTGTTCATGGCTGTGTCTATGCTTTAGATGCTGATCATGTTTATGGTCATTACCGGTATGCAAAAGTTCTACATCGACATAGGTAGCGGCAATGCCATTTTTTTTCACAGCACGCACCTTTAGACGAAATTCGTCTGCTATCGGCAAACGGCGAAGCTCTGCCTCTAACACTTCTAAGGGCATACCTGCCGCAAGGAAAGCTCCGAGCAGCATATTGCCGCTAAGTCCTGAAAAACAGTCTAGATATATCGCTCTCATCATGTCACCTCTTTACTAAACACTGATAAATCAAACCGCTTATCATAATCTGCACGAATCCATGCGACTTCATTTTATCAGTGCTTTTTATCTCGTCCGGTTAATACGACTTGCCATCGCGCCTGCACCAAAGCCATTGTCAATATTTACGACAGCGACACCTGTCGCACATGAATTTAGCATGGAAAAAAGTGCCGTCAAGCCGTAAAACGCCGTACCATAGCCAACACTTGTCGGCACAGCTATGATCGGCCGTGCGACAAGACCGCCGACAATGCTAGCAAGTGCGCCTTCCATGCCGGCAACGACGATGACGACGTTTGCTGCTAAGAGTTCTTCTTTGTGTCTAAGCAAGCGGTGGATACCTGCAACGCCAACATCATAGATGGTCTTTACATCATTTCCCATAAGCTGCGCTGTAAGTGCCGCTTCTTTAGCGACAGGGATGTCGCTCGTACCTGCCGTGACGACGAGGATGCGATGCGCCGCGTCTTCAGGCGATGGCTTGCGTTCGACATAGACAATGCGCGAAACTTCATCATAGCGTGCCTCGGGCAAAGCGTCAAGCACGATCTGCGCCTTTTTTTGTTCGACGCGCGTCGCCATGATATTTCCCTTGCTTTCGACTAGCAATGTTTTTAAAATTAATGCTATTTGCTCTGCCGTCTTACTCGCACCGTAGACTACTTCGGCAAAACCTTGCCTATTTTCGCGATCCGTATCGACAGCGGCAAACTCCAATTTTTTTTGCCCCACGCTTTCCACCTCATCACCTACTTAGAACAAAAAGACAAAAAGCACTGCTTTACGCAGCACCCTTTTGTCGTCTGCTCAACCTCTTATCCCATGGTTCAAATCATCTTTTGCCTGCTGCACAATATGTAGTGCGTTGCCGAGATTGCCAATCAGATGGTCAAATACTTGATTTGCATATTGATCAGCGTCATCTCGCAGCTGCTTCGCGTTCGCCATAGTCTTTTCCATTATTTCATGCTCCTGCTCTTTCGCCTGTTGCATGATCGCCTTAGCTTGTTCTTCTGCCTGCATGACGATTTCATTTCTATCAACAAGCTCTGCCGCATACTTTTTAGCCTTTTCAATGAGCGCCGCCGCTTCGTCATTTGCTCGATCAAGGATGTCTTGACGCTCTTGCATGACTTTTTCTGCTTTTTGAAGTTCTAATGGCAGTTCGCGGCGCAACTCATCAACGAGGTGGATAAGTTCCGTTTCGTCTATAAGACTCTTATTCATCAAAGGCATACGCCTAGATTCGACCACAAGATTTTCTATAGCGTCTAAAATATTTTTTACAGCCATCGCTTTACCTGCCTTCTTTTCTAAATTTTATATAGAAAGCACGGACACACAGCGCTTCCTTAAAGGAACGTATTCCTTTCATTCTTGTT
>CAUUGH010000010.1:0-44951 GCA_963544755.1 uncultured Selenomonas sp. | reverse complement strand
AACCGTATAGTTCACCTTTTTTTAGTACATCGTCAAGTGTGACCCAAGACACTATCCGCCGTGCTAAAATCCCGGCGATCTGCGTTACAGTTACACGCAGACGAGGATTTTCAATGCCGATCATGTGACGCTCATTTTCAAAGCCGACAGTGTCTTTATATGCCGGTTTGAAGCGTCCACAAATGTATTTTTGAATCTTAATTTCCCCTTCGACGGGGCTGCGATTCACATGAACATCAAAGACCGAAAGAAAGATAACGATTTTTTTACACGGTTGTTTTAAAAAATCGTCATCATCAAGAGAAACGATTTCCTGTACTGTGCCGTCTGCCGGAGAAACTATCGCTAGTGGATCGGTGGGAATATTTCTTTTAGGATTACGAAAAAAGTATGCGAAGTAAAAAGCTAAAATGACAAGAGGAATTGCAAGATATGGATGTATTGCCCATCCAAGAATCACCCCAAGCGCGAGTGCGCCGAAGATGAAAATATATCCCTCACGAACAATTGGGAATATCAACATAGGCATTACCTCCTCACACGCCTTGATAAAGTGCAAGAATCTTATATTCTTTACACGATCAAATTATATTCGAGTGTCCTTTTTTTGTCTACTATTTTTATATGCCATAACTTTTAATACAAAGCGCGGTAACGCCATGAGCCTACCTGCACGCTTAGGCTGTAATGCACCGCGAAATAGCCATTCAAGTTTTGCCTTCTGCATCCAATTAGGCGCACGTTTCATGACACCTGCCATAACATCTAATGTGCCGCCGACACCTATGGAAACGGGCACGGCAAGCTCTTGAAGATGTGTAAAAAGCCACTTTTCTTGTTTTGGCACGCCAAGAGCGGCAAGTAAAATATCAGGGGTAGCTGCTTTTATCTCACGCAGAATTTCCGGCTCGTCTGTTTCTTTGAAAAAACCGTTTCGGATGCCGACGATTTTTATTCCCGGGTATAGTTTTTCTGCCTTTTCCTTCGCCTTTTCTGCAACTCCCGGTGCTGCGCCGAAGAAGAATATGCGATAACCTTTCTTTGGCGCAGCGCACATGAGTTCTTGCGTAAGATCATAGCCTGCCACACGCTCCGGCATGGCATATCCTAAGTGATGCGCTGCCCAAACTGTGCCGGCACCATCGGGAACGACAAGATCTGCCGCGTTTAAAATCGCTTGCAGCTTCTTATCGTAAGTTGCACGCAGGAGCATTTCCGCATTCGCGGTGGCGATGAGTACAGGCTTTTTTGCTTCAATGAATCTTTTGACACATATGACTGCTTCATTCATAGTCAAAGAGTCTACATAAGTGCCTAGAATATCAACCTTATTTGCCATAAGGCAGCCCCCCTGCTTTAGTAAAATCTTCAAAAAAGCGGTCTGCCTTTATAATATCATGATGAATCTGCTCGATCAGTGCATTGGCACTGGAAAATTTCTTTTCGCTGCGAATATGCCCTAAGAAACTGACACGAATTGTTTTGCCGTAAAGTTCTCCGTTAAATTGCAGGAGATGAACCTCCATGTGACGCTCTACTTCATCAAAAGTGGGATTAGAGCCGATATTGGCGATCCCCATATAAAATGCGTCATCGAAATGGACTCGCACGGCATAAACTCCATTTGGTAAGAGCGCGTAAGAAGTGTCTAAAGTGATATTAGCTGTCGGAAAGCCGAGTGTGCGTCCGCGCTGCGCCCCATACGTTACGATCCCAGCATAATCAAACGGTCTATTTAGATATTCGTTGACACATTTTAGATCCCCTGCTGCGATCAGACTGCGAATCCGTGTGCTGCTCACCATTTGTCCATCGCGTATTACAGAGTCGCCGATGCGTGATACAAAACCATATGATTCTTCTACTTGCTGCAAAAATGCAGCATCTCCCTTTCCTTGGAATCCAAATGTATAATTCGTGCCCACAACAATATAAGCGGGCGAAAAATTATCTTGCAAGAGTTTTAGAAAACTAGTAGCAGAAAGTGCTGCAAATTTTTTCGTAAAAGGAACATTCATAAGAATGTCTATGCCAAGTCGTTCGATGATCGCCTCTTTTGCTTTTGTATCGCAAATTCTTTTAGGCACACGCTCAGGGAAAATGACGGAAAGCGGATGATTTTGAAAAGTAAGCACCATACTGACACCGCTGATGTCTGCTGCAATTTCTCGCACGCGCTGCAATATGCTTTGATGTCCGATATGAATACCATCGAAGGTACCGAGTGCAATGACAAGCCTTTGATAGGAGTTGGCTAGATGTGTAATTTTTGCAAACCGCTGCATGAATCAACCTCCCTCTGAGCAAAACACCTTGAGTGGACGAAGTTTTCGCATGACTTTTTCATAGCGACCGATGCCTAAAAAGTACCCTTTGCCGTAGACACGCAAAAGATTTCCACTGATATTGAGATCAAGGCTGTCTGTTGAAAGACCGTTTATAAACGAAGTGATGCGATGCTCGGCTATGTCAAAGCGTGGCAAATTAGAGATGGCATATTCCAATGGAACGAGAGCGGCTTCACCAAAGTGTGCAATCTCTTCTAAGGAAAAGGCATTTTCTAAAAAAAAGCTGCCGACACGCGTTCGCAACAGAAAACCCATCGTAGCCGGTATACCTAGAGCTTTTCCAAAATCATGGCAAAAACTGCGTACATATGTGCCTTTAGAGCAGAAAAGATCGAAAAGAATCTTTGTATCGTGAGCTTCAATGAAACGCAAATCGTGAATAGTTACCTGACGTAGCGGCATTTCAAATGTTTGATTTTTTCGCGCAAACTCATATGCTCGCTTTCCGTTAATTTTGATCGCTGAATAGATGGGAGGGCGTTGCATAAGCGTGCCGATAAATTGCTGCATCGCCAAAAGCACAGTATCTTGCGTCGGCACGGGAAAATCTTGTCTATATTCAAGTATTTTGCCGCTGTCATCTCCCGTATCGGTAGAGCAGCCAAGAAGAAGTTCTAAACGGTAGGCTTTTATTGCCGTAGATATATACTCAATGAGGCGCGTGGCATGACCAAGAGCTATCGGCAAAACACCTGCAGCTCCTGGATCTAGCGTTCCTGTATGTCCCACTCGCTTTGTTTTAAACAGCTTTCGCACATTTGCCACAACGTCGTGTGAAGACATCCCCGGAGGCTTTAACACATTTAAAAATCCTGTCACCACTATTTTCTCGCCATCGCTTTTTTTAGTGCATCAAGAATCGTCTGTTTTGCTTTATCAAATCCCATAAAAAGCGTACAGCCAGCCGCTCGTTCATGACCGCCGCCGCCAAAGGCAACCGCTACTTTACTTACGTCTGTTTTCTTAGAACGCATACTGACGCGGAAAACATCATCTTCCTTCCACTTCAAAAGGACAGAAACATCCGTACCCTCGATAACACGCACAGCATCCATTAACCCCTCTGTCGAATCAAGTGCTTCGGTAGCTTTTCGATCAAGAAAAATACCTGCCAGTCTTTCTTCATAAAAAAGTTCTGTGGTTTCAAGTGCTCGTGCCATACCAACAACGCGTGCAAACGGCTTTACCTCTAGCGCGTCAGAAATCATTCCAGGCTCTGCGCCACATTCTAGTAAGTTTGCTGCTGCACGCATGGTAAACGGCGTTGTGTTGGCAAAGCGAAAGAAGCCCGTATCTGTCGCAAGTCCTGTATAAATAGCCATGGCTATGGCTTTCGTGATTTTTGCATCCATCTCTTGTAGCAGCTTATAGATAATTTCTGCCGTCGCTGCGCTGTTTGGATCAAGATATACGAATGGACAGGAAAGATCATTCGTGACATGGTGATCTATGTTTAGAATTTGCATCGCTGAAAACATTTCCTGCACTTTTCCTATTCGATCAATGCTGGTATCTAAGATGATCAGCAGATCGACCGTTTCTTTTTCCCCACTTGCTAGCGGCTTTTTGATGATGTCGCTAGCGTTTAGAAAAGAAAAGTTGCTTGGAATATCGTCATCAATGACAACACGCACACGTTTACCTAAGCTGCATAGATAATACATCATACCTAAAGACGAACCAATGGCATCACCATCTGGATTGATATGTGCTGTGATGACGATATTTTCTGCTGACTTTAGAAGTGTACCTGCTTCTTTTAATGAAATACGCATAGTTTTTCACTCTTCCGCTTTTTCATTCGTATTTAAATCATTCAAAAGTTCTTGGATGTGTGAGCTATAAAAAAGCGAACGATCCGCTACAAAATAAATCTCCGGCGTAAAGCGCAAACGTATGCGCTTTCCTATCTCTCGGCGAATAAACCCCAAAGAGCTTTTAAGTCCTTGCAGCGTATCTTGCAGGGCTTCGTCTTTTTCCATGACGCTTACAAAAATTTTTGCCTCTCTTAGATCTCCTGTCATTTCCACTTTTGTTACTGTGACGAAACCAATGCGTGGATCTTTTAACTCCTGCAAGATGATCTGACTGATTTCCTGCTTCATCAATTCCTGCACTTTTTCTATGCGAAGCTGGCTCAATTCCTCTCACATCCTTCAAGCATTGTCAATAGATGGTGATTCTTTCTTCGTCTGTTCTTTTTGGTCACGTTTTTCGGCAGCTTCTTTATTAGCTTGCGTAATAGATGTTTCTATCTCCTCCATCGTATAGGCTTCTATGATGTCTCCTTCTTGAAAATCACGATAATCCTTGATCGTGATGCCACATTCATAGCCGGCTGCGACTTCTTTTACATCGTCTTTAAAGCGGCGCAAAGAATCAATTTCTCCATCAAACGCCACAATATTATCGCGAATGATACGAATTTTCGAGGTGTTCGTGATCTTGCCTTCAAGGACATATGAGCCTGCAACGAGTGCCTTGGAAAATTTCATTACTTGACGGATTTCCACCTTGCCTTGCACGACTTCTTTGTACTTTGGCGCAAGCATACCCGACATAGCGTCTTTTACATCGTTTAAGGCATCATAAATTACACGATATGTACGGATGTCAATATTTTCGGCGTCTGCTACGCGGCGAGCGTTAGCATCAGGGCGCACATTAAAGGCGATAATGAGCGCATTTGAGGCTGTAGCAAGCATGACATCAGACTCGTTTACAGCGCCGACACCAGAATGGACAATATTGACACGCACCTCATCGTTTTTATTAAGAGACAGCAAAGATGTTGCCAATGCTTCTACAGAACCGTGTACATCCGCTTTTATGACGATGTTCAAATCTTTGATGTTGCCATCTTGAATTTGTTGAAAAAGATCGTCTAAAGAAACTTTCTTGCTGCTTATAAGCTCGGTACGCTTTTTTTCAATGCGCTTCATCGCGATAGAACGCGCTAGTTTTTCTTCTAGTGCTGCAAGCACGTCCCCTGCTTCTGGTACATCGGCAAGACCGAGCACTTCAACAGGAACAGATGGGCCTGCTTTTTTTACGTTTTCACCACGATCATTTATCATAGCGCGTACCTTGCCAAATGTCGTACCTGCAATGATCGAATCGCCAACACGCAATGTACCATTTTGCACTAGGACAGTCGCTACAGAACCGCGCCCTTTGTCAAGCTGCGCTTCGATGATAACTCCGCGTGCATCGCGGTTTGGGTTTGCTCTAAGCTCCTTAACTTCTGCGACGAGAAGAACCATTTCAAGAAGATCGTTTATCCCTTGTTTTTTCTTTGCAGAAACAGATACCATGATGGTATCGCCGCCCCAGTCTTCGGGAATAAGTTCATGTTCAGAAAGTTCCTTCTTTACATGATCAGGGTTTGCTCCCGGTTTATCGATCTTGTTAATGGCGACAATAATGGGGACATCTGCCGATTTTGCATGATTAATCGCTTCGATGGTCTGCGGCATAACACCGTCATCGGCTGCGACGACAAGAATGGCAATGTCTGTCACCTGCGCACCACGCGCACGCATAGCAGTAAATGCCTCGTGTCCCGGCGTATCGAGGAAAACAATCCTTTTACCTTGACACGTGACCTGATATGCGCCAATATGCTGCGTGATGCCACCTGCCTCATGCGTTGATACCGAGGTCTTGCGAATCGCATCAAGAAGTGACGTCTTGCCATGATCGACGTGTCCCATGACTGTAACTACCGGCGGACGCACAACGAGCGACTGAGGATCATCTTCTACCTCAGGAATCTCTGTTGGATCTGTTTCCGGCGGTAATTCTTCGCAGGTGACACCAAATTCGATAGCGACCAACGCTGCCGTTTCGTAGTCGATTTCTTGGTTGATCGTCGCCATAATACCCATTAGCATGAGCTTTTTTATGACTTCCGTCGCCGTATAGCTCATTTTGCTTGCAAGGTCTTTGACAGCGATACTCTCGCCGACCTTGATATGCGTCGGATGCGCTATCTCAACTTTAGGGGCAGGCTGCTTCTGACGCTGATTATTACGGCTGCGGTTGTTTTTACTGTTAGCAGATTTACCGCGCGAATTATTACTTATACGATTATTCCGACCTGCATTGTTTGTATTTCCGATCTTTGACGCATTAGCACCGCGATTGCGTCCGCTACTTTGTCCATTGTTGGCACCTAGCTGACCTGCGGCTACGCCACGCTTATCTTGCTGCGAACGCTTAGATGCACCGCTATATGACTCTCCTTGCCCACGCTTTTGTTTGGCTGTGCCGCTCTGACGCAGACGATTCGGCGCAGAATTTGCGCCGTTGCCGCTAGTTTTAGATTGTCTTCGTTTATTAGCTGCGGCATTTGTCTGTCCCTGTATCTTCGGCTTATTTTGTGACGTTTTTTTTCCCGTATCTACTTTAGATGTCTTAGTCTTTAGGGGCACGTCTTTTTGTGGCGCGTCTTTTTTTGGTGCAAAAGCGCGTGCGACAACAGCGCGCTCATCTTCTCCGACACTGCTCATGTGATTTGCAACGCGAAACTTATTTCGCGCTAAAATATCTAAAACAACTTTGCTTTCTGTTTGAAATTCCTTTGCCAATTCATAAACTCTATATTTCGACATCGATCCACCCCCGTTGGTTTCAGCTTTCTTTCGACGCTGCCTCATTCGGGAAAATCTCTTTCCTTAGCTCATCATATATGGCAGCTTCCACATTGCTCTTGAAAGCCCTTGTAAAGCCGTGTTCTTTTGATGCACGGCGCAAACACTCTTCATTGCGGCAAATATATGCGCCTCGTCCTGGACTTTTGCCCGTTATATCCACAAAGAATCTATTATCTAAACTGCGGACGACACGAATCATATCTATCTTTGGATGTGTAACATGGCAGCCTACGCACATACGCTCTGGGATTTTTTTCGGATTTTTCATATTAGTTATCAATCGCCCTCAGCGGTAAAAGCTTCCTCGCCCGTTACTTCAATGACGCTCATGGATTCATCAAGTGCTTCTTCGGCTGCCTGCTCTTCGTTTTTTATGTCAATTTTCCAACCGGTAAGCTTGGCTGCTAGACGCACGTTCTGCCCTTCTTTACCTATGGCAAGAGAAAGCTGATAGTTTGGAACAACGACACGCGATTCTTTTGCATCTTCGTTGATGGCAACAGAAATAACTTTTGCAGGGCTTAAAGCGTTGGCGATAAATTTTGCAGGCTCAGGATTCCACTTGACTATATCAATCTTCTCGTTACGCAATTCGTCAACGACAGCCTGCACACGCAAGCCTTTATGTCCGACGCTAGATCCTACCGGGTCGACATTTTCATCTTTTGAACAGACCGCAATCTTCGAGCGCATACCCGGCTCTCTGGCCACCGACTTAATCTCAACGACACCTTCTTGTATCTCTGGGACTTCAAGCTCAAAAAGCCGCTTTAAAAGTCCAGGATGTGTCCTTGATACAAGCACCTGCGGTCCTTTAACTGTCTTGCAGACTTCGATGATGTACGCCTTGATACGATCACCATGCTTATATTCTTCACCGGGAATTTGCTCTGTAGGTGTCAAAACCGCTTCAGTTTTACCAAGGTCTATAAATACGTTTTTTGCTTCCACTCGCTGCACAAGACCTGTAACAATATCGCCGTCGCGATTGGAAAATTCTTCGTAGACGATACCGCGTTCTGCTTCTCGTATGCGCTGTACGACTACTTGCTTTGCTGTCTGTGCTGCAATGCGCCCGAACTTTGCAGGTGTTACCTCAATTTCTATGATGTCATCAATTTCATAATCAGGCTTCATAGCGCGTGCTTCGCCAAGAGAAATCTCCATGACATCATCTGTAACAGCTTCTACGACTGTTTTCGTTGCGTAAACGTGATATTTTCCTGTCGCACGATCTAATGTGACGCGCACATTCTGTGCGGCATTGAAATTGCGCTTGTAGGCAGAAATCAAAGCTGCCTCGATCGCGTCGAAAAGCACTTCCGCTTCTAACCCCTTCTCCTTGCCCAGTGCGTACACCGCTTCAAGAAAACCGCTGTCGTTATCCTTTTTTTGCTCCTTCTCTTTCCTGCTTGCCAACGCTCTTCCTCCCAATGGTATAGATGCCTTAAAAAGCACTGATAAATTCAGCCATCGTTATAGCACATCTCTTAAAAATCTATGTGTAAACGTACCTGTGCCGTTTTTTCCAAAAGAATTTCTTTTTCTCCATCTAAGCAAATGGCATCTTTTTCTCGATCATATCCTGTGAGTGTTCCTACCCAGACTTTTTTTCCGTCCACAGGCGCATAAAATGTCACTTCAATGACTTTTCCTTGTTCACGTTCAAAATCACGTGCCTTTTTCAAAGCGCGGTCAAGTCCAGGTGAAGACACCTCTAAGATATAAGATTCGGTCAGCAAATTTTTCTCATCAAGAATTTTTTCCAATTCCTCGCTGACCTTTTGACAATCATCGATCTCTATGCCGCCCTCTTTGTCTAAAAAAACTCGCAAGTACCAATCGCGCTCTTTGACATACTCGACATCTATGACTTCCATAGTGGAATCTAAAATTATATCCTCAACGATCTCTTCTACGGCTTTTTCCAGTTGGTTTGCCACAAAAGACCTCCTCTTTTGCTGCACATATTGTTAAACGTGCTCTTAGGCATAAGATGAAAGAGTGGGCAAACGCCCACTCTTTCATACAGATAACTTTAATTGACCTTTTTATTATACCATCAAATACAAAAAATGTAAACAATGAAATCCTTACGAAAATCCTCCATCGCTTTCACCTATAACACGAACCTCTGGAAACAGACGTATGCCATGCTGCATAAGTACGCGGTCTTGAACTTGTTTTATAAGTAAAAGTACATCTTCGGCAGTGGCATTACCAGTATTTACGATGAACCCCGCGTGTTTTTCAGATATTTGTGCGCCGCCAACTGTCAACCCTTTGAGATTTGTATCTTCGATCAGTGTACCTGCATAATAGCCATTTGGACGCTTAAACGTACTTCCGGCACTTGGTATTTCCAAGGGCTGCCTACTTTCTCGGCGCTCGGTAAAGCCTTCGATCTTTTTTGCTATTTCCTCTTTATTACCGGCTTTAAGTGTCAGTTCAACCTCACATATCGCATAACCATTCTTTTGAAAAATGCTGTAGCGATAGCCCAAATCTAACGCATCTGCAAAAAAATGCACCATCTCACCTGTCGGAGCGATCGCTCGCACGGCAGAAACGACATCCTTCATCTCGCCGTCATACGCCCCCGCATTCATAAATACTGCACCGCCAATACTTCCCGGTATACCGCAGGCAAACTCCATGCCGGAAAGACCGCTTTTTGCTGCAAACTTTGATACATAACTAAGGAGCGCACCAGCTTCGGCACAGATGGTATTGCCATTTCTTTTTACGGCAGAAAATGATGCATTAAATTTGATGACAGCACCTCTTATACCTTTATCTAAGACCAATACATTAGAGCCATTGCCAATAAGCACAAAAGGGATGTCGTATTTTTTCAAACACCGAAAAACAAACGATACATCATCCATCGAAGCAGGAAATATTATAATATCTGCCGGTCCTCCAATATGAAATGTCGTATACTTTTTCATTGGCTCGTTCAAAAGAACTTGTTCTGACTTCATCCGACTACGAATCTCGTCAACGAAATTTTGATTGATTTGCAAATTCTCTCAGCCCCCTAAAATTTTCTTTTTGTTGCAAATTGGCAATACGCAGCAAATCTATAAGGAGTCCATCAAAATTCAATACCCTTTTGTGCGCGTATCCCTTGTTCAAACGGATGCTTAATGAGCTTCATCTCCGTTACCAGATCAGCGCGCTCAATTATAGTTGATAAAGCATCCCTTCCGGTTAAGACGATGTGAAGATCGACAGGCTTTTTTGCTAAAATATCCAAAACTTCAGATTCTTCAAGTAAACCAAATTTCAACGCATAATTGATTTCATCCAAAATAACCATATCCCAACGTCCACTCGTGATTTCTACGGCAGCTTCTTGTAATGCCGCTTGCGCTTTTTGTCGATGTTCTCTAGCTTCTTCTGCTGCGGCATTTCTTGTAAAACCGATGCCTAGCGGTCGTATCTCAATGCGACCATCGACATCGGCAAGAGCCTTGAGAGTAGCTAATTCACCATACTTCCAGCTTCCCTTGATAAATTGTAAGATCAAAATGCGAAAACCATCGCCCCAAGCGCGTACAGCAAGCCCGATCGCCGCCGTCGTCTTGCCTTTGCCATTACCCGTATGAACGATGATTAGTCCCTTTTTTGCCATGATATATCTCCTTCATTAAATAATGAGTGCGTCGCCCTTACACAAAACCAATCTGTCGTTTCCTTCAGCTTGACCTCTTGGACTTTCATGGTATACTAGTTATCTAGTAATATTATACTCCATTATTCTATTTTTTGTGGTGTTGTTATGAAAAAATTTTTTTGCTTTACATTCATTATCTTGTTTTTCACACTCCTTTGCATTTTTTTGACAGAAAAGACCGATGTATTAGGACTTCGTAATATACCATTTCATCCGACGTTTGAAATTAGAGGTGAACGTATCGTCATTTCTTGGAAACGTCTGCCCTATCCGTGTTTTTATCGAATCGAAGTACTTTCTAAAACGACTGGGCTTGTCGAAGATGTGCCAAAACATCACGCTTTTGCCTCAGATTTTACTTTCAAAGCATCTTATGAAATGCCCGCTGCGCCGATCCCCTTAGCCTATCGCATCACGGCATACGGTATATTCGGACAACTAACCGAGCCGTCAAATGTCGTTGAAGACCCCAATTTTAAAGAGCCACTGCGACCGCATATGGTATTTGAATATACAAAGGACAAACCAGCAAGCCGCAAGCCCTTTCTCGTATGGCACACGATTCCCGGTGCTGTGTGTTACGAATTAGAAATACTCTCAGACGTACCGGATATGGAAGGCGGCACGATTCTTTCTCGTCAAAATCATCTCTACAGCACTAATCAAATTTTCACTAACGGCTACCAAGTCGATCTTACACCGTTTGTCAACGGTGAAAAAAGAACCCTCTACTGGCGTGTGCGCGCTCTTGGCTTCCATCATGAAGCCATCGGCGAATTTTCTGATGCTGCATTGATTTATATTGATGCAAAAGAGCCGTTGCCGAGCAGCCCTTTGATTAACAACTTTGATCAAATGCCAAATGCAGCCGAACCAATTTATCCTGTCTATCAATGGATTCCTTTGCATGGTCTAGAAAATTATGAAGTAGAACTAATGATCACGCCACTTCTTCCTGAAGAAGAAAACAATACATTGCCTGCAAAAAATCGTCAGTGGGCACAAAAAGTCAAAGGTTCATTTAGCTGCTATGATGACTATGCACGTCCTTATGCCGGTGAATACTATTGGCGTGTACGTGCGATTGACGCAAACGGCAATACGATTGGTACATATTCTGATGTTGAACAATTCGTAGTAAAAGAAAAAAATCATCGCATCTTTGCTGCTGCGTTTGGCGACAGCATCACACACGGCGGTGGTGCTATGTCATTTTCTCCCATCGATCTAGAGTATAGTTTTACGACATATCTTGATTTTCCAACCATTAACATCGGTCGCAGCGGCGACACGGCGCATACATCCATGCTCCGATTTGAAAAGGATGTGCTTTACTTTCATCCCTATAATCTCTTAATACTTACCGGCTCAAACAGTCTACGAGCCGAAGATGTAAGTGCCGAAAGTATTATTGCGGATCTTGATGCTATTAAAAAGAAGTGCGAAAAAAACGACATCCGTCCGATTTTCTTAACACTCATGCCCATCAACCCCAAAAATATTTTAGAAGCTTTTCAGGTCGATACCGATCCTGCATGGATGCAAAAACTAACCAAAGTCAACGCCTATATCCGCAATCAAAAATATTATGTCGATCTAGAGCCTTACTTTTATGATGAAAGTCATACCATTATGGCTCCGGAGTTGTCTGTTGATGGACTTCATCCAGATATACGCGGCAAAATGCTCATGGCTGAAATCATCAATAACCACCATGATTTATTTCGGCAATAAAAAATGCCCCAAGGTTTCTTTATCAGCGTTTCCCTAGCTGATTTTTTGCAGTGCTGCTTCTGCTTCTTCGGATGACACAAGGATTTCACGCGGCTTACTGCCTACGCTAGGACCTATGATCTTCATCTCCTCCATCGTATCAATCAAGCGAGCAGCGCGCGTATAGCCGATGCGAAAGCGTCTTTGTATGCTCGAAGTTGACGCTTGACCTGCATTCATGACAAGTTCGATAGCATCACCTAAAAGTGCATCTACTTTTTCTTTTGCTACGCTTTGTTTTTCTTTATCAGCCTTAATAGTGGCATTTTCTGTGTATTCGATGATTTCTTGATTTTCTTGCATCTGCTGTCCTTGGCTGCGAATAAACTCAAGAAGACGCTCGACTTCTTCATCGCTTATAAAAGCTCCCTGCACGCGTTGAGGTTTTGGCGAACCAACGGGATAAAAGAGCATATCGCCTTTTCCTAAGAGTTTTTCAGCGCCGCTCATATCTAAGATTGTGCGTGAATCTATTTGCGAAGAAACAGCAAAGGATATGCGCGACGGTATATTTGCCTTGATTATGCCTGTAATGACATCGACGGAAGGGCGCTGCGTGGCGAGCACGAGGTGTATACCAGCCGCACGCGCTTTTTGTGCGAGACGACAGATCGCATCTTCGACATCATGCGGTGCAACCATCATGAGATCGGCAAGCTCGTCAATGATAATGATGATGGCAGGCATTTTTTCTTCAGGCTTTGCCACATTAAAGCGCGTCATATCGCGCACACCTGTACTGGCAAATTGGGCGTAGCGTTTTTCCATCTCCTGCACCGACCAATTCAAGACAGATGCTGCCTTTTTCGCGTCCGTTACAACAGGAACCATCAAATGTGGAATACCATTATAGTTAGAAAGCTCTACCATCTTAGGATCGATAAGAATGAATTTAACTTCATCAGGCTTTGCCTTAAAAAGGACACTGGTGATGATCGTATTTATACAGACAGACTTACCTGACCCTGTAGCACCGGCAACTAGAAGATGCGGCATCTTAGAGAGATCGGCAAAAATGCCTTGTCCTGTGATATCGACACCTAAACCGACGGTAAGTTGTGACGTTGCCTCTGCAAAAGCGGGCTTTTCTAAGACTTCACGCAGGCGAATCCCTTCAAGCTCTTTGTTAGGTACCTCAATACCGATAGCAGCTTTGCCGGGGATCGGTTCGATGCGTACGGAAAAAGCCGCTAGACTAAGTGCTAAATCATCTGCTAGATTCGTGATCTTGCTAACTTTGACACCGGGTGCCGGTTCAATCTCATAGCGCGTTACAGCAGGACCATGACAGGCGTTTATGATTTTTGCCTTGACTTTGAAATTTTCAAAAGTTTTTGATAAGGTTTGCGCGTTTTCAGCGATTTCTCTTTCTAGCTCAATGTTCTTTTTTTTGACATCTGTAGTAAGGATTTCCTCCACATTAGGTAGTTGATACGAGGCTTCCCCATGTGGCACTGTTTCTTTTTGAAAATTCTCCTCTGTTTTTATCTGTTGGGGCATGGCAAGAGATTCATCCTGCAAGTTAGCTTTTATTGGTCTATCTTTAGGCGATTGTGCAGACTCAAAGTCAGCTGTGCTTTTAGATGACGATTCGTCAGTAAGGCGCGGTATGTCATCTACTTTATTTGCTGCGTATTCGATAGAAAATGATGGCATTTCTTCTGCTGCGATTTCTTTTTCAGACGCTTTTGAGCGATACATTGCGTCGCCAACAAAATTTGTCGGCTCTTTTTTTATAATAGGTTTTTCAAAAGTGCTAGGAGCATCATCAATATCTTCTTGTCTTTGTAAATGTACTGACGTATCTTGTACTGTAAAAGGGTCAGTAAATGCTTTATCTTTATCTTGATTATAAAAAGAGGCTTTGATTCTTTGATGCATACGCTCTTTTAAGATATTTTCTGCCTGTATTACTTTTTGTTGTGCTTCGGCTAGTGTGTCTTTTGCATGGATAATGCTTGTCTTTGCCTGACGTTTTGTGTGTAAAATGCCAACGGCAAGTGACCACGTTGTAGATAGCAAGACAGCAGCGATAATACCAGTGCACAAGAAGATAATGCTTCCCGTCGCACCAAAAAATTTGCGAACAAGAAACAATATGCCGCCACCTAATAAACCACCTGCATTCGGCAAATATTCGGGCAAGATCTCCGATCCTACAGGTACGAGAAAATGATGCAAAATAGCAAGCAAGGAAACAAATAGCCCAATAAGCCCGAAAAAATGCGTAGAATAAACAATACTGCGGTGTTTTGTCACATATTGCATACCGATGAGCAATATGACACCAGACACAATCCAAGCACCTAAGCCAAAAAGATAGCGAAGAAATTTGGCAAAATAAAGACCAATGAAGCCAACATTCCAATCAAGTAAGCCACCAACAGAGATAAGCCCTGCCGCAAGAAAAAAAAGCCCCATGATTTCGTAACGTCTGCTTGTAGAAATAGCGGTTGTCGGCATTACTTTTTTATTTCTGGTGCGAGTTTTTTCTTGACTTTTTCGCTTGCCGTTATTGGAAATTTTCTTTTTCAAAACGACATCACCTATTTCAAGAATCACAGCAGCCCTTACAAAGGACTGCTGCAAAAAATCTCTAAAATAAACAATTTTTTCATCAAAAGGATGCTTAAACGCTAAGAAGATGATCTACGCGGCGTTGTGTTTCAAATAGGATACGCTCTTCATCAAGTGTTAAAAGTTCACGCTTTTGCATAAGGATATTGCCATCGACGATGACAGTATCGACCGATGATGTATTAGCGGCGTAGACAAGTGACGATACCAAATCGTGACGCGGCACCCATGCCGGGCTATTCATATTAAATAGAACAATATCTGCCTTGTAGCCTTCTTGCAAGACTCCTACATCGAAAAGACCGACCGCCTTAGCTCCATATTCTGTCCCCATACTAAGTGCATCTTTAGCCGGCACGACTTCAGGATCGTAGCTTGCGACCTTGTGCAGCATGGCAGCAAGGTTGATTTCTTCAAGCATATCAAGGTTGTTGTTGCTTGATGCACCGTCCGTACCGAGTGCGACACATACGCCTTCGGCAAGAAGACGCGGCACGGGCGCGATGCCGCTCGCAAGTTTCATATTGCTGCCGGGACTATGCGCGACGCGGATGCCATATTTTTTGATGATGGCAATATCTTTATCGTCAAGATGTACGCAATGCGCTGCTAAAGTTCCGTTTTCAAAAAGACCTGTCGAAGCAACGTGTGCGAAGGGACGCTTGCCATATTGCTTTATACAGTTTTCTACCTCATCTTTCGTTTCGGACATATGGATATGAATTTCTGCGCCTAGTTCTTTGGCTGTTTCTGCGACCTTACCAAGATAATCGGGTGGGCAAGTATAAGGTGCGTGTGGTCCAAACATTACCGTGATGCGTCCTGTAGCTTTCTTGTGCCAATTTTTAAAAAGCGTCACGTTTTCTTGAAGTTTTTCATCAGCATCCGGAGCGATGCCTATAAGACCACGCGACAGCACGGCTCGAAGCCCCGACGTTTCGGCGACCTCTGCCACCTGTTCCATATCAGGACCATACATATCGGCGAAGGTCGTCGTGCCGCTTTTAATCATTTCTGCACTAGCAAGCATCGCACCCCAATATATGTCTTCTTTTTGCATCTTCGCTTCAATCGGCCAGATTTTCTGCTGTAGCCAGTCCATGAGTTTCATATCGTCAGCATAGCTTCTAAGAAGTGTCATCGAAGCATGAGTGTGCGCGTTGACGAAGCCGGGAACAGCAAAGTTATCTTTTGCATAGATTGTGCGATCTGGCTGCCATGAAGCAGGAATATCTCCGATCATTTTGATCGTATTGCCTTCGATTGCGATATTTCCTTCTAGCACGATACCGTTTGCTTGTAGGATATGTGCATGGGAAATCAGAATCTTCATATTCTGCACCTCTTCTTAGGCAATTCCTAAATACGCCTTTTGCTCTTTTGTCAGCATATCAATGGCTACGCCAGAAGCTTTGAGCTTTAGCTTTGCGATCTTCTTATTGATTTCATCGGGCATCAGATAGACTTTTTTATCAAGCTCTGCATGGTGATTAAGAATATGAAGTGCCGAAAAAAATTGCACGCCAAAGGAGAGATCCATAATTTCTGCCGGATGTCCATCGCCTGCCGCAAGATTGACAAGACGACCTTCGGCGAGAAGATAAAGCTTCCTGCCGTCCTTTTGCTTAAATTCTTCGATGTTCTTTCTCACAGTGCGACGTGACACGGAAATTTCTTCAAGTTCTGGAATGTTGATTTCCACGTCGAAGTGTCCAGAGTTTGCCATCATAGCACCGTCTTTCATCACTTTGTAATGATGCTTGCGAAGAACGTCCTTATTACCTGTCAAAGTCAGAAAAATATCGCCTATGTATGCCGCTTCGTCCATAGGCATGACACGAAAACCGTCAAAAACAGCCTCGATCGCTTTGATCGGATCTACTTCCGTGATGACGACATTTGCACCAAGACCTTGCGCGCGCATAGCACCTCCTTTACCACACCAACCGTAGCCGGCGATGACGACAGTTTTGCCAGCGATGCCGAGGTTCGTAGTACGCATGATACCGTCCCATGTCGATTGACCTGTACCGTAACGGTTATCAAAAAGATACTTGCAATAGGCATCATTTGCCGCGATCATCGGAAATTCAAGCTTACCTTCACGCGCTAGCGCATGAAGACGATGCACACCTGTCGTCGTTTCCTCAGAGCCGCCAAGGATATTTGGCAAAAGGTCACGACGCTTCGTATGCAAAATATTAACAAGATCACCACCATCATCTATTATGATGTCAGGTGCTAGATCAAGAGCCTTTTGAATGTACTTTTCATAGTCTTCATCGCTGCAGCCGTGCGTTGCAAAGACGTGTAGACCGTCCTCTGTAAGTGCTGCTGCGATGTCATCTTGCGTAGACAGCGGATTGCTGCCAGTGATGGCGACTTCAGCTCCGGCATTTTTCATGATCAGTGCCAAATATGCCGTCTTTGCTTCAAGATGCAGAGTAATGACGATTTTCTTGCCGGCAAAAGGTTTCGTTACAGAAAACTCCTTATTGACATCTTCCATGACAGGCATAAAGTTTTTGACCCAGTTTATCTTATCATGACCAGATGGTGCAAGTTTGATATCTTTAATCATTGATTCCATGTGCGCTATTCCTCCTAAAAATAAATTCATAAAAAAGATTGTCATTTATCTTTGTAGCAACTTTTTCAAATGGATGTAATCCGTAAGATCGGTTTGAAGCGGAGTGACTGATATGTAGCCGCGTTCTGTAGCGACGATGTCCGTTTCCTCGCTATTTCCTTTATCAAGAATCTCTCCGGCAAGGAAATAACATTCCTTGCCGTCTTTGGTTGTTGTTTTTTTAAAGGTATTTACATAATCGCGGCGACCGATCTGTGTAAAGACGAATTGTGGAGCTTCTTTTGCAAATCGCTTTGGAAAATTCACGTTATAAAAATTTGCTTTTCCTTTTTCATAAAGAAGCGTTGCAAAATTTTCCTCTAAGATCTTGGCGACTGCATCATACGATATTACAGATTTTGTATCAAGTGATACAGCGATCGCTGTGATTTTGTGCAGATAAGCTTCCATAGCAGCGTTTACCGTTCCAGAATAAAGCACATCCGTACCAAGATTTGTTCCGTGATTGATGCCCGAAATGACACAATCTGGGTATGTATCGGAAGAAATTGCTTCAAGATAAAGTTTCACACAGTCTGCAGGCGTACCCTCGACACGGTAGGCTGTTACGTTATATTTTTCTTCTAACGGGCGATAGTGATCAAGAATGATGTTACGTTTTACTGTGATAGCATGAGACATACCGCTTTGTTCAAAGGCGGGAGCTGCCACGACGACCGTGTGACGCTTTGAAAAAACGCGCACAAGAGCTTCAATGCCAATAGCTTCTATCCCATCGTCATTTGTTAATAATATCTGCAAAACATCCCCTCTTTTCCTTTTTTCTCAAGGTGATAATCGTACAGTGAGCTTTGCAGCTAGCAGGGCTTGTTCTCTAACTTCTTTTGGCACAGAAATACGCACACGACTTTCACCATTGTTTGTGTCTGGATCTTCTATCTTTTGCACCGTGCCTTGCACTTCTTGCTCACCCAAGTGATAAGAGGCAAATTGTCCTAGGCGCACCTGCTCTTTTTGACTGCTGTTTAAAACGGCTTCAAGCCACAGGTCTTCGATATTGCCAATGTTTGCAAAGGTTTGCCCGTTGCTGATATTACCTTCAACGCCAATTCCTTCTGCAAGATAAAGCACGCCTGTAACGGGTGCTATAATCTCTGTTCCAATCCTTTCTTGTTGTGCCTTTGCCAAAGCAATTTCTGCCTGTTTTAAGAATAATTCCGCTTGTTTTATTTGCTCTTTTGATGCAGGCTGCATTATTGTATGGTAGGTTGTTATTGGCTCGTGTTCTTGAGCACTAGCAGCGACAGCAGCTCTATAGGCGGCTTCGGCTTCGTCGCGCTTTACGGCACTGATAGCACCCATTTCGTAAAGTTCCTTCATGCGCTCCATACGCGCTCGTGCCGCTTCTTGATCGATGACGGTCGTTGGTGTTTCACTTACTATAGGCTCTGTTATGGCTATGCCTTTTTGTAAGTTCTCTAAGCTCTGCTTTGCTAAAGTGACATTTTGTTGTAATTTTACAATATCTTCGTCGTAGATCAAGACTTTTATACGAGCGATGCGATCTCCTGCCTTGACTTGTGCGCCATCGGCAACGAAGATTTCGGCGATTACGCCGTCTGCTTTCGCCTTTACAGGAACGAGCGCACTTTTTACCTGTACATTTTCTAGTATAACATCATGATAAGATTGTTTATAAAGCCAGATACCGCCGATAGTAAGCGCAGCTAGCCCAAATATGCCGAGCAAGCTAAACTGTAAGAATCTGATGGCTTTTGTGGTAATATCAACTTCCAAATAAATCACCTCTGCTCACAAAAAGTGCGCCCAAAGTTTTTTTATTTTTGCATCAGGCAAACACTGATAAAATGAACTAGCCCAGATTTGTGCAGATGCGCTGTATTTGGCGACGATGAAAAATAGCGTAGATGCATGAATACGGCTAGCTTAATTTACCAGCAGTTCCTTAGGCAAGCTGTTTGGCAAGAGTTTTCTCGGCTTCTTGTAATGCTTCAGGTATCTTGTCAGGCTCCTTGCCGCCAGCCTGTGCCATTTCTTTACGTCCGCCACCGCCGCCGCCAACGACTTTTGCCGCTTGCTTGACGATGTTACCTGCGTGTACACCTTTTGCTGCCGCGTCTACGCTCGCTTTTGCCACGAGATTGACCTTTCCTTCATGTGCAGCGGCAAGGACGACAACACCACTTTTCATGCGTTCAAGCAGCATATCAGCGATCTTTCTCAGATCGTCTATATTGTCGGCTTCAACGATGCCTGCTGCAAAAGAAATGCCTGATAGCTGCTTTTTGTTCGCAAGTAAAACATCAACATCTCCCATGGCACGTTCCTTCGTAAAGGCGGCGATTTCTTGCTTTAGCTTTTTATTTTCTGCCAAAGCACTTTCGATGTGCGAAAGAACCTCATCATCGCGGCATTTGAATATGTGCGATACAGCCGTTAGAATATTTGCCTTTTCGTTCATATAGTCAATGGCTGCCTTTCCTGTTAAAGCTTCGATGCGACGTACACCAGAAGCTACGCCAGCTTCGCTGATAATCTTAAATATACCGATCTCAGCGACATTTTTTACATGCGAGCCGCCACAAAGTTCTATGCTAAAATCAGGCACGGAAACGACGCGCACGATCTCGGCGTATTTTTCGCCAAAGAGTGCCATCGCGCCCATTTCTTTCGCCTTGTCAATCGACATATGTGCAACTTCGACCGATTTTGCCAAGAGGATCTGCTCATTGACTAAACGCTCAACTTCTTGCAGTTGCAGTGCTGTCACAGGCTCAAAATTAGAAAAATCAAAGCGCAAACGATCAGGCGTTACCAAAGAGCCTGCCTGATTGACCTGCTTGCCGACAACGCATTTTAAAGCTGCCTGCAAAAGATGTGTCGCCGTGTGGTTGCGTGCTGAAGATAACTTCTTTTCCATGTCGATCTGAATGGCAACTTTGTCGCCTGTCTTTAGTATGCCCTCTTCGACATAGCCAATATGATAGATTGTGCCATCCGCTAGTTTCTTAGCGTTTTCGACTTTGACGCATCCAAACGCGCTCTTAAAAATTCCGACATCTCCGACTTGACCGCCACCTTCAGCATAAAACGGCGTTCTTTCTAAAATGATACTCGCCTCTTCGCCATCGGTAAGTTCATCGACTATAGCACCGTTTTTACATATAGCAACGACGGTCGATTCCGTTGCGTTTTCATCCAAAAAGAGATGACAAGTATCAATGCCTGAAAGATCCGGGACGGCGATACGCTGATTTTCCTGCCGTGCAGCACGAGCACGCTCACGCTGCTTAGTCATTTCTTTTTCAAATATCTCTTTGTCAAGTTCCATGCCGTTTTCATGCAAAATCTCATCGGTGACTTCCCATGGAAAACCATATGTATCGTAAAGTTTAAAGCCAATTTCACCAGCGAGAACCCTTTTTTCTTTATGCTTTAAGTCATTGATATGCTTGTTTAAAAGCTCCATACCCTGTGCAAGTGTCGCGGCAAAACGATCTTCTTCGATGCTGATAACTTTTTTGATATATTCTTTCTTTTCGGCAAGATCTTCAAAATCTGTCGCACCTTTATAGATTTCGGCAACAATGTCAATCGCACCTTCTAGGAATTTGTCATGAATATCAAGAATACGGGCGTGACGCACAGCGCGTCGCAAGATGCGACGCAGCACATAGCCGCGTCCTTCATTCGATGGCAAAATGCCGTCCATGATCATGATAGTCATACTGCGTGCATGATCGGCGATGACTTTAAGAGAAATATCTTTTTCTGCATTGTCACCATAGACGACACCCGATACTTTAGAAGTGTATTCTATGATAGGAAAGAGCAGATCTGTTTCAAAATTCGTCTTTTTATTTTGCATTACAGATGCTAGCCGTTCAAGTCCGCAGCCCGTATCAATATTTTTTTGCTCAAGCGGATTATACTGCCCATCTTCTGTACGGTCAAACTGGGTAAAGACGAGATTCCAGATCTCTAGATAGCGATCACAGTCACAACCGACGGCACAATTATGATTGCCACAGCCGCACTCTTCGCCAAGATCAATGTAGATTTCCGAATCAGGTCCACAAGGGCCAGGCCCAATCTCCCAGAAATTATCATCGAGTTTCACAATGTGATCTTGCGGAAAGTCAGGCTGCTCACGCCAGATTGCAACGGCTTCATTGTCTTTTGGATAAACTGTTACCCAAAGCTTTTCTTTTGGTAAATCTAAGACATCGGTTAAAAACTCCCATGCCCAAGTAATCGCTTCTTTTTTGAAATAGTCGCCGAAAGAGAAATTGCCAAGCATTTCAAAATATGTCTGATGACGAGCCGTGCGTCCGACGTTTTCAATATCGCCCGTACGCACGCACCGCTGACTCGTCGTGATGCGTGCGCGTGGCGGCTTCATCTTGCCGGTAAAGAATGGTTTAAAAGGTGCCATGCCGGCTCCAATAAGCAAAAGCGTCGGATCGTTTGCCGGAATAAGAGAAGCACTCGGCAAACGCAGATGAGCTTTCTTTTTTGCAAAAAATTGCAAATATGCTTCGCGCAATTCATTTCCTGTCATATATTTCAAAAGATCCTACCTCCATCAAAGATTTCACTAAGTTTGAATAAATATCATACTGAAGAATGATTATATCATACTTTAGCATTGTTATTCTAGTGCATCTCGTGGAATCTCATCATATATCGCCGATCATCTGCAAAAATTCATCTTCTGTCAAAATCTTAACGCCAAGCTGCTTTGCCTTTTCTAGCTTGCTGCCGGCATTTTCACCTGCAATAAGATAATCAGTTTTAGAAGAAACGGTACTTGTCACGCGCCCACCGTGTCGCTCAATCTGTTCACTGACTTCTCTACGTCCAAATTTTTCCAATGTGCCCGTTATGACAAATGTCAGCTTAGAGAGCTTATCTCCTTTAAGCTCATTTTCTTTTGCTGTCATCGCAACGCCAAGCTGCTCTAGCTCACTAAAAATCCTAGCGTTGCCTTCATTTTGAAAATATGCCTGAATGGCAAAGACACTTGATTCTCCCATATCACGCACGGCAAGAATCTCCTCTTTTGTCGCGCTTTTTAGAGCATTGAGTGTCTTAAAATGCTTTATAAGGGAAACTGCAGCCGCTTTGCCGATGCCAGAAATTCCTAAGCCTGTCAAAAGCTGCTGCGGCTCCTTCTTTTTTGCTTCTTCGATCGCCGATAGTAACTTGTCCGTATTCTTCTCCTTGCCGATCACGCCTTGCAGAATTATTTCCTCTCTATGATCTTTCAAGCGAAAGATGTCGGCAATCGTATGAAGAAATCCTGCATCAATCAAGGCGGCAATGTTTTTTGCACCTAAACCCTTGATGTCCATGGCATCACGGCTCACGAAATGCAAGATGTGACTTTCTACTTGGGACGGACATTCTTGATTGATACATTTTATATCGGCAGAATCCATCGTCCGTTCAGCAGTCGCACCGCATACAGGACAGCGGTTGCCGATCTTAAACGGCACCGTATTATTCGGGCGTTTTTCTTTAATGACTGCTTTGACTTTTGGAATTATTTCCCCCGATTTATAAACGACTATGGTATCGCCTACGCGCACGTCAAGCCCGTCGATGAAATCTTGGTTATGTAGCGTCGCACGCTCTACCATCGTGCCGCAAAGGCGTATGGGATCAAAGATTGCCGTCGGCGTGATGCGTCCTGTTCGACCGACAGAAAGCGTAATTTTTCGCACAATGCTCTCTTTTTCCTCCGGTGGATATTTATAAGCTATTGCCCAGCGTGGTGCTTTTAAGGTCGCGCCGAGAAGCTTTCTTTGCCGAAAGTCGTTTAGTTTGACGACCGCGCCGTCGATGTCGTAGGGTAAGTCACCGCGCGAGTTACCAATATCTTCGATGGCTTTCCAAACTTCTTCGATTGTGTGGCAAAGACGGTAAGCATGAATAACTTTGATGCCCTGGTGTTTCATAAATTGATAGGCTTCAATATGCGTTTGAAAGTCTTTGCCGCGCACCGCCTGCAAATTGAATACAAAAAGTGACAATCTTCTTTCCTTTGTGATACGACTATTTAGCTGACGCAAGGTGCCTGCCGCACAGTTTCGTGGATTGGCGAAGAGCTTTTTTCCGAGAAGCTGCCTTCTTTCATTGACTTTTGCAAATGCTGCCTTTGTCATGTAAACCTCGCCGCGCACTTCAAAGTATGGCAGTGCATCTTTTAGTGTATGCACGACATCTTCAATGACCTTGGCATTTTCTGTGACGTCTTCCCCCTGCAAGATGCCGTCGCCACGCGTGATGGCGCGTGTAAGTACGCCGTTTTCGTAGCGCAGCGCAAGTGATAATCCGTCGATCTTTTCCTCAACGATAAACTCAGGGTTTTCCACTTGCTCTTTCACATCACGCATAAATATCTCAATTTCCTCACGCGAAAACACATCTTGCAAAGAGAGCATAGGTACATCGTGTTTTACAAATGTACCTACTGTGCGCTTTGCCGCACCGCCGATCTGCTGCGTCGGTGAGTGTTCCGTGATTAGCTCTGGATATTTTTTTTCCAATGCTTTTAGCCGCAGCATTAGCTGATCATATTCATAATCGCTAATTTGTGGATCATCATAGTTATAGTAACGCACATTGTGATGTCGTATTGTGCGCCTTAGCTTTGCTAGTTCTTTCTTGACTTCTTGAATATCCATCAAAACCTCAAACTTTCTCGATTGGAGCATATTTTTGCATAAGGCCCTTAATGCCTATTTTAGGAAAAGCAATTTTAAGCTCGACTTCTTCTCCTTCGCCCTTGACCGAAACGATAGTACCGATGCCCCATTTGCTGTGACGCGCCTTGTCACCGGCACGCCATATCACATCCATATTTGGGCAAATCGTAGCGGTTGCGGTAGGTCTAGGCGTACGAGGAATAGTAGATAGATGTGCATGAGAATCAGCAGAATATGCAATTTTTCCAAAGGGCGACACTTTTTCTAAATAATCTTCGGGAATTTCTGCAAGAAATCTTGATGGTGGATAGATGTTTGCTTTGCCATATAGCGTCCGATAACGCGCATAGCTAAAGTATAGCTTTCGTTCAGCGCGTGTAATGCCTACATAGCAGGTGCGACGTTCTTCTTCAATCTCACTTGGCGACAGCAATGTACGCGCATGAGGGAAGATTCCTTCTTCCATTCCCACCAGAAATACGATCGGAAACTCTAGACCTTTTGCCGCATGAAGTGTCATTAGTGTCACTTTGTCTTCTTCCATATTCACTGTATCGACATCGGAAACAAGAGCGATCTGATTTAAGAAATTTTCCAAAGATGGCTCTTCTTCTGTCTTTTCAAACTCACGTGTCAACCCAATAAATTCTTGCAAATTTTCAATACGGGTATTTGCCTCGGGAGTATCCTGATTTTCTAAATCTTTAAGATAGCCCGTATCATCTAGCAAAGTTTCGATAAAGCTAGTAAGCGGCATCGCACTGATCTTTCCCATAAGATCGAAAAGAAGCACCGAAAATGCTTCTAGAAGCTTCTTAGTACGCGTTTTAAAGCCCAAAGCATCGAGCGCTTCAGAGCTAGATAAAACATCAAAAAGAGCTTCTCCTCGCTCTAGAGCATACGTTGTAAGCTTGGCAATCGTAGAAGCACCAATGCCACGTTTAGGTACATTGATGATGCGTAAAAGACTTACGGTATCAAGCGGATTGTAAAGGACGTTCAGATAGGCGATGATGTCTTTAATTTCCATGCGGTCATAAAACTTTAAGCCGCCAACCATCGTATAGGGTACGCCCATCGCTATCATAGCTTCTTCAAGGACGCGTGATTGTGTATTCGTGCGGTAAAGAACAGCGATGTCACCATATGGAACGGAAAAAAGCGTTTTTTGTTTTTGCACGGTATCGACAACAAATCGCGCTTCATCGCGCTCATCGTCTGCTTGATAGACGGCGATCTTTTCGCCTGCGGCGTTATCCGTCCAGAGATTTTTGGGCTTGCGGTCTGCATTATTTGCTATGACGGCATTTGCTGCCGCGAGGATAGTTTTTGTCGAGCGGTAGTTTTGTTCGAGTTTTATCGTCTTTGCTTCTGGAAAATCCTTCTCAAAATTTAAAATGTTGCCTATATCTGCACCGCGCCAGCCGTAGATCGATTGATCGGCATCGCCTACGACGCAGAGGTTTCTATGCTCACTTGCAAGAAGCATCATTAGTCTATACTGTGCGCCATTAGTATCTTGATATTCGTCAACGAGAATGTAACGAAAACGCCGTTGATATGTTTTACGAAGCTCGTCATTTTTTTCGAGGAGATCGACGCAAAGCAGCAAAAGATCGTCGAAATCAAGCGCATTATTTTCGCGCAGTTTCTTTTCGTAAATGCTGAAAATTTCTGCGATCTTTTTAGCATGAAACGCATCTGCCTGTTTTTCATAAGCTCGCGAATCGAGCATGAGATTTTTAGCGTTAGAAATAGCATTTTGTACCCTCGCAGGGGGAAATTGTTTATCGTCAAGATTTAGTTCTTTAAGACATGTCTTTATGACGGTTTTAGAATCTGACGTATCGTAAATGACAAAGTTCTTTTTGTATACGGCATCTGCTTCTATTTCTCGCCGCAAAAAACGTGCACAAAACGAATGAAATGTACTTAGCCAAATTTCTTTGCCTAGGCTGCCGATCATGCGCTCGACACGTTCTTTCATTTCAGCTGCCGCCTTGTTCGTAAATGTGATCGCTAATATTCGATACGGCGGTACGCCGTACGCTAAGAGATTGGCAATGCGGCACGTGAGTACTTTCGTCTTGCCTGAGCCGGCACCAGCCATTATAAGCAAAGGCCCGTCGATATGCGCGACGGCTTCTTTCTGCATGGGATTTAAGCCCTGAAAAATATCCACTGTATCAACCTCGCAAATTGATAATTGCACATTGTAAGCGAAAAGGCTGTCGCAGGTATACTGCAACAGCCTATAGTTCTGCCTTTTACAGCCTTTACTGCTTTTTGATCAAGCTGACGGCTTCTGAAAGCGGCGGAATGATCTGTTTTTTGCGCGACATAACGCCCGGCAAATAGATATGCGTACCGCTAGCATCCTTATGAAATGCCTCTCCGATTAAAGTTTTAGGCGATCCTGCATAGAGTAGATGTGTTCCTTCGGCGATGATGTCTGTGACCATGACAAGACTCAAGTCATAACCTTCTTTCTTGCAAATCTCCGTCATGCTCTTGATAATATCTGTTTCAATGCTCATTGCCTCTTTTGCATCCATGACAGAGATTTGACTGACGATAACGCGGTAATCGCCGATTTGAAATTCTTTCATATCGTTCTTGGCGATCTCAAGCGGCGACATATTGCCGATGCCAGATCCTGCCTTTAGCATTGCCATGCCATATTGTATCACATCGACATCGGCAATTTCTGCCAGACGTTCTGCTGTTTTTTTATCGTACGGCGTGCAGGTTGGCGACTTAAAAAGTACAGTATCAGAAAGGATCGCCGAAAGAAGCAAACCTGCTATCGACGGTGGAATATCGACATCTCTATGCCAGTGCATATTAGCGACAATTGTCGCTGTGCAGCCAACTGGCTCTTGGCGCGTGAAGATCGGTTCACTCGTTTGAATACCGCCAAGACGATGATGATCGATTATTTCAAGAATCTTCGCCTCTTCGATGCCCTCGACTGCCTGACTGCGCTCGTTATGATCAACTAAAATGACGCGTTCACGCTCCGGCACCATGAGCATATCTTTGCTTACAAGACCTACGAGCTTACCGTTTTCTACTACAGGATAATTGCGATAGCTATACTGCTCCATAGTTCCTTTAATGTCACTTAACAAATCAAGAGGTTTAAAGGATATGAGTTTTTTTTGCATGATGTGCTTTACAGGAACACACTGGTTGATAAGTCGCGCACAGGTATAGGTGTCATAAGGCGTGTTGATGATGAGCATATGATGCGCTTTAGCTTCTTCAATGACGCTTGCCGACACTCTGCTGTTACCTGTGATGATCATACAGTCGATTCCCTGCTTTAAGCAATCGATCAAAGTTTCATCGCTACGATCGCCTACTAAAACCACATCATGAACATTGATGACATTTTGAATCATGTGGCTGCTGCCGGCAGCAATACGCACATTGCCGCGAATCTTGCCGCCCTCGTCGCCGCTTACGATGACTTCACCGTCAATGACCCTGATCATATCGCGAAAAGAAACACCTGCATCGGCGAGGTTTTGCATACTAAGTTCCTTAAAGTAGCGTTGCGCGAGATCGCTTACAGTCACGATGCCGACAAGCTGATCTTCTTTGTTTACGACTGGAACAGTCTTTAAATTATCCTCACGCATGATTTCTCCAAGATGGCGCAAACTGTCTGTTTCTTTTATGACCGTCTTACAGTCTAGCGTAATATCTTTTACTCGCGGATAAAGATCGGTGATAAGAAGCGGCTGCTCTACACCAAAGTGGTTAAGCGCGAATTTAGTTTCCGCATTTATCTTACCAGCACGCGCCGGCAAGACATTTTCACCCATCGCCTGCTTTAGATGTGCATAGCCTATTGCAGAGCAGATAGAATCTGTGTCCGGGTTGCGATGCCCTATAGTATAAATCGGTTTCTTGTGTTTCATCAAAAAGAAGCCTCCCGTTTTAAGGAAACACTGATAAAATGAAGTCGCCTAGATTTGTGCAGATAGGTGGCTAAATTTATCAGTGGCTCCTTAAGTAGATATGTCACGATTTCTATTATATCCTACGATAGGAAGATAAAGCAAGCTTACAGCAACACGCTATCATGAGAAAAGTGAAAGTTATTGCTTCTTGTCATATACCAAATGCAGAAAACAGCTTCTTCATATAATTCCAACCTTTCTGCATCGTGCGAATGACGATTTCCATATGCTGCGGATTGCGTACGACATACTGCAATAAACGGCGCCTTTGCTGACGATAGGTAGAGTCGATCGTACGCAAAAAGTCCTCCATTTCTTTTTCGACGGAAATTTCCGGTAAGTGTGATTCATGAATTTCATGTGTGCGCCCTGTCATAAAGACACTATCGCCAAAAAACGGAATGTAGGTCTTACATTTGAACCGCGTTTTAATTTGTTCAGCCAACGATTCTGATGCGGATGGCTCGCCGTGAACAATAAATACACGCGCAGGATCAGGCTCTTTTATAGGCTGTAGCCAATCTAGGATCTGATGCAGATCGGCATGAGCGGAAAAGCCATCTAGCATTTGAATATTAGCCTTGACGGCTATGTCTTCTCCCATGACCTTGACGCGCTTTACGCCATCTAAGAGTCGGCGCCCTAAGCTACCTTCTGCCTGATAACCAACAAAGAGAATCGTCGATTCAGGTCGCCAGAGATTGTGCTTTAGATGATGAAGTATTCGCCCGGCATCTGCCATACCGCTTGCCGAAATGATGATGGCAGAGCTTTCCTCAGAATTTAACGCTCGCGACTCTGCCGCCGTTTCACAAATACGAAGCTGCGGCATTTGTGGCAAACCACCGCCATGCTTTTTTAATAGTTCGATGGTCGTTTCATCAAATTCTTGCATATTTTTCATGAATACACGCGTCGCTGCAATTGCCATAGGACTATCTAAGATGATCGGAACATCTTCCATACGCCCTTCTTTCCAAAGTTTATAAAAATAGTAAAGAAGTGTCTGCGTGCGTCCAACCGCAAAAGCAGGGATGATAAGATTGCCGCCGCGCTCCATTGTATCCTGCACGGCTTCTAAGAGCGTCGTTTCTTTATCGTGATATTGATGCAGACGATCACCATACGTCGATTCAAGTAGCAGATAGTCTGCCCCTTCGATGATTGTCGGATCCTTGATAATCGGCTGATCGGGCTGACCTAAGTCACCTGAAAATACAAGTTTCGTTTGTTCTTCATTTTCTTCTACATAGATTTCTATTATGGCAGAGCCGATGATATGCCCGGCATCACGAAATTGCACTTTAATATTATTTTCTACATAGAACATCTCGTTATAAGGTTTCGGCACAAAATATTTTAGTGACGCTTGTGCATCTTCTATCGTATAGAGCGGTTGGATCAAGTTATCGCCGCTTCGCTGACTTTTGCGATTCAAAACGTCAAAATCATGCTCTTGAATATGTGCAGAATCCGGCAGCATAATATTTGCAAGTTCACAGGTAACTTTCGTTGCATAGATGTTCCCCTTGAAACCTTCACGATAAAGTCTTGGCACGAGTCCACAGTGATCAATATGGGCGTGCGTTAAAATAACGCAGTCAATCTCTGTAGGATTAAAGCAAAACTCCTTATAATTCAATTCCCGGATGCGACGACCACCTTGAAACATACCACAGTCTATCAAAATCTTCCGATCTTCGCTCTCTAGCAAATAGCAAGAGCCAGTGACCGTATGGGCAGCACCTAAAAAGGTCAATTTCATCTTACTTCACTCCTATGGATACTTTCTTTATATAACGCTGATAAGATACATTGTACTTGAATACTAAATTTATCCGCGATTTCTACAAGCCTTGCCAATGGCAACATTCTTTTGAGATGAGTCCGAAGGGGGCAAGCAGCCTTGCAGCGATCTGCTTTGTCATATCCTCGATGGACTGCGGTCGGTTATAAAATACCAACATAGGCGGTGCTATATGAACTGTCGGCAAAAGAGATAATTCGTGCATATTGCGTAAATGTATAGGGCTTAAAGGCGACTCGCGAACAGCTAGGACAAGCGGGCGTTTTTCCTTGATTGTCACATCGGCAGTTCGTAGCAGCAGATTGTCAGCATAGCCGCTTTTTATACCGGCAAGTGTTTTCATAGAGCAAGGTACGACAAGCATACCGACGGCACGATAAGAGCCACTCGCAGGACCTTCGCCGATTGCATCAATAGCGAAGGTTTCATCAGCTAGGTGCGCGATCTCTTCTTGCTCTATCGCCATTTCATGTTTTAAGGTAAGTGCTGCAGCTTGCGTCATAATCAAAGCTGCGGCAAAATCATCTGCTCTTTGAATGATTTTCAAACATTCAACAAGGAGCGGCAAGCCGCTTGCACCTGTCGCTCCTACGATGATTTTTTTCTTTTCCATAGGTATATTCCCTCACGAATCCTATTATGCAAAAGATTCTAAGTCCTATCTTTAAGAATAAGAATCCGTATGCAGGTATTCTCTTTCAACGATTTGCCCGTTGGCACGATAAATGCGGTATACTGACGGCGTTTGACTTGAGCCGACCGTTTCTACGGAAATCTGCTTTCCTTGCAGATCGGCTTTCGTACCGAGTATCTGCACCGTAACCTGCTTACCATCTGCATTTGCCAAAATATAAACATTATGCGCCAGCGGATTCATAAATTGAAAATCGATCAAATTATCTGCCACCGTAGCATCAAGTCCCGGCGGACAATAAGAGGACGGAATGAAATGTGAAAATCGCTCCGTAGGATTAAGCCCCGCCAAAAGAACCGCATTGTAAAGTGTCGAACTGACTTGGCAAACGCCACCGCCAATGCCGGGTACAGACTGCCCGTTGATAAGTACGGCAGCATATTGATAGCCGGCATTTGCCGTGCGCGTGCCGACTATTTCATTAAAAGAAAAATTTGCCCCACTTCTTATCAAAACACCATTTAACTGCTGCGCCGCCAAAGCAATATTATCTCCGCGTGCGCCTTGAAGATAGTATGTCGTATAGCTTGCCAAAACAGCATTAACATCTTTAACATCCTCTATGCGGACAAAAGGAGGATTATCCGTTATTGGCAATTCAATAATGGCAGACTGCATATTTTGAAGCGGCTGCTTTAATGCCTTTAAGGAAGCTACAATATCAAGCATCTTTCCAGACTTACCCGGAATATGACGAATCAAACCTGCCTCATCAATTTCGCATCTTGCATTAACAGGCTGCACGATCACATTATCTGCGATATTTTCCAATTTCGTTTGCAAAAGCCCCTCATCATAACTTGCCAAGAAGGCAATATTACAGCCATATATAATATTTTTTATCTGCTCAAACATCTGCTGTACAGGCGTACCGCGTCGTCCGGCATGATATGCCTGCTCTGCCGCTATCTTAGCCGCAGGAGATAAATTGACCTCTTGCAGTTGCAGCTTCCATACCATGCCATTACTTCGCAGCGAAATAGTTTGCTCTGATAACTTTTTTTGCCCAAGCTGTTCAAAATATTGCTCGGCTTCTTTTTGCGTCATTCCAAAAAGAGGCTTACCGCCACTTTCCACGCCGTAAAGAATCCGTCCGCGACAAGACGCATGATACGTCAAGCCGCCGCCGATCAGCACCACAAAAATAACGGTCAAACACACTGCAATGATGAAATTCACCCTGGAAAATCCCATTGTATAGCATCGCTCCTTCGACTTTAGTATCTATAACCTTAGCAATCTCTATATAAGGTTATTGTATCATTCGTTATACATTACCGTTATTCCTGCCACGATATTTTCATGCGGCAATTTTAGAAATTTATCCTTAGCTAATCTAAGCGCATCTTTTTTTCAGTTGCATAGTATCAAGAAATAAGCTGTTTCTTTATGCTATGCTTCCTAAGATTTGCCTTGATATGCTATAATTGGATATAGCATTTTTCATGTTAAGAAAAGGATGTGCCACCTCTTGGATAATCCTGATTTACCTTTGTATATCATTTCGATGATTTTCCTCGTATCAGCCAGTAGTTTTTTCGCCTTGGCAGAAACTGCTATCATAGAAAGCCACAAAAGTCGCTTAGAAAGACTTGCCGATGACGGCAACGAAGATGCCACAGCCGCTTTGAAGATTCTGGAAAAGCCGGAAAAAATTCTCCCGGCCGTGCAGATCGGCATCACGCTTACGAGCATACTTATCGGTATCATCATCGCCAGTGCAATCGCTCCTCTTTTTTCTAGTATGCTTTCTTTTCTACCCTATGCCAATGCCATAGCACTCACCTTGAGTACGCTTGTCATCACATATTGCAGCCTTTTAATGGGAGAATTTTTGCCAAAAAAAATTGCTTGGCAAAATCCTGAAAAATATTTACAGCGTTTTCATCGCTTACTATATATCCTTGCCTACATTCTACGACCAGCAGTCGCCTTTCTTTCTAGCTCGGCAAATTTTATGTTGTTGTTTTTTGGCATCAACCCCAATATAGCCGATACCGTAACAGAAGACGAGATAAAAGACCTTATCGAACAAGGAACTGAGGATGGGACGTTTGAAAAAGCCGAACAAACTATGGTTGATAATATTTTCCACATGAGCGATCAAACAGCGTATGCCTTAATGACGCCGCGTACACAGATGTTTTGGATCGATTTAGAAGATTCTTTAGCACACAATTTACAGCGGATCAAAGATAATGCCGATACCGTTATCCCAGTTGGACGCGACAGCCTCGATGAATTTTGCGGCGTACTTTATGCCAAAGACCTCCTTGATGCAAGTATTGAACAAAAAAGTCTTGAGCTAAGTAGCTTTATTCGTCAACCCATGTTTGTACCGCGCTCCATGCAAACCTTTCGCGTGTTGGAAAAATTTCGTGAAACCGGTATTCATGTAGCTGTCGTCCTTGATGAATACGGCGGTGTCATTGGCTTTCTTACGCTTAAAGACATTATGAACGAAATTATCGGCGAATCTTTTGGAGAAGATAAACCGGATGCGCCGCAGATGATTCCTTGCAGCAAGGAATCTTGGTATATGGATGGACTTTATTCCGTTGATGATTTCAAAGAAAAATTCGACATTGAACATATCTTGCCTGATGAAGATAAAGCACATTTTCAAACTATGGGCGGTTTTTTAACATCATATTTTGGCTACATTCCAAAAGAAACCGAACTTTGCCAATGGGACGATTTTACTTTCGAGATCATAAAGATGGATCGCGCACGCATTGATAAAATTCTTGTAACGCATCAGCAAAAGCAAACTACAGCAAATGAAATAAAAAATACTTCTCCGTCGGAAATTTAAGGAAACACTGATAAAATAAAAAAGTCGCAAACAGATAAAATTTCATCTGTTTGCGACTTTTTTGTCAACTAGAATCGCATGATGCTAATTGCTTCTTTTGCTAAAGCTGCACAATTTCGCAGTCTTGCAGCAAATAGAGATAGCGTTCATCTACCTTGCAGCGCAAGATCGCTTCTACAGCTTCTGTGTAAAGTTCGATTTGCAAACGGTACTTTTTTCGTATGACCGATGGTTTTGTGTTCTTGTCTGTCTTATAGTCTAATAGTACGAATTTGCCATTTGCATCCTCGAAAAGTACATCAATGGTACCTTGCACAAAAATGCGCTCTTTCGGTTCGGCTTGAGGGTAGAAGCGATGCGCTGCCAATCGGCGGCTAAAAGGCATTTCGCGAAAGAGGCGGCGAGCATTTTTCATGCGTATACCAAGCGATGTATTTAGAAATGATTCGATAGCTTCGATTCTGACAAATGCCGCCATAGAAGGGAGCAGCAACTCTTTTTCCACCATCTCGGCAAGTTGTGCTTCTAACCCTTGGCGGCTGATGTCGCCTGCAAGATCGATATGCTGAAGCACTGTGTGCATGAGTGTGCCATATTCTGATGCTAAAAGCCCCGTTTTTTCCTGCAAGAAGTCGGGGCGTTTGAAAACACTGCTTGCAAGATCATCCATCTTTTCTATAAACGGCATAGAAAACCCCTCAGCTTTTGCATCTTCAGCAAAAAAGCGACGCTTTAATTCAGTGACAGAAAGCTTTGCCGGTACATCATCGACGCCATGCGATTCATACCGCCAGTTAAGCGCCGCCTCTACGGCTTTTTTTTGTGTGCTTGAAGGTAGTGGCTCTTTGCGGTACAATTTCTCAAAGATTTCATCTTCTTCTAAAAGTTGTACGCGAATGTTTTTGACAGATGATGCCGACACGATCTCCACCTGCCAGCGCGAATTGTCATCACCTACAGGTGCGACACGCTTTTCTAGAAGTGCTGCTTTTTCCCAAAGTACAGCACCATCGCCATGACGTGCAACAGTCATGGCGATCCAATCGAGAAAAGAGTTTGCTTCAAGTGCTGCATAAGCAGGAAGCCGGCGCTTCGTCATTGTGACATAGCTGCACCAGCCTTCTGCACGAGCAGCAAGCTTTTTTGCCGAGCCGATCAAAATGAGTTTTTCGCGAGCGCGTGTCATAGCTACATAAAGAACACGCAGCTCTTCTGCCTTACTTTCTTGCCTGATGCGACAAGCGATCGCTTCTCGTGCAAAGTTCGAGCAGCGAAGCGACTTTTCACGATCTATTTGGTAAAGCCCTAGGCCTAATTCGCGGTGTATGAGAAGATCTGCCGTTGCATCTTGCAGATTAAATTTCGATCCGAGTCCTGCAATGATAACAACGGGAAATTCCAATCCCTTGCTTTTATGAATTGTCAAGATACGCACGACATCTTCATTTTCACCTAATGTACGCGCAGCAGAGAGATCCGTTTCCATCTGCTGCATTTTCTCAAGAAAACGCAAAAAACGAAAGAGTCCGCGAAAATTTGTTTCTTCATAATCGTGAGCACGGTCGGCGAGCATACGCAAGTTAGCTTGACGCAAAAGTCCGCCAGCCATACCGCCCACATATTCGTAGTAGCCCGTATCGCGGTAGATTTGCCAAATCAATTCAGGCACGCTGACACGCCGCACGAGATCGCGCCAACTTTTCAAGCGTTCTAAAAATGCCCCGACTTTTTCTCTTAAAGACGCAGAAATTTGCTGCGACGGCTCTATAACGACTAAGAGCGCAGCAAACATATCTTCTGTAGGTGCAATAAGGCGCAATTTTGCCAATTCACTAACTGTCAAACCGACGATTGGTGAGCAAAGTACCGCCGCAAGCGGCACATCCTGGTGTGCGTTATCAATGACGGCGAGCAGCGACAGCAGCACGCGTACTTCCGTTGCTTGAAAGTAGCCGGCATCAAGTGAAGCGTATGACGGAATGTTTGCATCATGCAGCGTTTCTAGAAGGATGTCTGCTTTTTGGCGTGCAGCACGCAAAAGTATCACGATGTCACGAAAGCAAAGTGGGCGATAGCCGCCCTTATCTGCAACTAGTACACCGCTATCTATCAGCGCACGCACGCGCCGTGCGATAAATGCCGCTTCTAAGGCAAAGCCTTTTAGTTCTTCTTTTTCAGCATCATCTTCTTTTTCTGTCATTTGTTCTATTTTTATCTCTGCTTTTGTAGCAGCAGCTAAAGGCTCATCATCACTTTCGATAATATGAAGTTCCGTCGCACCAGCAAGACTACTATTTTCTGTTTCGGGATAATGCGCCGCAAAGTGCAGTGCAGCCGCATCGTCGTATAAAAGTTCCATTGCTTCAGGCATCATAAGCTGTGAAAAGAGCCAGTTCACCGCTGCAAGTACGCCTCTACGGCTGCGATAATTTTCCGAAAGGTCGATTCTTTTATAGTGTTCGCCCATGCGCGGATATGTTTTGTATTTTTTCAAGAAAAGCTGTGGATCGGCAAGACGGAAGCGATAGATACTCTGCTTTACATCGCCGACGGCAAAGAGGTTGTTTTTTCTTGCAACAAGAGAAAGAATCGCCTCTTGCACGCCGTTCGTATCTTGATACTCGTCGACCATGACTTCTTCATACTTTTCTTGCAAAGAGCGTGCATGGATAGAAGGTTGCAGCTCTCCTGCCGGAAGAGACGCATCGCGCAATATAAAAAGCGCAAAATGCTCTAGATCATTAAAGTCAACGATATTACATTCCTTCTTCGCTGCTTGAAAAGCGGCTGTAAACTCCTTGACCAAGGAGACAATGATATTTGCCGTACCCGAAAGAGCGTGCAGATCGTCTAAAATTTCTACTTCCGTTGCATGAAAATACGTTTCCTTGAGGTGCTTGAGCTTTTGCTTCATGCGGTCGCGCGGCAACGAAAAAAGACGCTTTGCCTCTTCTTTGTCATTTTCATCCATGCCTTTTGGAAAACGCATCGTTTCATGCTTATAAGAGGAAAATTCCAGCTGTAGTGCATCCCAATCCTTACTCGCCAAAGATGTAAGCAATCTTTTCAAGAGTTGTTCATCTGCTTCTAAGACATCATGACACGCTTCATAGCCAAGAGCAGCAGACTTTTCAATAAGCCGCTCTACACTTTCCAAACAGTTGGAAAGGACACAGGAAATTTCTTTAAGTACCGTCTTTGCCCACGGTGTTTCAAGAAGACGCGTTTTACTTTCGATGTCGAAACGTGCTGCTAGAGAATCAAGCCACAGCATGGGAAAGGGTTGGCTGCATGAAAAATTATAAAGCCGCAACAAAATGTCATAAAGCGCGTCATCACCGCGATCCGTGCCGTAAGCTGCGACAAATGAAAGAAAGTCTTTTGCCGCCTCGTCGTACTTTTTTTCAAAAATTTCTTCTAGCACTTCTTGTTTTAGCAGACGTATTTCCTGCTCTCCTGCAAGGCGAAATTCAGGATCAATATCTATAGCAGCAAAGTTTTCCCGAATAATGTTCTGGCAAAAGGCATGAAGCGTCGAGATCGAAGCATTAGATAAAAGTGCTAGTTGACGTTCAAGCTGCAGCGACGCTGTTTTTTTGGCAATCTCTTGTGCAAGTGCCGCTTCTATACGCTCACGCATTTCAGCCGCGGCAGCCTTTGTAAAGGTGACAACGAGCAATTTATCGACATCCGTTTCTCCTTTCAATATACGGCGGACGATGCGCTCGACGAGTACCGATGTTTTACCAGAGCCTGCAGCCGCTGCAACGAGCAGATTCTTCCCTCTTTCTTCGATAGCTTGTAATTGTGCTTTAGACCATGTGCGATTTTCACCCATGCTAAAATCCCCTCGTATCTTTGAATTTCATATTGTCGATCAATTCTTTATCTTCATAGCTTTGTAGCAGCCGATATGAAAAACCCGGCACGAGTGGATCAAAGCCACAGACAGCTATATAAGGACAATAGCTGCACGCCGTCTTATTTTGCAGACGATACGGCAAAGCACGCACTTCACCGGAAAGAATCCTCTTACCTGTATCTGTCAAAATGTAGGCGATATAGTCAAGGAGAATTGCAAATTCTTCTGGTGTCTTGACATAATCTAACCGCCGCTTGTCGATCTCACCTGCTTTTGTCAAGGCGACTTTCGTAAAACTAAACGTGCTGTCAATCGCCCGTATGACATCGGCATCGGCAAGAACCCAACCGGGCATCTTAAGCATCCCTTGCACACGTTTTTTTACCTCGTTTTCGCTGATGCGATAAGGTGCTGTAATAAGCGGATTTTTCAAAAAGCAATAGAGCATGGCAGCCGGCAAAAGTTCCTTGTCCTTACTTTTTGCAAGGAGGGTTTTAGCTACAAGCAAATAAGTCAAAAGCTGTAAACGTAAACCATAGTACACTTCGATAAGATTGATGTAAGAAAAGCCGGTCTTATAGTCTACAATGAGAAAGTAGCGCCCTGATGCGTCCATGTCGATGCGATCAATCTGCCCACTTATCTCAAGTACAGAGTCGCCATCAAGTGCGTACGTCAAAGGTGGCAAACCGCTAGGGCTAAGACCAAAGGAACACTCAAAGGCAACCGGGTGAAATTCGCTTACTTTGTCGAGTTCGATGAGCCGCATGAGTGCCTTTTTCGCGGTTTCTTCGATACGCAGCAAGAGATTTTGATATTGCTTTGTACTCAAGAGAATTTCGTTTTGCAATCTCGGTGCAAGTGTCTTGATAATTTCATGCAGGATCTCGCTACATTCTTCTTCACTGACCTCGCACCAACGTCTGCCCTCTTTTTGCAAGCGTTCGCCGAAATCGCGCAAGACAGCGTGCAGCAAGATGCCAATATCAGGCATACGAAAGCTATACTCATATCGCTCCTTCAAGCCTAAACCATAGCGTGCAAAGTGGCAAAAAGGACACGCACGAAACGCTTCAAAGCGCGTGACACTGCCACATAGGCGGCGGTTCTTCGTGTAAAGTGCCGCCGATAATTCTTGCGGCAAAATATCTTCCGACGCATGAAAAAAGAATCCTTGAAGCACTTTTTGTAGTAGCGGACGTACATTTTCATCCAAAAGCGCCCAATTATAAACATCGTGCCAGAAAAAATCAAGCGTCTTTTTCTCGCGATATATGCGAAGTGCCGCCGCTAGTCCTGCAACCGCTTGTCTAGCGCCGGCAAAGATATGTTCTTTTCCACCATCCAAAGAGAGCGTATGCAGTCGAACGGTGGGCAAAACTGCTCGAATCTGCCCAAGTAACGATGACGGCAATAACGCCTTGCCTTCCGTATCAGCGAGCGCGTAAGAAACCCAAAGGTAATCTCGCGCCTTTGTAAATCCCTTGTAAAGTAAAAAACGCTCGTTAAAACTACCCTCCGTAGATCCGTGCGCCAACTCTACCCCGGCTTCTTGCAATCGCAGACGGTCGGCATCAGAAAAAAGCCCCTTCTCGCATCTGCAACGCGGCATGATGCCTTCATTGGCACCAAGAATGTAAACGGCACGCGCATTTTCCATGCTGTTTTTATCAAAATCGGCTATTGTCACATAGTCAAGTCCCGGCGGAATCAAGGAAATTTGCAAAGCATCAAGCCCATCGCCCAAGACCTCTTCAAAATCGCGTACATTGATCTCTTCTGCCCCACTTGTTTCGACCATCTGTTCAAGCAAAGATATGACATCGTTCCATATCTGACGATGCTCAAGTGCTTCGGCAAGCCGCCCCACCTTTTCAGCTTCATCTGCCCAACGCTCAAGCCGGCGCGGTACTTCAAGCACAAAAAGGAGCTGATAGATCGCCTCAGCATAATCGCGCACCGTTACCGCTTCTTTAACTGCATCAGCAAATAGCTGTAACGGCTTTACTATGCCGCGGCGATAGTCGTCGATCTTTGCTAGCTGCGCTTTTTCCTTTTCGCTTGCTTCTTCTTCATCCAAATTGCGGCGGCGATGCCAATGCCAAGACTCTGCCATAGTCCAACGAAAGCCGCAGATACCAAATTCTAAGACATAGTTTTCAAGCAGATCGATTGCATCGCGTGACTGCGGAAAAAATCCCGTTTTAAGCGCACGAAACACAGCATCGTAACGCCAACCGCGCAACACTTCAAAAGCAGAGCGTATAAGTTCTGCCAGCGGATGATGCACACCGGGAAGTTTGTTTTCACGAAAATAGGGAATAGCACAATCTTCTAAGATAAGCGACAACATATCGCCATAAGCGGCCTCATCGCGTATCAATATTACGATGTCACGCCAGCGAAGAGATTTTTCACGACAAAGACGCACGATGTCAGCAGCGGCTGCCTCCATCTCAAGGCGTCTAGTCGCCGCTTCCACGAGCGCAACGCCCCTTGCTTCTTCTCGCTTTATAAGCGGAAAAGAAAATGCTCTTCTTTCAATGACGGCAAGGGCTTTGCTTCTAAAGCGATGATTTTCTTGCAAAGTGCGAACACATATGGGAATTTGCAGCTCTTTTGCCAATGTCTTGATTTGCTGCAAAGTCTGTGCCTGTCGATAAAAAAGACTTCCCTCGCGCAGCTTTTTCATCTCGTCTTGCGGATCTAATGTCAGCGTTATATGCACATCCTTTGCCTTTTGAAAAAGTGCTGCAAGGATATTTCTCTCCTGAGGATTAAAAAAGGAAAAGCTATCAACCCAAATTTCTGCATCTTCTAAAAAATGTGATACAGGAATTTTCGCCGCAAGCGCATTGAGCATATCGCCTGTATCGGTATAGCGCCCCACCATTTTTTCACGATAGCGATGTAAAATGAAGGTTAGATCTGCAAGTTTTTGGCACAAAGTTTCGTCCGTGAGCGAAGATTTTGCTTTTTTTAAGGCATCTTCATCTAGATCATAGTTTTGCATCTCTTCTAAGGCATTTTCTAGTGCTTTTGTAAAACCACGCTGCTTCGCTGCTCGTGCAAACGCCTGCAAATCTTCTGCTTTTTCTATTAGAATATGCTTCAAGAGCAGCCGTCTGCCTACGCTCTTAATGTTAGCTGCTGGCGCACCGCCTGTTTCTTGCAATATATGGCGTGCGAAGCGTTTGAAGCCAAAGACAAAACCTCTAACGAATCCTTCTCCTGCATCTGTCATCATGCCAGCAAGACGACGCTCCGCACGATACGTCGCATACTCGGGCAATAGCAATACTAACGCTCGCCCCACCGGCATCTTTTTCATGCGCTCTGCCATTTCGGCAAGGCAAGTGTGTGTTTTACCTGTTCCCGCGCGACCTAAGATAAATTCGATCATGGCCTTTGCTTCCTCATTTCTTCTTACACCAACAAAAATACCGCATGGTATGTCATTTTGACAATACCAGCGGCATTTGTCCATCCGTACAAAAGGCTTAGTGCATCAAGCCAAACGGCGTCGCTAGCCGCACGAGTACACGACCGCACGCGCACGGCTCGTCAAGCCGCATAACAGCTTGTCCTGTTCGATAGCGTACGAGCGGCATCGCTTCAGCAGCAAGTAGAGTGACAACCAATTCACCCATGCGACCTGCCTCTTGAATAACTTTTGCACCACTAAACTCTATAAGTTCCGTATAACAATAATCCTCCTGCACATGATGCCCTTGCCCCTTGCCGCACGGGAAGAAAAGTCCTGCTGTGCCAAGTTCTGTGGAAGAGAAAAGATCGTGTACTTCGGTCTGAAGTCTTTCACCTATATGACGCTTCATCGGGTTGGAGATCGTTTCATTTAAGCAAACGACCATCTTAAGTGGCAAAGTTGACGGCTCAATGTTTTTCATCTGTGCATGGACAATTAGCTGCATGACGAGCGGTTGGCTTGCAAGAAGAGTATCCATGCCAGTAAGACGCACAAGTTCGACAGCTGACTGCATATCCTCGCCAAGAAGCACGGTCGTCGCACCGATCACCTCTGCCGCCATATGCAGATCGAGCAGACGAGAATCTGACATATCACCTAAAATACCAACGACAGATGCACGATGCACACCTATAGCCACAAGGGCGCGTGTCAGCATATCTACGCTTCTTGCTATATCGCCATTCGTACACATCTTGACAACAGATCCAGTATGATTGTGACAGCTGATACGCAAGACACCACTTAAAGGCAGCGTGAGAAATTCAAACGGAGATGTGTTTAGTATTTCGGGCAGAGCCGTAAACGGCAGCTTTTCTATCTCGTCTAAGGATTCTATATGCGGCGTAGAAATATTTGCAAACTTCTTTTGATAAAACGCACTTTTTTCTATCACCCAAGCTATGACTTTTTTTAGGCGTACAAGCTGCAAATCTCGTATATCACATTGGCTCATGCACTCGATTTTCTCGTTTGCAAACACCTTCCCGTCCCCTTTCCTCAAAGCATCCTTTAAGTCAAAGGTCTTTGATAAAAGAAAGGCTGATAACTCGTATAGCCGATCTTGCGGAAGTTTAATATTGCTTCTGTTGCCCCAACGAAAAGTATGCCGCCAGGCTTTAGCGCACGGAAGAAATTCGTATAAAGTTCAAACTTCGCTTCTTCTGTGAAATAAATGACAACGTTGCGGCAAAGAATCAGATCAAATCCCGTTTCAAAAGAATCTTTCAAGAGATTATGCCGCTTAAATTCAATGAGTTTTTTTATATCATCATGCACGGAGAATGTGCCGTCAGTTCCCTTAGTGAAATACTTGCTAAGGCGCGAAGCTTCAACGCACTTTAATTCGTTTTCTGTGTAGATGCCTTTTTTCGCCTTGCCGATAATTTCTATATCAAGATCCGATGCTAAGATGCGATGCTGCTTTCCGGGCGTAATCTCCTTTAAGATCATCGCAATAGAATACGGCTCTGCGCCAATGGAACAGCCAGCGCTCCAGATATTAAGTTTTGGCGAACGTGTCAAAAGATCGGGGATAACATCTGTTTCAAGTTTGGAAAATTTCTCTGGCGTACGAAAAAACTCCGAAACATTGATCGTCAAATATTCAATGAAAGCATCAAACTCTGTCTTATCTTGCGCCACCATATCGAAATATTTTGTATAAGAATCATACCCCTTGCGCGTTACAAGACTGCCGATGCGCCGCTTCATCTGCGGCTCTTTGTAAAGATCAAGGTCAATTTCCGTCTTTGCCTTAAGTTTTCGCTTAAAAGATCCCCAATCCTGTTCGTCCAACATATAAGTTTTCCCTCCCACTTCTGGCAAGCATCTTATGCACCGCCATTTACCTAGCTATCGAAAACACTGCTCTGCTGCCTTTAGCTACATGGCAGATCCTTTAATTTCCACTCTCACGACCTATATTATACGGTGTTTTTTAGAAAAATTCAAGCTAGCGGCAAAATGGAGAAATCATGACGCTAACTTCATGTGGCGACGCAAGAGATAAAGAAAATATGGCGTGCCGATGAATGCCGTCATGATGCCCACGCGGATCTCTAAGCCTGAAAGTAAAATGCGCCCCAAGGAATCGCAAACGACAAGAAAGACGCCCCCTGCCAAAAAACTTGCAGGCAAAAGCCGCCGATGATCAGGACCTATCAAAAGACGCATCATGTGCGGCACGACAAGACCAACAAAACCTATGTTGCCGCTGATGCAAACGCCAGCTGCCGTCGTAAGTGATGCAAGTGCCAAAAACAAGAGCCGAAAAAATGTCACAGGCATCCCTGCAGCACGAGCCTCGACCTCACCGAATGCGAGAAGATTTAGATGACGCGAGAGAATGAGCATAAAAAGTGTGCCGCTGCCAATGGGCGAAATACCTAAAAGTACATGATCCCAGCGGCGATAGTCAAGACCGCCGATTGTCCAAAAAAGATACTGCTGCATTTTCTGTTCGTTCATCACCGTGAGGATTGCTGCCGTACACGCACCGAGAAACATACCGACGACAACACCAGAAAGTAGCAGTGTCATGATAGGTATGCGTCCTTGGCGCATGGAAAGTGCAACTGTAAGTCCTACAGCGAGCATAGCTCCACAAAAGGCGAAGGCAGGTAAAGAAAATACGCTAACCGCTGAAACACCAAAGGCGATGGCCAAAACAGCACCAACAGAAGCACCGCTAGATACGCCGATGATACCAGGATCGGCAAGTGGGTTGCTAAAAATTCCCTGAAGGGTCGCGCCTGAGATACCAAGTCCTGCGCCCACCATCAACCCTACGAGCGTACGCGGCAGACGAATGTGCCAAAGTACCGCCTCTTGCTCTTGCGTGACAACGACATCAGTAAAAAACGGCAGACCTACCGCCTGTGTAAATGCCGCAAGTACGCACTCTATCGAAATATCATATTGCCCCGAGCTCATCGAAAGTACGACGGCAAATAAAACGAGCAGCGGCAAAAGCAGCCAGAATATTTTTTTTCTCTCCTCGCGAATCTTTTTCAATATGCTGCCTCCGTTCCTAAAATTACTTGTAAGAGCTGCGCTTTTTTTTCTTTATCTGTTATTTCTTCAGTAAAAACATCGGCGTGCTTCGTCAGCGGATTTTCCACAACCTTGACAGGCGCACCGTAAGCTTTTGTCAAAAGCTCTGCCGTCAGCACGTCATGCGGCAAACCATCAGCAAGAAGCGTACCACAGCCGACGAGTAAAAGGCGTGAGCAAAAACGTGCGGCAAGTGATAGTTCGTGTGCGACGAGTACGACGGTCTTTCCTGCCGCACAAAGTTCTCGGCAAAAGCGAAAAATTTCCTCTTGATAAATGATGTCAAGCCCTGTCGCTGGCTCATCTAAAAACAGCAAGGGGGTTTGCTGTGCAAGTACCTTAGCAAGCAGCACACGTTGGCACTGTCCGCCAGACATTGCAGAAAGCGGCTTTTTAGCAAGTTCTGCAACGCCTGTATACATCATGCACGCTTCAGCGATCGCAAGATCGTGCGCCCTTTCTTGTCGCCACCACGAAAGATATGGATAGCGACCGGAAAGCACGACTTCTCGCGCCGAGTAGTCGAAGGTCAATTCTAAATGTTGCTGCAGATAGGCGGCATTTTTTGCAAATTCCTTTGTCGGTAAGGAGCTGATGGCACGCCCCATTATAGCTATATTGCCAGCAAGCGGCGGCAATATGGCGCGAAGCGTTTTAAGAAGTGTGCTTTTGCCTGCACCGTTAGGTCCTATAAGACCGACCATCTCGCCTGTTTTAACGTCAAACGAAATATTTTTTAAGATCGCCTGTCGCTCATAACCCACACAGAGTTTAGCGACTCTTATCATTTCTTTCAAGTCTTAGTCCTCCACTTGCCGCACCACCAGAAGTGGCAAACACATCTTCAGCCATTTCATGAATCTAAAAGCTGGCGGCGCAAAATATGCTCGTTCCAAATTCTATCTTCTACA
>CAUUGH010000009.1:0-48917 GCA_963544755.1 uncultured Selenomonas sp. | reverse complement strand
TCTTAAGTAGGCGCGTGATTCATCTACACGCAGATCAAGATGTGCAAAATTTTCGATGACCTCTGTGATTTTGCTTAACGGCTCGGTGACGCGCTTTTTTATAAAGGAAGCCATAAATACGAGTAAGAGGACGCTGCAGCCCATGGCAATGGAAATGGACATCCAGACCATCTTACTGGCAGAGGCTGTAAAGACATCGCGCTCCGTTGCGGAAAATATCACCCATTCGGCATCGACACCGTCAAGGTGCAGGGGATAAAAAGCATAAACCGATGCCGCGCCCGTACTCGGCGATTCGCGCTCTATAGTCGTAACGGTATTTTCGTTGAAGGCATCTGTGATTTCCGCGTCCGTCATGGGAAAAACATCGTAGAAGCTTTTTAGCAGCAAGTCTTCGTTCAAGCCTTGGGCGAGATAATCGCCTTGGCAGGTAAAGGCACCGTAGTAGTTTTCTGTAGAGCTTAATTCTTCGAGATATTTTTGAAGATCATTTAGGTCGATGTCCGTGAAAATGACACCAATGAAGTGCTCTTGATAATTTATCGGCATGACATAGCACGCCACCACCCGATCATCTTGGACTCTAAAAGGCTGCGTAAGAACGGGCTTACCCGTACTTTTGACTTCCTTATACCAGTCCTGTTGCGTAGGATTTTGCACCGAGCTTAATTTGCCATCGACATTGGCAAATATGTTTACAGCTGCGCCGATGCCGCCATTTGCGGCAGGCTCTAATATGATGCCGGCAGCAGAAACGCCCGAACCGTCTGACATCTCCAAGTGCAAAAACGGAGCTACAAAATCATTTTGAACAGCTGCCGGATTAGCAGAGATCTGCTCTTTTAATGATCGTTCAATGCGTTGAGCGATACGCATTGAACGATTGTATCGCTGCTCGATCTTAGAGGCGATCTGCCTGTTTTCTAGCATCTTTTCGCGCTTGCCGGCATCGATCAGTGCGCCAAAACTCATGTAGGCGATAAAACCTACGATAATGGCGATCATGCTTGCAAGACCAACGCCGGCCATCACATTGATCTGAAAGCCGATACTTTTTCCCTCAAGCAAAGTCCCGTTTGATTTCGCATCCACCGAAAATCCCCTCTTTTCTGTTCCTTGGACAATACAATGATTTTACCATAGTAAACTACACGCACAAACGTCCACTTTGTGGACATTATGCGCCGCCCTTACACGAAAGTTGCCAATAAGTCTCGCCTTTTGGGCTTGACTTCTTGGACTTTCATAGTAAAATCAACTCTCCGTGCCTCCTCTGTTAAGATTTATTATTCTCTAAATTTTATAAAAATCCTGCTGTGTTTTTATAGATTTTATAAGGTAATATTTAACTTCCTTCAACCTCCCTGATTTATAAGGGGTTGCGGCTATCGTTTCCGCATTTGTCTACAATTTGTCTACAAAGTCAATTGCCTACAATCTCACCGAAGATACGCGCCGTTTCTTGCTCTATATCTTCGGTGTCGTGAGTGTAAAGGTTTTGCGTAATTGTCTCATCCTTATGACCTAGACGGGCGGCTTTTTTTGTTTATCTGCACACTCAATTTAACTGAGGGTGCTTGTCGGATGCCTTTATTTCTAGCTGCTTTTTACGTCTGTTTATATGTTTCTTCTTTGCGGCGAAGTGTGCTATACTTAATTCGTTGCCGCCCCTAGACATGGCAATGGAAAGGGGGTGTACTGGTGATGCTTCTTACATTTCTTCTCTCCATCATAGCTGGTGTGATCGCCAACCGCATCAGCAAATGGCTCGATGAGAGGGAGCACGACGGCGACGAGCCTAGGGATTAAGCCCACCTGCAATAAGGGAATAGAAAAGCCCCCAAGCTGCAACTTGGGGGCTTTTCGTGTACTGGTTTTGACGCTTCTTACGTTTGCCACCTACAGTATAGCATATTCAGTTGTTCGCGTGCAAGTCATTCCTGCCGCCTTAGGTGCGGCTATTTTTTATGCCCTTTTTGCGTCGGCGTTCCCAGAAATGGATGCTGACCGCGCCTCTCTTTTGGCAAGCAGCTCGGCGTGGTAGTCGGCAAGCTCGGCTTCGATCTCCTCGTACGTCAAAGGCGTGGTGTGTTTTTCGCCAGTGCGTGGCGGTTCTTTGGTGGGTGGGGTGGTGGCGATGGCTTCGGCGACGGACTGAGCAGGAGAAAATTCTGAATTTCGCGCAGTGTGTAGTAGCGGGAGTGAGTGCTGCCAGTGCTGCCGATGTGGCGAAAATGCTAAGATGCCCCGTAAGCACTATAAAAAAGCGTATGGACGAAGGAATATAGCGTACATCATAGAGCGAGGAAGTGACCGCAGAAGAATCCCATACACATGAGTAGTAGAGTACATACTAGAGTACATCCGCAAACACAAAAAGTATACTGACCCGGTAGGAGAGTTAGATGCTTACTGGAAAAAGCTTACAAAAGATGCAGATAAGGCGCATGAAAATTTTTATAAAACATCTCTTGATTTTTGCGGACGCATAATGTACAATGTAAATACAGCAAGGGAAACCCAAGAAAAGGCGGTGTGGCGTATCGAAAAAAAGAAGATGGGCAGACCGACGACGAACCCACGCACGGGGCAGCTTCATGTGAGATTGTCTAAAAAAGAGCTTGCATTGCTGAATGAATGTGCCGAACGCATGAAGGTGACGCGCACCGAAGTTATCGCGCAAGGCATTGAGAAGGTGCATCGCGAGTTGAAAGAAGCAGAATAAAGAAAAGGCAGTTGTTCGGAATTTCCGAATAGCTGCCTTTTGGTATTGCATAAAAATAAGCGAGGATGGTGGTGAACGTGTAAAATGGCGAGGCGAGCGCGTACAATTATAAAAATCTCGTCATTAAGCGTAACAACCCTATTTCATCAACACTTAGCGCACCGGTCTTAACGCTAGAAGAAGGTGTGGACTACGTAGCTGATGCGGTCGATGTGCAAAACGGCAAGGTGCGTTTTTATCATGATGCCGTAAGACATGGGCGTTTACTACGAAACACCAAGAAGTCAAGCCAAAGGGGCGAGGCTTCTTGGTGTTTCATGTAAGGCGTGAGGACATATGTACAGCATGATGCTATCGCAGGAAGCGGACGTAAAAAGTGAATGTGCCGCTTTACATGGCGGCTGAACCTATGTATGCACAGTTTACTAGCTAATTTTGCTTTTTAATAGTTTTTCTTTAGCTGTTCAAAATACGCCTGCGGATGGGCACAGATGGGACAGACTTTGGGTGCTTGTGTTGCTTCTGCGACATAGCCGCAGTTGCGACACTGCCAAATTAGCTTTTCGCCCCTCTTAAATACTTGCTCTTCCCTGACATTTGCCAAGAGTAAACGATAGCGTTCCTCGTGCTCTTGCTCGATTTTTGCTACGCCCTCAAAAAGACGCGCGATGTTTGTAAATCCTTCCTCTTTTGCTATTTTAGCAAATTCCGGATACATCGAAGTCCATTCCTCATGTTCACCTTCGGCAGCTTTTTCCAGGTTTGCCGCTGTATCACCGATGCCTGCGACGAGTTTGAACCAGATCTTCGCGTGTTCTTTCTCGTTGCCAGCCGTTTCTTGAAAAAGTGCTGAGATTTGCTCGAAACCATCCTTTTTGGCACGCGACGCATAGTAGCCGTATTTCGTATACGCCTGCGATTCGCCGGCAAATGCTGCCCAAAGATTTTTTTCCGTCCTCGAACCTTTCAATTCCATAACGTTTCCTCCTTAATACATCAAATAAATCTCCTATGGAAAATATTACTTTCCATCACACATATCATAACATTGTCAATGCACACCGTCAATGCTTATGCAATTTGTTTATAAAGGAAAGGTTATATGTGTTAGTCTATATTAGTCGCTGTTTTTCTTTTGATGTTTCCTTAACCCTTTCGGCAAAGAAAGCCGGCAAAAGAGCCGATGGTCATGATGTCTGTTTCAGAGTACATCGTGTTAAGCCGTGATGTAAGACTTTCCTTTGTTTCATACGGAGGAGAAAAAAAACCGCGTCGTTCACAAAATTGCTTGACAAAGAAATCCGTGCGGCGGCTTCTTGCACGAATATACATCGAGCCGGAAAATATACCGCCACGCTTTAAGACACGCCACGTTTCACGATACGCTTTTTCTTTTTGGGGAAACGCATGAAAGCCATTGACCGACAATACAAAATCAAACGATTCATCCTCGTACGGCAAGGCTGTAACATCGCCTAGCAAAAAATCCACTTTGCCGAGCGAAAAACGCGCTGCTTGCTTTTTTGCCGCCTGCAACATCGTTGCCGATGCATCTAGACACATGATTTGCGCTGTCGGCATCTTTTCGTAGTGTGGAAAAGAAAGCACGCCTGTACCTACAGGAACTTCGAGCAGTTTCCCATGAAAATCATCGGTTAAACCGCGATACGCCATCGCCAAAAAATCTTGATAAGAGTCAAAGCCCCAAAGCCAACGAATGGCAAAGCGTCCTAACCAACTCGTATTTGTCATCATGCCGTCGTAAAGATGTGCTATATGACCAAGCTGTCGATAAGCGCGCAGCACCTTTTGCTCTTTTTTCTCGGCATCATCCATGTGCCATGCTCCTTTCTCGCCGCAGGCGATAAACTACACACAAAAACGTCTACTTTATAAACAAAAGTGCGCCGTCCTTACATAAAGGTTGCCAATCAGTCTGCGCCCTTCTTCTTCAAGCAAATATTGCTAAAATGAAGTCGCCCAGATTTGTACAGATGGGTGGCTAAATTTATCAGTGGTTCATTACGTATTGACATAGAAGGAATAATAGCATAAAATAATCGCAATTGTTGATAACTTGTATCAATACAGTTACAGGAGGCTTTTTATGAAAATAAAACTAAGCGACGTATCGGAAACCTTGCTCATTCCGCTTTGGGCGCGAGCGACAGAAACGAAACGAGCGGACGGCTTGATTCAAGATGATTTCGCCGTGCAGCTAGTTGAACGAATAGACTATGATTTTGACAAATTCGCCCATGCCAAACATTCACAAACAGGCGTTGCCGTGCGTAGCCACATTCTCGATCAAGAAACGAAAGCTTTCATCGAAAAGCATCCCAATGCGGTCTGCATCAATCTTGCCTGCGGTCTTGACACGCGCTTTTATCGCGTAGATAACGGCAAAATCGACTGGTACAATCTCGATTTGCCTGCTGTCATGCAACTGCGCCAAGATTTGCTAGCTGAAAAAAATATACATACACACGAGCTGTCAGCATCCGTTTTTGATGTCGATTGGCCAAAGCAAATCGATCATGTAGGTCGTCCCGTGCTTATTATCATGGAAGGTGCTTCCATGTACTTTACTAAGCAGCAGATGCTAGATCTTTTCGCCTTGCTCACAAAAGACTTTGCTGGTGCTACCATGCTCATTGAGATCATGCCGCCCTTCCTTATCAAGCAGCAGAAGCGTCATGATTCTGTTGATACAAAAAAAGTTCCTTTCCAATGGGGCGTAAAAAGCGGCAAGGAGATCGAGCGGCTTCATCCTGCTGTCAAGTTTTGCAAAGAACAGACTTTTTATGAGGGTTTTCGTCATCGCTGGGGTATATTCGGTATTTTATCTGTGATCCCTTGGTGGAACAAAAACTGCAACGATAAAATCGTTTGCCTGCACTTTGCCACCGCTTAATATGTTTCATATAAGGGCGTGTAGTCCATACAAAAAAGCACCTGCCTGAAGGGAGGTGCTTTTTTGTATGGTCAAAAGTGGTCAAATTACACTTTTTCCGATAAGTCACTATATAGGTGGCTTTAGGCTTTCTTACATCATGCCCGGCATACCGCCGCCCATACCCGGTGCGCCCATCGGCATCGGCGGCTCTTTTTCCGGCTTGTCCGCTACGAGCGTTTCCGTCGTAAGAACCATCGCTGCTATGCTCGCTGCATTTTGTAGAGCAGAGCGTGTGACTTTTGCCGGATCGACGATACCCGTACTGATCATATCGACATATTCGCCTGTCAATGCGTCAAAGCCTGTGCCTTTCGCTGCTTTTTTGACGTTTTCGACAACAACTGCACCTTCAAGACCCGCATTGTTTGCGATCTGGCGCACCGGTTCTTCGATAGCACGCTTGACGATGTTGATGCCTGTCTGTACATCGCCTTCTGCGCTAAGTCCGTCAAGTGCCGACAAAATGTCAACGAACGTCGTACCGCCGCCGGCGACGATGCCTTCTTCTACAGCGGCGCGCGTAGCGTTCAGTGCATCTTCAATGCGAAGCTTCTTGTCTTTCATTTCTACTTCGGTTGCAGCACCGATCTCAATGACGGCGACACCGCCAGCAAGCTTTGCCAAGCGCTCTTGCAACTTTTCTTTATCGAAGTCGGAAGTTGTTTCAGCGACCTGCTTTTTGATCTGCTCGACACGGGCATTGATCGCTGCCTTATCGCCAGAGCCATCGACGATCGTCGTTTCTTCCTTTGAAGAGCGCACCTGACGTGCCTGACCGAGATCGGCAATATCAACACTGTCAAGCTTCCTGCCGACTTCTTCTGATATGACTGTAGCACCTGTCAAGATAGCGATGTCTTCTAGCATTGCCTTGCGGCGATCACCAAAGCCCGGTGCCTTTACGGCAAGAGCCTTGAACGTGCCGCGCAGCTTGTTGACTACGATCGTAGCGAGAGCCTCTCCGTCTAGATCTTCTGAGATGATCATTAGCTCTTTACCCTGCTTTACGACTTTTTCAAGAATCGGCAGGATGTCGGCAATCGCTGAAATCTTGCGATCTGTGATGAGGATATACGGATTATCAAGAACGGCTTCCATCTTGTCTGCATCCGTAACCATGTAGGGGGAGATGTAGCCGCGGTCAAATTGCATACCTTCGACGACTGATAGGTTCGTGTCCATAGACTTTGACTCTTCGACCGTTATCACACCGTCCTTGCCGACCTTTTCCATCGCTTCTGCGATGAGTTGTCCGACTTCTTCATCGCTTGAAGAGATCGCCGCGACCTGTGCAATAGCATCTTTACCCTCGACCTTCTTAGCGTTTTGCTTGATCTCATCGACGAGCTTTTTTACTGCCTGCTCGATGCCTTTTTTCAATATCATCGGGTTTGCACCGGCAGCGACGTTTCGCATACCTTCGTGAATCATCGCCTGTGCGAGAAGTGTCGCTGTCGTCGTACCGTCGCCGGCGATGTCATTCGTCTTTGTCGCGACTTCCTTAACGAGCTGTGCGCCCATGTTCTCGAACGGATCTTCTAACTCGATGTCTTTGGCAATCGTCACACCGTCATTTGTTATCGTCGGCGCACCAAATTTTTTATCTAACACAACGTTGCGCCCCTTAGGACCGAGCGTAACCTTTACAGCATTTGCCAAAGCATCAACGCCCTTGCCGAGCGCACGGCGTGCTTCTTCATTAAACAAAACCTGCTTTGCCATAATAAAACCCTCCCAATATATATGAATCTATCAAATCTGTGTTCTTAAGGAAACACCAATCAAATGAAGTTGCCCAAATTTTTACAGATGTGCTGTGCCTATCGAGGATTTGTAGAGGACGAGAAAACAGCGTAGATGTGTGAAGATGGGCGGCTAAATTTATCAGTGGTTCCTTAAAAAAGCTTCTTAGAGAATTGCTAGAATGTCGCTTTCACGAACGATCAGGTAATTTTGCTCGTCAACCTTGACTTCAGAGCCAGAGTATTTCGAGAAGATGACTTTATCGCCCGTCTTTACTTCCATCTGTGCGCGTGTGCCGTTATCGAGCATCTTACCCGTACCGACCGCGACTACTTCGCCTTCTTGCGGCTTTTCTTTCGCCGTATCCGGCAAAACGATGCCGCTCGCCGTTTTCATATCGCCTTCTGAAACCTTGATGACAACTCTGTCGCCTAATGGCTTGATCATGTGTATCTTCCTCCTAATTTAGACATTTTGTTAGCACTCGCTTTCCTTGAGTGCTAATTACATTTTCTATATTACTCAGTTTCCAACAAATAGTCAAGCACTTTTTTTGATTTTTTGACCTTTTAATAGAATCTGCATAATACGCTAAGGCAAAAATCTATATAAAGCTGCACGGCTTAATCTTTAACATTTATATTTGCCCTGCCCTTCACGCTAATACAAGTCCTACGGGGCAGTGGTCGCTGCCGAATATCTCGTTATGGATCGTCGCTTCCTTGATCTTTGGCGCGAGGCGATCGGACACGAGGAAGTAGTCGATGCGCCAACCTGCGTTCTTGTCACGCGCTTTTCTAAGGTAGGACCACCATGTGTAGCTTTCCGTTCGCTCAGGGTAGAGGGCGCGGAATGTATCGGTAAAGCCGGCCTTTAAAAGCTGCGTCATCTTTTCGCGCTCTTCGTCGGTAAAGCCTGCATTTTTGTGATTTGTCTTGGGGTTTTTAAGGTCGATTTCCCTATGCGCGACGTTTAGATCGCCACATACGACCACGGGCTTTTTTTTGTCAAGCGACAAGAGATAGGTGCAAAAAGCATCTTCCCACGTCATGCGATAGGAAAGCCGCTCAAGGGCGCGCTTAGAATTAGGCGTGTAGACTGTCACGAAGTAAAATTTAGCAAATTCCAACGTGATAACGCGCCCTTCGTGATCGTGTTCTTCTACGCCGATACCGTAGCAAAGAGAAAGCGGCTCCATGCGGCTAAATATCGCCGTACCCGAGTAGCCTTTCTTTTCAGCGCTGTTCCAATATTGTCTGTAGCCGGTAAGTTCTAAGATCGCCTGCTCAGGCTGCATCTTCGTTTCTTGCACGGCAAACAGATCGGCATCAAGTGCCTTAAAAGACTGCATGAAGCCCTTGTTAAGGCACGCTCGCAGTCCGTTGACATTCCATGATATAAAACGCATGATACACTTCCTTTACTTTTCTAAGGGATCGCCGACGAACACGAGATACAAAGCTACTAAGATGCCGAGTATGATGCGATACCAGCCGAACGCCTTGAAATCGTTGTTTTTGATGTAGCGCAGTAAAAACTTGATCGAAAGTATGGACACAACGAACGCTGTCGCCATGCCCACGATGAGGATCAAGATTTCGCCGCCCGTATAATGCCAACCGAATTTGACCATTTTCAAAAGACTCGCGCCAAACATCACCGGGATGGCGAGGAAAAATGTGAACTCTGCCGCCACATAGCGCGAGGTACCAAAGAGGATGCCGCCTAAAATCGTAGCGCCCGAGCGCGAGGTGCCGGGTACGAGTGATAGTACCTGAAATAGACCGATGATGAATGCTGTCTTATAGTCTAGCCGCTCGATCTCGCGCACACGCGGTGTGCGCCGCTTGTTATAGTTTTCGACGACGATGAACATGATGCCGTAAAAGATCAGGGTCGAAGCGACAACGGGCGCCGTCATGAAATGCTCTTGCATGAATTTATTAAACAAAAGACCTATGATCGACGCCGGTATGCAGGCGATAATGACCTTGTACCAAAGTTGCCATGTCGCGTGTTTTTCCCAACTTGACTTCCACCTTGAAAATGGATTTAACTTTTCGAAGCGTAAAACTACGACGGCAAAAATCGCGCCTAGCTGTATGACGACGAGAAACATATCCATAAAAGACTTCGATACGTTTAGCTTGATAAATTCATCAACGAGAATCATATGCCCTGTGCTACTTATCGGCAGCCACTCTGTAAGACCTTCGACGATGCCTAAAACGACTGTTTTTAAAAGTTCCATAATGCTTAAATCCACACAAAATCCTCCCTTGCTTCTTTAAATTAGGAATATTATAGCACAGTTGCCGCCTCGTTGACACAAAAGGGGCGATCTGAAAAAATAAAAACTGCCGCACATCTTTTGTGCGACAGCTCTGATATGTCAGGGAACCACTGATAAATTCAGTCACCCATCTTTATGCATCTACGCTATCTTCTCCTCAACGATTTATATGTTGAGAGCCTAATTCAGCGATGATCATTTTTTCCTTTTTGCCAAGTACCCAACCGAGCGATTTGATCTCAGCATAAAGTTCCATACGCTGCTCGCGATAGTCGCCTTGTGCCTGCATCAACTCGTTATATTTTTTGATCTTTACTTCGTATTGTGCCTTGATTTCTGCCTGTGAACGCATTTTTAGCGGGCGCGAAATAACTTCTAGTGCTTCATTTGAAATCATTTAATCATCTCTCTTTCTTTTAGGCGGCAACAATTCTTATTTATGCTGCCCCACATACATCATAGCCGGAATTATTTTTCTTCGTTCATTCATTCGGCTATTCATTCGGCAAAAATAAAAAAACTCCTTCCTATCTAAAAAACCTTACGCGATGTACGATCTAAAAACTCTGACAGAGTTTGTCCTTTTTTAGCATTTCCCTAAAATATACGAGCTATTTGCCATAGCCGTCGGGGTGCTTTTCGTGCCACTTCCATGCGCTGGCAATAATTTCGCTAATGTCAGTAAAATGCGGCTGCCAGCTTAGGATGTGACGTGCTTTTTTACTTGCGGCGATGAGTTTGGCAGGATCGCCTGCACGACGTTTACCTATCGCAACGGTAATTTTTTTGCCGGTCACCTTTTCTGCTGCGGCGATCATTTCTTTTACTGAAAAGCCCTGCCCGTTGCCGAGGTTAAAAATATCGCTTGCGCCGCCATCTCGCAGGTAGTTAAGCGCACATATATGTGCATCGGCGAGATCAACGACGTGGATGTAATCACGAATACAGGTGCCGTCTGGCGTATTATAGTCATCGCCGTAGATCGTAATATGTGATCGTTTGCCGTTTGGCACTTGCAAGATCAAGGGGATAAGATGCGTTTCCGTCTTGTGAGCTTCGCCAATAGAGCCATCTATTATAGCACCGGCTGCATTAAAGTAACGAAGAGATACATAGCGCACGCCGTTAGCGCGGCTGACCCATTTCATCATTTTTTCCATCGTTAGTTTTGTTTCACCATAGGTGTTTGTCGGCTCTGTCGCATCAGTTTCTACGATCGGGACGCACTTAGGTTCGCCGTAGACCGCCGCCGTCGAGGAAAAAACTATTTTGTCGATGCCATGACGCACCATCGTTTCAAGCAGGATTTGCATACCGTAGACGTTGTTGTTAAAGTAAAGGAGCGGCTTTTCTATGCTTTCGCCAACGAGGGAATTTGCTGCAAAATGAAGCACGGCTTCGATTTTATTTGTCTTGAAAATATCGTCAAGTCGCCTAAAGTCGCGTATGTCACCTTCATAAAATTTTACCGCTTTGCTAAGTGCCGCGCGATGGCCCGTTATAAGGTTGTCGATGACGACGACTTCTTCTCCTTTTTCGATCAGATGCCGCACGGTATGTGAGCCAATGTAGCCTGCGCCGCCGCAAACTAATATCGCCATGAGGTTTCTCCCTTCTCTAGATGCCGCCAAGCTGCGATATAAAAACAAGTGATCGAAGCTTTTTGCCAAAAAGTGCGTATAAATGTGTAAGGAGCAGATTTTCTGCTGCCAAAAGCTCCTGTTTTTTTACAAGCAGCTGTGATTTTTCTTGCAGTGCAGCAAGTTTTTGCCATGACAGCGCTGTCATTTTTTCTATAAACGTCCGCAGCGATGCCGAAAAAGGAGGTGTATCTTTGCTGCAGCAACTGTTGCAAAGTACGCCGCCCTCGCTAATATCCATACCCATCGGCTCGACAAAAGCAGCCCCACAATGGACGCAGCTATCTAAATGAAGCGAAAAGCCTGTAAGCGTTAGCAATTGATACGCTGCCGCGAGTGCTACAAGGCGCGGATTACGCTCCTCAAAAGCATAAAAAATCTCTAGTAATTGATCGAAAATGTCCGGCAGCGGCTCTTGTTCGGGGGAAAGTTCTAAGGCAAGTTCTGCCACAAAAGATCCGTACGCCATGGCTCCGAGATCTGCAAAAAGGCGCGTAAAGCGACTCTTGCACGAGCATTGGCGCACGGTCCAAACTCTATTGCCCTCGGTAAATTCTACATCTATGTGAGCAAACATTTGCATCCCTGCCGTAAGCGCACTTTTCGGACGCCGACAGCCAAACGCCGCCGCTTCGATGCGTCCGCACTCACGCGTCAGAAGCGACACCATTTTATCTGCTTCGCCCCAATTTCTTGCAGCAAGTACAATCGCTTCAGCGCTGCGACGTGCCATGCGACATTTCTCCTTTAGCCTCTTGCCCCAAATTTTGCCTATTCGCTGCTTGGTTCATCTTGCACTTTTAGTTCTTCGTATTCATTGGCCGCGCGAACAGCTCTTCATACATCATTTATAGAGTCTTTTCGTGCATTATCGAAGACCAAAATTATTCAAAATACCTTCACGATTGCGCCAATCTTTCTTCACTTTTACCCAAAGATCAAGGAACACTTTCTTTGCAAGTAGTCTCTCAATATCTTTTCGCGCCGCCGCGCCGATCTCACGAAGGAGCGCACCTTTTGCGCCGATGACGATGCCCTTTTGCGACTCGCGCTCAACATAGATGATCGCGCGAATGTAAAAATCACCCTTAGGTCGCGCTGTCATCTCGTCTATTTCAACGGCAATGGCGTGCGGTATTTCATCGTGTGTCGCTAAGAGTGCTTTTTCACGCACGAGTTCTGAAACGATCAAGCGTTCTGGCTGATCTGTAACCATATCTTTCGGATAGTAGAAAGGCCCTTCTGGCAGATACTTTTTGACCTCTTTAAAAAGCGCATCGAGATTTACCGCGTTCTTAGCAGAAATTGGCACAGCACCTGCAAATGGATAGGCTTTCATATAGTTTTCAAGGATGGGTAAAACAGCGGGCTTTTCTATAAGATCAAGTTTGTTGACGACGAGGATACACGGGCATTTCGTCGCTTTAAGACGCTCTAAGATATATCGCTCACCTGCGCCCATCTTCTCCGTCGCATCGACAACGAAAAAGACGGCATCGACTTCTTTTAATGTGCTTTCTGCCGCACGCACCATGTATTCGCCAAGTTTATGGCGCGGCTTATGAATGCCCGGCGTATCAAGAAAGATGATCTGCGCGTCAGGCTCCGTTAAGATGCACAAGATGCGCGTGCGCGTCGTCTGTGGTTTATCGCTCATAATGGCAATTTTTTGACCGATAAGACTGTTGATGAGCGTTGACTTACCAACATTTGGCCGCCCAACAACGGCGATGAAGCCAGATTTATGCTTTTTTTTTGCCATCACTTTTCCTTCTTCTTCTGATGCACTTTTTCTAAAAATGCCGAGTGATGCCATCACTTGCCGCTGCTCGTTTTCCATCTCTAAGCGAGCGGCTTCTTCGGTATGATCGTAGCCTAAGAGGTGGAGCATACCATGTACCGTTAGAAATACCAGTTCGCGCTTTAGGCTATGTCCAAAGTCTGCCGCCTGCGCTTTAGCACGTTCTACCGAAAGAACGATGTCACCTAAGATATTGATAAAAGCATCGCCTTTAATCAATGGTTCGCTGCTTTCGTTTAGCGCAAAGGAAAGTACGTCTGTCGGGCGATCAATGCCGCGATAAGTAAAATTTAGTGCTTTGATGTGAGTATCGTCTGTCAAGGTGATGCTGACCTCGGCATTTTTCAGATCGTAAAGGGCGCCGATCTTTTCTGCGGCACGGCGAATTTCCGTTTCTAATGCAGCATCAAGTGCCAGATCTGCGACCTCCTGCGAGATCAGTATGTTCATGCGTTAACCTCCCGTAGAAAAATAGCCGTCACACTTTTGCGTGGCGGCTATTTTTCTAAAAAGCATCTCTTGTATCGGTTCACCAAAAAGGGACAGCTTACTGTACTCTTTTTTCGTCAGCCGTTATTTTGCGCTAACCGATGCTGCTGCTTTGCCAGATTAAGAAGAGCTACTTGCCGTTCGCGGCGTTCGCGCTCAATGCGTGCAGCGACATCTTCAGCTTGCGGCTCTTGATCAAACATCTGCTTTGCATCCGCTAAGATGCTTTCTTGCGCTTTTGTTCTATCGCCGGCAATGCGTGCAGCGATGGCTTCAGGCGATGTAGCTGGCGCTTCTTTTTTTGCCATGTTAGCTTTTGTCGCTTCGCTATCTTGCTTTGCTTCTTCTTTTTTTCTGTGCTTTTTTCCTTCCTTATTTAAGCGACGCCGCTCGCTTTCAGACAGATGCTTTTGCCACTCCAGCGGCCCTACCTCGATCAAGCGCGGCTCGGCGAGGAAAGCTTCATAGTCGATGGAATGATTGCCCCGATAGACTCTCCTTCCGGTTGGCACAAGCTGTTTTTCCATGATCGATCTCTCCATTCCTTGGAATCACATTTTCATATGTGAAGCGACTCTTAGCCGTTCTGTCAATACTTTTACGTCAAAGGCTTTTCGTGAGTTATTAAATTCCCCATTGCAGATGAAAATTCCTGCTTTTTCTATGGTCAATGATAATATTTTTATGTAATTTTTGTTTTTTCAACGCCTATATCAGCTCTTGCAGGGCTTTTTTACGAAACACTGATAAAATGAAATCGCCTAGATGCGTGAAGATGAGGGTTTTATTTATCAGTGATTATTTAAACTTCATCTTTCTTTTTCTCTCGTGCTTTTATCATCTCTTTTCTCTTGGCGAATTGGTAGAGTATGCGTTCACTAGAAAAGCCGCGTCCGCGCACTTCTGACGCATTAGCAATGATTAAAAAGGCGTTTTTGTCGTAATAATCGCAAATAGCTTTGACACGCGCAAGCTGCGTCAAAGAAACGACGACAAATGCGACATCTTTTTTTTCTTGCAAAAAGCCGCCTCGCCCTTCTAAGTAGGTGACGCCGCGATGCAAACTTTCCATGATGGCATCGCCTATCTTTTCGCTTTCTCCTGAAATGATGAAGATGGCCTTTTCACGGTTAAAGCCGGCTGCCCAACGATTCGTCAGCTCTGCTGTTGCATAGATAGAAACGAGTGTAAAAAGTGCCGTTTCCAAATCAAAGAGCATTGCCAAGGCAGCGACAATGAGCATATTAAGGAAGAATACGCCTGTACCAACGTCAATCGACCAATATTTTTTTAAAATGGCACCAAAGACATCAATACCGCCCGTATTGCAGCCGACGCGAAAGACCAGCCCATAGCCGATGCCCGAAAAAACACCGCCAAATATGGCGTTTAGCATCGTGTCTTGTACTGGATGCAAAAAGGCAAGTGGGCTAAATATGTCGATGCAAAAGGAGAAAAGCACCGTGCCCAAAATCGTATTGACGGCATATATCTTGCTAACGAAACGATAGGCGAGGTAGAGTATTGGCAAATTGTAGATGAGTATTTGAACGCCAACAGGCCAGCCGGCGATGTAATAAAAGAGGATAGCAATGCCGCCGATACCGCTAGTTAAAAGATTCGCCGGCAGGATGAAGAGATTTATTGCCACGCTGCTGATGGTGCAGCCCAAAAGAATCAAAAAAAAGCGGCGCACTTCATGAAGGATGTTTTTTTTCTGCAGCGTCATGCAAATCTCCTTTCTGTACGCCGTTTTCAACTAGAGCTTTGCTTTTTTTTAGCATATTTGCTATTTCTCGTGGCTTACCGCGTGCGACAAGATAAAGCGGTCGATGCTTGACTTCTTCGAAGATGCGCCCGATGTACTCGCCAAGGATGCCTAGCGCGACTAGCTGCAAGCCGCCAAAGAGCAGCACGCACGCAGTGATCGTCGCCCAGCCCGGTACGGCGCTTTCTTCGATGAATTTGATATAAAGAACGTGCAGCAGTAAGAAAAGACTCAAAATGCCGCAGATGAAGCCTGCATAAAATCCCAGCCGCAAGGGTATTGTCGAAAAGGCAAGGATGCCGTCGATTGCAAAACGCAGCATCTTTCTTGGTGAGAATTTGGAAACCCCTGCAAAGCGTTTGGGCGCGACGAAGCGAATTTGTACCTGCCGATAGCCCATAGCGCCGATCAGACCGCGGATAAAGCGTGCACGCTCGCGATAGCAACGAAATTCCAACACAACTTTGCGATCCATAAGGCGAAAGTCTGAACCACCTTCTTGGATATGAACGCGTGATATGCTGTTTAGTGCCTTGTAATACCAATAAGATGTCGCTTTTTTTAATATGCCGACACCTTCTGTTGTCTCGCGTATCGTCTGCACAACCTCAAAGCCCTCTTCCCACTTAGCTAGAAGCGTCGGTATTAAAGCCGGCGGATGCTGCATATCGCCGTCCATCATGATGACTGCTTCGCCATCTGCATGATCAAGACCGCAGGTCAAGGCAAGCTGATGACCAAAATTGCGCGAAAGAAAGATCGGCTGCACACGCGCATCATTTTCTTCCAAACGGCGCAAGATCTCGCGGCTCTTGTCATTTGAACCATCGTCAACAAAGATCAGTTCAAAGTCATATTTTGTCGCAGCCATGACCGTGCAAATCGCTTGATAAAAATGCTTAAGATTATCCTCTTCGTTAAAGACAGGTACGACAATGGAAATTAGCTGCAAAATTTTATCTCCTTTTTATTTGCTATTTTTTCACGAGGCGCAAGTGACGCTTTGTCTTTTTTTCTGCTGCCTCATGCTCTAAGTCATCTTGAATTTTGCTAAATTTTGCCGCGCCAGAGCCGTGCTGTCCGATGTTTAGCAAGATGCCGACGCTTGCCATACTAATCATCAGCGACGTACCGCCGTAGCTGATGAAGGGCAGCGGCACGCCGATAACGGGCAAAAGACCGCCGACCATCAAGAGGTTTATGACCGCCTGTCCGCTGATAAGAAGCAAGATGCCAGCTGCCAGAAATTGTCCGTAGGCATCAGCTGCGGCATTAGCGATGCGTGCGCCGTAGACAGTAAATGCCGCATACAGCAAAAGCATGAGTAAAACACCAAAAAAGCCAGTTTCTTGGCTAAAAACGGCAAAAGCAAAGTCTGTATGTGCCTCCGGCAAATAGTTGTATTTGCTAACGCCCATGCCAAGCCCCATGCCCGTAAGACCACCCGAGCCGATAGCCGACAGCGACTGCACCGTCTGATAGCCTATGCCCTGCGCGTCCGCCCACGGATCAAGCAGTACGCGAAGACGCGCTAAGCGATAGGGCTGCAAAAAAGACAGCAACGCACCGGCGGCTGCAAAAATGGCAACGGTGCTAAAAACCTTTTTCTTTTCCAAACCGGCGATGCACAAAATAACGAATGGTACAAAAATGACGATGAACATAGTGCCGCCATCAGGCTCTAATTCTATCAAAAGCCCCATAAAGAGAATGAGCAAATACTGCGGATTTACAAAGAGTATATCAATCGGCTTATCATTACGCACGCGATGTGCTGCATAGGCAGAAATGAGCATCAAGGAAACCAGTTTTGCGATCTCTGCCGGCTGCACCTGCACGCCTGCCGTGCCAAGCCAACGCTTCGAGCCGTTGACTTCTGCGCCGAAAAGAAGTACGGCGATTAGTGCAAGAATAGTAATTATTACGACAGGTACTATCCACATACGCCAACGGTGATAATTCACGCGACAGCCCAAAAAGAAGCAGAAGAAACCTGCCGCAAGATTAAATATCTGCCGCTGCAAGAAAAAATACGGTGAGCCGAAATTCGTCTGTGCCAAGATGAAACTAGAGCTAAAAACATTGATGCTGCCGAAAATAAGAAGAAGGATAAAGATAGCAAGCACAGCTTCCATGTCACTTACCCAAAAGTTCTTTTTATCCTGCTCTTCTGCAGCTTCTTGTCTTTGCATAAAGCTCTCCTTCAAGAAAACCTAACCTCGCAGCGATGGATTTTTTCGCCCTTGCCGCTAAACTTTCTTTCGTACTCTGTCATAATGTTATCAAGGTGCATCTCTTTATGTAAATCATAGCTAACAGCCTGCAGCGATAATCCCATCTTTTGAAATTCCTCTAGGGAAAAGTCAAAAAGCGCACGATTATCCGTCTTAAAAAAAAGGCTAGCACCGGATGCAAGAATATTTTTATAGCGCATGAGAAAGTTTCTATGTGTAAGGCGACGCTTTGCATGACGCGCCTTAGGCCACGGATCGCAAAAATTTATAAATAGCCGTATGATTTCTCCCGGTGCAAAAATACTTTCTAAATGTGCGATGTCAAAGACGAGTAGCCGCACATTTTGCAGCTCTTTTTCGCGCACTTTTTTTGCTGCGGCGATGAGGACATCCTGCTGTTTTTCAATGCCGATGAAATTTATAGCGGGCTCTTTTTCTGCCATCTTCGAGATAAACTCGCCCTTGCCCGTGCCAAGTTCTACAAAAAGCGGCGCTTTACGTCCGAAAATCTCACACCAACGACCTTTATGCTCTTTACCTGCCGGGCAATCTTTAGCGTATACAAAATCATTATATGTGTGTATGGCATCATCAACCCACGGTTTCCTACGCAGTCGCAAAGATGTTCCTCCTTACATTTTTTCCATCTGAAACTTCTTCAAGTAACGATAGAGCGTGACGCGGCTGACATCTAAAAGATTTGCTAGGCGGCTGACGTTGCCGCCTGCAGACTTAAAGGCGCGAAAAAATATCTCCCGATCCGTTTTCCAATTATCATCCGGCTGCACATCTCCCATAAAGCTGATGTCTTTAGGCGCGATCTGTGTTTTTGTCGTATGAAAAAAAGCGTACTCCAAGACGCTTTGCAGCTGCTTTATATTGTCAGGCCAATCATATTCATTAAGCGTTTCTAAAGTTTCCGGTAAAAGCTCCTTGAGCTTCATCCTATGCTGCTCGGCGATCTCACGCAAAATTTGCTCGGCAAGCAGCGGAATATCTTCACGCCTATTGCGTAATGCCGGCATTCGTATGACACTTCTAGATACCAGATCGTAAAGACTACGATCAAAGATGCCGCGCTCTGTAAGCCGCTTTAGATCGCCGCCACAATCGCCGATGATACGCACATCTATGGGTCTAACGACCGTTTCGTCCAGGCGGTGCGCTTTGCCGGAAAGCAATGCCGCCGCTAATGCCGCTGCCGTTTTTTTAGGCAGCTTGTCAATCTCATCAAGAAAGAGCGTACCACCTGCGGCAAGCTCTAACTTACCCGGGCGGCTGACATCTTGCGAGAGCGCGACACCAAAAAGTTCTTCAGCCAACAGTTCTGGCTGTATATCGCCACAGCGAAATAAAATCAAAGGACCTGCCGCGCGAGCAGACGCATGATGTATGCCATGTGCTAGCCGCTGTTTACCTGTGCCATCTTCACCTTGCAAAAGCACATGATGCTTGCCGCGCGCCACGCGCAGCGCCTTATCACGCACGGCACAAAACACCGGACTCTTGCCAGCCATCGTCGAAAGGTTGTACTTTGCCGTATAACCTGCCGTATGCGCGACAAGCATACGAAGATCTTCGATAGGCATAGAAACAGTCACGACGCTTGAAATCTCGCTCGTCGCAGAATTTTTTAGCGGCACGACCGTCGTTATGTCCTCATACGTCTTTGCCGCCGTTATCCATGTGACTTCCTTATTATAAGCCGGCGTACCGCTAAAGCCTTGATAAATCGGCGTGTGCGGATAGTTTAACACAATATCATTAAGATTTAAGAGCCGCCTTGTTTCTTCGTCACGCGCTCCGATGCCTATAAGACGCTCATGTCCCAGACGGTTTGCATAAGCGACCTCGCCACTTGGCATGATATGATAAACAGCAAAAGGCGCGGCATCAAGAATCACTTCTTGTGCCTGCAGCCTAAAATCGCGCGCTAAAGAAGCGGCAAGCGAGTTTGCAAGGAGCAACAACTGCGCTATGACAGCATCTTGCGCCACCTCTTTGGGCTCATCAATAACTATGTTCAAAAGATAGTGCAATTTCCCACCCACAAGTACGGGAGCCGTGCAAGCATCATTTGCATGGCTTGCCTCGCGCCAGATCTCAGGACCAAACACCCAAAATGGCGCACAATGCTCTTTAGAGATACTGATACTAGATGCACCAATCTCCTCGATGCCTAGGCGTGAACCTTCCACCTTGCCATGCGGCATACGCATAAACGGCAGCGAATAACTCTTTAAAACAAGCGCGTCGGCATCAAGCAATAAAAGACTAAGACCATAGCGTGAAAAAAATTCCTGTATACCGTCTATAAGCTGCAAAAGACAGTCGATAGCCTGCTTATGCTTTTTCTGTAAAGCGCGAAACTTCTCTAAAGAAAGCGTATGCTGCGGCTCTATTCCCACCTGTGCTACACCAAGCTGCTTACTCTTTAGCCAATCTTTAGCAACCCAAGGATGCACATTGACATCTAAGATCCCATCGTCACGAAATTTTTGATAATAAGATATTAGCTTTTTTCTGCTTCGCTGTTCTCGTATCATGAATGACCTTCCCTCGCCTGTACCAAAATGTACTTTTACGATGAATCTTTTTAAAGCCACCTATACCCTCTCATTCTACTATGAAATACTAGCAACAGTCTACATAATTTTTTACAATGTATAGCAGTGGAAGATTTCATTTTACAACTAACCAATCTTCCCTTGGTAGAGCGATGCGATAATTAAGGAATCACTGATAAAATAGACCTGCAGATTGGCGCAGATTTTTTAGTCCCCTTGAGGAGGTAAACCTGATGCAGAGTGCTGCTCTCTTGAGGATTTGCCGACAAAAAGTGGGTAAAAAAGATGCTCTAAGATGGCGGTGCTGAATTTATCAGTATTTCCTTAAACTTGCAATCTCCCCGATTTCAGTTTACAATTAATCCACAAGACATATTATATGAGGAGGAAATAAAATGAAATTATTTCGACTGACTGCCTGTTTGTTAGCGGTCGCACTCGTCCTGCCCCTCGTCGGCTGCAAGGGTGTCATTTCTAAGGTTTTTGATGTTGCCAAGAAAGAAATAAAAGAAGAGGTGGTGGCAGAGGGAATAAAATACGCCGCCGGAGCTGCCGTCGGCGACAATACGGGCAAAACCTCATCGTCCTCGGCTGTGGGAAAAAGTTCATCGAGATCAAATCTCGCAAAAGTGGGCGCCATGACAGCTGTAGGCGGAGCTGTAGCCTCCCAAATTGCCAGCGATAGCGATCTGACGCTAGGGAAGGTGAGCATCGGCTACAATCGGGATGATGTGTATTCCGAGATGGGCAAAGAGCAAAAGATCACCGATCCTGATAAGACAGGGGATTTGCGCTATCAATATCCAGAAATGGAAGTTGTCATTACTCGCGGCAAGGTCACGGGCTTCGTGTCTAATACAGCGGAAGTGGCAACGCCTCAGGGCATTCGGCAAGGGGATAGTTTGCAGAAGGTATTGAATGCTTATGGGGAGCCGTATTCCCAGTCAAATTTTGAAGATTTGACTTTATATGAATATAAAATGCGTTCTTTAGATTACAAGGACTGCCTCATGCGTTTTGCCGTGAAAAATGGCAAGGTCGATTACATCAGTGCTAGAGTATTAGAATGACAATGGACAAAATACTATAAGCAACTTATAGATTCTACCGCCTCTTTATCCTTGGTTTCAGTTTACGATCTTTCAAGTAGCTTTTCATGATTTCTTAGTTATTGTAATTTTGGTAGTATTTTCGTATAATGAAAACTAAAGCAAATCATGAAAGTGAAAGGGGATGTTTTTTTGCGGCTGCCTGATTTTCTCGCGCTATGGCTGGAGCGCTTCAAGAGTTTTGTTTTTGCTATACCCGAGAAAGATGCAGAAAGAAAGGAGCTTTTGCATAAGGCACAAGAATACATAAGCAAAGTATTAGTGCTTTTTCTCGTAGCTTTTGTGTGGGTGCAGGAAATTTTCTACGCGTGGCTGAAAAGTGTTTCTTTCGAGGAGCTGCGCCGCTTTCCACCTAAAGATTGGCTAGGCTATATGAAGAAGTATATTTTGCCGCCTGTGCTACTTTTTTTCTTGCTGCTCGGGCTATTTTTTTATGCTTTTTCACCGACAGAAAAAGCCCCAAAAGGAGAAGATCCGATCTATATAACGGTTCGTACAGGCATGAATGCCGACGATGTAGCAACACTTTTGGAAAGTCGCGGCATCATAAAAAGCCGCTTGAAATTTCGTCTAAAAGCAAAGATGAGCGGCACGGAAAGCTCTTTTAAGGTCGGAACATACGCACTTTATCAAAACATGGAGATTAGCGATGTATTAAAGATATTGGCAGAGGGAAATACCGTGCAGCTTCGCTTTACAATCCCTGAGGGTTTTACGGTTGAAGATATTGCTAAGCGTTTAGATGAAAAGGGCATTATAAAAGAGTCGCTTTTTTTACAGGCAGCCAAGCATTACGCACCCTACGACTACGTCAAAAAGAGCGATGACGTGCGGTATTATTCTGAGGGTTTTCTTTTTCCCGATACCTATGAAGTAGACGGCGATGTTACAGCAGAGGACATTCTTTTGATGATGTCCAGTGATTTTGATCAGCGTCTTACGCGCAAAATGCGTGAGCGTGCCAAAGAGGAAGATCTAAGTATTTACGATCTTATCATTTTAGCGTCACTCGTGGAAAAAGAGGCTCGCTACGAAGAAGATCGCGCACAGATCGCGCAGGTATTTTTAAAGCGGCTTGCTATCGGTATGCCTCTACAGTCGGATGCGACGCTACAGTATTTGCTTGATGCGCCTAAAGAAGATTTGACGTATAAAGATACCAAGATGGATTCACTTTACAATACTTATCAACACGAAGGGCTGCCGCCAGGACCTATAGCTAATCCCGGCATAGCATCTATTGAAGCTGTACTTTGGCCGGCAGATACGGATTATCTCTACTTCGTCGCTGATCGGCAAGGACGTAATTATTATTCTTATACCTATGAAGAGCACGACGCTATCGTGCAGCAGGTGCGCTAAATGGATCTTATAAAGGGCATCAGGGAATTAGAAAAAAAAGACTTTAGCGGCAAAAAGCCGGAATTACTTGCACCTGCCGGCAGCTTAGAAAAGCTAAAGATAGCACTTATCTACGGTGCAGATGCCGTTTACTTAGGCGGTAAGAGTTTCGGGTTACGCGCTTTTGGCAGCAACTTTACCAATGAGGAGCTAAAAGAAGGCGTGCGCTTTGCCCATGTGCGCGGCAAGAAAGTCTATGTGACGCTAAATATCTTTGCACATAATGCTGACATAAAAAAGCTTTCCTTATATTTGGCGTTTCTTAGCGATCTTCATGTAGATGGTCTAATTATTTCCGATCTGGGCGTTTTTTCGCTTGCGCGTAAACTTTCGCCTACACTGTCACTGCACGTTAGTACACAGGCAAACAGTACGAATTGGTCGGCGGTCAATGCTTGGCAGCAACTTGGCGCAAGGCGTGTCATACTAGCGCGAGAGCTTTCGTGTGAGGAGATAGCTGAGATTCGCGCACGCTCATCAGTTGAGCTTGAAATATTCGTACATGGTGCGATGTGCATAGCCTACTCGGGACGCTGTTTTTTAAGCAGCTATCTCACGGGGCGCGATGCAAACCGCGGTGCTTGTGTGCAAGCCTGTCGTTGGCGTTATGCCTTAGTAGAAGAAAGCCGCCCGGACAAAATCTTTCCCATCGCTGAAGATGAGCGCGGCACATATATTATGAATTCTAAAGATCTCTGCCTATTGCCCTTTTTACCTGCGCTTTGTACTATGGGGCTTGACAGCTTAAAGATCGAAGGACGCATGAAAAGCGTTCATTATGTGGCAACGGTCACGAAGGTGTATCGCGAAGCACTTGATGCATTTTTTGACGATACGCAGCCCTTTTATCTGCGTGCTTCTTGGCTAGAGGATCTGCAAAAAGTTTCACATCGCATCTATACAAGCGGCTTTTTTGATCATGAACCTACAGCTAAAGATCAGATTTATACCAACGCGTCTTATGAGCAAACGGCAGACTTTATAGGGATTGTGCGCCATTATAATGAAAAGACGCAGCTAGCAACAGTCGAACAGCGAGGCAATATGAAGATTGGGCAAGAAATTGAGATATTTCAGCCAACGAAAAAGACGTTTTCGCAGCGTTTAGATGATATGACCGACGAAGTTGGTAAGCCGCTTACGGTGGCTAACCACGCCCAACAAATAGTATATATGCCTATGAAAAAGCCCGTAGAAGAATATGCTATAGTGCGTCGCCGCAGAAAGGAAGAATGATTCTAATGAAAGAAAGTGTGCGCTTTTTTGCAAGAGCTACAGGACGCGTGCAGGGGGTGGGCTTTCGTTTCTTCGTACAGCAAAATGCTGCTGCGCTTGGCATTAGTGGTTGGGTCAGCAATATGGAGGACGGTTCTGTGACGATGCAGGTGCAAGGCGCGGCTTCGGCAGTTGAGGCACTTTGGCAAAAGATTCGGCAAGGTAACGGCTTTATTCGTATCAACAGTTTAGAGACGCGTGTGCTGGAAATTGTGCCAAACGAGTGTGGTTTTTTGATTCGCCACTAAGATAAAAAGGGGGCGAGATTTTGTCGAAAATCTTGGTTTTGCATGGGCCAAACCTTAATCTTTTAGGAAAAAGAGAGCCGCAAATATACGGTGCCATGACACTTTCTGACATCAACGAAGCTTTAAAAAAGCGAGCCGCCAAAGAGTGTGTGCACCTTGATTTTTTTCAGTCAAATCACGAAGGCGATCTGATTGATGCCATGCAAAATGCCGCAGAAAACACAGACTTCATCTTGCTCAATGCTGCCGCCTTGACGCATTACAGCATCGCCTTGCGCGATGCGATAGCTGCTATATCGGTACCTGTCATCGAAATACATCTTTCAAATATCCAAAGGCGCGAAAAATTTCGCCAAACATCGGTGATCGCGCCCGTCGTCATGGGGCAAGTTGCAGGTTTTGGGGCAGCAAGCTATCTAGGCGCACTAGAAATCGCCCTGCTAAAACTCAAGGAGGCTAAACGGTGAATACGGCAAAGCGCATCAAACGACTCTTAGATCTCATGAAAGAAAAAGGCGTTGACTTGATGATCGTCAGCAAGAATGTCAATCTGCGTTATTTCAGTGGCTTTACGGGCGATGATTCGCTGCTTATCATCACGCCGCTAAGTCGGCAGCTAATTACAGATTCTCGCTATGTCGAGCAGGCAGCGGCAGAAACCTCTTTTGAGGTGGTCGAGCAAAAAGAAGGTCTTTGGAAAAAAGCGGCGACTATCGTGCAAAAACTTGATTGTCGCTTGCTCGGCTTTGAGGGCAAAGATGTATCTTTTGATACATTTCAAACCTTTCGTAAACTCTTGCCTGATTGGAACGATTTGTACTTTAAAAGTCTAGCACTTGATACGCTGCGAGCGGTCAAAGACGCTGAAGAGATCGCATACTTAAAAAAAGCCGCAGCGATAAGCGATCTTGCGTTTGATGATATATTGCAATTTTTGCGCCCGGGCATATCAGAGCGCACTGTCGCCGCACATCTTGAAGCATTTATGAGAGAGCATGGTTCAGAGCGTCCCGCCTTTCCGACAATTGTAGCGTCAGGTGTACGCTCTAGCTTGCCTCACGGGATTGCATCAGAAAAGTTGCTTGTTGCCGGCGAATTTGTTACAATGGACTACGGTGCTGTTTATCGAGGCTATCATTCAGACATTACACGCACGGTCGTTTTGGGAAAAGCATCTAAAAAACAGCGTGAACTTTACAATGCAGTGCTTAAAGCGCAAAATCTTGGCGTCAAGCGTCTTCTTGTCGGTGCTTTGGGTAAAGATGTTGATAAAGCTGTGCGTGATTGTCTAGAAGAAGCTGGCTATGCTAAATACTTCGGGCACGGGCTTGGCCACAGCGTCGGCTTGGAAATTCACGAAGAACCGCGTCTTTCGCCAAAAAGCAAGGAAGAAACGCTAAAAGAAGGCATGGTCATAACGGTAGAGCCTGGAGTTTATCTGCCCGGTTGGGGCGGACTTCGCATCGAAGATACGGTACTTTTAGAAAAGCAGGGAGCTGTATCGCTTACTAAGGCAGTAAAGCATCTAATAGAATTTTGCCAATATCAATAATGGAGGGCTACTCATGATTTCAAGCACAGATTTTCGTACAGGACTTACGATTGAGATTGATGGCGGCGTCTGGCAAGTCGTCGAATTTCAGCACGTAAAGCCGGGCAAAGGTGCAGCGTTTGTACGCACAAAGATAAAAAATGTCGAAACAGGTGCCGTCATTGAGCGCACGTTTAACCCGAACGAAAAGATGCCTGCTGCGCGTTTGGACACACGCAAGATGCAGTTCCTCTATGAAGCCGACGATATGTATACGTTTATGGATACGGAAAATTATGAGCAGACAGAGCTTAGCAAAGAGCAGCTCGGCGATGCGCTAAACTATTTGCAAGAAAATATGGAAGTTAATCTGCAAACGTTTAAGGAGCGCGTTATTGGCATCTCGCTGCCGACATCCGTCAACTTAAAAGTCATCGAGTGTGAGCCAAGCGTCAAGGGCAATACGGCAACAGGTGCGACAAAAATGGCAACGGTAGAAACAGGCTACGCCGTACGCGTGCCGCTCTTTATAAACGAAGGCGACATTTTGCGTATTGACACGCGCACGGGTAACTATATCGAGCGTGCCTAATATAAAAGGCTCAATCTTACAAGACTATGCTATATGTTTTGAAGGAGGTTTTTTCTATGGCAGAAGAAAGTATTTTACACAAAAATGCTGCAATCGGTTCGATTCGCATTGCCAATGAAGTCGTAAGCACCATCGCAGGGCTTGCCGCGATAGAGATCGAGGGCGTTGCCGGCATGAGTGGCGGTATCGCCGGCGGCATCGCCGAAATGCTCGGCAAGAAAAGTTTTACAAAGGGTGTAAAAGTCGAAGTCGGCGAAAAAGAAACAGCGATAGATCTCTATTTGATCGTAAAGTATGGTGTGCGCGTGCCTGATGTCGCTATTGCCGTACAAGAAAATGTCAAAAAGGCGATTGAAAACATGACAGGTCTTAGCGTTATTGAAGTAAACATCCATGTGCAGGGCGTGGGCTTTGCAGAAGAAGCAACAGAAGAGGAAACTCGCGTCCACTAAAGAAGAGAGGCTAGTTTATGGGGATCGTCAATCGCGTTCTTTTACTCATTTACGCGCTCGCTGTCGCCTGTCTTTCAGTGGGTGTTGTAGGACTTGCCCTGCACCTTGTGCCAGATTCCATACTGCTTAATGAATATCGCTATTTACTAGAATCGCAAAAATGGTCGCTGGTCTTTGGCAGTGCTTTTGTATTCCTCTTGAGTATACACCTTATCGGCTGCGGCTTTTCTTCAGGCTCAAAAGAGCATAATAGCAGAGAGTTTCTTGTGCTGCATACTAAGACAGGAGAAGTAAGTATTTCACTTGATGCAATCCATAGCCTTGTAGAGCAGACAGCAAAGACTGTTTTGGGTGTGCGAAGTATTAAAGTGCTGGTTTTGGCTGCAAAAAAAGCTGCAAAAGAAATAACGCAGCTGCGCCTTCGTCTTTTTATTGTCATCGGCAAAGAAACAAATGCCGCTGCCGTTTCCGACGGTATCAGAACGGAGATTCGCCGCTATATGAAAAATACGATCGGTGTTGATGACTATACGCTAGAGATTATCGTTGAAGACATTTCCAATGCACCGCTTGCAAAGAAGAAGCGTGTTATTTAACGGGAGGTCAAAAAGATGAATGATATAAAAGGCTTCACGTTCAAAACTTTTTTCCATACATACGCGCCGCTTTTTGCGCCCCATCGCGGTAAGATGATCGGTATGCTTTTCGGTGCTTTTATCGGCTTGGCAGTTTTAATCTTCGGCTTTTGGCAGACGCTTTTTGTACTTCTTTGTGCTTTTGTCGGTCTTATCGTTGGCATCCGCATCGATCATGGTATTCGTCCACGCGATGTGGAAGATTTTTTCAAAGACCTCTTTCCTTATCGGTATAAACAGCACAGCATAAAAGAATCACAGTTAAAGTAAAGTATGTTAGAAAACACCGATAAAATAAAGTCGCTTAGATGCGTGAAAATAGGTGGCTGAATTTATCAGTGATTCCTTAGATAGCCACAGAAAGGAAAGGGTTTTATGAGTCGCAGACAGGCGCGAGAGGCTGCGCTTCAGACGCTATTTCAAATGGAGCTTAATCCGCCGCCGCTGTCTGAGACAGAAGCAGCATGGCAAACACTGGCACTTGATGCTGTTGCAGCAGAAATGCCCTTAAAGACGAAGAAAGACTATGGCTATGCTGCAGCATTGGTACGCGGTACACGTGATCATATCGCTGACATCGATGCGGCGATTGCCGCATCTTCATATGATTGGTCGCTTGCGCGTATGGCGTGTGTTGACCGCAATATAGTTCGCATCGCCGTTTATGAAATGAAGTACGGTAAAGAAAAGATCGATGTCGGTATCGCCATCAACGAAGCGGTCGAGTTGGCAAAAAAATTCGGTACAGATGATTCCGGTCGCTACGTCAACGGCATCTTAGGCGGACTTTCAGGATAATCCTCGGGCTGTTGCCGTTGGCGCGACAGCCCCTTTCCTTATCTAAGGAGGCGGCATTTTGACGGTTCATAGCGTGTCTGCGCTAACTAAATATATCAAAAGTATGTTTCAAGCAGAAGGTATGCTGCATCATGTTTCTGTCGAGGGCGAATTATCTAATTATAAAATCTATGCTTCGGGGCATTGTTATTTCACGTTAAAAGATGAAGCGGCTGCCTTAAAATGTGTGATGTTTAAAAGCTGTGCACGACTTTTGCGCTTTTTGCCGGAAAATGGTATGAAGATCATAGCTGTAGGAGAGATCTCCGTCTACGAGCGCGACGGTGTTTACCAACTCTATGCTGAACAACTGCTGCCAGTGGGAGAAGGTGAGCTTAGCGTTGCTTTCTTGCAGCTAAAGGCACGTCTTGCCAAAGAGGGGCTTTTTGATATAGAGCATAAAAAGCCGCTTGCGCCCTTTCCGCGTACAATCGGCATTGTAACATCTCTTTCAGGAGCTGTGTTGCGCGATATATACCGCGTGTCTAAAAGGCGCGATCCAAACATTCGCCTATTACTTTACCCGGCACTCGTGCAGGGCGAAGGTGCTGCGGCAGAAATTGCTGCCGGCATTTACTTTTTTAATAAAAAATATCCCGTAGATATTTTGATCGTCGGCAGAGGCGGCGGCTCAATAGAAGACCTTTGGGCTTTTAATGAAGAAGTCGTTGTGCGCGCCATCTATGAATCTAAAATCCCCGTCATTTCCGCCGTAGGGCATGAAACAGACACGACGCTTGCCGACTATGTAAGCGATGTGCGTGCGGCGACGCCATCGCAAGCAGCAGAAATCGCCGTACCCGAAAGAAAAACTATTATCTGCCGCCTTACAGAATATGAAAGACGTCTGCAAAAAGCGATGAAAAGCCGCCTTTTCTACGAGCGTGAGCGTACAAAGCGTCTTAGCAGCACATTTTTAAGGCTACGCCCACAAGCTCTTTTAGCGACGCGAAGGCAACGACTAGACATGGCGATAGACGCACTCTCGCAAGAGATGCGCTGCGCTCTTTTAGAAAGAAAACACGCTTTTCAAATAGCGGCAGAAAAGCTCACTATGCTAAATCCGCTCTACGTTATCGGGCGCGGCTACAGCATCGTTAAAAAGTCAGATAAGGCAGTTCGCAGCATCAAAGAGCTTGCTTTGGGAGATGTCGTTGCCGTACATCTTGCAGATGGCAGTTTTGATGCTGTTGTGCGCGGCTTGCAAAAGGGAGGTTTATGATGCCAAAGAAAAAACAGCCAACCTTCGAGCAAGCACTATTAGACCTCGAAGAGCTTGTGCAAGCAATGGAAAACGATGATTTAAGTTTAGAGCAGCTACTGGAAAATTACAAGAAAGGCATAGAGTTAACGAAGTTTTGCATGGCTTCACTTGACCGTGCAGAAAAGGCGATGGATGTAGTTTTTAAGAAAAATGGCAATACAGTCGAAGAAGCTCGTTTAGAGATAGAAGGTGATGCAGGTGAACTTTAAGGCTAAATGGCAACGCCGCGCCGCTTTGGTAGAAGAAAGACTTCTCTTTGAGCTGCTAAAAGTCCCGGCTTACAATGACACTTTGACAAAGGCGATGGAATATAGTCTTATGGCAGGCGGCAAGCGTCTTCGCCCCGTTCTTTTAATGGCGGCAGCCGATGCCGTTGGCAAAGAAGGCGATCTTTTTTTAACGACAAGCTGCGCCATTGAGATGATTCATACCTACTCTTTAATTCATGACGATTTGCCTGCAATGGATAATGACGACTACAGGCGTGGCAAGCCGACGAATCACAAGGTATTTGGCGACGGTATGGCAGTGCTTGCAGGTGATGCACTTTTAACGCTCGCTTTTGAAGTCATGCTTCGTCAACCCATGGCAACGCCTGCAACACTCGTAACTGTCGTATCTGAAATAAGTCGTGCAATAGGTCCTTACGGCATGGTTGGCGGACAGGCGCTTGACCTTGAAAGCGAAGGGCAGCGTCTCAAACTGACGGTGTTGCAGAAAATGCACATGGCAAAGACAGGTGCGCTTTTTTGCGCCGCCATAAGAACGGGAGCTATTTTGGCAGGTGCAAATAAAAAAGAGCTTGCCGCACTGACACGCTACGGCGAAAAATTTGGTCTTGCCTTTCAGATAACAGATGATATTTTAGATGTCACTGGTGATAAAGCTACGATCGGTAAGCCTGTCGGCAGCGATGCCAAAAACGAAAAAGCAACGTATGTGACTTTGACTTCTCTAGAAGATGCACAAAAGTTGGCAGCCAAAGCGGTCGCCGAAGCAGTGGCTGCACTTGAAATCTTTGGCGACCAAGCAGCCTTTTTGCGAGATTTGACACAGTTTTTACTGGGACGAAAAACATGAGGATAGATGGCATGAATCAGCTGTTAGATTGCATCAATGCGCCTTGCGATTTAAAAAATTGCACACTCAATGAACTTTCGCAGCTAGCAAGAGAGCTTCGCTTTACGATCATCGACACGGTTTCTCGTACAGGTGGGCATCTTGCACCTAGTCTAGGCACGGTAGAACTCACGCTCGCCCTTCATAAAGCGTTTGATTGTCCGCAAGATAAAATCATCTGGGATGTCGGACATCAAGCCTATGCACATAAGATCTTAACCGGCAGACGTGAAGCATTCGCCGGGCTACGTCAAAAAGGCGGCATCACAGGCTTTCCTAAGCGAGATGAATCCATCTACGATGCTTTCGGCACGGGACATTCTAGCACGTCAATTTCAGCTGCCTTGGGCATGGCGGCGGCACGCGACCTGGAATGTGCGAATTATCGCGTGGCTGCAGTCATCGGTGACGGTGCATTAACAGGCGGTGAGGCGTTTGAAGGACTAAATAACGCAGGTACGCTCGGGCGCGACATCATCGTTATATTAAATGACAACGGTATGTCCATCGCGGCAAACGTCGGCGCGATGTCTGAATATCTGTCGCGTTTTCGCATCACCCCCGGCTATCATCGCGCCAAAGAAGACATTAAAAGTTTTCTAAAAAGCATCCCACACATCGGCGAGCGCGTCTATCGCACGGCAGAGCATATAAAGGACGGTTTGCGCTCGGCGCTTGTACCCGGCAGTCTTTTCACCGACATGGGATTTAACTACATTGGCCCTTTAGACGGACACAATATCGCCCTCTTACTTGATGTTTTTGAACAGGCAAAAAAGCTTCATGGCCCTTTGCTCATTCATGTGCAAACTTGTAAAGGTAAAGGCTATTTGCCGGCAGAAAAAGCGCCCGACAAATTTCACGGCATTGGTAAATTTGATATTATTAAAGGTAAAGCACTTTTAAAAGTAAGTGCGAAACCGACGTATACTAGCGTATTTAGTAAAGCCCTCATAGATGCTGCAGCAAAAGATAAAGATGTCGTTGCCATCACAGCGGCAATGCCAGACGGCACGGGGCTTAGAGCTTTTGGTGAAAGGTATCCTACGCGCTTTTTTGACGTAGGAATCGCCGAGCAGCACGCTGTTACTTTTGCCGCAGGTCTTGCAGCCGTTGGCAAAAAGCCTGTCATTGCGCTTTATTCAACATTTGCCCAACGCGCTTACGATCAGATTGTACATGATGTTTGTTTGCAGAACCTACATATCGTATTCGCGCTTGATCGCGCAGGCTTAGTTGGCGAGGATGGTGCGACGCATCACGGCGTATTTGACTTTTCCTATCTGCGTCACCTGCCGAATATGACCATTCTTGTACCTAAGGATGAAAATGAACTCGGGCGTATGCTAAAGACGGCACTTTTTATGAAAGGACCCATAGCCCTTCGCTACCCACGCGGTGAAGGGCTTGGCACAGATCTTGAAGAACCTTTTTTGCCGCTTAAAAGTTTACAGGCAGAGATCATAAAAGAAGATGGCGACATCGCACTGCTTGCTGTCGGCAGCATGGTAGAAGCTGCTGTAAAGACGGCGGCATTACTTCAAGAACAAGGAGTTTCTGCCGCCATAGTCAATATGCGTACAGTAAAGCCGTTAGATGAAAAATTGCTTTATCGTATGGCTAAAGAAAAAAAATTGCTCGTGACCATGGAAGAACATACTCTTGCCGGTGGTTTTGGCTCTGCCGTACTTGAATATATGGCAGACAAAGGTCTTTTATTGCCTGTTTTGCGCTTGGGCATAGGTGATTTTTTCATTGAGCAGGGTACGCCGCAAGAACTTTTAGAAATAGCAGGACTCTTGCCAACGCAAATGGCAGAGCGCGTTTTAGCTGTCTGGAAAGGAGCAATGCGCGATGGCGAAGGAGCGGCTTGATGTCTTGCTCTTTCAACGCGGACTTACCACTAGCCGCGAACGCGCACGTGCATTGATCATGGCAGGAAAAGTTATAGTCGATGGCAAAAAGGTGGAAAAAGCAGGTACTAGTGTGCCGCTAAAGGCCGCTATTCGCCTCTTAGGCGAAGAAATACCCTATGTAAGCCGCGGCGGCTTGAAATTAGAAAAAGCACTATATGTTTTTTCACTTTCTCTTGTAGGAAAAACTATAGCAGACATCGGCGCATCCACAGGCGGCTTTACAGACTGTGCTTTGCAAAAAGGCGCAGCGAAAGTTTACGCCATAGACGTAGGTTATGGCCAGCTTGCTTGGAAGCTACGAACGGATAAACGCGTAAAGAACATGGAGCGCACGAATATACGCCATGTAGTACCTGCGATGCTCGGCGAACTAGTAGACATCGCAGCCATCGACGTCGCTTTCATATCACTTGCGAAAGTGCTGCCTGTCGCACGCACCTTGCTAAAATCCGATGGTGAAATAGTGGCACTTATCAAGCCGCAATTTGAAGCAGGACGCGAAAATGTTGGCAAGAAGGGAGTCGTGCGTGAGGTAAGTGTGCATGAAAAAGTGCTTTACGATGTGTGCCTAGCGGCTAAAGAAGCAAGCTTTTATATTGCCTCACTTTCCTACTCCCCTATTAAAGGCCCAGAAGGAAATATTGAATATCTAATACATCTCATGCGTAAAGATAAAGTTATACCATTTTCTACAGCGATTTTAGAACAAGAAATTTACACTTTAGTGCAAGAGGCGCATAAAGAATTAGACAAGTAGGTAGAGATTTTGATGTTTACCATAGCGATTTTTCCCAATGTAACCAAAGCAAATATTCGTGTGATTTTAGATCGCGTGCTTGTGTTTTTTGCTAAAAAAGACGTTTGTGTACTGCTGCCGACAAAAGAAGCAGCACACTTAGGGCGCGAAGAATTTGGCGTTTTTAATATCTGTCAGCACCCCATCGACATGGCATTGAGCATCGGCGGCGACGGTACATTATTAAACGTCTGCCGCCGCGTTTATGACTCTTGTATTCCTGTTTGCGGCATAAATTTAGGAACAGTCGGCTTTCTCGTCGATATTGAGTTAACCGAAATTGAACGAAAGCTGCAAAAAATCCTCGACAAAGAATACCATATCGAAGAAAGGCTTATGCTTTCGGGATATGTCGTCCATCATGATAAAAAAAGTTACAAGGCTAGCGCGGTTAATGACATCGTTGTGACGAAGGGGGGGCTTTCTCGTATGCTGCGCTTTGGTCTTTCCATCAACGATACCTGCGTTGCAAATTACAAAGCCGACGGGCTTATCGTTTCAACGCCGACAGGCTCTACTGCTTATTCACTTTCCGCAGGAGGACCTATTGTAAATCCTCTTGTAAAAGCACTTGTTCTTACGCCGATTTGTCCGCATACCTTCCATATTCGCTCTATGGTAATTTCTGAAAATGATACCGTACATATGCGTATTGAAGCTGGTCATCCTGACATCTTCGTAACCTTTGACGGGCAAAAGTCATACCAAATTGCCAACGAAGACGAAGTGATCGTAAAGCGAGCAAAAAATCCTGCACGCATCGTAAAATTTAGCGACAAAGACTACTATCAAACTATGAAAGAAAAACTCTGGGGCGACGCTAAGAGCAAAATGTAGTAAACTTTCAGGACATATGTTCAGCCGTGAAGCAGAGCGGCAGGACTTATTTCCACCGCCGCTTCTGACGACGGCATCATCAAGGAGCCACGCTGTACATATGTTCTAACGCCTTATATGAAACCTTGCCAATCAGTCTGCGCCTGCGGCTCGACTTCATGGGAATTCATAGTAAGAAGATGCTACATATAAAGATCGTGCGACGCATGGAAAATTTCTTCGCTAAGTGAAAGGGACATCATGTTAAAGACATTGACGGTTTGGAATTTTGCTCTGCTAGAATATGTAAAAATCGAATTTGGTGCAGGGCTAAACATTTTGACGGGAGAAACCGGCGCCGGAAAATCTATCCTCATTGATGCCTTAGGCGCAGTACTAGGAAAGCGCCTTTCGGCAAGCGCCATAAGAAATGGCTGCCAATGGCTGCGTGTCGAGGCGGTATTTAGTTTAAACGCACAAGAGCGGCTAAAAAGACTCTTAGAAGAACAGGCTATTTTAGTGGAAGATGATGAGCTTATCATCACTCGTCAAGTTTCGCACAATGGGAAAAACTCTGTACTTTTAAACGGCTGCCGCGTGACGCTCACACTCTTAAAAGAGATCGGTGCATATCTCGTCGATATTCATGGGCAGCATGATAATTTAGCGCTCTTGCGTCCTGAAAATCAGCTCGTGCTTCTTGATAGTTTAGATACAGCAATAAAAAAGCAGCTAAAGATCTATCAACAAAGTTTCGCCATGTGTAACGACTGTAAAAAGCGTCTAAAGGCGATAGAAAACGATAAAAAGCACAAAGCGGAGCGATTAGAGCTTTTGCGTTGGCAAGAAAAGGAGATTGAAGAAGCAGATCTAAAAGAAGAAGAGGACGCATATATTGAAAAAGAGATCCGTAAGCTTTCAAACGCTGAAAAGATCGCAAGCTTTATTGAAGAATCTTACGCTCTTTTGAACGGCGATACAAACAGCAAGACATTAAACATCCTTACAGCATTGAGCAAGGTCAAGAAAAATCTTGAAGCACTTGCTCGCTTTGACAATGAATTTGATAACGTCTGCAAGATGGTGGAAAATGCCTGCTGTGAGCTGCAAGAGGCGGCGTATGAAATTCGCGATTGCAGCTCTTATGTAGAGTTTGAGCCGCATCGGCTTGCTGCACTAGAAAGTCGTATGAGCATCATTGATAAATTGTGTCGCAAGTATGGTGCGACGGTGACAGATGTCTTGACGCATCTATCAAAGGTCAAAGACGAATTGCAACGTATCGAAAACTACGATGTCGATCTAAAAGATTTACAGACAGCATTAAAAAAAGCGACAGATACCTTAAAAGAAGAAGCGCAAAAGCTCACGAAGCTTCGCACTGCAGCAGCTAAGGATTTTTCCGCACACGTCGGCACGCAGATAAAAGAACTTGGCATGCAAAAGGCTCACTTTGCCATCGCGCTTCAAAGGGCAGAATATAGCGAAGTTGGCGCAGATAGCGTTGTCATGCTCTTTTCGGCAAATATGGGTGAAAAAGCGCGACCGCTGCAAGATGTCGCCTCAGGCGGCGAACTTTCGCGCATAGCACTCGCCATAAAAGCCGTTTCAGCAGCAAGTGATGATTCACCGCCGAGCATGGTTTTTGACGAAATAGACACGGGCATCGGCGGCAAGACGGCGCGTATGGTCGCTTTTCGCATCGCCATGGTCGCAAAGCATCGTCAAGTCCTTTGCATCACACATCTGCCGCAAATTGCCTGTATGGCAGACGAGCATCTTTACATCCACAAAGAAACGATAAAAGGACGCACGCTGACAAATGTGCAGCACCTCGCCGAAAAAGAACGCATCCATGAGATAGCGCGTATGGCATCAGGCAGCGACATAACGGCAGCTGCGCTTGACAATGCACGGGAAATGGTGGATAATGCTAGAATCAAACGCGCTGAAATAAGCCGCGGTTTACTAACCCAAGGGGGAAATAATGTACGAAGATTTATGGGAAAAGACACTAAAGAGCGAAACGATCTATGATGGCGTGCTGCTGTCTATCAAGCGTGATACGGTAAAGCTGCCAAATGGCAATGAAGCTGTGCGCGAATGGGTAAGCCACCCCGGAGCTGCCGCAGTCTTACCGGTATTTGATGATGGCACGGTGCTTTTAGTGCGCCAGTATCGCTATCCGATCGGTCGCATAACGCTTGAGATACCGGCAGGAAAACTTGATTTTCCTACAGAAGAGCCGCTTACTTGCGCTATGCGCGAGTTGTCAGAAGAAACCGGCTACAAAGCAGAGCGTTATACAAAACTTACGACGATCGGCACGACTGTCGGCTTTTCCAATGAGTATATTCACATTTACGCCGCACATGGTCTGCAAGCAGGTAAGCAGCATACTGACGATGATGAGTTTATCCACGTCGTCAAACTATCCTTGACAAAAGCCGTCGAGCTTGTCAAAAGCGGAGATATTTTCGATGCAAAGTCAGCAACAGCGATTCTCTTGACAGCATTCGGTGAAATGCGAAAATAATGGGGGAAGTATATGTTTGGTTTTGATTTGCTGTGGTTCATCGCCGGTATACCGGGCATCTTGATCGCGATGGTCGTACATGAGTATTCTCATGCGCGTGTCGCCGTTGCCATGGGCGATATGACGCCGCGTCTAATGGGTAGGCTCACACTAAATCCCAAGGCGCACATTGATCCAATCGGGCTTTTAACTTTATTTTTCGTGCATTTTGGCTGGGCAAAACCCGTGATGATTAACCCACGAAACTTCCGCGATATGAAAAAAGGCGAAGTCCTTGTAGCTTTGGCAGGACCTTTATCTAACCTCGTCGTGGCATTTTTTGCCATGCTTTTTTTTGCCGTCTACACGCGGCTTGGTCTACCTGCATCACAAGGTTTTGCTACAGTCATGCAGCTTCTTGCATTGATCAATGTCAATTTTGCTGTGTTTAATATGTTGCCGCTGCCGCCTTTAGACGGTTCGCGCGTACTTATGGCATACTTGCCGGAACGCTTTGCGTATGAGCTGATGCGCTTAGAGCGCTATACATTTCTCATTCTCATCGCTTTCATCATGATAGGTCCTTTTGCGCGTATCTTAGGTACTGTTTCGTGGACGGTATATTCTGCACTCGCTACAATTATCACTTTTGTCATCTGACTGCATGAATACATATACGGTAAGATTAAACGCCTTTGAAGGTCCGATGGATCTTCTCATACATCTCATTGAGAAGAATAAGATCGACATTTACGACATACCGATGGCAGTCTTAACGGAGCAATATATGGACTATCTTGAGCAGATGCAGGAATTTGATATTGAAGTTGCCAGCGAGTTCATCGTCATAGCAGCAACTCTCCTGCAGATAAAATCGCGCATGATGCTGCCAAAGCCGCCGAAAGAAAAAGTAAGCGAAGAGCTAGATGATCCACGGCGTGAACTAGTCGAGAAAATTTTAGAATATCGTCGCTTTCGCCGCGTCAGCGTGGAGTTAGAAAATCTTGCAGCATTACAAAAAAGGCTCTTTGCAAGAAAGCCCACAACTCTTAGCGTGCGTCGTCTAGCACCTGAAAATTTATCTGTCAAACTTCTTATCGACGCTTTTCGCATCGCTATAAAAGTGCGTGAAGAAATCACAATACCTAAGGCTTTAGTTGCGCCCGACACTTATAGTATACAAGGTAAGATGAACGATATTCTTACGCAGCTTGTTAAAAGCGGCAGTCAGATCCCGTTTAGCGTCACATTTTCCTCATGTACACGAGCAGAACTCATCGTGTCTTTTCTAGCGCTGTTAGAACTTATCAAGCTGCGTTCGGTTGTGATACGTCAAGGGGATCTTTTCGGTGATATTTTAATTTGTCTAAGGACGAGTGATCGCTAATGCTTATCGAAAAAATGCAAGCGCCCTTAGAGGCGCTGCTTTTTGTGCGCGGCGAGCCTATGACAGCTAAGCAGCTTGGAGAAATTTTACAAATAGACGAAGAAAACCTAGCTATACTCTTAAAACTTTATGAGAAAACCTTAGAAGAAAGAAATAGCGGTCTTATGCTGCACCGTATCGCCGGCGGTTTTCAACTCGTCACACGGCCTGAACATCATGACTATGTGCAAAAACTTGCACAGATACAAGATAAAAAACTTTCCACGCCGACTTTAGAAACGCTTTCTATCGTCGCTTTTAAGCAACCGATCACAAAGCAAGAGATAGAAAACATTCGCGGCGTGCGTGTCGAGCATACCATGCAGAAACTTTTGGGCATGGAGCTTATAGAAGAAGTCGGCAGAAAACCTGTTATCGGCAGACCTATTCTTTACGGTACGACAGATGTTTTTCTTAAATGCTTTGGGCTAAACACACTTAGCGATCTGCCTGCTCTACCTACCATAGAAGATGTGGCAGAAGAAAGCGATGCGCCACTTGATTTAAGCGGCGCAGACGCTTTGGCACCGTCTGAGGAGGAAGAACGTGGTTGAATTACTAGCGCCTGCAGGAAGTATGGAAGCCTTGATAGCTGCTGTAGAAAGTGGTGCCGATGCCGTCTATTTAGCCGGCAATTTGTTCGGCGCACGCGCTTATGCGGCTAATTTTGATAAAGAAGCATTAAGAGCCGCCGTGACCTTTGCCCACAGCCGTGATGTGCGCGTATATGTGACAGTTAACACCATCGTGCGCGATGAAGAAATCAAGGCACTCGCGCACTATTTGCGATTTTTGTACGAAGTTGGTGCGGATGCTTTACTCATACAAGATCTAGGTGTCTATCATCTTGCTCGCGAAATAGTACCTGCTCTAGCACTGCACGCAAGCACGCAAATGACCATACACAATTTAGAAGGCGTTCTCGCGCTGCAAGAAATGGGCTTTGAGCGTGTCGTGCTTGCGCGTGAACTTTCGCTTACAGACATACGATATATTACGCTCAATAGCTGCATGGCAGTTGAGATCTTTGTGCATGGAGCGCTTTGCGTCTGCTATTCAGGACAATGTTTGATGAGCAGTATGATCGGCGCAAGAAGCGGCAATCGCGGCCGCTGTGCACAGCCATGCCGTCTGCCTTATACGCTTGTCGATGAAACTAGAGCAGATGTTTTAGGGAAAAATGCAGGAGATTTTTTACTTTCACCTAAAGATTTGAAAACAATAGAAATGCTGCCAGAACTTTTGCAAAGTGGCATCACTTCGCTGAAAATCGAAGGGCGCATGAAGCGACCTGAGTATGTCGCTATAGTTGTCGATGCCTACCGCCGCGCCATAGATACAATCGAAAAAGGCAATGCTTTTTCAAGCATAGCAGAAGACGAAAAAGCATTGGCGCAAATATTTAACCGCGATTTTACGACCGCTTATCTTAAAGAATGCAAAGGACGCGCGATGATTAGCGATTCTCGTCCTAATAACCGTGGGCTTTTCATCGGGCGCGTCCTTGCAGCGGATAAAAGCACAGGGCGTGTAAAGCTAAAACTTTCAGGTGAGCTAAACGATGGCGATCAAGTGGATTTTTGGGTCAAAGTTGGTGGCAGAAAGACACTAACAGTAACGGATATGCGAGATAAAAAAGGACATATCGTTGCAAAAGCAAAGGTAGGCTCAGAAATTACACTGCCTCTTGATGCGTCAATACAGCCGCATGATCGTGTGTTCAAGGTATTTGACGCACAACTTATGAAAAAGGCGCGCAGCTTTTTTTGTACGAATGCGCCTGTGCGGCGCATATCCGTAGCGGCAAAAGTTAGTGTGCGCCTTGGTGAGCCGCTTTCTATCGTATTACGCGATCAAGACGGTTTTACAGCAAAGGCAGCGACAAAATTTCTTGCAGAATTTGCCGTAAAACGTCCGTTAAACAAAGAAATAGTAGAAAAACAGCTACGCCGCATCGGCACGACGATTTTTGCATTAGACGAAATCACCTTAGATCTAGAACCGCATTTGATGATCCCCATAAGTGAAATAAACGCAGCTAGGCGCAAAGCATTTGCACAACTGCAAGAAAAACGTATGGCGCACTATCAACGTCCTACGCTACCGGCATTTTTCTATAAAGAGCCGCCCACTTGCGTACAGCAAAAAGAAAAGGCGCGTATCGTGGCTCTGACGGATACAATCAGCGGCTTACGCGAAGCACTTGCTGCCGGTGCTGACGAAATTGTCTTTGGCGGTGACTCATATCACCATCAGACAATTTCGCTGCGCGACTATAAAGAGGCTCTGCAACTTGCGCGACATAGGGGAGCTTTTATAGTGTTTAACACGCCGCGTATTCTGCTGCGCCGCGATATGCTAGCATGGCGAAGGCTGCTTGAAGGATTTGCTCGTCTTTTTCCTGACGGTGTCAATTTACACAATATCGGCACGTTTCCCATCGTGCGCGATCTAGGTCTACAGATTCATGTCGATGCGTCTATTCCTATCGTTAATCATTTGACGCTTAAAGAATTAAAAACCCTTGGCGCACGACGCGGCGTACTTTCACCAGAACTTACCTTAGACGAGGCGGCAATATTAGCGGCGCGTGCGCCCTTTCCTGTTGAGTGCATCGTTGAGGGCAATCTTGAACTTATGGTATCTAAATATTGCCCCTTGGGAAGCTTTTTAGAAAACGCAGCTTCTTCTTGCTCTATGCCGTGTCGCAAGAAAAATAAGCGCTACGCACTCTTAGATAGGAAGGGTATGTTTTTCCCACTTGTATTTGATGCTTCGTGCCATATGCACGTCTTAAACAGCAAACGCTTATCCATGCTGCTTCATGCGATGAAATTTGCACCGCGCGGCATAACATTTTTGCGTATCGACGGTCGTTTTATGGAAGCGGCGGCGCTTGGAAGATGCGTTAGCCTTTACAAAGAGTGGAGTGACTTTTCCGGCACACTCTTAAAAGAGCAGGAGGAGTATCTAAAAAAGCTAGAAGGAGCAGATACGACGCGAGGGCATTATTTTCGCGGCGTGCAATAGAAAGGCTGTTTATGGAAAAAGAAACACTAAAGACGCTTGAATATGATAAAATCCGTGCTATGCTTGAAGAAAGGGCAAGCTCTCTACTCGGTAAAGAAAAGGCTCGCGCCGCCCTTCCTACAGATGATTTTAGTGAGGTAACAAAGCGTCTTTTAGAAACAGAAGAAGCGGTGCATCTTGCAGCTTCTTGCTTACCTCCCTTAGGGGGCATTTTCGACATTCGTAAATCACTGGCAAATGCCGCGCGTGGTGCGACGCTTTCACCTAGCGACTTTAGCGACCTTTTAAGTACGATGCGTGCCATGCGTGCCGTTAAGCAATTTTTCAAAGAAACGGAACTTGACGTAGCTCTCATGAAAGAACAAGCGCATTGCATCGAGATCCTCGGTCAAGTCGAGCGACGCTTAGAAAACAGCATTGATGAGCATGGCAACTTGCTAGATGATGCAAGCGTGGAGCTTTCAAGAATACGCCGTGAGCTATATACGGGAAAGCGCAAAGCAAAAGAGCAGATGGAAGCCATCTTGCGCCGCACGGAATATCAAAAGTTTTTTCAAGATGCCATCATCACGCAGCGTGGTGAGCGAAATGTCGTACCGATCAAGCAAGAGTATAAAAAGAGCTTTCCAGGTATCGTCCATGATCAATCGGCTAGTGGTGCGACGCTTTTTATCGAGCCTTTAGCACTCGTTGATTTAAATAACGATCTAAAGCAGCTCATGCTTTTAGAAAAGAGCGAAATCACGCGTCTTTTACGACTGCTTTCGCAGGAGGTTGCTAAATATGCTGGCGTGCTGGAGAAAAATTGCGATATACTTGCCGACTTGGATTTCATCTTTGCACGCGCTAAACTGGCATCTGCGCTGCAAGCGACGAAACCGTTGATTAACTGTGAGGGTAAGACCAAGCTTATCGCCGCACGTCATCCGCTGCTTGATCCTAAAAAAGTCGTACCAATCGATCTTACACTTGGCGAAAGCTATCGTATGCTCCTCATTACAGGCCCTAATACAGGCGGCAAAACGGTCAGCTTAAAGACGCTAGGGCTTTTTGCGCTAATGGTACAAACAGGCTGCTACATTCCGGCAGCTAGCGGTTCTGAAATGGCCATTTATCAAAATATCCATACGATAATTGGCGATGAGCAGAGCATTGAGCAAAGTCTTAGTACCTTTTCGGCACATATGTCGCATCTAGTGCGGCTTTTAGCGTGCGTCAAAAGAAACGACCTCTTGCTGATCGATGAAATCGGCGCAGGAACTGATCCTGATGAAGGTGCAGCACTTTCGATGGCAATACTTGAGCAGCTCTTGGCGCGTGCGACAACGACGCTTGTGACAACACACTATTCAAAGTTAAAAACTTTCGCTTTTACGCGCACAGGCATTGAAAATGCATGCGTGGAATTTGACATCGAAACACTGCGCCCGACGTATCGTTTGCTTACAGGCATACCAGGCGCTAGTAACGCTTTTGCAATCAGCAGTCGTCTTGGTCTTTCTAAAGAAGTGATCGTTCGCGCACAGCAATTTATTAAAGAAGATCACGCAGAGTTTGAAAAAGTCATCAACCAACTTGAAGCCGAAAAACTTATTTATGAAAAAAGAAATGCCGACATTTTAGCAAGACAACAGCGCGTAGCAAAGCTTGAAGAAAAGACTAAAGCCTTGCAAGATGAAATTTGTGCAAAAAAAGAACAACTGCTAAAAAAAGCACGTCAAGAAAGCACATCACTCGTGCGGCGCACGCAGCGAGAAACAGAAGAAATCATAAAAAATCTCAAGGCGCAATTTGATGATCTCGGTATAAAGAGCCGTCGCCGTGCCATGCAAGAAGCGCGAGAAAGGCTAAAAAAAGCTGCGGCACGCTCATATAGTGGGCTTGTATTCGGTAAGGCATACCAAGAAAAGATCGATATAGATAGGCTTGCTGTCGGTGACATCATTTATGTGCGAAAACTCGATCAAAAAGGTGTCGTGCTAAAAATTCAAGGGGAAAATCTTGAGGTAGAGCTTGGCAATCTTAAAATGTATATAAAAGCAAAAGATTGCCGCTTCGTAGAAAGCTTAAAAAGTAAGCTTCCTTCTATATCTACAAGCGGCACAAAAAAAGCTACGGCAAGCCTGCTTGAAAAGACGGCACATTTACACCGTGAGATCGATGTGCGAGGACTGATGGCGTTTGAAGCAGAGCAGACCGTTGGCAAATTCCTTGATGATGTTATCGTCGCCGGTCTTAGGCAAGCACTCATCATTCATGGCAAGGGGACAGGCGCATTGCAAAAAGCGATCCATGCCTATCTAAAACGTCATAAGAATGTCTTGAGCTTTAACTTCGCCGACATAAGCGAAGGAGGCACAGGGGCGACAATCGTTTCCTTAAGGTGAGATGCGCTAGGTTTATCTTGCGCTGTAACTTTGGTTGCTTTATAATGAAAGGCGTATGGTGCAAAAAGTGCTGCTATATAAAGCACTTTTTGAAATCAGATAAATTAGGAGGAACTTCTTCATGGAAAAACGTACCGATGCAACGCGCCCTAAACGCCAGCCGCTGCAAAGGCAAGCGGCGCCGAAGAAAACGCCAAAACAGGCTAAGAAAAAAAGCCTCGCTGGCATTATCGTGCGTTCGTTCGTGGGTTTCATCATCGTCGTTTTCGTCATGTTCGTTGGTATCGGCTGCGGTTTTTTGACTGCGAGCATGAACACGAAGGACAATCTTGTAGAAGATATACGTCCGCCGGCATCATCTCATATCTATGACATTAACGGCAACGAAATTGCAAATGTCCACGCAACAGAAAACCGTGAACCGGTAAAACTGTCGCAGATTCCCCAAAATTTACAGAACGCATTCATTGCCGTTGAAGATAACCGCTTTTACGATCATATCGGCATCGACCCACGCGGCATTTTGCGAGCTATATATGCTAATGTCACAGGTAGGACGATCTCAGAAGGTGGCTCTACTATTACGCAGCAGCTTGCTAAAAATGCCTATCTGACACAAGATCGGACGATAAAGCGCAAAATGCAGGAGATGTTTCTTGCCCTACAGATCGAGAGACAATACACAAAAAAAGAAATTTTAGAACTTTATCTAAATCAAATTTACTTTGGGCAAGGTGCCTACGGTGTGCAAGCGGCAGCAAAGACGTATTTTGGCAAAAATGTCGAAGATCTAGACCTCAACGAGTGTGCGATGCTTGCAGGCATACCAAAAAGCCCCAATTACTATTCACCTTTTAACAATCTAAACGCTGCACAAGAGCGCAAGAGCATCGTGCTAGAGCAGATGGAAAAGTACGGCTATATAAATAATTCTACAGTGCGAAAAACAACCGTCCTAAAACCGAGTTAGTAAACCATACACAGGCAAAAGACACGACAGGTGCATACTTCATAGACTATATAACACAAAAGGTCATTGATCGCTACGGTGCAGATGCCATATATAAAGAAGGCTTAAAAATCTACACGACAATCGACATGACGATGCAAAAGGCAGCAGAAGAAGCCGCGCAAGAGCTTACCGCACAGCACACTGACGACAACGGCATAGATCAGCCACAGATAGCGCTCGTCGCCATCGACCCACACACAGGATATATAAAAGCGATGGTCGGCGGTCGCGGCACCGATCAATTTAACCGTGCGACGATGGCAGAGCGTCAGCCCGGCTCTTCTTTTAAGCCCTTTGTCTTCGTTGCGGCGCTTGAGGCAAATTATTCGCTCGATACTATCATTGATGATACTCCGATTGAGATTGGCGACTGGTCGCCGAAAAACTACAGCGGCAATTTCAACGGCAAAGTAACATTTCGCACCGTAGCACGTTACTCGCTTAACGTGCCGACAGTAAAGATTGCACAGATGCTTGGCATGGATAAGCCCATTTACTATGCACAGCAAATGGGTATAACGACTCTCGTACTTGACGGTGAACGAAATGACCGCAATTTTTCAACGGCACTTGGCGGACTTACAAAAGGCGTGACTCCACTTGAAATGACGAGTGCCTACGGGACGTTTGCAAACAAGGGCATACACGTCGAACCGGTTGCCATCGTCAAGATTCTTGATCGAAACGGCAAAGTTCTTGAGCAAGCAGAACTAAAGCAAAAAACAGTCCTAAAAGAAAGCAGTGCAGCAGCTTTGACAAGTATGCTGCAAGATGTCGTACAACACGGTACGGGTACTAGTGCTAAGATCGACCGTCCTGCCGCCGGTAAGACGGGGACGACAGACGATTATCATGATGCGTGGTTTGTCGGCTATACACCGGATCTTGTGGCAGGCGTTTGGATCGGTAACGATGACAATACTTCGTTGGGGCTAATGACAGGCGGCATGGCACCGGCTGAGATTTGGAAAGCTTTCATGCAGCAAGTTCTTGTGGGAACGCCGGCGAAAAACTTTGATGGAGTAACGTATACACCCGGCAGCATCAGTGAAATCAAAGACGAAAAGTCTATAAAAGAAGAACCGCCTGCTGATAAGAAAAATAAAGATACAATGGACACAAAAAAAGAAAAGCAGACAAAAGGTACAAAAGGTACAAAAGATACATCAAAACCTGACGCAGGTGTAAAATCCCCGGACGATAAAGATTCAAAGTCTGCCGATGTGCCGGAGCAGCAGCTAGAAGCACCGGATTCTAACAAAGGGCCTGCCCCCGGCAGCAGTGTTACAAAGGGTAGAGATTGACATATATTAAAAGAAGAGGAGAAGAGCTAGTTGGCAAATGTTTTTGATGTTTTAAAAGAGCGCGGCTTCATCGCGCAATGTACCGATGAAGAACGTGTGCGCGAACTGCTTGGAAAAGAATCTGTGACCTTTTATGTAGGATTTGATCCGACAGCAGATAGCCTTCATGTCGGTCATTTCCTCGGGCTTATGGCGATGTCACATATGCAGCTCGCTGGGCATCGTCCTCTTTGCCTTGTGGGCGGCGGTACAGGAACCGTCGGCGATCCTTCAGGTCGCACAGATATGCGAAAGCTGCTAAAAGATGCAGATATTGAACAAAATTGCAACTTATTCAAAGGGCAAATAGCACGCTTCATAGATTTTTCCGACGACAAAGCGTTGTTTGTCGATAACGGCGATTGGCTGCGAAAGCTTAACTACATCGAATTTTTGCGTGAAATTGGGGCGCATTTTACCGTAAACCGTATGTTGACTGCCGATGCGTATAGATCGCGCTGGGAAAGAGGCTTGACCTTCCTTGAATTTAACTATATGGTTATGCAAGCATACGATTTTTTAGAACTTAATCGTCGCTTTAACTGTAAACTGCAAATGGGCGGTGACGATCAATGGTCGAACATCATCGCCGGTGTTGAGCTAACTCGCAGAAAAGAGCAAACACCCGTATACGGTTTGACATTTACACTGCTTACGAAAAGTGACGGTCAGAAGATGGGCAAGACAGCCGGCGGCGCACTCTGGCTTGATGCAAAAAAGACACCGCCATATGACTTTTACCAATATTGGCGAAACATCGACGATGCTGATGTTGAAAAATGTCTGGCGCTCTTGACATTTTTGCCCATGCAAGAGGTGCGCCGACTTGGTGCTTTAAAGGATGCTGCGATAAACGATGCTAAAAAGATACTAGCCTACGAAGTTACGAAACTGGTACACGGAAAAGACGCAGCCGAAAAAGCAAAAGCGGCAGCTACGGCAATGTTTGGCGGCGCTGGCACAACGGCGGATATACCGACCGTTACCATAACAGCTGCGGAGATGACAACAAAGCTTGTTGACATTTTGACAAAGCATGGTATCTTTTCCTCTAAAAACGAGGGCAAACGACTCATCATGCAGGGCGGCATCACAATAAATGATACGAAAGTTAAAGATACCGACATTTGTTTACAGGATAAGGATTTTGTAGACGGCGCGGCATTTTTCAAGAAGGGCAAGAAAAAACACTATCGGCTTTTGAAAGCATAAAAACGCTAAGGAGTGGTAATGGTTCATGTCAGGACATTCTAAATGGGCTAATATAAAGAGAAAAAAAGGTGCCAACGATGCGATTCGCGGCAAAATCACGACAAAGATCGGCAGAGAAATAACGATTGCTGTACGCATGGGCGGCAGCGATCCGACCGGTAATATGCGCTTGAAGCTGGCGCTTTCTAAGGCAAAGGCGAACAACATCCCTAAGGAAAACATTCAGCGTGCCGTACAAAAAGGTTTAGGAGCCGCCGAGGGCAGTAATTACGAAGAATTGACCTACGAGGGCTATGGCCCTTCCGGCTCTGCCATAATGCTTGATATTTTGACAGACAACAGAAATCGCAGCGCTGCCGATGTACGCCACATCTTTTCTAAGTACGGCGGCAACCTTGGCGAAACGGGCTGTGTCGCTTGGATGTTTAAGCAAAAAGCCGTATTTATTGTAGAAAAGGACACGTTTAGTGATGAAGATGCGCTTATGGGTATCGTTCTTGATGCCGGAGCAGAAGATCTAAAGGCAGAAGATGATATCTTTGAAATCACCGCTGCTACAAAAGACTATGAAGCTATTGAAGCGGCACTTGCTGAAAAAGGCATTGAAACAGCGTCGGCAGAAATTACGATGCTGCCCGATACGATGGTAAAGCTCGTCGGTAAAGATGCAGAAAAGATGCAAAATCTCATGGACGCGCTAGAAGAAAATGACGACGTGCAAAATGTCTACAGCAATCATGAATTTGATGAATATTCTTCGCTTTGAGTATGCAGCAAGGAGCAGCCATGCTAGCACTCGGTATTGATCCGGGTACGGCAATCTGTGGTTTCGGCTTTGTAAAGTTGGTCGGCAATCATCTTAGACCGTGCGCTTATGGCGCCTTGATGACGAGTCCTCAGGCACGCATAGAAGATCGGCTCATGAAAATCTACGATGGAATAGACGACTTGATTAAAAAGTATAAACCGGATGTCATGGGCATTGAACAACTTTTTTTCAACCGTAATGTCACGACGGCGCTCCCTGTCGGTCAGGTGCGCGGCGTCATTTTGCTAGCGGCAGCAAAAAACGATCTGGAGCTAGTAGAGCATACACCGCTGCAAGTTAAGCAGGCAGTGACAGGCTATGGCAAGGCAACGAAATCACAAGTTATCTACATGGTATCAAAACTTCTCTGCTTAAAGCAGCCGCCAAAGCCCGACGATGTGGCCGATGCGCTCGCTGTCGCTATATGTACTACGCACTGTATGTCAAGCATCGCTTTTCGCAATCGGTTTTAAGGAGATTATGTATGATCGGTTTCCTGCGGGGAAAGGTCGCGCACCTTTCCCTTGATTTTTGTTTTCTTGATGTTGCAGGTGTCGGCTATCGCGTCTTTATTTCAAAAGTGACACAAGATCGTCTGCATATAGGTGAAGATGTGATGCTTTTTACGCATCTTGCTGTTAGAGAAGACGCTATGATGCTTTACGGCTTTTTTTCAAAAGAAGAATATAGCTTATTTCAAATGCTCATCTCCGTCACTGGCATCGGTCCTAAGGCAGCACTCGGCATCTTATCAAACGTAACGCCAAATAATATATATCTTGCCATAAAAAATAAGACGATCGCCATTTTGACGAAAGCACCGGGTATCGGCAAAAAATCAGCAGAACGCATCATTTTAGAGCTTAAGGACAAGATCGAAGGCTTCGTTACAGATCATGAAATGATCGTAAAAGAGAGCTTTCTTAATGATCCTATGACAGATACTATACTTACCGAAGCATCTGCGGCTCTTATTT
>CAUUGH010000008.1:0-52607 GCA_963544755.1 uncultured Selenomonas sp. | reverse complement strand
TCGATATAGATGCAGTCCACCTTCCCGCCATACAGATATTCCAACAGTTGCAGGGCATGGTAGTTGTCCGCCTCGATCAGAGTATGCCACAGGTCGCTGTCCGGCGCATTGCATACTGTATCGATGGACTTGAGGTACGGATAGATAGGCTCACCAAATTCCGCCACGGCAACAAGATCATCCAGAGCAAACTCCGCATCCGCATGATCCGTCTTGTGTTCGCATATCGCCTTGTCTCCATCAATGGAGCGCACGATGTATATATCCGACACCTGGCCGGTTTTCAAGGCTACCTTGGAATCCCGTCTGATCCCCACATCATAAAGCGGCGTGCATTCCGGCAGATGCTCCTCAAAGATCAGACCAAATTTTTTCTGCTTGGTGAGCTTGTCCACCTCCGCCATGATTCGCTCTCGAAGCGTCTCATCGTCGATCTGTTTTATCAAATCCTGTAAAAGTGCCATTCAAATCACTCCATGTTTACCGATGTTTCTTCGCTTTGTGTGTCGGGAATAAATTCCATAATGTCACCGATATCACATTTCAGCGCACCGCATATACGCAACAGAACATCCGTATTCACATTCCCGCCTTTTCCGAGTTTGGCAACGGAAGTGGCGCTAATGCCGCTCATCTCCCGCAGAGTCTTTTTATTAATTCCCCGGTCAATAAGAAGTTTGAAAAGTTTGTTGTAGCTGAAACGCATTTGCATTACCTCCGTGATTTCTCTCTTTCTTTTACTATATTTATTATTTCACATCATTTAAGAATCCGTACCGAGTGTTCGGAATCAAGCCCTTGCCGAAGGTCTCCACAATCGCACCATGCTTCTCATAATCAAGAGAAGGGATGTGGTCAAGGTTCTCTATGATAATCAGCTGTCCTTCATCCTGGTGGTTCATGAAGTATCGGTATAATCCAGCTCTCATGCTGTCCGGCATCTTGTCATCCACGCCATCATCAAAGCCATGAAGAGGCGTGTCAATAATAAAAATATGAGGATCAAACTTGGCATTGGCCGCCAGGTATTTCCGTAGCATCATCATCATTACTGTATTCAGGTATGAGTGGTATCCTTTGCCGTGGCTTGTCCCCTTGTCCTCTCCATTGACCTCTATATCAAAGGTATTGAAATTGAAGTGCGCTTGAACCAGCCCAGAATAATAACACTCTTTCAGAATGCTGTTGGCGAACTCGGACATTGTGGTGGCAAAATCATCCCCGAAGTAATCCTTGGGATGATACTCCAATTTCTTGTCATTTTTCTGCTCGTTTTCAAGAGCGGTCAGATCATTGCCAAAGTCGGCGGCATAGGTCTCAATCAGCGTAATCTCGCTGGCAATTCGGAGATAGGACTTGTATGCATTTACCGTATTCTGTTGTTCGTTTTTCTGTGGACGCAGTTCCGTCTTTATTTTGGATTCGAGAGCATCCCACTGTTGCTTCAATTCTTCAAGTTCCGCACGGATTTCTTTCTTCCTGTCCTCAACGTCCAGTTCGGTTTCTTCAAGTCCGAAGAGCTGCGCCATAGTCCGTTCCATCTCGACCTTGGAAGATGCGATGTACGATATCCGCTTTCGGGGAGTAATCAGTCCCTCACAGTACGGACACTTGGTAGACTGCGGAACTTCTTGGTATGCCTCCTCACCCTCAACGATAAGCGATAGCCGCTGAATATCCGCTTTGTATTGTGAAGCAAGACGATGATAGCGCTTCAGAAGGACATCACATTCCGCAGCGCGTTCCTCTGCCTCTAAGATAGAGGAGAGGATTTTCTGGCTCTCGGCAAGCGCACGGTCGATTTTCTTCTGTGTTTCCTGAAGGGCGGCAGTCGCTTGGACTATCTGTTCTTCAATATCTGCACCGTCAAAGATATGCAGGTTTTTTTCAAGCTGTTCTTTGCGTCCGGCTGCATCCTGAATTTTTCGATTGACATAGTCTGTTATGGCTTTCCGGCGCGCTTTTTTTATCTTTTTCTCTTCCTGTGCATCCGTCTCTGAGAACGATCTGCCGGTAATCAGATACAGTAGTGCAGACAGAAACAGCGTGTTTTCCATATAACGATGTTTCGGCTCAACGATGGAGTCGCTGTCATCTATTCGATTTTCGTCAAGATAGAACACTCGGAGAAGATTACGCCAAGTGAGACGTTTCTTTTCAAACCGGGCGTTTGTCACAATCATGATTTCCTGTTCAATGCCGATCAGTTTCAGCCACACTATATCATCAGGAACAAGCACCTGATGGATCGTGATGATTTCCTGTGGGTCAGTCTGAAAAGGGATTCCGGCAGACCGCCCTTACATGGGAAATCTCTTGGAGTCCCTTGATTCCAAGCCTTTTCCCTGCTTTTACTTCTGCTCTCTTGACATCAAACAGACGCACTCGACATGCGATGTCTGTGGAAACATATCTACGGGCTGTATCTCTTTCGTCATATACCCCAACCCTGCTAAAAGTGCCAGATCTCTGGCGAGGGTTGCGGGGTTACAGGACACATAGACGATGCGGTCGGGGTGCATGGCAGCGAAGGTTTTCAGGACGGTTTCCGTGCAGCCGGCGCGAGGCGGATCGACGACGATGACGTTGGGGCGGATGTTTTCTTGGTAGAGACGCGGCATGAGTTTTGTGGCGTCTCCGACGAGGAATGCAGCATTTTTTATGCGGTTATCACGTGCATTCTTTTTCGCGTCCTCGATTGCGGGTTTGACGATTTCGATGCCGTAGACGCGATGGGCTTTTTGTGCGAGGAAAAGGGTGATGGTACCCGTGCCGCAATAGGCGTCGAGGACGGTTTCTTTGCCGTTGAGATCGGCGTATTCCAGCGCCTTTTCATAGAGAGCGGCAGCCTGCTCCGTATGGACTTGGAAGAAGGATCTCGCCGAGATGGAAAAACGCAGTTTGCCGATGCGGTCGGGAATCGTCGGTTTGCCCCAAAGGAGCTTGGTTTCACGTCCTAAGATGACATTATTGCGATATGTCTGGATATTTTGCTGCACGCTTTTGAGGTTCGGCACGCGCTCTCGTAAAAGGCGCGTGATTTCTTTCGCCTTGGGCAAGTCCTTCGTTGCTGTGACGAGAACGACCATGGCTTCGCCGTTTTCCCCGATGCGGCCGATAATGTGGCGCAAGATGCCTGTGTGGCGGTCTTCATCGTAGATGGGAATACGCAAACGCTCAACGATCTCGCGCATGACGTTGACGATGATGTTGTTGCCTTCTTTTTGAATCCGACAGTCGCGCGTGTCGATGATGTCGTGCGATCCTTTGGCGAAGCAGCCGATGACGGTCTTTCCTCGCTTCCTGCCGACGGGAAACTGCATCTTGTTCCGATAAAACCAAGGATCTTTCGCGCCTAAGACGGGCAAAATCTCGATGCTGGAAAGTCCCCCGATGCGCTCGACTGCATCGACGACCTGCTGCCTTTTTAAGCGCAGCTGCCCCTCGTAGGAAAGATGCTGCAGCTGACAGCCGCCGCAGGAGGCGTAGATCGGACAGAGAGGCTCGACGCGCTCGGGGCTTTTCTCCAAAATTTCCACGAGCTTGCCGCGTGCATACGTTTTCTTGACGTCTTCCATGCAGGCGAGCACGCGCTCGTCGGGCAGTGCGCCGGGCACGAATACGGTGAAGTCTTTCACGCGTCCCACGCCTTCACCGCTCGTGCCGAGCGCCCTGACGGTGATTTCGTATGTTTTTCCCTGCTGTACGGGGATTTCTTTTTTCATCGCTTCTCGTTCCTTCAAATTCATCCCATGTTCTCGCAAAAATTCACGTTCTCCAAAAGTTCCAACGGCTCTTTGAGCAAGACTTTCGCGCCGCTTTTTACAAGCTCCTGCGTGGGGCGAAATCCCCAAAGTACGCCGATGGGCAGAAATTTCGCACGCACGGCGGTTTCCATGTCAACGGACGTATCGCCCAAATAAGCGACTTCTTCGGGCTTCACACCGAGGTGCGCGGCGATTTCCAACGGCGTCGCAGGATCCGGCTTCTTCGGAAAACCTGCACGGTCGCCAAGCACTTTTGCAAAGGTGTCGGGGGCAAAAAGAATCTTCACGATGGTCAGCGCCGCATCGTTGTGCTTGTTCGTGCAGACTGCCAGCGGAATCCCACGGCTCTTCAATGCGCTCAGAAGCTCGCGCACGCCCTTGTAAGGACGCGTTTTTTCCAACAGACGCTCTTGATAAATCGCCTTGTATTTTAAAAGAGCTTCTTTAACGAAATTAAAAGACGCTGCCTTTTCTTTAGGCAGCGCACGCTCTATGAGTTTTTTAGAGCCGTTGCCAACGAAGTAACGATAAGCTTTTATCTCATGGGTCGGTAAAGCATAGTTTGCCAGCATGATGTTGACGCTGTCGGCGATGTCTTCTAAGGAGTTTACGAGCGTGCCGTCAAGATCGAAAATTACGGCTTTATATTGCATAAAAATCACCTCTTGGGGTATTTTTAGGTTCTTTATGCTGCGGTATTTTTGTGCAGCTTTCGTGTAATGGCGCCATTTTGCCATTTAAGCGGACGTTTATGTGTGTAGTTTACAGATGTATTTGTCCATGCTATAATGAACCCGTATGTCAAACGCAAGACAGTAATTACTGTAGGAGGGATTCAGTATGTTTGACGAAACGGATAAGGTAAACGCCTATGTAAAGCAAAAAAATATTGGTATGAAGATAGATTATAGCGGCAAGGCGAGGCGTGCGCTAAAAGATAGTAAGTCACAGGCTACTGCTGACAAAGAGCAAGAGCCGCAGGCAGAAGAATTAGATGGTGCAGGTCGCGCTATGCGCCGCATTATTCAGCAAAAGCTTTTAAATGGCGATGAGCTGATGGCAGATGAGATGCGTTTTTTAAAGCGTTTTGATACGGGACTATATCAAAAGGCGCGTGCCGCTCAGGATGCACGCGAAGCACTTGTAAAAAATCTTGAAGCTGCAGCTTCTAAGGAGGATGCAAGTGAGGCTTTCCTTGTTGCAAGCGGTCTTGTAAGTGAGGTGGGAAATGCTGCGCGACAAAAAGATGCCGGTAAAGAATTATCTAAAGATACATCAAAAGGTGCTACAGCGTTTGCAAAGGCTGCCATGCCCGATACAAAAGGCACACAAAAGCCGCGCACACGTTGGAAGCTAGACATGACGACATCGACAGAAAATAAAGCCGCTGCACCCAAAAGGGCGACGAGGGCAACGTCTAAACAGCGATCTGGCAAGGGAGCTAACCCTCCTGCAGCTACCGGTGAGAGGCTAACGGGCAGTGCGCCGCCGCCAAAGGTAAGTTCTGCTTTCGTGCAGCAGCCTGAAGATACGACGGGTATCGAATTTATCATGGCGCGCGCCTTGCAGTCAGCATGGGCGAAATTCACGCAGACGGCAAAGTATCGCGATCTGACGAGTACGGCAGAACGCTCGGTTGAAAATCTCGATCCTGCAAATATGACGGTGGCTACGCGCTTTTTTAGTGCGTCACGCGCCTACCGCAATTTGCCTAAACCTAGAAAGGGTGCGCCCTTGCAGTCATTTGACAGTGAAACTTGAGCAGACACTTATAAAATGAAGTCGCCTAGATTTTAGTATCTGTGCTTTATTTGTCGACGATGAGATAAGAGCGTAGATGCGTGCAGCTAGCTGGCTGAATTTATCAGTGGTTCCTGTAATTGTCAAACGAAAAACTTCATTAATAATTAAGGACGTGTTTTTCGTGTATATATCTAAGAAAAAGTTCTTTCTTAGTGCCGTTGTTTTCGTTTTTTTGCTGCTTACGGCACTGGTTTTTTCCACGACAAATTATCAAGGCGGCGTTCCCGTTTTAAACTATCACCAGATAAATGATCATGACCATAATGCACTTACATTAAGTGTTGCCGAATTTGATGCACAGATGAAATATCTTGCAGAAAACGGTTATCATACCATCACGTCAGATGAGCTTGCCGATCACTTTGAAAAAGGTGCGCCATTACCCGATAAGCCTGTACTTATTACTTTTGATGATGGCTACATCGACAATTACAAGAACGCTTATCCTATCTTGCAAAAATACGGGCTAAAAGGCTCTATTTATATCGTCACGGACTATCTAAACGTCTATCCGAACTATCTTACATGGCAGATAGCTAAAGAGATGCAAGATTCCGGCAGCATAGACATCCAATGCCACACTATGACGCACGTCGCGCTCAGTGAACTTAGCTCTTTGGAAGCTTTATATCATGAAGCTGTAGACTCTAAAAAAGCGATCGAGATGCATCTTAAAAAAAGTGTCACATCGCTTGCTTATCCCTGCGGCGCATATAATGATGAGGTGCAAAGTGTCGTCAAAGAAGCCGGCTACCGTACGGCGTTTACCGTTCGTTATGGGCTTACCTATGCAAATGACGATCCCTACGCGCTAAATCGCATACCGATCTTTGGCAGCACATCCCATTCTTTTTTGCGATTTAAGCTGCGGCTTGTTTTTGCGCCGCTCGTTGCACATTTGCAAAACTTGCGTACGGCTCTTTTAGATGACGGCTATGAAACTTGCGCTAGCTACATCTTAGTTCCTTAAGCAATCTTTGATAAATAAAGACACTTATCTGCACGCATCCGGGCAGCTTTATTTTATCAATATTTTTTTAAAATCATAAAAACAGCCCCAAACTGTAACGACTATAGTTTGGGGCTGTTTTTTTACCCTATGGGCTCTCTCGTAAAAGAGCTAACAACTCGTCGTAATCTTTCTTTAGCTTGTAATATTCGTCGGCTAGCTGCAAGGCAGCTAGCACACCTATTTTTGTACCGGAAAAGCTGCGTGTCTTTTGGGCAATATCACGCATATTTTCATCAACAAGTCTTGCAAGCTGGCGCACATAGTCTGCCGGTTCGTCACTTTTAAGTGGATATGTTTCGCCGAATATGTCAACGACGATTTTTTGTTTTTCCATCGTTTCACCTGCTAGCTTTTAAGCGCGAAGTTTGGCGCCGTATTCTTTTTGGAGCGCGGCTAAGATTTTATCTATGGCTTCATCGGCTTCTTTGTCTTTTAAGGTCTTATCCGGCGATTGAAAGTCTACTCTAAAGGCGATACTTTTTTTGCCCTTATTGACTTGCTCTCCCATGTAGACATCGAAGATATGCAGCCTTTTGAAGAATTTTCCTGCATTTTTTGTGATCGTTTGCATTAGTAAGCCAGCATCTATCGCTTCATCAACGAGCAACGCGAGGTCGCGCGAGATCGAAGGAAAGCGTGGCAGCGATTCAATGCGGCGTTTTTTCTTGTGGTACTTGAGCAAGGTTTTTATATCCATCTCGAAAACGTATGCTTTTTTATGGATAGAAAAGGCTTGTAAGACGCTAGGATGTATTTCGCCTAAGATAGCTATGCTGTCTTTACCTTTTTTGAAGTGAGCACTCTTTCCGGGATGCAGCGCAAAATGCTCGCCGCTTGTTACTTTGTAGTTGGTTATAAAAAGGCGAGCAAAAAGCTCTTCTACGATGCCTTTGATGTCGTAAAAGTCAACATTTTCCGTGCCTTGATGCCAGTTGAGTGGGCAGCGTTTACCTACTATCAGACCGGCAAGTTTTAAGATTTCTGCCGGCTGCTCTGTCACGGGCAAATCTTTTGCTAAAAAGATCGGTGCGACTTCAAAAAGCCGCAAATCTTCGTTCTTGCGTAAAAAATTTCGCTGTGCGTTTTCTAACAGGCTAGCTAAAAGCGTCGTACGCAAAAGCGGATATTCCTCGGTCAGCGGATTTATGATCGGTACGGCACGGCGCAAGGGGCTATTTGGCGGTATTTGCAGCTTGTCAAAGATGCTCGGATGCATAAAACTTAAAGACACTGTTTCATTCATGCCCAAGCTCGTTAAAATTTCCTTTATCAAACCGACAAAAGCGAGCTGCTCACTTTGGATGCCTTGTACCGTCTTAGCATAAGGATGCGTTGCGGCGATCTTGTCGTATCCATAGATGCGTGCAATTTCTTCTGAGATGTCTTCTGGCAAAGTGATGTCACTTCGCCAAGAGGGTACGCGTGCAATGTAGGAGTCGCCTTTTTCTTCTACGACGAAACCTAGTGCCTCTAAGATTTCTTTCATCTTTTCGCCTGCAATATTTGTACCGAGCAGTGCATTGATTTTTGCCGCTTGGAACGTGATTTTGGTCGGCTCTTTAGGCGCAGGGTATATGTCTATGCTGCCGGAGGCGACCTTACAAAGTGTGATCTCTTGTAAAAGCTGCGCCGCGCGATCTAGTGCGCTAAGTGTCTGCTCTTTATCTACACCACGCTCGAAGCGGCAGGAGGCTTCTGAGTGCAAGCCAAGTGCGCGGCTCGTGCGGCGTATATTAGCACTGTTAAAAGCACCGGCTTCTAAGACGATTGTTTGCGTATTTGTAGTTACTCCCGTCTTTCTTTCGCCCATGATACCGGCAAGCCCCACCGGCTTTTTATCATCAGCTACGATGAGTTCACTTCCTTTAGCACGGCGCGAGGAGCCATCAAGCGTATGTAGCTCTTCGCCGACTATCGCACGGCGCACCGTCAGCTTTTTGCCTTCGATCTGATCGTAGTCGTAAGCGTGTAGGGGCTGACCTGTTTCTAACATGACGAAGTTTGTGACATCGACGACGTTGTTGATGGCACGGATGCCTACAGCTTCTAAACGCTTTACCAGCCAAGTGGGCGAAGGCGCTACTTTGACGTTTTGCAAGACGCGTACAGAAAAGCGGCTGCATAGATCGGGCGCATCAATGCTTGTAGCGAGGAGATCGCCAGCGCACACGGCACCATCTTCTTTGACGCAGATTTTTGGAAAGCGCGGCGGCGTTTTTGTAAGAACGCCGGCTTCTCGCGCAAGCCCTAAGACGCTAAAGCAGTCGGCGCGATTTGCCGTAAGTTCAAATTCTAAAACGACGCTATCAAGCCCTAAAACCGTGCTTATCAAAACGCCGACCGGCGTAGACGGCTCTAAAATATAGATGCCGTTTCGCTCTTTTTCAGTTAGCTTTGATTCATCAAGATTTAGCTCTTTGCAAGAGCATAGCATACCGCTTGATACGATGCCGCGCAGCTTTGCCTTGGCGATCTTTAAGCCGCTTGGTAGCTGTGCGCCTACGAGCGCGACGGCAACGACATCGCCCTCATGCACGTTGTCAGCACCTGTTTGCACGGTGATACATTCTTTTTCACCGACGTTCATTCGGCAGACGAGCAAATGATCAGAGCTGGGATTTGGCGTAATTTCTTCGATGCGTCCTGTGACGACTTTTAAAAGCCCTTTATCTTGTCGCACGATATTTTCTACAGGTATACCTGCCATAGTATATTTTTCGGCGAGCTCTTCTATCGTTTCTTTGCAATCTATGTAATCATGCAGCCATTCGCTAGATACCTTCATTAAAAACCCCCCTCAAAACTGCTGCAAAAAGCGTACATCGTTATCATAAAAAAGTCTTAAATCAGCGATGCCATAAGAAAGCATAGCGATACGCTCAACCCCCATGCCAAAAGCAAAGCCGGTGACTTTTGTCGGCTCGTAGCCGCTCATTTTGAGGACATTTGGATGCACCATGCCGGCGCCTAGGATCTCTAGCCACCCTGTATTTTTGCAGACGCGACAGCCTGCGCCATGGCACATGACACATGAGATGTCTACTTCTGTACTAGGCTCGGTGAAAGGGAAAAAACTCGGGCGAAAGCGCACGCCGATTTTTTCATCGAACATCTGGTGCAGGAAATCTTTTAGCGTACCTTTTAGATCGGAAAAGCAAATTCTTTCATCGACGACTAATCCCTCGACCTGTGTAAACATTGGCGAGTGCGTCGCATCATAATCGTCGCGGCGATAGACTCTGCCGGGTGCTATAATGCGTATAGGCGTATTTGCTTCGTGTGCTTTCATCGTGCGTACTTGCACGGGCGAAGTATGCGTACGAAGGAGAATGTCCTCTCTTATATAGAAGGAATCTTGCATATCGCGAGCCGGATGATCTTGCGGCAAATTAAGCGCCTCGAAATTGTAATAGTCGCACTCTATTTCAGGACCTTCGGCGACGCTATAACCCATATTCATAAAAACGCGCTTGATGCGCTCCATCGTCACCGTCAAGGGATGTAGATGTCCTAAAGGCTCTTTTCGTCCGGGAAGCGTCACATCGATCTTTTCTTGCCAAAGCTTTTTAGTAAGCTCGCTAGCTTCAAGTGATGCACGCTTTTTTTCCAACGCATCTTCAAGCGTACTTCTTGTTTCGTTTAAGAGCTTTCCTATATGTGGTCTTTCTTCGGGGCTGAGTTTTCCTATGTCGCGGCAAATGGCCGTAAGCGATCCTTTCTTGCCGAACACTTGCACGCGGATGTCATCTAAATCTTTTAGTGTCACCTGTAAAGATTCAATGACACTTAAGGCATCTTCTTTAATCTTTGCTATTTTACTTTCCATAAATAAAATAACCTCCCCTATCAAAAACGGCGAAACAAAAAGAACCTTCGCCCCCGCCGAGGGACGAAGGTTCCTGCCGTCTAAGAAGTGCTTAGTTACGACGCGCCTAGCCGTTTATCATCGTTACAATACCACATAAAAGTATAGTACACTCAGAACGAAAAGGCAAATCTTTTGCGTAACTTCTCCGAAAAGAGATGAAATATGATATACTATACGACAAATAAGACAATAACAGAAAAGGAGCATGAAAAATATGCGACTTACCCGTAATTGCGTGGAGCTTCTAGCACCTGCCGGTACTTGGGACGCCCTTGTCGCAGGTGTTGAAGCCGGAGCCGATGCAGTTTATCTCGGCGGCAAGCATTTTAATATGCGTATGCACCACGGCGATACGAATTTTGATAACGCCATGCTAAAAAAGGCACGCGCCTTTACTGATGAGCGAGGTGTAAAACTTTATATCACATTGAACAATCTAATAAGTGAAGAAGAATTGCCGGCTTTGCGCCAATATTTGCTTTACTTACAAGAAATACGCCCCGATGCGATCTTAGTGCAGGACTTTGCCGTGTTAGCACTAAAAAAAGAACTCGGCATCGACATACCGCTTCATACCTCTGTCATGATGAATACTCATAACGAAGCGGCAATAGAAAAGCTTAAAGAGTACGGCATCACGCGCATTGTGGTAAGTCGCGAAATGACGCTTTCTGAGCTTAGTCTGTTAAAAGAGCGCACAGACCTTGAAGTCGAATATTTCATGCACGGCGATATGTGTATATCTGAAAGCGGCCAGTGCATACACTCAGGCGTGCTTTTTGCTCAAAGCAGCAACCGCGGTCGCTGCTTGAAGCCTTGTCGCTGGGCGTATGAATTGATCGACGAAGATACAGGCGAAGTACTTGACGCTAACAGTAAAGGGCCTTATAAACTCGCATTGAAGGATATGTGTATGTATCGAAATATCCCCGAGCTTATTCAAGCAGGCGTTCATTCTTTCAAAATCGAAGGGCGTATGCGTCCGGCGGAGTTTATTCGCCGCATCGTGCGTATCTATCGCCGCGCAATCGACCGCTACATTGCCGATCCTTGCGGCTATCAGGTAGATGAAAGAGATTGGCAAGATCTCTTTGATAACCGCGTGCGCGACTTTACGACGACATTTGCACTTAAAGCGCCGACAGCACGCGATATAGGCTTTGACGGCACGCGTGAACCGCACTTTTTTAGCAAGGCCTTAAAAGAGGCGGCGTTTCAAGACGACATATTAAAAAAAGAGCGTGCCATGGAAAGAAAAAACGCGCCGCAAGGCCGCCTTTCTGTGCGTGTCGGCGATATAGAAGGAGCAAGAAAAGCCATCGAGAGCGGCGCTGATGCCGTCTATGTCGGCGGCGAGGCGTTTCGCCCTCAAAAGCCGTGGCGTCTTGCTGAGATTGAAGAAATCGTTTTTAAAGCAAAGGAAAAAAATGTCAAGGTCTTAATCAATACGCCGCGCACGACGATGCGCCGCGAATGTGGCGAACTAGAGCAATTTTTCACGCAAATAGAGCGCATACAGCCTGACGGCATCTTAGTTAGCAACCTCGGCTCTTTGCGCCTTGCCCAAACACTTACGAAGCTGCCTATTCAAGCCGATCACACCTTTAATGTATTTAATCATCTGGCTGCTAAATTTCTCAAGGAAAACGGTATTATTATGGCGACATCATCTTTTGAACTTTCCTTTGAGCAGCTAAAAAGACTTGTCGAAGCATCGCCGCTTCCTATCGAAACGGTCGTACACGGCTCTTATGAGTCTATGATCTTAGATCACAATCTGCCTGAAATGTCCTTAGACAGCTATGATCCGCTGCAAAACCCCACCTTTTTAGACCGTCACTATGCCCTGCGCGACAAGATAGGCGAGGTACACGCCATTCGCATCGACCAATTCGGGCGCAATCATCTTTATTTTGCCAAAGATCTGTGTCTTTATCCTTACTTAGAAAAGTTTAACGCCATCGCGTCTTACCGTATCGAAGCACAAGATTACACGCCAAAACTTGTTGCGCTCGTCACGCGGACATATCGAACAGCGCTTGATGCACTGTCTTGCGGCGAAGATTTCTTCGACGAGGCGGCATTTGCCGAGCTTAAAGCACATAGTCCACGTGCGCTAGGTATCGGCATTTACCGTTTTCGCACATCAAAAGATTCGCTTTGAGGAGGAGCCGATTTGAAAGAATTTTTAGGCCCTAAAGCCATCCTCGAAAAAAAGAAAAAGTACATCATGCCCTGCCTGGCGCACTTTTACCGTGAGCCGCGTCAGATGGTGCGCGGCTTCATGCAATATCTCTTTGACAGTGAGGGCAGAAAATATCTTGACTGCTTTGCAGGTGTTTCCGTCATTAACTGCGGTCACTGCAATCCTGAGATCGTAGAAAAAGTCACGGCGCAAGTAGAAACCTTGCAGCACGTTTGCAATATTTATTTGACGGAAAATTTCGTAAACCTTGCCGAAAAACTAGCCGAGGTCACGCCGGGCGATCTGCAAAAAAGCTTTTTCTGCTCTACAGGCACAGAAGCTACAGAAGGCGCGGCGCTGCTTGCGACCCTTTATACCAAAAGCAGCGAATTTATCGCCTTGCAAAACGGCTTGCACGGACGAACGAAACTCACGATGAGCCTTACGGGCATCGAGATGTGGCGCACCGATCCAAACCCTGTCGAAGGCATTTATTTTGCACCGCATCCTTATTGCTATCGCTGTCCGCTTGATAAAAGCTATCCAAAATGCGATCTTGCCTGTGCCAATGCAGTCGAAAGCATAATAAAAAAAGCGACCGGCGGTAAAGTAGCCGCTTTTATAGCCGAGAGTATTCAAGGAAATGCCGGCATCATCGTGCCGCCTTTAGGATATTTTAGGCGTGTTAAAGAGATAGTTGAAAGCTGCGGTGCACTTTTTATCGCCGACGAGGTACAAACAGGCTTTGCGCGTACGGGAAAAATGTTTGCCATCGAGCATTTTGGCATTGTACCAGATATTTTATGTGTCGCCAAAGCACTTGGCAACGGGCAGCCCATTTCTGCTTTTATCGCCAGCAATAAAGTCGCCGACTGCTACAAAAAGCCTGGTGCTTCCACCCTTGGCGGCAACCCCGTATCTAGCACGGCAGGTCTTGGCGTACTCGATTATATAGAAAAGCATCGCCTACAAGAAAACGCCGCTTTGCGCGGCAAAGAGCTTTGCCAAGGACTTTTAGAAATCCAAAAACGCCATCCGATCATCGGCGATATACGCGGTCTTGGACTTATGATAGGTGCAGAATTTGTCCACGCCGATAAAACACCGGCTGCCGAAGAGCTTGATCTGGTACTTGAAGAACTAAAAGATCGCGGCTTCATCATCGGCAAAAACGGCGTAGCAAGAAACGTCATGGCATTTCAGCCGCCGCTTATCATCACAGAGGAAAACATCAACGACGTACTAAATGCACTTGAGCAAGTATTGGTGAAGTGCAAATTGTAAAGGTAAAAATACACGTTAAAATATCTTTGCTGTTTGCTATTATAAACGAGCATTTGAAATTATGTTTTGCTTAAATTTATAGTTGACAAATATTAAATGGTTTCATAAAATGAAAGGCAAATAGGGATATTTATAGATAATTTGGTCAAGGAAGCATTGATAAAATAAAGTCGCTTGGCTTTTTATATCTGCGCTGTATTTGTAAACGATGAGAAAAGAGCGTAGATGCGTAAAGATAGGTGACTGAATTTATCGGTGGTTCTTCAAATACCAGATACAATCCCAACTGCTGGACGGAGAGCATTGCAGGTAAACTTTGAGTGTATATGTATAGGCTTATCAAGGAGGAAATGGCAAATATGAAAAAGCGACATCTTACACTTGCAATTATTGCAGGGCTTTTGTCTACAGGGGGGACGCAGAATCTTGTTCATGCAGGACACGATGAGAATTTGCAATCTTACACGCTAGATAGTATAGTAGTAAGAGCAGAGCAGACGATCAATCAGTTTGGCGATACGGTGACAGAGCAATCCTACTACCGTACGGGCGGCGATGTTAAAGTTATCACGCGCGAAGAAATCGAAAAGCGTCACTACACGGATCTAACGGAAGCGATCAAACGTATCCCCGGCGTTACCTTTCAAAACCCCGGTTATCGTGGTGGTGAGTATGGCTATCAGTTTTATAATAACGGCGTACTTATAAACGGCGATTCACGCGTCGTCATCCTTATTGACGGGCGACGTGTGGATAACCTTACTAGTGAGCGCATTGATTATGACAGTACCTCCGGCAGTAAATCCACAGGCGTCAATCTAGACCAGTTGATTGGTATAGAAAGCGTAGATAAGATCGAGGTCATTAAAGGTCCCGGCGCATCGGCATATGGGCCTGATGCAACAGGCGGCGTTATAAATATCATCACGCGCAAGGCGACCGTAGAGCAGAGGGGGACGCTTGATCTTTCCACCGGCTCGTGGCACAGGCATAATTACGCACTTACACTTTCAGGCAGTATCGACGAGAACCCGACCTTTCGTTATTTTGCGACTATGACGCGTGCAATGAGCGCTGATACAGAATATGCCGATGGCGAAACCGGCAAGACAGGCACGCTCGGTGGCTCTCGCTGGAAAGAAGATGCCGTTAATATCCGTATCGACAAGGATATTAACGATAAGCAGAGCATCAAGTTTTGGTATAACTATAAGGCAGGTAAGGACGGCTATCCGATCGCAACGCCGCGTCTTAAATATTGGAATCAAGATGACTGGGAGCGCATCATTTTCGGAGCAGCCGTCGGTCAGCTAGATGAAAACAACGCGCTAAAGGGAGCGATAAACCCAAAGACAGGTAAATGGGAACCGTACCGTACACTCGCCGGCGATGCGAGAAATCCCGGCTATTCAAACCTTTTTGCCCTCGACGGCAAGGTATATAATTCGTTTAGCAGATTTAAGCATAATGACTGGGAGCTAAAGTGGACATTTGATAAAGATAAGCGTATGGAAAGTTTCCTGCGTCTTTATGAGCAGAACCATCGCTATTCTAACCGTGATAAATATGTCTGGGGAGATAAACGCCGCGACGATCTTGTTAAGGACTATAGGGAAAAATTTCCGACAGGCGCAACCAAAGAACAGCTAAAAGAATGGATTCGCGAGCATCTTGCGCCGTTTCCGGATAGCGATCCGGCAAAGGTGCAGGAGTGGCTCGATAAGACAGGCGGCGCAGCACCGGAGCCGACCAGTTGGTACGAAGAGAAGAATCATGGACTACAGGTGCAGTATGCAAAAGCCATCGGCAAGAATGATATTATCGCAAGCCTTACTTATGACAAGGCAAAAAACTATTCCAAATGGATTAAAAGAGATGGCAGCGTCGGCGAATCGTATACGGCACGCGACTCTGTTTTAGCATATGTGCAAGATAAGATTCACATTACCAAAAACTGGGATCTAACGCCGGCACTTCGCTACAGCTATTATTCAGGCTATCACTCATCAGATCAAGAAGACAAGGTGCAGGGAAAGGGCAAGGCGAGTTTTATTACGCCCGCTCTAAACACGCAATATCTTTTTGACGATACGCTAAGTATGTATTTTGGCTGGGTAAAGGTCTATCGCCCTGTGCGCCGCGGCGACTATACGTCGGTTGACGGCATATTTAAGACGCCGCTGCAAGATGAACGCGGTGATGCGTGGACGCTCGGCATACGCAAAGAATTTGCACAAGGTACAGCACTTGCTATCCACTATGACTGGACACGGTTTAGTAATGCGATTGCAACTTTGCCGATCTGGGATAATACCGAAGGCAAGTTTAAAAGTACGGCAGTCAATGCGAGCGAAGACAAGAAGTCGTTTAACATTACATTCGACCATGCCTTTAACAAACATTTTTCCATGAGCGCATCCTACACGCATATGGCAGATAAGTGGCTTGCAAAACCTGGTTGGATACTCGATCCGAACTGGGGTTATCAAAGCGGCAGCGACATCAATACACAGATTAACCGTCTGCGTCCGCAAAATCACTACGCGCTAAATCTCACCTATGAAAAAGGTAAAGTATATACAGGGATGCTTATGAACTGGTACACAGGATGCAGCCTGACAGCTTTTACAGATACGCAATTTCTCGTCCTCGATTGGAATTTTAACTATAGCTTTACCCCCGATCTGACAGGCTACATTGCCGTCAATAATCTAACAAACGAGGCGTATCAGACCTCTTACAACTCGTGGAACGGTGTCGGAAGCGCAGCTATGCCCGGTCGCAGCATCATGGTTGGCGCACGCTACACATTCTGATCGTTTGAAAAGGAAAAGACGCAAGCGATTCTTAAAGGAAGGGCTTGCGTCTGTTTCTTGTAGGAGGCGAGATGAAAGGTTCTTACATATTATTAGCTGTACTGGTTTTTTTACTCACCGCATGCAGCCCTGTGGTAAAGGTATATGAAGATGAACGAAGCCCTAAGCTGAAAGAGCAGTCGGACGCGGCATATACGCCGGTTGAGATTGCAAATATTGATGAAAAAGGCAGCGCACTCTTGCAAGTTTACGAGCGCGCACCAAAGCGTGTGGTCGCCGTCTGGCAAAACTCGATTGAAACGCTGCTAGCACTCGGCGTGGGTGATCGCATCGTGGTAGGTATGGGTGTGCCGGATGCCAAATATATTAGACCTGAGTATCGTGCGGCATACGAGGCGATCCACTTCAAGAGCCTTGAATATTTGGACGTAGAAACAATTCTCATGATGCAGCCGGATCTAATCGTCGGCTGGTCGTCAACTTTTTCGCCGAAAGTTCTGCGCTCTACGGCATTTTGGGCAGGACGCGGCGTCCATACCTACATAGCACCTGCCTCTGCACGCACGACAAAGACCAAGACCATCGCGCAAGAGTGTGAGGATATAAGCAATCTGGGGCGCATTTTCGGGTGCGAAGAACGCGCTGCAATACTCGTTGGCGAGATGCAGCATGAAGTATCATTCGTTGCCGAAAAGACCGCGCATCTTGCAAAACGTCCGCGTGCTGTTGTCATTGAATTTATAGGAAAAGAGATACGTTCTTATGGGAAAGACACATTAGCAGGTGATATGCTGCGTGGGCTTGGTGCTGATCATTTGGCAGATGATAAAACAAGCATTAGCATGGAGGAGTTAATTGCCCTAAATCCTGATGCTATCTTCCTCGTCATCATAGAAGAAGACTATGGCAGCGAGGATATGATGCTCGCGCGTCTTTATGAAAATCCTGCGCTGCGTTCTCTTTCTTGTGTAAAAGAGCGCCGCATCTACACCATACCGCTTTATGCTGTCTATAGTGCAGGTATTCGTGCCTACGATGGCATCAAGATCTTTGCACATGGACTTTACCCTGAACTTTATGGAGAATAATCTATGCAAGCATTTTTTTCAAGTGCAAGGCTTGTGCTCTTGTGCGCTCTGCTTACCGCACTATTCATCGTCGCGCTCTTTTGGGCGCTTTCTATCGGAACAGTTGATTTGCCGTTAAGCGTGATTGGAGCCGCTATCGTAGAGCAGTTAGCGAGCAATACGCCTATTGATATGCCGGGCAAAGGACCTGTGCATGACATCATTTGGCTTCTTCGCCTGCCGCGTCTTTTGCTGGCAGCCATCATTGGCGCAGGGCTTTCTACCTGTGGAGTAATCATGCAAGCGATTGTTAAAAATCCGCTTGCCGATCCGTACATCCTCGGCATCTCGGCAGGCGCTTCCCTTGGCGCGACAGCCGCCGTTTTACTTGGTATCGGCGCAGCATTAGGAGAAAACGCCGTTGGTATTGCCGCTTTTTTGGGCGCATTTGCCGTTTCTGTCGGAGTCCTTTTTATCGCTAATATTGGTGGACGTGCAAACGCGGTAAAACTCTTGCTGGGCGGCATGGCACTTAGTGCTGTTTGCAGTGCTTTTTCAAGCTTCATTGTCTATTTTGCAAACAACAAAGAAGGCATCCAGACCATCACCTACTGGCTGATGGGCAGTCTTGCAGGAGCAAAGTGGGAACACATGGCGCTCATTGGCGGCATTGTTGCAATTTCTGTTATCTTTTTTTGGTCACAGAGCCGTATTTTAAACCTCATGCTGCTAGGAGATGCGTCTGCTATCACACTAGGCACCGATCTGCATCCTTATAGGCAGGTCTATCTGATCGTCAGCGCTCTGGTAGTCGGCTTTGCTGTCTTTGCTGCCGGCATGATCGGCTTTGTCGGCTTGGTCGTTCCCCATGTCGTGCGTATGCTAGTCGGTACTGATCATAAGCGTCTTATCCCCGTGGCAGCCATGGTGGGGGCGATCTTTTTAGTCGTTGCCGACGGACTTTGCCGCGTCCTCATTCCGCATACAGAACTGCCAATAGGCATACTTATCGCACTTGTAGGCGCTCCTGCATTTATCTATCTCATGATAAAGCGCACTTATGGCTTTGGAGGTCAGTGAAATGGAGATACTCGCTGAAGCTGTAAAACTCTTTATCGGCGGCAAACAAATACTACAAGGGATAGACTTTCATCTAAAACCTAAGGAATTTCTTGGCATTATCGGTCCAAATGGCAGCGGCAAGAGTATGTTTTTAAAATGTCTTTACCGTGTGCAAAAGCCGACCGCAGGGAAAATCACACTGAACGGACGCGCCTTAGAGGAGCTTTCTTATCGAGAATCTGCGTTGCAGCTTTCAGTGGTGGCACAGCATAATTTCTATAGCTTTGACTTTAGCGTCCTAGATGTCGTACTCATGGGACGTTCGCCGCATAAACGCCTCTTAGAGCGAGATAATGCTGATGATTATGAGATCGCTCATCGTGCGCTTCGTACGGTGGGGATGCAAGAATGTGCCGAGCGGAGCTTTTCAAGTCTATCAGGCGGCGAGCAGCAGCGCGTGATTTTAGCTAGAGCGCTGACGCAAGAAGCAGAGTGCATGATTTTAGATGAGCCGACGAACCATTTAGACATTAAGTATCAGCTACAGATCATGGACATAGTAAAAAAACTTGATCTTACCGTCGTCTCTGCGATCCATGATCTTAATATTGCCGCACTATACTGTGATCGATTAATCGCCATAAAAAAGGGGAGCGTAGTGGGAAGCGGCACACCGCGCGAACTTCTTACAGAAGACTTCATTCAAGAACTTTACGAGGTACAAGCAAAAGTAGAAACGAGTGCAGACGGACGCATCTATATTCGCTATTTGCCGCAATATGAGATAAAGTAAATTATACGCAATTACATGAACCCTCAAGAAGTCTAGCCCCTTTAGGCTTGACTTCTTGAGGGTTAATAGTAAAAATTTTCGGTATTTATGTTTAGTGAAAACTTCTCTTTATCGTCTGTCATCTATTTTATGACATATGAAAGGAGCTGTCGCATGAATCAATTTCGACTTATGCGACAGCTCCTCATTTTTTTATAATAAATATTGCTTTCCTCTAGGTGCAGCAAAGACAAGCGAAAGTTTATAATTTTGGCATTTACACCGGTAAGCGACAGCGCTACTATTTTTTAGTAGCGTTATATGGATCTTCTGGCATCGACATCGAAAAGACTTTCAGTTACAAACGAGATTTCCATGCTTTCTTTGGTGCTATAGCGCACATCTTCAAACATCGCAGAAATTTCTATATTAAGTTCATCCCAGCGATTATCAGGATTAAGCGTCGGCAGGGATGGATCGGCATAGCTTTCGTTGTAGGCATGACGAAAGCCGTCAAAGCCGGCTATGGCAACTTTTTTGGTCCCGATACTGTTTAGTAGGCGCAAGGCAGAAATCACGGCGTTGTCAAAATGCGGCCAGCCGCGCTTGATGGCGCGATTGAAATTTAGCACGAATTCGCCTGGCGCTCCTGCTGTCTTGATGCTAGAAAGTACGATTTTCTTTGACGTATCAAATATTTTTTTGTATGCATTTTGTGCGTAATCATAGCGTGCGCTGTTGACGAAAAAGAGATAGTCGTACAAATAGTTTTCGCATATCGCATTGACGCCTATGACGACGGGCTTTTCTTTTTTGATGAAAGAGTCTACTTTTTCTTTCTTGTCAATGACGGAACGTCCGGGTGCAATTAAGAGAACCGTATGGCCGGCAAACTCTTTACGCAGAGTACTAACAGCCGCCTCATCATCAATAAGACGGGATTGATTTTCTAAATAACGACGTTCAAGTAAATCGTAGTCATACTTGCGCCGCTCTGCCTGTGATAAGGAGGCGATTATGTTTCGCATATCGCGTGCATTCGTCCTGTGATTGCGCTGTAGATAGGCAATATTGTTGACGTGGCACTGATACATTCCAGCCACAAAGTATGGCGTTGAGTAGCCCCATGTATAAGTTTGCTGAAATTGCTCCATGTAGGTGTCGATGGCATCTAAAATAGCATCCATATCGTAATTGCCATTTTGCTTTCGATCAAGATAGCTTGCTACAAGCTCCGTCGTCGCATTGCCAGCACCGCGCCCCATGCCGCAAAGGCTCGCATCGACTATAGCACTGCGCTCACTTTTTGCAAGAAGTTCGACAAAATACATGGTAAGGGCAAAAGAGAGCTGTTGGTTGTTATGCGAGTGTAAGCCCATTGAAATAGCAGGATCAAGTGCTGCATCAAGCGTGCGGACGATACGCTCCAGATCTTCTTTAAACATCGCGCCGAATGTATCGACGACGGAAAGTGCAGCAGGTCGGCAAGCATTTACACACTTTGCAAGATCTTTTAAATCTTCCTCGCTGTAAGAGAGCGTGTTTGCCGCTTGCAAGAAAATGCGATAGCCTTTTTCGCGCACACGCTCTGCGACTTTTATGCCCTCTTGATGTTTGCCGTGTGGGAAAACGACGCGCACCGCCTGAATTGATTTGCCGTCACAAGGCGGTAGCTGCTCGACATCGTAACGATCCCAGTCGATCATCGCGACGTATTCGACGGTATCTTGACGATCCACCATGTAGGCTGCGGCATCTTGCGGCAGGTGGTAGTATGTACTGCCTTCTTCGTGCGGCGTATCTTTTAGCCAGCCGACTTCGATGATGTCTGTTCGCGCTTCTTGCAGCTTCTTGATGATGCCTTTGATGGCACTTGTTCCAAAGTGCGATCCGTTGATATAAGCACCATCGCGTAAGGTACAGTCTAACAATGCGATCTTTTTTTTCATCGCTTAACCTCCCATAAAATATTTAAAATGCCTGTTTTGCATATCGCCATAAGCCATAAAGTGTCTCATCTTTTGCTATGCGGATCTTTGCCGTGGGATAGCCTGCGGCGATTTTTTCCCTAAGACCTTTGAGCCGCCTTGCCACACCGCCGGAAAAAAGCAATTCTTCCGTGGGCTGATCTGGTGTTCGTACTTGCTCTGTTGCCCAGAGGAAATTTTTTGCCATCGCGTGTAAGATGCTTGCTGCAAGCGTCCCTAGATCAAAATCATGCTCTTTAAAGCCTGCAAGAAGCCCTGTCAACCGCTTTGAGCAGGGATTTTCAAAAAAGCTCATATCCACATCAAAGCATTTTCCCTTTGCATTTGCTGCTGCATCCAAAAATACTTGCCAAATGCGAGATTCGTCCGTTGGCGTGCCAAAACGCGACAAAACATCCTGCAAAAATCTGATATAAACATTAAGTGAGCGTCCGGAGGGCAGATGCGGCAATGTACGAATGTAGCCACCAAAAAGATACGGGCGGATCTGCACGCGCCCACTTCTAGAAAAATCTTCTGTCAAAACGCTGACCTGTGCGCCTGTGCCAAGGTTTAAGGAAAGCTGTCTAAAATTGCAAAGCCCTGCGCCATAAAGCGCCGCCTGTTGATCGCCAATAGCAGGCAAAGCTTCATACGACACGCCATCTAAGAGGAATGAAAGGGGCGATTGCCCGATCTTAGGAAAATGGATGCGCCCTTTTGCCGCTATCTGCACAAGCGATGCGTTCCAATCGCCGCTTTTTAAATCATATAGACCGCTTGCCGCTGCATTGGTCGGATGTGTAAGGACGGGTTTTTTTGAAAGCGCACGCAGGATATAATCGCCTAGCGTACAAAACCAAAGGTCACCTGTCATTTTTTTAAGAAAACCGCTAGAAGAGAGATAAAGGAGATTTGCACTCGGTAAAGCAGCGCGTAAAGGCATCCCCGTCTGCAAGATCTCTTGAGAAAAGTTACTTGCTAAAACGTCAACAGCACTCTTGCCCTCTACTAAAATATCACCTAGGGACTGTTGCCACGAAAGATAATCCATCTGCGGTATGCCTTTAGCATCCGTAAGCAAAAAGCCGTGCATTTCATTTGCAATAAGGAGCCTGGCGCACCGCTCTTTACCCGAAAGTTTTGCTAACATAGAGCGCACGGCCTTTAAAAGTGCTTGCGCTTTTAAAGGCACAAGTAATCTCGTCGTTACATCTTCGCTGCCCGTGCTGCAAGCAGCAGGAACTATCAAGGAGTCACGAAGGCTTCCATCTGCTTCAAAAGTCGCTCCTTTTAAGAAGCTAGCGCCGCAGTCAATCGCAATAGTAATCATGTGTCGTATCCAAATAGTCGCAAAACAGCTTATAAAGACGCTCATCTAGCTCCATCGGGTGTATGATGAGATGGCTTTTGCCATCTAGCATGGCAAAAGAAAGCGAGTTAGCGCGTACTTTCTTATCTGTGCGAATCGCATCAAACAGCGTATGCGGCTCTTTTATCACAATTTCTTCTTTGAGGAAAGCACGCTTTATAAAAGCCTTGATATCTAAGTAAAGCACCTCGTCGATCAGAGCTTCGCGAAAAGCAAGATAGTTTGCAACGTCAATGCCCCAAATAACTGCCGTGCCATGTGCGATGGCGTGTTTCGTGTATGCTTCTAATGCATGACCGAAGGTGTGTCCGTAATTTAGCACGCGGCGCAAATCGGACTCGAATTCATCTGCTTCGATGATCTTCTTTTTTTCAAGCAGCCCTCGGTGAATATAGCGCGCTATGCGCGTGCAGGGAATGTGGGTAGGCTCTTTTTTAATCTCTTGATAAAATAAAGCATCACTAGTTAGAGAAAATTTTAGAATCTCTCCCCACCCGTTCAAATAGTCTGCGTTAGACAAGGTGTCGATGAAATTAGTGTCAATGAAGATTTTCTTAGGAGGATAAAAGACACCGATCTGATTTTTGTACGCTCCGACATTGATGCCGCATTTGCCGCCGATGCACGAATCGCACATAGAAAGAAGCGTTGTCGGGAAGAAATACCACTCGACATTACGCAAAAAAAGATTGCTAGCTAAGGTCGCTAAATCCTGCGTAATGCCGCCGCCAAAGCAAACGATTCGCCAGTTCTTTCGTACGCCAAGCTGACCAAAGAAGGAAATGAGGTTCAAGACCGTATACATATTTTTCTTTTCTTCTACGGGATCGACGAAGAAAATGCGCTGCCGCTCTATTTTTGCAAAGGAAGGCTCGTAGAGCCGATAGACGTTCCAATCAATAATGTAGGCAAGCTCTCCTTTTAGCGTCTTTAAGGTCTTGTAGAAATTATCCACAAAAGAAACGCTGTAGTCATACAAGCTCGAATGGATTACCAACTGCTCCATCATATCGTCCTCTCTTTCTTTTAGATGGAAGATCCACCATCGACGGTCAGCACCGCGCCTGTTATATAAGAAGCTTCTTCTGAAATGAGAAAGCACGCCGCCTTAGCTACATCAAGAGGCTCTCCCATGCGTCCCATCGGAATAGATGGTAAGATGCGCGAAAAATCCTTGTTTTGATAAATCGGCGTGTCATTTGGTCCTGGACAAAGACAGTTTACACGAATGTCTTTAGCATAATTTTTGGCACAAAGCTGTGAAAATTCAATTAGAGCCGCTTTCGATGGCGCATAAAGATATTGTCGGCTGCCGGCGATATGTGATTGCAGCCCACCAATGGAGGCGATGTTTAAGATATTGCCATGCCGCTTGCAAAGTTCGCCAATGAAAGCCTGCGTCATGAAGATCGCCGCACCTACATTGATCCGAAATACATCCTCATAGGCTTTTGGCGTAATTTCTTCAAGCAGATATGTTTGAAAAACACCGGCATTGTTGACGAGGATGTCAATGGCAAGACCGCTTTTTGTAACTTTTCGGCGTAAATCAGAGATCGCGTCTGTAGCTGTTAAGTCACAAGGAAAAAATCGTGCGTGGACTTTTGGAAAGCGCCGCACCAGATCTTTTTCTAATCGTTCGCCGCGCTCACAGTTTCTTCCTACGGCAACGATAAAGGCGCCTTCTTCGGCAAAGCGATGCGCCATCGCCTCGCCTAGCCCTGAAGTCGCTCCCGTAATCAAAATGGTCTTTCCTTGTAAACGCTTTATAAAATCACCTTCTTTAAGGGTATTTTCAAAGATAAGAAGCTTTATGATAAAGTCAAGGAACTACTGATAAATTTAGCTACCCATATGCATAAATCTGGGCGACTTCATTTTATCAGTGATTTCTTAAATATTAGCTCAATACGATATTATATAGCTATAAAAAGGCTGCCGTAGCAAACTATGCACGGCAACCTTTTTCTTTTCTGCCTTAGCGAAAAACTCAGGCACCGATATTTTCTTCTTTTGTTTTGTTTTCTTCTTGGTTCTTTGTTTCTTCAACGGACGTTTCCGGATTGGTCGTCGCTTCTTTTGCCGGTGTTTCTGCGTTGTCAGGTGCATTTTCTTTGTCATCGCCTAGGGGGGGTTCTGGTGGTGTTGGTGGCTTTGGATCGACAACCGTGATGTTGCGGTAGCGTCCCATGCCTGTACCTGCAGGAATGAGTTTGCCTATGATGACATTTTCTTTTAAGCCGATCAGCGGATCGACTTTTCCTTTGATTACAGCATCTGTTAGGACGCGCGTCGTTTCTTGGAAGGAAGCGGCAGAAAGAAAGGAGTCTGTTGCAAGTGATGCTTTTGTGATACCGAGAAGAATCGGCTTTGCCACAGCAGGCTCTCCGCCGGCTTCGATGGCGACGGCATTTGTGGCTTCAAAGGAGTTAATATCGACATATTCGCCGGGTAGGAAACTCGTCATGCCGGCATCTTCGATCTTTACCTTGTGAAGCATCTGACGAACCATGACTTCAATATGCTTGTCGTTAATTTCAACGCCTTGCGATTTGTAGACTTTTTGCACTTCGTATACGAGGTAACGCTGCGTATCGCGCAGACCGCAGACACGCAAGATGTCGTGTGGATTTATCGAGCCTTCTGTTAAGCGATCACCGGGCGTTAAGTGATCGCCATCATGGACAACCAGACGTGCGCCATAAGGAATTGCATATTCGCGCGATTCGCCTGATTCTGGTATTATCAGAAGTTTTCGCATACCTTTTCCGGTATCTGTGATTTCTACTGTTCCTTCGATTTCGGCAATGATCGCATGATGCTTGGGCTTTCTTGCTTCAAAGAGTTCTTCGACACGCGGTAAACCTTGCGTAATGTCTTCGCCTGCGACGCCGCCCGTATGGAATGTACGCATCGTAAGCTGTGTACCGGGTTCGCCGATAGATTGTGCGGCAATAGTGCCAACAGCTTCGCCGATTTCTACTTCTGCTTGATTTGCAAGGTCACGCCCGTAGCATTTGACGCAGACACCATATTGTGATTTACAGGTCAAAACGCTGCGAATGGATACTTTTTCGCGTACGGCGGCAATTTTTTTGGCAAGTGTCGCGTCTATCGCGTCGTTTAGCGAAGCGACTTTTTCACCGTTTGCATCAAAAATATCTTCTGCAAGTACGCGTCCGGTAATGCGATCTTCTAGCGATTCAATGATGCCGTTACCTTCTTTGATGGCTTCTACTTCGATGCCGCGCACATTGTTGTTGCGTACCTTTAGTTCTTTGGCGTTGCTTTTTAGTATAGCTTCTATCTGTTCTTCTGTTAAGATGGTAGATGCCGCAACGATTTCGTTGCCTTCTTGGTCTAAGACGCTATAGCGTGTTTCTTTGCCAAGCATTTCGTGAATAATGCTGTGCTTGATTTTTGCACGCTCTTGCTCATCGGGTTCGCCAAGCACGATTTTTTCGGTCATCATCGCGCTGCTGATGATGGCTTCTGATGTTAAAGATGAGCCGCGCAGTATGATCTCAGGGACACGCTCTTCGGCAAGAAGTTCTAGATCCCCTTCTGTCAGCATGGTATCTTTTGGCAGCAGCAATTCATTTGTCAAAGGACTCATGATTTCTGTTGCTGTCAAGCGACCGACAAGCTGCTCGTCTAAAATCTCGATGGCATCTGCCGCTGATTCTGAAAGACGCGCACGCGCACTTAGCAGATTGATGCTCTCTACATCGCAATCGTCTTCACGCACGATAACATCTTGTGCGACATCGACAAGACGGCGCGTAAGATAACCGGAGTCTGCCGTGCGAAGCGCTGTATCGGCAAGACCTTTTCTCGCGCCGTGCGAGGAGATGAAGTAGTCAGAAACAGTCAAGCCTTCGCGAAAGTTTGCCGTTATCGGCAAGTCGATGATCTTACCTGACGGATCAGCCATTAGACCGCGCATACCGGCAAGCTGGCGCATCTGCTGCTTGTTGCCGCGCGCACCGGAATCTGCCATCATGAAGATGGGGTTAAAAGCATCCATATTATCCATCATGGCATCTGTTACATCGTCGGTTGCCTGTGTCCAAAGGGCGATGACTTTATTGTAACGCTCTTCATCTGTTATCAGACCACGGCTGAATTGACGCTCGATGCCATTGACCTGTGTTTTCGTTTTGTCGAGGATTTCTTGCTTTTTTTGTGGTACGATGATGTCAGAAATAGCAACAGTCATGCCTGCAAGACAAGCATAGTGATAGCCTAGGTTTTTTACATCGTCGATAACGGCTGCCGTACGCGCAGCACCGAAGTGGTCAAAGCATTTTGCCACTAGTTTGCCGAGCTGCTTTTTATCCATACGGATGCCAAGACTCCATTGTCCTGTTTCTTCATCTTTTTGATAATAGCGAAGTTCTGATGGTAAAATTTCGTTAAAAATCATGCGCCCTAGCGAGGTATTGACTAGACCATAGCCTTTTATGCGAACTTTTATCGCTGCCTGTAGTGCAAGCTCTTGGTGATGGTACATCAAGAGTGCTTCTTCTATGCCTGTTACAAGTTTTCCTTCACCTAAAGCCCCCGGTTTTAAGATCGTCAGATAGTAGGTGCCAAGTACCATGTCTTGTGTCGGTACGATGATTGGTCTGCCGTCTTTTGGTGCCAGGATGTGATTGGCAGCTAGCATGAGAATACGCGCTTCTGCTTGTGCTTCTGCAGATAGCGGCAGATGAATCGCCATTTGATCGCCATCAAAGTCTGCGTTGTAGGCTGTGCAAGCAAGCGGATGAAGCTTTAATGCACGACCTTCCGTAAGTACAGGTTCAAAGGCTTGAATACCAAGACGATGCAGCGTTGGCGCACGATTTAAGAGTACGGGATGTTCTTTGATGACTTCTTCTAGCATATCCCAAACTTCGGGGCGTGCGCGTTCTACCATGCGTTTGGCACTTTTTATAGTCTGCACAACTCCTGATTGCTCCAGTCGTTTCATCACGAAGGGCTTAAAGAGTTCTAGCGCCATTTCTTTTGGCAAGCCGCATTGATGCAGCTTTAGCTCAGGACCTACGACGATGACGGAGCGTCCTGAGTAGTCTACACGTTTACCAAGAAGATTCTGACGAAAGCGACCTTGCTTTCCTTTTAACATATCAGAAAGTGATTTCAATGGACGATTGCCAGGACCTGTGACGGGACGGCCGCGACGACCGTTGTCGATTAAAGCATCGACGGCTTCTTGGAGCATACGCTTTTCGTTGCGGACGATGATGTCCGGCGCACCGAGGTCTAAAAGGCGTTTTAAGCGATTGTTGCGATTTATAACGCGACGGTAAAGGTCGTTTAGATCGCTAGTTGCAAAACGTCCGCCGTCTAGCTGAACCATGGGGCGAAGTTCCGGCGGAATGACAGGCACAGCATCAAGAATCATCCATGAGGGTTGGTTGCCTGACTTTCTAAATGCTTCGACTACTTCTAAGCGACGGATCGCGCGTATCTTTCGTTGACCGCTTACTTCTCGCAAATCCCTTCGCAGATCATCGTTCATTTTATCAAGGTCTAGTTCTGTTAAAAGTTCTTTTATCGCTTCAGCGCCCATGCTGACGCGAAAGGTATTACCGTATTTGGTGTAGTTGTCACGATATTCTGCTTCGGTTAAAAGCTGCTTTTTTATAAGCGGTGTATCACTAGGATCAAGTACGATGTAAGAGGCAAAATAAAGAACTTTTTCCAAGGCACGCGGTGAAATATCCAAGATGAGTCCCATGCGGCTCGGTATGCCCTTAAAGTACCAGATATGAGAAACGGGAGCGGCAAGCTCGATATGTCCCATGCGTTCGCGGCGCACTTTGGCACGTGTCACTTCGACGCCACAGCGATCGCAGATGATGCCTTTGTAGCGAATCCTCTTGTATTTGCCACAGTGACATTCCCAATCGTGCGTTGGACCAAAAATGCGCTCACAGAAAAGACCGTCGCGTTCTGGTTTTAGCGTGCGATAATTGATCGTTTCCGGCTTTTTGACCTCACCGTAAGACCACTCGCGGATCTTATCCGGTGATGCCAAGCTGATGCGCATTGAGTCAAATTCGTTTACATCCAACAACGAGGGTTCACTCCCTTCTACTTGTCTGAGAAATCATCGTCGCCCATCGAATCGTCAGCATCATCGCCAAAATCTACCATAGTGTCAAGACTTCCTATATCGACAATGATGTCATCGCCATCTATAGTATCTTCTGCGTCGTCTTCTTCGGGATTTTCGTCTGCTTTGGCATTTGCAGATGTTTGCTCATTGGTTTTTTCCGCAGCGACTCCTGCGACATCAAGTTCAAGTTCGCGTGCTGTCGCATTTATATCATCGTCATCATCACAAATGACGATTTCTTGTGCATCTTCTGTGAGCACCTTGATGTCAAGACCGATGCTTTGCAGCTCTTTTATAAGTACCTTAAAGGATTCCGGTACGCCGGGTTCTGGTATATTTTCCCCTTTGACAATGGATTCATAGGTCTTTACGCGACCGACAACGTCGTCGGATTTTACTGTAAGAATTTCTTGCAGCGTATAGGCTGCACCGTATGCTTCGAGTGCCCAGACTTCCATTTCGCCAAAGCGTTGACCGCCGAATTGTGCTTTGCCGCCTAAAGGCTGCTGTGTGACGAGCGAGTAAGGGCCTGTTGATCTTGCATGAATCTTGTCATCGACGAGATGATGCAGCTTTAGCATATAGACACAGCCGACGGTTACGCGGTTTTCAAACGGTTCACCTGTGCGCCCGTCGTAAAGAGTTGTCTTGCCGTCGGCGGCAAGCCCTGCTGCGCGAATCGTACCGAATACTTCAGCATCGCCTGCACCGTCAAAAACGGGGGTAGCAATATGAAGCCCCGCGACGTCTGGCTGCGGCACGCCATGCTTTTCGACATCGTAGCCGATTGCGCAAAGACGCTCGCCTACGGTCGGATCGCCATCTTTTATCTGCATACCGAGCGTGCGTACTGCCATGCCTAAGTGTGTTTCTAAAATTTGTCCGATGTTCATGCGTGATGGTACGCCTAAAGGATTTAGGACAATGTCAACCGGTGTGCCGTCTGGTAAAAATGGCATATCTTCTTGGCGCATTATGCGCGAGACGACGCCTTTGTTGCCATGGCGACCGGACATTTTGTCGCCGACTGAGATCTTGCGCTTTTGTGCGATATAGACGCGCACGAGATTATTGACACCGGGCGGCAGCTCGTCATTATTTTCGCGGCTAAACATCTTGACATCGACGATTTTGCCGGCTTCACCATGCGGCACGCGAAGTGACGTATCACGCACCTCACGCGCTTTTTCGCCAAATATGGCACGCAAAAGACGCTCTTCTGCAGATAGCTCTGTTTCGCCTTTCGGCGTTACTTTGCCGACTAATATATCGCCCGGCAGCACGTCGGCACCGATGGAGATGATGCCTCTTTCGTCAAGATCCTTTAGTGTATCGCCGCCAAGATTTGGAATATCTCGCGTAATTTCTTCTGAGCCAAGTTTGGTATCGCGTGCGTCACATTCATATTCTTCGATGTGAATGGATGTATAGAGATCGCGCTTTACAAGGTTTTCTGAAAGAAGCACAGCATCTTCGTAGTTATAGCCTTCCCACGGCATATAGGCAACAATGATGTTGTAGCCAAGTGCAAGTTCACCGTGATCTGTTGCAGGACCATCGGCTATGGGCTGTCTTGCGGAAACTTCTTCGCCTTTTTTTACGATTGGCACTTGATTTATACAAGTGCCTTGATTTGAGCGTTGATATTTTTGGAGCTTATAAACGTCCAGCTCGCCTGCATGAGTTCTAATTATAATCTGATCTGCTGAAACTTTTTCGACGATGCCTTTACGCTTGGCAAGCACCATAACGCCGGAATCACAAGCTGCTTTATACTCCATGCCCGTACCGACCAAAGGCGCTTGCGTACGCAAAAGAGGTACCGCTTGACGCTGCATATTAGCGCCCATCAGCGCACGGTTGGCATCATCGTTTTCCAAGAAGGGGATCATCGCCGTAGCTATAGAAACGACTTGCTTTGGCGAAACGTCCATATAGTCTACGCGGTCACGCAAAACCAACATGGTTTCTTCATTATAACGCGCTGTGACACGTTCATTGACGAACCAACCGTTTTCATCGAGCGGTTCATTTGCTTGCGCGATGACGATTTTACTTTCTTCATCTGCTGTTAGATAGCGCACGTTGTCGGTCACGCGCCGCGCTATTTTATCGACTTTTCGATACGGTGTTTCCATAAAACCAAATTGATTGACGCGTGCGTAGTTTGAAAGTGAGCCGATAAGACCGATGTTTGGTCCTTCCGGCGTTTCTATCGGACACATACGACCGTAGTGTGAGTTATGAACGTCGCGCACCTCAAAGCCGGCGCGTTCTCTTGAAAGACCGCCGGGGCCAAGTGCTGAAAGGCGCCGCTTATGCGTAAGCTCTGAAAGAGGATTGTGCTGATCCATGAACTGTGAAAGCTGTGAGGAGCCGAAAAATTCTTTGATAGTCGCGACGACGGGACGGATGTTGATAAGTGCCTGCGGTGTGATGACATCGACGTCTTGAATTGTCATGCGTTCTTTGACAACGCGTTCCATGCGCGAAAGACCTATGCGAAACTGGTTTTGTAAAAGCTCACCGACAGAGCGCACGCGGCGGTTGCCTAGATGATCAATGTCATCTGTCGTACCTATGCCATCCATGAGGTTTAACAAATAATTAACCGATGCCATGACATCATTACAAGTAATCGTGCGGTGACTATAAGGGAGCGTACGTGAACAAAGTACCTTTACGCTCGCATCGTCGCCGCTTGGTGTACGCACGAAAAAAGCAGCAGGTTTATCTGCGCCAAAGAGCGCGTTTTCCTGTTGATCGCTTATATTTTCTAGCATCGTTTCTTCGACAACGACCCCTGCCTCAATGAGGATCTCGCCGGTTGTTGTATCTACGAGCGGTTGAGCTAGCACCTTGCCGAGAAGCCGGCATTTCCAACCGAGTTTCTTCGTCAGTTTGTAGCGACCGACCATCGCGAGATCGTAGCGTTTGGGATCAAAAAACAGGCTGTCTAAAAGTTGCTGGGCATTGTCAACTGTCGGCGGCTCACCAGGACGCAACCGTTTGTAGATCTCAACGAGTGCTTCTTCCTTAGAGCTTGTATTATCGCGCTCTAAGGTCGCTTGTATGCGTTCATCATAGTTAAAAAGTTCGGTAATCGCACTGTTTGAGCCATAGCCGAGCGCACGGACTAAAATGGTCACGGGCAGCTTTCTTGTGCGGTCGATGCGTACGGAAACAATATCATTTGAATCGGTTTCCAGCTCAATCCATGCGCCGCGATTTGGGATGATCGTCGCATTGTAGAGCTTTTTTCCTGTAGGGTCAATCGTCTCGCCGTAATAAGCCCCCGGTGAACGCACAAGCTGACTTACGATAACGCGCTCTGCGCCATTGATAATAAAGGTGCCTGTATCGGTCATGAGTGGAAAATCGCCCATAAAGACTTCTTGCTCTTTAATCTCACCTGTTTCGCGGTTTATTAAGCGCACATTGACGCGAAGAGGAGCCGCGAGCGTAACGTCTCTTTCTTTGCACTCGTCTAGTTCATACTTAGGTTCGCCGAGTGAGAAGTTTTCAAAGGACAATACAAGATTTCCCGTAAAATCTTGTATCGGTGAGATGTCTTGAAAAATCTCTTGCAGGCCTTCTTTTAAGAACCATTCGTAAGAGTTTCTTTGAATATCCAAAAGATGCGGCATATCCATGACTTCTTTGATCCTTGCATAGGTATACCTGTTTCTCTTACCCACCGGCACAGGACTAAACATTAAATCCCTCACCCCTTAGCCCAAAATATTTTTATTAAAAAACGCTAAAAAATAACGAAAAATCTAAAAGAACAAAAAGACAAGGCATAAAACTATCGCTTGATACCTTGTCTGCTCGCTCCTATCTTGTTCGCTATCGTTTACAAAACACGCATATATTCAGTTCTTACGCGCCAACAAAATACAACAATGGCACGAATGTGCAGCGTCTAAAAATATACACACTGTAATAAAAAATTATAGTACAGAGAAAATTTATTATCCATAGGTCTTTTCTCCTCTTAACATCTGCGTATCAAAAGAGATCCTATGTTTTTCATATGCTAAAAATATCGTCTTTACGTTTTTCGTCCTAAAAATTTTGCAATGCCTGTTACTTCTTGCATCGTTTTTTGGAAATTTTTAGGTGTAAGCGACTGAGCGCCATCAGATAGTGCAGCTTCTGGATTAGGATGCACCTCAATGATAAGCCCGTCAGCACCGGCTGCAATCGCCGCCCGTGCCATCGCCGGCACCATTTTAGAGCGACCGGTGCCGTGACTTGGATCGACGATGATCGGCAGGTGCGACAGCTCTTTTATGGCGGCGACGGCACTTAAGTCTAGTGTATTGCGCGTGTACGTTTCGTATGTGCGTATGCCGCGCTCGCATAAAATGACGTTGGCATTGCCGCCTGCTAAGATGTATTCTGCTGCATTTAGCCATTCGCTGATCGTCGCTGAAAGACCGCGCTTTAAGAGTACGGGAGCAGTTACTTTGCCGACTTCTTTTAAAAGTTGGAAGTTTTGCATATTGCGTGCGCCGATTTGGATTATGTCGGTGTATTTTATGATGGTTTTAATATCGTTTGCGTTTACGATTTCTGTTACGACTTTTAGCCCGGTCTTTTCGGCGGCTTCTTTAAGCATCTTTAACCCATCTTCTGCCAGACCTTGAAAATCGTATGGCGATGTGCGCGGCTTAAAAGCACCGCCGCGAAGGATTTTAGCGCCGCAGCTTTTGACGCAGACGGCAGTTTCTAAAAGCTGCTTCATGCTCTCGACCGCACAAGGCCCTGCCATGACGGTTAAGTGTCCTTCGCCGATTTTTATGCCGCCGACATCAATTATGGTGTCATCTGGCTTAAATTTGCGGCTTGCAAGTTTGTACTTTTCGTGGATGCACACCGTTTTTTCCACCCCGGCAAGAGAGTTCATCTGTAGCTTGGCAATTATTTTTTTATCGCCAAAAACGCCTAGGATCGTGCGTTCATTTCCTGTCAAAAGGCGATAGTTAAGACCTGTCTGCGTGATTTTTTGCTGCACTTTCTTGAGATTTTCCTTTGTCGATGTTGTACTCATTACGATGATCATATCATAATCTCCTGCAAAATCAACGCTTTAGCTCCTTTTGTAACAGCTCGCGGCTTTTTTTGCTCTAAAGCCCCAAGAAGTAAAGCTAAAGGGGCAAAGTTTCATGGCAAGGTTTCATGTAAGGCGTGCGGACATATGTATAGCGTGCCTTTTTGATGATAGCACCGCAGAATCGGACGAAAAAGTAACTCTATCGCTTTATGCGATGGCTTAAAGTTTACACATAGCTAGGACAGACGCCGGCGAGCGGACACGCGCTGCAAAGCGGACGGTTTGCCTTGCATACGCGTCTGCCGTGATAGATGAGCCAATGGTGTGCGCTGCTCCATTTTTCGCGTGGGATGTTTTTCATCAAGCCCTTTTCTACAGCCAGAGGGGTTTTTCCTTTAGCCAGTCTTAGGCGGTTTGCGACACGAAAGACGTGTGTATCGACGGCGATGGCATCTCTACCGAAGGCGACGCTTGTGACGACATTTGCCGTTTTTCTGCCGACACCCGGCAGTTTTAAGAGGGTATCATAATCTGACGGCACCTCGCCGCCAAATTCTTCGACGAGTATGCTGGATGTCTTTAAGATATTTTTTGCTTTGTTTTTGAAAAGCCCGCAGTCTTTAATTTCTTCTTCTAAGGCTAAAAGCCCCAAAGAAACAATGGCAGCTGGCGTAGCCGCCTTTTGAAAGAGGCGTGCCGTAGTGATGTTTACGCGTTTATCTGTGCATTGTGCTGACAATATGACCGCGATTAAAAGCTCAAAGGGTGTTTTGAATTGAAGCTCCGGCTTTGCGCCGCGATAGGTTTCTTCGAGGATTTCTAGCTGCTTTTGGCGGATGTTTTTTGTAATACGCATAAAAGTCTTAGTTTGTCAAACTGCGTATGGGCGCCGGGATACGCCCACCGCGCGCGATGAACGCTTCGGAGCTAAAAGTATCTTTTACTTCCATGATCGGAGAGCGCCCTAAAAGACCGCCCCACACCACTTCTTCACCGACCTTCTTGCCTGGCACAGGGATGATGCGAACCGCCGTCGTCTTGTTGTTTATCATGCCGATTGCTGCTTCATCTGCTATGATGCCTGCGATCGTAGAAGCTGGCGTATCACCTGCAACAGCTACCATATCAAGACCGACGGAGCAGACGCACGTCATAGCTTCAAGCTTTTCTAGCGAAAGGCTGCCGCGTGCGACAGCGGTGATCATGCCGGCATCTTCACTTACGGGAATAAATGCACCGGAAAGACCGCCCACATGAGATGATGCCATAAGACCGCCTTTTTTTACTGCATCGTTTAGTAGTGCAAGAGCTGCTGTCGTGCCGGCTGCGCCACAGCTTTCTAGCCCCATTTCTTCTAAAATCCGCGCTACGCTATCGCCAACCGCCGATGTTGGCGCAAGTGAAAGATCTATGATGCCAAAAGGTACGCCAAGCCGCTTTGCTGCCTCGCAGGCTACAAGCTGACCGACACGCGTTATCTTAAACGCCGTGCGCTTTATCGTTTCCGCCACTTCAGAAAAATCCGCGCCCTTGATGTCTTCTAAGGCGCGTTTGACGACGCCTGGACCACTTACGCCAACACTGATGACTTTATCAGCTTCAGAAACACCATGAAAGGCGCCGGCCATGAATGGATTATCCCCGGGCGCGTTACAAAATACGACAAGTTTAGCGCAGCCAATGGCTGCTTGATCGCGCGTTAATTCTGCCGTGCGCTTTATGACATCTCCCATCTCGCGCACACAGTCCATATTGATGCCTGCTTTTGTCGAGCCGAGATTTACCGAAGAACATACAATATCAGTAGATGCAAGAGCTTGCGGTATGGACGAAATAAGGACTTTATCGCCTCTCGTATAGCCCTTTTCAACGAGAGCAGAAAAGCCGCCGATGAAGTCTATGCCGATTTCTTTTGCGCCGCGATCAAGCGCCTTAGCTATGGGTACAAAAGAGTCTGTATTGCAGGCATCTGCTGCAATGGCGATCGGCGTAACAGACACGCGCTTGTTGATGATGGGGATGCCGTACTCTGCCTCGATGTCTTTTCCCGTTTGTACGAGAAATTCCGCTGACTTTGTGATCTTGTCGTAGACATTGCGGCAAAATTGCTCGATATTTGGATGTGTGCAATCGCGAAGTGAAATGCCCATCGTGATCGTACGCACGTCGAGTTTATTTTCCGTGATCATGCGATTGGTTTCTAATATATCGTCAATGGTAATCACAAAATGACCTCCTGCAGCGTTTGTTAGAAATTAAATTTTGTGCATCGCGTTAAAAATATCTTCATGCTGCGTCTTTATTTCAACACCTAGCGATGCGCCCTTTTCCTCTAAGAGCTTTCGCACATCGGCAAGCTCTATTTTGCTGCTCGTCATATCGGCGATCATGACCATGTTAAAAAAGCCGTCCATGATGTTTTGATTGATACTCAAGATATTGACATCGTTATTTGCTAAAAGAGTACTTACTGCCGCGATGATGCCTACGCTGTCTTTACCGACGATTGTCACCACGATTTTCATTTGTAAATCCCTCATTCTTTCCGGCAGCAAGTCATGCGCTGCCTCGTTCATTTTATATTTTTTCATTATAACAGTCCGATGTCAAAAATCCAAGAGGGAGCATCTTACAAATTGTTTTTTACTGTGCTTTACGCTATAATGAAAAAAGTGTTTTTAGATGCCATCGCAAGAAATTAAGAAACTAAGGAGGTCATTTTCTTGAAAGAACTCAGCTTTTTTAACGATCATTTCTATGTGCCGGGTAAGGCGCAAGTTGACATTGAAGATCGCGGCTATCAGTTTGGCGACGGTATTTACGAAGTCACGCACGTCTACAATGGCAAACTGTTCGCTTTTGATCGTCACTTAGTGCGTTTTCGCCGCTCCATGCGAGAGATGCACATTCCCATAACTTATATGGATGAAGAAATAATCGCCATTCATAATGATCTCATCGAAAAAAGCGGCATAAAAAACGGTGCCGTTTATTTTCAAGTGACACGCGGTACGGCAGCGCGCGCTTTTACATTTCCAGAACGCGCTGTACCAAACCTATCTATGACTATTCGCGAAAGCACGCCAAATCGCAGTCAACAGGCAAAGGGCATCTCGCTTGCCTTAGCAGAAGATATTCGTTGGCTGCGCTGCGACATCAAATCGCTAAATCTCATCGGCGCTGTATTTGCTAAAGAAAAGGCGAAAGCCGAAGGCGCTGAAGAAGCGCTGCTTTATCGAAAAGATACAGGGCTTGTCACTGAAGGTGCAAGCAGCACATTTTTCCTTGTAAAAGACGGCGTTCTTTGGACGCATCCACTAGATAATCTTGTGCTGCCGGGTGTTACACGCGCCATCGTCATAGAAGAATGTGCTAAAGCACTCGGCCTTAGCATCGTCGAAAAGGCCTTTACGCCGGAATTTGCACAAAAGGCTGACGAAGCGTTTGAAACAAGCACGAGCCTAGAAGTCACGCCCGTCGTAAAGATCGGCGGCAAAACTATCGGTAGCGGCGCTCCAGGTGAGATCACAAAGAAAATTATTGACGTATTTCAAGGGCTGATAAAAAAAGCGTGTTTTGACTGAGATAAAAACAAATTAAAGGACAAGAACGGCTCTTTGCAGTCGCTCTTGTCCTTTGTTGGCAGAGTTTTTTGTGTGTTGGAAAAAACCTGTAAAAATCGTAACTTTTCATTGACAATATCAAAAATAATACCTATACTTGTAGTAAAGCAAATACATCATGTTTATGGTAGTATAACCCGAAGGAGTGTGTTTTTTTATGGCAAAAAAGGTAAAGATCACAGAAACTGTACTTCGCGACGGTCATCAGTCTCTGTGTGCGACGCGTATGCGCTATGCGCAGATGGAGCCGATGCTCGCTGCGCTTGACAAGATTGGCTACAATTCGCTGGAGGCTTGGGGCGGAGCGACCTTTGATACCTGCCTTCGCTTCTTAGATGAAGATCCGTGGGAAAGACTCGATAAGCTCAAGGCTCGTCTTAAAACGCCTATTCAGATGCTGCTGCGCGGTCAAAACCTCTTGGGCTACAATCACTATTCTGACGATGTTGTAAAAAAATTCGTTGAAAAGGCATCCGAGCATGGCATGGGTGTTTTTCGCATCTTCGACGCGCTAAACGATGTTAGAAACCTAAAGACAGCGATAAGTGCCGCTTTAGCTTGCAAGGAAAAGCCTCATGTGCAAGGCTGCCTTGTCTACACACTCAGCCCTTACCACACGAATGAAGTTTTTGTTGAGCTTTCCGAAAAATTGCAGGAGATGGGCTGCCACTCCGTTTGCATCAAGGATATGTCCGGTCTTTTAAAGCCGTATGTTGCCGAAGATCTCGTGAAAAAGCTCAAGGCGAAGCTAGACATCCCCATTCAGCTCCACACGCATTACACGTCAGGTTTTGGCAGCATGACGTACATGAAAGCGATTGAAGCCGGCGTCGATGTCGTTGACTGTGCGCTTTCACCGTTTGCTCTTGATACCTCGCAGCCTTGTACGGAAACGATGGTGGCTGCACTTGAAGGCACACCGTTTGATACTGAGCTTGATCGTCATGCCATGACGCCGATCGCCAAGCACTTCTTAAAGGTCAAGCAGGAGCTTATCAAAGAGTTTAATCTCAAGGGTTACTTTGATGTCAACCCGAATGTCATCGACTTCCAGATCCCAGGCGGAATGCTTTCTAATCTGGCGAACCAACTAAAAGAGCAGGGTATGGAAGATAAGTTCCAAGATCTCCTAGACGAGATGCCGCGTGTGCGCGAAGATGTTGGCTTCCCACCGCTCGTTACGCCGTCTAGCCAGATTGTCGGCACGATGGCTACATTTAACGTCATGACGGGTGAGCGTTACAAGATCGTTCCGAAAGAATTTAAGGATCTAGCGCGCGGCAAGTTTGGCAAACCGCCGGTAGAAGTAAAGCGCGACTACCTCACGAAAACGCTTGGCATCCCCGAAAGTGAGATCATCGACGATATTGTTGCAGAAGATGCCAAGGCACCTAAGCTTGCAGACTTTGAAAAGGAAATGAAAGAAAAGGGCTTTTTGAACCCGACGGAAGAGGATGTTTTGTCTTATGCACTCTTCCCACAGGTCGCAGAAGAGTTCTTTAAGAAGCACTATAAGCCGATGGAAGCTTACGATATGTCAAGCAAAGGCTAAGGAACTGCCGATAAATTAAGCCATCTACCTTCACGCATTTAGGCTGTTTTCTTATCGACGACAAATCGGGGACGTGGCACCGCTGCGCTTTCGGTTTGTCGTCGATAAATACAGTGCCTTTGCATAAATTCAGGCGACTTCACTTTATCAGTGTTTTCCTAAATTTTACTTTTCTTGCGACAACAAAAAACCACGCGAAAGCGTGGTTTTTTTGTTTGCCATTTTACCTATAAAACAACAGCTATAGACTCATTTAAAGAAGATTGATTTGCCGATAAACTCGCGCAGGAGCGAGTTGTTAGGGATGTCGTATTCTTCCGTGATGTTAGAAAAGCAGCGGCAAAAATCCAAAAGACAATTAGCTTTTGTAAACTCCGGCACATCGCGCGGCACCATTTCCAGAAGCGGCACAGCATAGCGTTTTAAGACGGCAAGTTCATAAATCAGTGCTGAATTAAACATAGCGTCGGCTTCTTCTTGGAAAGGAAAGATATTTTTTTCTTCTCCTGCACGGACATCCGGCCACTGGCGCAATGTTTTTAAGGCGTACGCCCCACGGAATTGATAGTCGCGCACCATGCGGCGCAAAAGGCGTGCATCTGTTGTTGGGATGCGGTTATGTGCGTCGATGTTAAGCTGCGTCAAGGCGCTGATGTAGATCTTATATTTCTTGCTGCGCGGTACAGATGCAGTTAAGATCTCATTTAGCCCATGAATCCCCTCGATGATTAAAGGCGTTTTAGGTGTTATAAAAAGATGCTCCGTGCCTTCTTCGCGCTTACCTGTAAGAAAATTATAATGCGGCAAAATGACCTCGTCGCCTTCTAAGAGTTTTACAAGATGCTCGTTGAAAAGCTGAACATCCAGTGCGGCAAGGCTTTCAAAATCATACGCTCCTGTCGGCGTGCGCGGAGTGTCTTCCCAGTTGCGAAAGTAGTCATCAAGCGAGATAGAAACAGGTTCAATACCGTTGACGCGAAGTTGTATGCGAAGACGTTGTGCAAATGATGTTTTGCCGGAAGATGAAGGGCCTGCGATTAAGATAAGACGCAGCGCTTTGATATTAGCGGCGATGTGGTCGGCGATCTCGGCGATTTTCTTTTCATGCAGTGCTTCAGATACATGAATGATGTCGGCAATTTCGCCGCGTCTAATGTAGCGGTTAAGATCCGGTACATAGTCGCATCTAAGAACCGTCGCCCAACGCTCTGCCTCCATGAGGATACTGCCAAATTTCGGCTGTGCGCGAAAAGCAGGTACTATTTGCGGCGCATCTTTATTGGGCGTTCTTAAAAGCACGCCGCCCGGCATGGTATCAAGGGCAAATTTATCCAAAACAGCTGTAGATGCTACCATAGGACCAAAGAGATAATCATAAAACTCGCCGCAATAGTATAGACTTGCCATATCAGATTCTAAAGACATAACAAGATTTGCCTTTTCAATTTGCTCTGATTTTTTGAAAAGGCGCACGACTTCTTCACGCTGTAGGCGCTTTTTGATGATCGGGCGATTTTCCGCGACGATCTCACGCATCTTTTGCTCTATTTTCTCCACCATGCTTTTTGTCAGAGCAGCTTGTGTCTGTATTGCACAGTAAAGCCCTTTGTGCGCTGTAAACTGCACGATTACCTTAGCTTTTTTGTATAACTCTTTAGTTGCCATGATGAGTAAAAAGACGACGGAGCGGCGATAGATACGCCGTCCAAACTCACTTGCCGTATCAATAAATTCGATCGTATGAAATTTTCCTACAGGCGATTGCAGATCGCGCAATACATTGTCTATAAGACCTGCCACGATGAGCGGCGCACCTTCTTGCTGCATCTCTTGCGAAAGAGTTAGCAGCATAGTATCGGCGGAAATCTCTTGCCCTTCTTTTTTTTCCCAACGCATAATTTTTCCTCCCGGTAAAGCTATAGAAAATGGCTGAAAAGCACGCAGCAAGCGTCCATTTTCAGCCATGGATTGACTAATGAAAACTTCTTGCAGTAAAAATCCATTCAGCACCGTCTATATACTATTTATTAGTGTTTACTTAAAAATCCAAAGTACGATCTGATAGGCAAGCGCACCCATGACTGCTGTACACGGAATCGTCAGCACCCATGCCGCAAGCATTTGCTGCGCGACTCCCCAGCGCACGGCACGAATACGCTTTGCTGTGCCAACGCCCATTATAGAGCCTGATACGACGTGTGTCGTGCTGACGGGCAGATGCAAAAGCGTCGCTGAAAAAATTACCAAGGAAGAATTTAGATCGGCTGCAAAGCCGCTGATCGGCTCTAGCTTGAAGATCTTAGCGCCGATCGTGCGGATGATGCGCCAGCCGCCCAGCGCCGTGCCGCACGCCATCGCCGCCGCACACAGAAATTTCACATAATCAGGTACATCAAAATTTGAGATGTAGCCGCCCGAAAGAAGTGCTAAGGTGATGATGCCCATGGATTTTTGTGCGTCGTTAGAGCCGTGGGAAAATGCCATCGCCGCTGCTGAAAGGATCTGCATCTTTTTGAAGCGTCCGTTAAGTGCCGAAGGTGCAAAGCGACCAAAAATCAAAAAGAGCATTGTCATTACAAGAAAGCCTGAAAAAATGGCAAGAAGCGGCGAGGCGATGAGCGATAAGACAATTTTGCCAATGCCTGCAAAACTTAAACCATCAGCACCGGTAGAAACAAGCACCGCACCGATGATGCCGCCGACGAGCGCGTGTGAAGAGCTACTTGGCATAGCCACATACCAAGTAAAAAGATTCCATATAATTGAGCCGATAAGCGCTGCGATGATGATGCGTTCGTCAACCATTGCCGCACTCGCTACGATGTCGCTGCCGATCGTCTTAGCAACACCTGTGCTGTACATAGCACCGAGAAAGTTTAATAAAGCCGCCATGATGATGGCATACGCCGGCTTTATAGCACGCGTTGAAACGGCTGTAGCGATAGCGTTTGCCGTATCGTGAAAGCCATTTATAAAGTCAAATGCCAAGGCAAGTACGATAACTGTCAAGATGAGAAATTGCAGTTCAGGCATATTTCATTACCACACCACGCACCATGTCGGCAATATTTTCGCAATGGTCAAGCGTGTCCTCTAAGTACTCTAAGACATCTTTCCACTTGATAAGCTCTATAGGATCTTTGACATTTTCAAAAAGACCTGCAACTTCATTTCTATAGACGCGATCACCTTCACTTTCTAAACTGCTGATGCGATGCGTACACTTTAAGATCTCTGTCTGATTCTTTTTTACATTTTTCAAGAGTTTGAAGGCTTTCATCATCTCTTCGGTAGATTCGATGAGGAGCTTAGTCAAAGAAAGCGCACCTTCTCTAAAACCGCCGATGCGATACATAACGACGCGCTGTAGCGTTCCTTGCAAGAAATCTACGCCATCATCAAGACCGTTAGCAAGCGCGTAAATATCTTCGCGATCAATCGGCGTGATAAACGTCTGATTTAGTTTGTCGATGATCTTATCGTTTACCGCATCAGCCTCATGCTCAAGATCTATGACCTCTCGCATCTTTGCTTCTGCTTTGCTGTAATCTTGCATTACCTCGTCCATCATTACAGCACATTTATGGAAATACTGGGCACTTTCGAGGAACAAATCGAAAAACTCCGAATCCTTGTTCTTGAAATTAAACATCTGCGTCCTCCCAGAATATAAATTCTATCTATCTCCTATTAAGGAATCACTGATAAAATAGACCTGTAGATTGGCACAGATTTTTTAGTCCTCTTGAGGAGGTAAACTGGATGCAAAGTGGTGCTCTCTTGAGGATTTGCCGACAAAAAGCGAGCAAAAAAGATGCTCTAAGATGGCGGTGCTGAATTTATCAGTGTTTCCTTAAACTATAACACCATTTTTCTGATAGAGCAACATGGAAATTAGTGTATGGCGGCAAACGCTTATTTTTGCCCAAAAAGTAAAGATCTATACTTGCTGCCAAGAAAAAAACTTGACAGGTCAAGTTGCTTTTCATATAATGGCAAAGTCAGGATATTTTCTGAAAGTGAAGTGGAAAAAGATGCTTGAAAAGCTCTTTTATCTGACAAAATTGTTTGATATGTACGCTATGTTGCTAAAAGAAAAGCAGCGCCGCTGTCTAAAGCTGCATCTTTTTGATGATTTTTCCCTCTCAGAAGTCGGCGAAGTGGTTGGTATGTCAAGACAGGCGGCATATGATATGATTCATCGTTCTATAAAGACGCTCGAGGGCTATGAAAAAAAGCTCGGTCTTTTGAGGCGACTTAGCGAAGAATACGAAGAACTTATAGCTATCGAAGAAGCGATCAAAGCATTGCGTACAAAAGAAAACAGCGTCGCTGTTGATGCTATCTTAAAGCGTATGTCGCGGCTTTTAGGGCGCGATTGGAGGTAGAGCATGATATTTGAGAGCTTGGCAGATCGTTTGCAGCAGACGTTTAAGAAGCTGCGTGGGCATGGCAAGCTGACAGAAGATGACGTAAACGATGCGATGCGCGATGTGCGTATGGCACTTTTAGAAGCCGATGTCAATTTCAAGGTCGTTAAAGACTTTATCAAACGCATAAAAGAGCGTGCTGTTGGCAGGGCTGTCTTAGATACGTTGACACCGGCGCAGGTCGTCATTAAGATCGTCGATGAAGAGCTTACCGAGCTGATGGGCGGTACAAATAGCCGTCTTAATATTTCATCAGAGCCGCCGACGATCATTTTGATGGCAGGGCTTCAAGGTGCCGGTAAGACGACGGTGGTGGGAAAGCTCGGGCTTTTTCTAAAAAAGCAGGGTAAAAAGCCGCTGCTTGTTGGCGCAGACATCTATCGCCCTGCCGCCGTCAAGCAGTTGGAAGTCTTAGGCGCGCAGCTTGGCATACCTGTTTTTTCCATGGCGCAAGGTACAGATGCCGTTATGATTGCGAAAAGTTCGCTTGCTTATGCACGTTCGCATCTAAACGATGTTTTGATCATAGATACGGCAGGACGTTTGCACATCGACGAAGATCTAATGCGAGAATTAAAGGACATTAAAGAAGAGGTAAAGCCGCATGAGATCTTGCTTGTCGTTGATGCGATGACTGGTCAAGACGCTGTAAACGCAGCGGCGAGTTTTCATCAAGGGCTAGGGCTTGACGGCGTTATCTTGACAAAGCTCGACGGCGATGCTCGCGGCGGTGCGGCGCTTTCTGTTAAAGCTGTAACGGGCTGTCCGATCAAATTTGTCGGTATGGGCGAAAAATTAGACGCCTTAGAGCCATTTCATCCTGACCGCATGGCATCGCGTATCCTTGGCATGGGTGATGTACTTTCACTTATTGAAAAAGTGCAAGAAACCTTCGACGCACAAGAAGCGAAGAAGATGGAAAAAAAGCTGCAAAAAGCAGACTTTACACTTGATGATTTCCTAGCACAGATGCAAAAGGTCAGAAAACTCGGCTCTTTTGAGCAAATCCTCGGCATGATCCCGGGCATGGGCGCTATTAAAAAGCAGCTAGAAGGGCAAGATATTGACTTAAACGGCAAGGAGGTGCGACGCATCGAAGCGATCATTAAATCCATGACGCCAAAAGAGCGTTTAGACACCTCCATCATCAATGGCAGCCGCCGCAAGCGCATCGCACTTGGCAGCGGTACACGCGTGCAAGATGTAAACAAACTCTTAAAGCAGTTTAACGAGATGAAAAAGATGATGAAACAGGTAAAAAAGATGCAAAAAGGCAAGAAAGGCAAGGGCTTTTCCGGGCTTGGCAGCATGAAACTGCCGTTTTTTCCTAAAAGTTGATTTTCCGGTAAGGAGGTGAGAATATGGCAGTAAAGATTCGTTTGACTCGCATGGGAGCGAAAAAGAACCCTTTTTATCGCATCGTCGTGGCAGATTCGCGTTCGCCGCGCGACGGTCGCTTCATTGAGATTATTGGCAACTATGACTCTACGAAGGAGCCTGCCGTCATTCATGTTGATGAAGAAAGGGCAATCGACTGGATGTGTAATGGCGCACAGCCGACGGACACCGTTCGCTCGCTGTTTCGTAAGAATGGCATCATGGCAAAGTTCGATGAAAAAAAGCGTGCAAAAAAATGATTGGGCAAAAAAACCCACTCTAAGAAAGATTGCAGCTTTTCTTGAGAAATGAGGCATTAGCATGAAGGAAGTCGTTGAAATCATTGCTAAGGCATTGGTCGATCATCCGGAGTATGTCGTTGTTGATGAAAGGCAAGAAGACTATATAACATTGATCGAGCTTCATGTAGCTTCGGAGGATATGGGAAAAGTGATCGGCAAGCAGGGCAGAATCGCTAAAGCTATCCGCACGGTTGCCAAGGCTGCCGGTATTGTCAAGAATAAAAAAATCAAGGTTGACATCAACTGATTAATGTTGGCGGCGGTAGTCCCTTCGGGGGTTCTTGCCGCTATTTTTTAGGAGGAAAAAGCATGGACAGTATTAAAGTAAAAGTTCCGTGTACGGTCAAAGCGAAGCTGACGGAAAAACTCAAAAAGCGCATCATCGACGAATTAGAGGATAGTCTGCAAAAAGTAGATCTTGAGATGCAGCAGATGAGCATACAGGAAAAGCGCATTGTTTCAGAAGCAGCACAGCAAGACATCCAACGTGCACAGGCGGCAAGGCAGCATTTTGCCATCGAGCGGCAAAAGCGTCTTGACTTTAAAGAGCAGGCAGAAGCCAAACTTGAAGAGACAAAGAAACTTTCAATCGGCGCTGAAATCGTACAAGGTACGCTAGAGCGCACCGCAGAGCTTAAAGTTGGCTCGAATATGCGCGAGTTGATGAATGTCGAAGTTTTAGTAGAAGACGACATCGTCGTGTCGATCCGTGGCTAAAGGGCGCATAGTTATAGGTAAAGCCGGGGCGCCGCACGGACTAAAAGGAGAACTGCGCGTAATTTCGCTGACGGATTTTCCCGAGCGGTTTGAGTCCTTGCACAAAGTTTGGATCGGCGATGAGCTGTTTCATGTTGAGCGCGTCCGCTATCTGCGGCAATTTGTGCTGCTGACGCTTGTAGAATGTTGTTCGCGTGAGATGGCAGCAAAGCTTACGGGAGAACTTTTGTGCGTTCGGCGAGAAGATGCAGCCCCACTTGCTGCAGGCGAATTTTATACCTTTGACATCATCGGACTTTTAGTGCTAGATATGATGGGCGAAACACTTGGTAAAGTAAGCCACGTCTTAAAGACGGGCAGCAACGATGTTTATATCGTAAAAAAGCCAGACGGCACGGAGCTGCTCATACCTGCTTTAAAAAAAGTCGTGCGTGAAATAAACATCGACGCAGGTTTTTTGCGCGTTATTTTACCGAAAGAGTTGAACAGCTGTGCAAATTGATATTGTAACGCTTTTTCCGGCGATGTTTGCGGCGGTATTTGGCGAGAGCATCATAAAGCGTGCCGCTAAAAAGGGGCTTTTAGATATACGTTTAATACAACTAAGAGAATTTGCCTTAGACAAGCATCGACAAGTAGACGATACGCCATTTGGCGGCGGCAGCGGCATGGTCTTAAAGCCGGAGCCTGTGTTTCGCGCCGTGCGCTCACTTGTTGCAGAAAGTAGAGCTAAAAAGCGGCGCATCGTGCTTTTTTGTCCAAGCGGCAAAACATTTACACAAGAAAAAGCGAAGGAATTAGCAGAAAATGAGCAGCTGATCTTTCTTTGCGGTCATTACGAGGGTTTTGATGCACGCATCCATACACATCTGGCAGACGAGGCAATTTCTATCGGCGACTTTGTACTGACAGGCGGTGAGCTGCCGGCGATGATCGTCGTTGATGCTGTAGCGCGTATGATCCCTGGCGTTTTAGGATCAGATGAGTCGGCTGTTAGCGATTCATTTTACGAAGCCTCTTTAGCTTTCCCACAATACACAAGACCTCAAAATTTTGAAGGGCTAAAGGTGCCGGCTGTCCTCTTATCAGGCGATCATGCCAAAATACGCGACTGGCGGCGCAAACAATCGCTTCGCATCACGCACGAAAAACGTCCGGATCTTTTGGCAAAGACACACTTGACAATAGAAGAACAACGCTTTTTGGCAGAAATTGCAGCACAAAAAGCGAATAGTAAGAAAGATTAGGCAAAGCTAAAGAGGAATTTTGACTAAGGTCTTTTTATTTGCTATAATAGTACTTGTGGGGAGGTTTATTTTTCTGTGAGGTGATGTCTATGCGAAAAAAGATGATTCTTTCGTCTGTTCTTTGTCTGTTCTGTTTGCTATTAAGCAGTGCGGCATTTGCGAGTAGCTTTCTTGTTAAAGAAGGTATGCGTGGCGATCATGTGCGTACGGTGCAGAAGCTATTGATTTCACATGGCTATCTTGCAGAAGGTGAAGCCGATGGCGTATGCGGCAAGAAAACGACGGCGGCAATAACGAAATTTCAGCAAGAAAATGGTTTAGATCCTGACGGTATCTGCGGACGTATGACATATCAGGCACTAACAGGCGGTGAAGAGCCGCCGATGCTGGAAATTTTCCCTAATCGAGGAGCAAGACGCTCGTTAGTCGTCGCGGCGACAGCATACAGCCGCTTTGATCCGGGGCTTTCTAATCACACGGCAAGCGGCACTTTGGTGCGTCGAGGCGTGATTGCTGTAGATCCTGCAATCATACCGATGGGAACGCGAGTATTCATCCCCGGCTATGGGGAAGCGGTTGCCGAAGATGTTGGCTCTGCAATTTGCGGACATACGATTGACATCGCTTTTGATACGGCAGAAGAAGCGATTCAGTTCGGCAGCAAGACGGTCGAGATATTCATCTTGGATTGAAAAAGCAGCAGTATCGTTTTTTCACAGCGATTTTGCAAAAGCAATCGGCTACAAGGCTTTCGGCGCGAAAAATTTGCGTCGGGAGCCTTTTTGTTTGGAGGCTAAAATATGCGACTGGCAGAAGTTTTTGTCAATATCCCCGTAAAAAGTATAGCAAAAGCGTACAGCTATGTCATACCCGATACTTTATCCTTTATTCGTACAGGCTGGCGAGTACTCGTACCGTTCGGGGGGCGGCGCGTTGAAGGCTTTGTCATCGCTGTCTTTGATACCGGCAAAAAAATGCAAGGCTACGCGCTAAAAGAGATCATCGGTGCGGTAGACGAAGAAGCATGGTTTACGAAAGAAATGCTGGAAATAGCACGCGCTATTAAAGACCTTTACCTATGCTCGCCTGCCGAGGCGATGCGACTTTTTATGCCGGGAAAAAGCGGCTTAAAGATAGAAGCTGCATACGCGCCGGCAAAGGGGGCACTAGCGGCAGCTTTGACAGGCACAGCACGGCAGATAATTGAAAAACTACAGGAAAAAGATGCTATGACACTTTTGGAGCTTTGCAAAACGCTTTCGCTAGATGCTGAAGAAATCTCGCCACTTTTGGAAAAGCTTTTGCAGCAAAAATTGCTGCAAAAGCTGTATCGAGCAAAAAAGCGTGATAAGGCGCAATATGAATCCATCCTATCACTTGCACGTCTAGTCGATGAAAAAATGCTCGCACGCTATAAAAGACGACACGCACAAAAACGACTGATAGAACTGCTTTTTGCCGAAGGCGCTCAGTCGGTCACATCTTTGCGTAAAGCCGGTTTTTCTCCGAGCGTTCTTCGTAGCGTATTAGAAACAGGCGATGTAAAATGTGATAAGCGGCGCATTTTGCGTGATAGCTACGTCACCATGGCAGGGGTATTTGCCGATGCAGCCTTGACAAAAGAGCAGCAGGCATCTGTTTTGGCAATGCGTACCTACATTGAGCGCGGTGAGTATCACGGTTTCTTGCTGCAAGGCGTAACAGGCAGCGGCAAAACGCAAGTTTACATCACCACGGCGGCTATAGCACGAAAAGAAGGGCAAAGAGTCATTGTACTTGTGCCGGAAATCGCTTTAACAAGTCAAATTGTCTGCGCTTTCAAAGGAGCTTTTCCCCAAGACATCGTTGTCATGCACAGCCGCCTTTCTTTGGCAGAAAGAAATGACGCGATCTTTCGCGTGCGGCGAGGCGAAGCGGGCATCGTTATCGGCGCACGCTCGGCGCTCTTTACCCCCATAGAAAACGTCGGGCTTATCATCATTGACGAAGAGCAGGATATGTCTTACAAGCAGGACGAAGCACCGCGCTATCATGCGCGGCTAATAGCTGAAGTAATGGCGAAAATTCATCGTGCAGTCTTGCTTTTAGGCAGCGCGACGCCATCTTTAGAAACGGCATACCGCGCACGCTCCGGCGAACTTACCCTTCTTGCGATGCCAAAGCGCATAGGCAAAAAGCCCTTGCCGTGCATCGAATGTGTCGATATGCGAAAAGAGCTTCAGCGCGGCAACCGCAAGATCATATCCACACGCTTGCGCCGGCTCATCGAAGAAACCATAGCGAAAAAAGAGCAGCTGATCATCATGCTGAACCGCCGCGGCTTTTCAACCTTCGTCATGTGCCGCGCCTGTGGCGCTGTCATTAAATGCCCTGCTTGCTCTTTGCCGCTCGTCTATCATCAAAGCGGCAGACTCTTGTGCCATCACTGTGACATCGAGCAGCCGGTACCGCTTTTATGTCCAAAATGTGACAGCTCCTACATCAAATACTTTGGATCGGGTACGGAAAAACTTGAAGCGGAACTAAAAATGCTTCTGCCTGCGGCACGCATTGTGCGTATGGATAAAGATACGACCGGGAGAAAATTCGCACATCAAGAAATACTAACGGCATTTCGCGAAAAAAAATATGACATTTTGCTAGGTACGCAAATGGTTGCTAAAGGACACGACATCCCAAGCATCACAGCCGTCGGCATTTTAAGTGCCGATGCCGGTCTTAACATCCCCGACTTTCGCGCAGCAGAACGCTGCTTCATGCTCATCACGCAGACGGCAGGACGCGCAGGTAGAGGCGACGTGCCGGGAAAAGTCATCGTGCAAAGTTACAATCCTGAGCATTACGCTGTGCAGGCGGCAAAAAGGCAAAATTACGAAGCGTTTTATCGGCAAGAAATCGCCATACGAGAGCAGCTCTTTTATCCGCCCTTTAGCCGTCTTATCAAACTCATCATACAGCATGAAAATGAAAAAACGGCACGCCAAGAAGCATATCTCATACAGAAAAAATTTCTAAAAGCCTTTGGCGGTAAAAAAGAACAGCAAGTAATAGGCCCTGCGCCAGCCTTGATCGCTCGACTACGCGGCATCTACCGCTTCGTACTTTTGATTAAGACAGCAGATCTTGCCGGTGCCAAAAATTTTTTGCAAAGCGAGCAAATTGATAAAAGAACCGATGTCATAATCGACGTTGATCCAAGCATGACGATGTGATAAAAAATCTTGCCAAACACTGCAAAAAGCTGTATAATACATATCCAAGCTAAAAAGGTAAAACAACCTTTTTAGTGTATGCTTCGTGTACATACCGATGGGGACGTAATGGTTTCGACGGGGGTAGATGGTGCATGGGCAGCGAGCCGGGGGGTCATCATCCCGTTAGTAAGGTGAAACTTTTATTAAACATAAAAGCAAACGAAGACTACGCTCTGGCGGCTTAACGCCAGCCTCTTACTGCTTGGCTCCCACCCGAGCGGCTAAGAGGTCAGTTGTGGGATACCCGAGAGTTTATTTTCGCAGACTCGTAGGGGAAATTTTGCGAAATCAGATGAGAAAAGCCTGTCTGTGGGCGTTTTGATTCTTAAAGAAAAGCACGGACTGCGCTCGGAGAAGCCTTTGAAACAATGCTTTCGGACAGGAGTTCGATTCTCCTCGTCTCCACCAAAGAAAAAGCAGTGCTATAGCTGAAAGAGATATAAAAAAGAAGTCTGCGTATTTTTCGCGCAGACTTCTTTTTATCTTTTCACAAATATTTTAAGGAAACACTTATAATCTTACGTCCCAGATCTATCAAAAAAATTCTTATGAAGCAGACGATTTTTTTTCTAACAGCTCAAAAAAATCCGGTATTTCCATCGGTCTATGGAAATAGAAACCCTGTATATAGTCGCAGCCTGCTTCTAGGACAGTCTGAAGCTCTTGCTCTGTTTCTACGCCTTCGACGCAGACTTTTTTGCCAAATTTATGGCAGGAATAGACGATGCTAGAGATGAAGTCGCTGCTGTTTTTTGAGTATGCCATTTCCTTCATTAGGCTGCGGTCGAGCTTTACAATGTCGGATGGATGCTTTAAAAGCAGCTCTAAAGAAGAATACCCTGTACCAAAGTCGTCAAGAGCCAGGCGTATGCCAAGATTGCGACAGGCTTCGATGAATGTTTGCAAAGTAGCCGGGCTTTCATTGTAATTCGTTTCGGTAAGCTCGGCGACGAGTGTATTGCCATCCATATTGTGTTGTTCAAGCACATGGCGCATACAGGGCAAAAATTCCGGATCGAGTACCTGATAATAGCTGACATTAAAACTTAAATAAAATTGTGGATCTATACGGCGGATGCGCTTGGCATGAATGACCGCCTGCTCAAAAATCCAACGACCGACAGCGCGTATTTGCTGGCTGCGCTCTAATATGGGGATAAAGACACCCGGCGAGATGTTTGTGCCATCGTGTGACCAACGGCACAGCAGCTCACCGCCGACAATTTTGAAGCTGCCTGCGGCGACAGTCGGTTGTATGACCGTGCGGAAGTGCTCACAGCCATGCTCTACATCTTCGTTAATGGCGAGCATAAAACGGCTGAGGTTCTTGCGCGTTTCGAGATTTTGCGGAGAAAATAAGACGTATGGCTCTTCTGGCGATTCTTTAGCGAGATCTAAAAGACTTAGCATATTAGCGATGATCTCGTCCCCTGTCGTTTCGCTCGGCACATCTTCCATCAAGGCAAGTGATGACGGTGTTTGGACAGTAAGCCCATAGATGGCATAGAGATTTCTGACAGTAAGGCTGATGAAGTCTAAAATATGCCTTGGTTCTTCGGTGATACCCGGCAGCAAGATAGCAAGAAAACGCAGCCCGTCAAGACGATAGATCCAAAGACTATCGCGAAAGCGGCTTGTAAGACCGGCGGCGATGTCTTTTAAGAGCGCATCAGAATGACCTCTGCCGCGCAGTTCGTTTATTTCGCGGAAGTTATTTAAGCGAAAGCCGATGATAGAAAGAGAAGGATTGCTTATTTGCAGCTCTTTTATCTTTAGTTTTGCACCTTTTTCACGCGCAAAGCCCGTTACCGGATCAACGACGAAATCAAATGCCAAACGTGTGACGCTGCCTGAAAAAAACAGGGGCTTTTCATGGGCAGCATCCCACTTTAAGATGCCGCAGCAGCGAATCCACACATCGTTTCCTTCATAATCGGTAACTCG